>NZ_RYZH01000027.1 GCF_003977685.1 Tautonia sociabilis | reverse complement strand
AGAGCGTTGACGTACACGACGGGTCGCTGGGAGCAGTTCTGGGGCAGGCTCAGCCGGGAGGGATACCCGGTGGCGGCGTAAGCGAGTCCGGAGGGGCCGCGAACCACATCATTCGTCGGTCACACCCCGTGGACCTGTCGCGCGTCGCCGCGTCGGCCACGTTCTACCACCCGAATCTGCCCGACAAGCCCTGGTTCAGCCGGCCGCTCCGCGCGGCGCCATCCCATCCCGGGCACCCGGCCGAGGCGCTGGAGCTGGCCATCGATCTCAGTAAAGTCCCCGCGGAGGGCGCCAAGGTTGCGTTCCGGCTCGAGGGTCTCGCCGACTCGGCGGAGCCGACCGCCACATTCACCGTGCCGTTCGCCTTCGCCAAGGCGGCCGAGATCGCGGTGACCAAGGCGACCGAGGCCGATCGGGCGGCGATCGGCGCGCTCAAGCTCTGCCCCGTGAGCGGCGAGGAGCTGGACTCGATGGGCGGCCCGCTCAAGGTCTCCCGCGGCGACCAGGCGACCTTCATCTGCTGCAAGGGCTGCCTGGAGCCGATCCAGGCCGACCCGGACAAGTACCTCTCCGGCGGCGTGAAGCCGGGGGCCGCGGCCGAGCACGACCACCAGCACCACGAGTGAACAGGGGAGCGCGCACGGCCATGAGGAAGAGCAACGCATTCCGCCCCGGAGGCTTCGACGCCCTGGAGGGCCGGCTGGCGCTGAGCGGCCTGGCCCTGGGCGCGCCGGCCGAGCTGGCGACGCCGACGGTGCAACCGGGCCGCGTCGTCCGCGCGGCCCGGGGCCCGGCGGTCGACCGCGGGACGGCGCGGTTCGAGGTGCAATGGATGCGCGACATGATCGGCCATCACGACATGGCGATCCGGATGGCGCGGCAGGCGTTGCGGAACTCGGAGAGCCCGGAGGTCCTCGGCCTGGCCCGCGGGATTGTCCGGGCCCAGGCCCGTGAGATCGGGCAGATGCAGGCCTGGCTGTCGGCCGGCTACGGCATCCGCGGGTTCCGGCCGCGCATCGCCGCCGAGGAGGTGCCCATGCTGGCCGGGCTCCGCTCGCTGCGGGGACCGGCGTTCGACCGGGCGTTCCTCGCCGAGATGGTCGGCCATCACGAGCAGGCCGTCCAGGACGCCGAGGGCCTCCTGGCAAACGCCTCCCACCCCGGCCTGAGACGCCTGGGCACGGACATCATCACCACCCAGACCGCGGAGATCCGGCAGATGCGGGCCATGCTCGGCCAGGCGGGCCGCATGACGGGTACCGACGGGGCGGGCGGCCACCACGGATAGGAACGGCGCCGGTCCCGGTGACCGACTCCGGCCCGGCCCGCCGCCCGCCCCCCGGCCAAACCTCGGCGGAGACCTCCGTTGCGATCTTGAGCCCCGCAGCGCGGCGATCCCTCGGGGCCAGGCCGGGCAAGGCGGGCGGCGGACCGGGCCGGAGTCGGCTCATCCTCCAAACACGGTATTGTAGGCGATGACGCTCCGGTACAAGTTCGTCCTGCCCATCAACCTGATCCTCGTCCTGATCCTGGTGGCGTCGCTCGCCTGGGAGTGGCGGCGCCAGGAGGCGACGGGGCTGGCGCTGCTGCGGGCCCGGCTCGACGAGGAGGCGCGGTTCGTCGAGGCGGCGTACCGCTCGTTCGGCACATCCGGGCGCTTCGGGCCGTTCCTGCATGCGTTCTGCCACGCAAGCGATGCATCGGCCTCGCCGGAGCATCAGGTGGCCGTGGTCGACGCGGGGGGTCGGGTCGTGGCGAGCGCCGCGGAGCATGCGCGGCGGCCGATGGATCCGGCCCGCCTGGCCGGCCTGGGCGACGGCTTCTGGACCCGCCGCATCGGCGACGACTCGTTCCTGATCCGCGTGGCGGCCGCGGGCCCGCGGCGCGTCGTCGTGGCCGAGTCGACGCGCGCGGTGCGCGACCACGTCCGGGCAAACCTCCGGAGCCAGGTCGGTTGGTTCCTCGGCGCCGGGGTCCTGCTCCTCGGCGCGGTCAACGTCGTCATGCGTCATGCGGTGCTCCGCCCGATCCGGCGCATCTCCCGGGCGGTCCGCGCGCTGGAACGGGGTCGGCTGGGGGTGGAGGTCGCCTCGCCCAACGGCGACGAGCTGGGGGCGCTTGCCCGGCAGTTCAACGCCATGTCGCGGGCGCTCGCCGAGCGGGCGGAGGCCGAGCGCCGGGAGATGGAGGTGGCCCGGCTGGTGCAGGCCCACCTCCTGCCGCCCCCCGAGCTGGAGCTGGGCCGCGTCCGCGTCGCCGGGCGCTGCGTGCCGGCCGGCCCCGTCGGCGGCGACCTCTATGACGTCCGGCCGCTCTCGGGCGACCGGGTCGCGCTGCTCGTGGCCGACCTCTCGGGCCACAACGTCGCCGCGGCGCTGCACACGGCGATGGTCCGGGCGATCGTCTGGCGCGAGGCGGACGAGGCGCCCGGGCCGGGTGAGGTGCTGGCGCGGCTGAACGGGCGGCTCTGCCGGGAACTCCCCGAGGAGCACTTCGCCACCGCCTTCTTCGGCTGGTTCGAGGCACGCTCCGGCCGGCTTCGCTACGCCAGCGCCGGCCACCCCGCGGCGCTCCTGCTGGGGCCGTCGGGCACGGTGAGCGAACTCGGCCCGACGATGCCGCTCCTGGGCATCATGCCGGACCTCGCGGCATCCGAGGCGGACGTCGAGCTCGATCCGGCGGGTCGGCTGCTTGTGTTCACCGATGGCCTCATCGAGGTCTCGGATCCGGCGGGGAAGCTCTGGGGCGCTGACGAACTCCCCGCGATCCTCGCGTCGGGGGCCGGGGCGGGTCCGGCCCAACTGGTCGAGCGGCTCATCGGGCGCCGGGCGGAGGTCCGCGCCGACGGGTCCCCGCACGACGACGTCACCGTCGTCGTCGCCGACTACGCATCATCCGCGGTCGGGCCGAATGCCGCGGCGGGCGCGGGGGCGGGGAGCGTGCCGCGATGAACGGTGTCGCCCCGAAGCTCCCTCCTTGATCGGCGCACGACCGCGCCGTAGGCTTGCCGATCTCCACTTCGACCGGGGCGCGCGACGCGACGTCGCACGGGCGGGCACCTCGCGGCCGCCCGCCGCGCCGCAACAACTCGCCCATCCGCTCAGCCTTCGGAGGTGACATCCCGGAACAGGCTCGACTCGGCTTGATGCACCGTGCCCGCAGGGCCCCGACAGGCGAGGCTTGCGGCCGGCGCCCGGAACAACGACCTGATATCCCTGGGGCGCGAGGTTTGGGCTCGCCTTCGCACCGGGAATGGACCGATGCGTCTATCCCGAACGAATGAGGTGAGCACAATGCGTCCGGCGCTGAAGTGGATCGCGCTCGCGGGCGCCGTCGCCCTGGCGGGCGCCGGGGCCTACGGTCGCGTCGGCGAGGTCGACGCGCAGGAAGGGGAGGCGCCCTCAAGATCCGCGCGGGGCGGCCTCCTCGCCGAGACCTCGCGGCACCGGTTCGAGGTCTTCTTCTACCCCACCGGGGTTCGCGTCTTCCCCCGGGACAGCGCGGGGACGCCGCTCGGCGCCTCGACGCTCCGGGCGACGGCGACCTTCTACCATCCCAACGTCCCCGACACGCCGTGGTTCACGCGGCAACTGGGCGCGGCCGACGGGTCCCTCGACCTCGCCATCGGCCTGGCGAACGTCCCGCGGTCCGGGGCGAAGGTCGCCTTCCAGATCACCGGCCTCGCCGACCCGGCCGAGCCGTCGGCCGCATTCGCCGTCCCGCTCGAATTCGTGCCGCAGGCGCCCGCCCAACCGGTGGCGGTGGCACCGCCCGCGGCCGCGGAGATGCCGAGCCCGCGTTACGTCTACGCCCCCGGCTACTACGGCTACGGCTACTACGCCTACCCGGGCCCGGAGACCCTTCCCCGGCAGGCGGCACCCGCCCCGACCTACTTCGGCGCGCCCCCCCGCTACAGCGCCCGCCCCGCGACGCGGCCCTCGGGCGCCGGCCATTTCGTCGGCCCGAACCACCGCGACTGGTCCACCGGGCGGAATATCCCGCTGGCGAAGCCCTGGCTGAGCCCGAGGGACTGACGCCGGAATCATCGCCGGGAGAGACGACGCGCGCCGCGCGGGCTGGGCCGCGCGGAGAGGACTTTCACACGAGGAGACCGCGATGAATCGCAAGGCGACGGCGAGGCTGATGACGATGCTGCTCGGGGCCTCGGCCATCCTGGCGACGGCCGAGGCCCGGGGGGCAGACTGGCAGTCCGAGCACGACGCGGGCTGGGCCGCGTTCAAGCAGGGCCGGCTCGACGAGGCCGAGCGACGCCTCCGGGCGGCCGAGGGGGAGGCGCGGGCCTTCGGCGAGTCGGATCCGCGGCTGGCGACGACGCGCGATCACCTCGCCTGGGTGCTCTGCGCCGCGGGGGAGGGAGCCGAGGCGGAGCGCCTCGCCCGGTCGGCCCTCGCCATCCGCGAGGAGGCCCTCGGTGCCGAGCACCCGGAGCTCGCGGCGAGCCTCAACACGCTCGCCTGCGTCTACGACATGCAGGGGAAGCTGGCCGAGGCGCGGCCGCTCTACGAGCGCTCGCTCGCCCTGACCGAGAAGCTCCGCGGCCCCGACGACCCGGGCGTGGCGGCCACCCTGGACAACCTGGCCACGATCGACCACGTCCTCGGCAATGACGCCGGGGCCGAGGCGGCGTACAGGCGGGCGCTCGCCATCCGCGAGAGGACCGCGGGCGAACGGCCGCTCGAGCTGGCCCCGACCCTGTACAACCTCGGAACCTTCTACCTGGACGGGGGTCGGTTTGCGGACGCGGAGCCGCTCCTGAGCCGGGCGCTGTCGATCCGGGAAGAGGCCCTCGGCGGCGAGCATCCGGACGTCGCGACGAGCCTCGAGGCGCTCGGCTGGCTCCATGCGAAGCAGGGCAGGCACGGCGAGGCGGAGCCGCTCCTGAGGCGGGCGCTCGCGATCTTCGAGGCGGCGCTCGGGCCGGACCACCCCCACGTCGCCCGCTGCTGCGCGAAGATGGCCCACGCCTGTTGCGCGCTGGGCCAGGACGCCGAGGCCGAGTCGTGCTGCAAGCAGGCGATCTCGATCTACGAGAAGGCGCCCGGGGCGGACCCGCTGGGGTTTGCCCGTGCGCTCGAGGAATACGCAAAGGTGCTGCGCAACACCGGCCGGGCCGCCCAGGCGGAGGAGGCCGAGGCGCGGGCCCGGGCCCTGCGGGAGTCGCAGGGCCCACCCCCCACGCCGGATAGGTAGCCAGCGTCCCGACCCGTCCATGAGCGCCGCCAGACCGCCCGCGCTCGCGACCGGCAGGCTGGGGGATATCAGGGCCGCGAAGGGGGGGCAGGCCGGCGCCCCAGAACGAGGCCGGCCTGCGGCAGGGTGGCGTTCTCCCGCCATGGTATTTACGCGTGGTTGCACAAGCGCCGTGACTGTGATGGTCTCGAATCATCCCCGCAACCGTGTCCGCCGGACCGATGAGTTCGGCTGGCCGGGAACCAGAGGAGACCCGAGATGAGCGCCCCGAGTCGAACGACCGCATCCCGGCGGGCGTTGCCCCCCCTGGCCGCCCTGGCGCTGACCGTCGTCGGGGCCTGCGCGCCGGCGGGAGACGCGCTGGCCCAGGCCGCCAAGTCGCCGGATCACACGCAGCACGCCCACCCGGAGGCGGCGAAAGGGGAGGTGCCGCTTGCCGAGCAACTCCGCCAGCTCCAGTCCAAGGTCGACACCCTGGAGGCGGCGCTGGGGCAGGGCCACCGCGGGGGTGCACCGGCCGCCGGGGGATCGTCGCCGGGCATGGGAATGGGCATGGAGATGATGGGTGGTGGTGGCATGGGCAGCAGCATGGGAATGATGATGGATGACATGGGCATGATGCGCATGGGTCAGGGCGGCATGGGGATGATGGGCAGCATGGACATGGGCATGATGGGCATGGGCGCCATGGGCCAGGCGCGCGGGATGGCGGGCCTGACGATGGGCTCGGCCCTGCCCGGCTTCCCCGGCGCCTCGCACCTCTACCACGTCGGGTCGACGGGCTTCTTCCTGGACCACGACGGCGAGCACATCACCCTCTCCGCCGAGCAGGAGGCGTCGCTCAACCGGATCAAGCAGCAGGCCCTGCTGGCCGGGGCCACGGCCAAACGCCAGGTCGACGAGGCCGAGCAAGAGCTCTGGTCGCTCACGGCCGCGGACGAGCCGGACGTCGAGGCGATCGAGGCCAAGGTGCGGGAGGTCGCGAAACTCGGCGCCGACCAGCGCCTCGCGTTCATCCGCGCGGTCGGCGAGGCCGCCAAGGTGCTCACCCCCGAGCAGCGGCAACAGCTCGTGGGGGCGGCCGCGGGCGGGCCCGGCCCCACGTCGTCTACCCCCCCGCCCTGAGCAGGCGCGGACCGCACCGATCGATTCACCCATAGGCGATATTTAGTCATATGAAAAAATCAAAACGTAATAAGAATCCTCGGCCGGCCCAGCTCTCCTGCCACGCCCCGCAGGCGCAGGCGGTGTCCGTGGCGGGGACCTTCCACGACCGGTACCCCGCGGCGACGCCCCTGGCGAGGGACGCTTCGGGCGACTGGGACGTGCACCTGGACCTGCCGCCGGGGCGCCACGAGTCCAAGTTCGTCGTGGACGGCACCTGGTGCTGCGAACCGGGCTGTGACGGGCCGCACCACGGCTGCCCCAAGTGCGTGCCCAACCCGTCCGGCACCATGAACCGCGTCGTCGACAACGCATAACTACTCCGCCACATTTGGACTATGAAAGGAGGTGCAGAAGCAGCACGGCCGCGACCGTTAGAGAGCCGCGTTAACGCGTCAGCAAGCACACCCACCAAGAATGAGGAACTACTCATGACCACCAGAACCAGCCTCTTCAGCAAGATCGGCCTCACCTCGGGACTCGCACTCGCCGTCGCGCTTGCAGTGTGGTCGTCCGTTGCGGCCCAAGCCGCCGACGACGAGCAAGATGCGCACCAGGGCCATCCGGTGGCGCATTTGAACCACATCACGACGCAAGCCGAGGCCGAAGCCCTGAAGCCGGGAGACGCGATCGCGATGGCCTGCAGCAAGTGCAGGCACGTGATGGTCCAGCATGTGACCGAGGACAACTCGCACGTCAAGCTGATGACCATCGGCCAGAAGCACACATGCGTTTGCGGCGGAACCGTCACGGTCGTCGGCACCGGCAAAGGCGAAGGAAAGAACGAGGAAGTGAACCACGTCTGCTCGAATTGCGGGGACGACGCCATGTTTGTCTGCGCGACGAAGCCCGGCAGCGGTGCCGTGAAGGACACGGAACACCAGGAGGAGTAACGCGACAGCGGTTACCCGGACTGCGCCGGGCCGGTGTGAGCGACAGGTTGCCACACCAGCCCGGCAGTCCGGGAGCTTATCCCCAACAGCATGAACCGCCCAATCGAGCTGACATGAACATGAGATATCTGCCACCCCAAGGGACGACTACGAGCCGGCTTTTCAGGATCGGCGTGTTCGCCGTCTCGGTCGGTCTGGCGTTGGCCCTTCCGAGTTACGGCCAGGTGTCGCCCGAGGAGCACGCGCAGCACCATCCCGGGGCGGCCACGGCCGGGCCGCCCTCGGCCACCCCGCCCGCCGGCCCGATGTCGGGGATGATGGGCGGCGGCGGCATGGGCGGCATGGGCGAGATGATGGAGCAGATGCACGGGCCCCCGCCGAAGGAACTCTACCCGTCGCTCATGGCGCTGCCGGAGCTGCCCCCGGAGCGGCGTGCGGGCCTCGAGCGGCAGGCCCACGGGCGGATGCAGGCCGGCACGGCGCTGCTGTCCGAGGGGCTGGACCAGCTCTCCCGCTCGGCGCCGGGCGACGACTTCGCGGCGATGCAGGCGGCGACGGCGCGGATGCGCGAGGGGCTGGCGCAGTTCGAGAGCGGGCTGGCGGCGCATCGCGCGCTGGCCGAGGGCACGAGCCCGCGGAACGTCGCCCTGCAGTGGTTCAAGCGGGAGATGAGCCTCCTGCCCCCGGCCGGCACGGCGGGCGAGGCGGGCTCGATTGGCGTCTCCTGGTTCCACGGGTTCGTCATGGTGGCCCTGGTCGCGTTCGCCGCGGCGATGATCGCGATGTACTTCTCCAAGATGCGCCGCGCCGCGCGGCTGCTCCAGGGCCTGACCGGCGGCGGGCCGCCCGGCGTGGCGCCCGAGGCCGCTGCGCCGCCGGTAAGATCGGCTTCGTCCGCCGTGGGGCAGGCCCCGCCCGGTGACGCCGCCCGCACCGCCGCCGGCCGGAGGTGGTCCGGCCGCTTGCGCGTCGCCCGGATCTTCCAGGAGACGCCGAACGTCAAGACGTTCCGGCTGATGAACCCGCTCGGCGGGGTGCTCCCCTTCGCCTATCTCCCCGGCCAGTTCCTCACCGTCGCCGTCCCGGTCGACGGCAAGCCGGTGCGGCGGAGCTACACCATCGCCTCCTCGCCGACGCAGCAGGACTTCGCGGAGATTACCGTCAAGCACGAGCCGGGGGGCGTGGTCTCGGGCTACCTCGACGAGCGGGTCAAGGAGGACGACCTGCTGGAATTCTCCGGGCCGACGGGCTCGTTCACCTTCACCGGGCGGGAGTGCAAGTGCATCCTCCTGATCGGCGCCGGCGTCGGGATCACGCCGCTGATGAGCGTCCTGCGCTACCTGATCGACCGGAGCTGGCCCGGGGACATCTTCCTGCTGTACGGCTGCAAGAGCCCGCGCGACATCATCTTCCGCGAGGAGCTGGAGTACCTGCAGCACCGCCACCCGAACCTGAAGGTGGTCGTCACCGTCACGCGCCCCGAGGGGACCGGCTGGGCGGGGCCGACGGGCCGGATCACCAAGGAGCTGATCGCCCAGTCCGTGCCCGACCTCGCGTCGCGCTACGTGCACATCTGCGGGCCGGTGCCGTTCATGGAGTCGATGAAGAAGGCGCTGGCCGAGCTCGGCGTGCCCGCCGAGCGGATCAAGACCGAGGCGTTCGGCCCGGCCCTGGGCAGGCCCGAGCCGACGAGCCCGTCGGCCGTGGCCACGGCAGAGGCGCCGGCGACCGGCGTGGCGCTGCCCACGCTGACCTTCTCCGCCTCGGGCAAGTCGGCGCCCTTGCCCCCGGACAAGGTGGTGCTGGAGGTCGCCGACGAGATCGGCGTCGAGATCGACAACTCCTGCCGCGTG
The DNA here is from genome assembly GCF_003977685.1 of Tautonia sociabilis. Taxonomy (GTDB): domain Bacteria; phylum Planctomycetota; class Planctomycetia; order Isosphaerales; family Isosphaeraceae; genus Tautonia; species Tautonia sociabilis. Next base: position 85,660 of record NZ_RYZH01000027.1, on the reverse strand, counting down.
GGCACCTGCGGCATCTGCCGGGTGAAGCTCCTCGCCGGGGAGGTGACGATGGCCGTCGAGGACGGGCTGGAGCCGGGCGATAAGGAGAACCGCATCATCCTCGCCTGCCAGGCCAAGTCGGCGGGCGACGTCACGGTGGAGGCCTGAGATGAAGGAGCGCGATCGCCTGGCCGCCACCGGCCTGGTCGCGTTGATGCTGGTGCTGTGGCTGGGCTTCCTCGTCCACCGCTCGCCGCGCTTCGCCGGCAGCGCCTGGGGCGGCGTGCTCGGCGTCGCCGGGGCGCTCGTCATGCTCGTGCCGCTGGCCTACACGGTCGTCAAGCGGATCCCGCCGCTGAAGCGGGCGGTCACCCCGAGGGTCTCTCTGCGGACGCTGCTGACCTGGCACGTCTACGCCGGCATCGTCGGGCCGATCCTCGGCCTGCTGCACACCGGCCACAAGTTCGAGAGCCCGCTGGGCATCGCGCTCACGGCGATGATGCTTTTGGTCGTCCTGAGCGGCTTCGTGGGCCGCTACCTGATGGGCCAGGTCTCGGCAGACATCCGCGAGAAGAAGGAGCTCCTGACCCAACTGGAATTGGCCTACCGGGAGACGGCCGGTGAGCTCGCGGCGCATCCCGACCAGGCGGCTCTGCTGCGGCCGGTGACGGGCTTCTGGGCCCGGCTCGCGGCGGGGCTGCTCGTCCGCGACGACGACGCCCTGGCGGCGACGCCGATCCGGGCGCTGCGGCTGGCCGAGTCGATGGCCGACCTGGAGTACGCCATCAGGAACCACGGGGCGCTCAAGCGGGCCTTCGCCCGCTGGGCCGCGTTCCACATCGTCACCAGCCTGGCGCTGTACGCGCTCCTGGCGCTGCATATCTGGTCCGGGCTCTACTTCGGGCTGAGGTGGTTCCCATGAAGCTACGGTACTTCGTGCTCCCGGCGGTCGCGCTCTGTCTGGCGCTGTTCGCGGGGTTCTACTTCCTGCGCGGCCACCCCGGCGGCGAGCGTCCGGGCGTGCTGAGCGCGGTGGCCTGGCAGCGCATGGCGAGCCCCGGGGCGCTCTCCCGGCCGCACGCGTTCCTGGAGCACAACTGCGCCGCCTGCCACACGCCGGCCCGGGGCGTCGAGGCCGCAAACTGCATCGCCTGCCACGCCAATAATGAATCGTTGCTCGGGCGCCAGCCGACGGCCTTCCACGCCGACATCGGCAGTTGCCGGGAGTGCCATCTCGAGCACCGGGGCGTCGCGCGCCGGCCGACCGACATGGACCACGCGGCGCTGGCCGCGATCGGGCTGCGGCAGCCCCGGGCCACCGGCCGACCGGGCGACGAGGGGGCCCCCGTCCGCGAGCAGCTCGTGGCGTGGCTGCGCGAGGCCGGCGACTCGGGACCGGCCGGCCACCCGGAGATCGCCCCGCGGGAGGCGATCCTCGACTGCACAAGCTGCCACGCCCACCAGGATCGCCACCGCGAGTTCTTCGGCAGGGACTGTGCCCAGTGCCACGGGACGACGGCCTGGGCGATCGCGGCGTTCCGCCACCCCTCGCCGCAGTCGCGCGACTGCGCCCAGTGCCACCAGGCGCCGCCGAGCCACTACATGATGCACTTCCAGATGGTCTCGGCGTCGGTCGCCGGGCACCACGAGGCCCGGGTCGAGCAGTGCTACCTCTGCCACCAGACGACGTCGTGGAACGACATCAAGGGGGTGGGCTACTACAAACACCATTGAGGGGCGCAGCCCCGGAGGCGCGAAGGATGTGATCCGATCGAAGATGTTCTGGCTGGCGATGCTCGGCTGCCTGGCCGCCGTGCTGGTCCTGCTCCTGTTCCCCCGCTCCGGGGGCGGGGCGGCCTCCTGGCTGCTCCTCCTGGTCCCGGCCGCGTGCCTGCTCGGCCATTGCCTCCCCGGCCTGTTCGGTGCCAAGCACTCCCGTCATGCCGGGCGCGATGCGAGCGAGGCTCCCGCCGAGGGGGAGGGCGGCGATCGCGAGTGAGCCGCCTGCGGATGACACCTCGACCACGGCAGCGGCCTGCGATGATTGACGGAAGTCCCGACCCATGCTCTAGAGACGCCAATGAAGGAGGCGATGGCAACGAATCACCACACCAAACCCCCGAGACGAGCCGGTAGCAAAGGGCTGGGGATCCAGCTCCTCATGATCCTCTGCATCCTGATGCCCGTGATGGTCCTCTTCCTCCTGCCGGCCGGCGGGATCCTCGGCGGCGGTCTGCTCTTCTGGGTCGGGCTGCTGGTGACCTTCTGGCTGATCTCGATGCTTTCCGGGCCGATCGCGGAGAGTGAGCCGGTGATGACCGCACGCGTGTTGACCTCCGACGACCAGCCCGCGGTTGTGAAGGAGGTGATGGATGTCGGCCTCGCCGAGGAAGTCGCCGGGGTGCGGATCTTCCGCGGGCGGCTGCGAGAGCCGGCGGCGTCGGTTTATGCCAAGCTCAAGCACGCCCTCGGAGAGGGTGCCGCGCCGAGCGTGCAGGCCGATGAGCAGTTCTGCGCCTCCATCGTGCTCCTGCCGGGGCCGGTCGTGGATGCTGCGGCCGAGCCGCACGGGAGCCCCTGGGTGAACTGGCTGCTGTTCGCACTCACCGTCGTCACGACCACCTGGGCCGGCGCGGCGCATCAAGGCATCGATCTGCTCGCCGAGCCGGGGCGCTTCGGCGCCGGCCTGCCCTACGCGCTGGGGCTCTTATCGATCCTCGGCGTCCACGAGCTGGGCCACTACTTCACGGCCCGGCATCATCGCATCCGCGTGACGCCGCCCTATTTCATCCCGGTCCCGTTCGCGCTGGGCACGTTCGGCGCGTTCATCCAGCTGCGTTCGCCCGCCGAGGATCGGCGCGCGCTCTTCGATGTCGCCGTCGCCGGGCCGCTGGCGGGATTAGCCGTCGCGGTCCCGACGCTCCTCATCGGCCTGCGCTCGTCGGCCATCGTGGCGCCGCCGGCCGGGGCGGCGGCCGGGGTGATGCATGGCGGCGCCGATGTCGGCTCGTCGGTGATGCTGGCGCTCCTGGCCAAGCTGTCATTCGGCCCGGCGCTGCTCGAAGGCCATCTGCTCCAGCTCAGCCCGCTCGCCTTCGCCGGCTGGCTCGGGCTGATGGTGACCGCGCTCAATCTCCTGCCGATCGGCCAGCTCGACGGCGGCCACATCGCCCGCGCCATGTTCGGACGCCGCGCGGGCGAGACCATCGGCAGCGTCGCCATGTGGACGCTGCTGCTGCTCGGGCTGTTCGTCTGGCCGGGGCTCCTGACGTGGGCGGTCATCATCTTCTTCATCGCCGGCCGCGGCGCGCCGCCGCTGGACGACCTGACGCCGCTGACGCCGGCGCGGCGATGGCTCGGCTACGCGACATTCGCGGTCCTCGCGCTGATCCTCGCCCCGCTGCCGCACACGCTGTGGGGTGCCGCGGGCATCCGCTGCCCCTACATGTGATCGCAAGGAGGCCCGGAGTTGGCCCGATCTCGGAACGGAAACGGAGGATTCACATGGACTGGAGTTCGCTCATCTCGCTCGCCGCGGTCGGCCTGATGTTCTTCCTGATGATGCGCCACGGCGGCGGATGCTGCGGCGGCATGGGCTCGCATCGGCCGCGCGGTCGCGACGAGACGGCAGCGGGCGAACCACGGCCGCCCGGGGAGGGGCGGCCTCACGAGCCCGGCTCATCCGACTGAGGGACAAGGGCCGGCCGATGTCGTCCAGAGGCCCCGCAATAGCGTTGGCGCCCTGGTCGTGGTCGGGACGACCCCGTGAGGTGCTCTGTCCCGTTTCTACGCGGCGGAAATCGTATCGTTCGAGAGGAGAAGCCGATGAGCCGACAGCAAAGTCCGAATCCGGCCGAGGCTTACGAGCACTATCTCGGCCCCGCAATCGCGGACCCTTGGACTCGCGTGCTGCTCCAGCACGCAGCTCCGCGGCCCGGCGAGCGTGCGCTGGACCTGGCGTGCGGCACCGGCAGCGTGGCGCGGCACGTCGCACCCCTGGTCGGGGCTCAAGGGAAGGTGGTGGCGCTCGACATCAGCCCCGAAATGCTGGCCGTGGCCCGTGCGCTCCCCGCACCGACCGGCGCGACGATCGAGTGGCGGGAAGGAAATGCGATCGGCCTCGCCCTGCCGGATGCCGCGTTCGACCTCGTGCTGTGCCAGCAAGGATTGCAGTTCTTCGCCGACCGCGCCGCGTCCTTGCGAGAGATGCGGCGCGTCCTGACCGATGCCGGGCGTGTCGGCCTGAGCGTGTGGCAGGCCCTCCAACGCCATCCCGTGTATGAGGCGTTGTTTGAAGCGACGGCCCGGCGGCTGGGCGCGGCAATCCCCGACGTGGCGTCGTCCTTTTCCCTGTCGGACGCCGAGGAGCTACGTGCATTGCTGGGGGCCGCAGGCTTCCAACGCATCGAGATTACTCCACAGTCCCTCGACATTCGCCTTCCGGCGCCGGAGCGCTTCGTGGAACTGACAGTGTTGGGGGCGGCGACGACGATCCCCGCGTTTGCCCAACTGGATGCCGCGGCGCGCTCCGCACTCGTCGAGACGGTTTCTCTCGAGGTCGAAGCCGTCATGCACCGTTACCGCGATGGGGACAAGTTGACTTTCCCGATGTCCACACACATGGCAGTTGCATACGCGTAGTCAGCTGGCAGACGGGAATCATCGCTCGCGTACGCATGCTTGCACGAGCATAAGAATGGGGATGATCGAAGTGGGCCAGGGCTGAAGCCGCACATCCGCTTCGAAAATAACAGCGCAAGGGGAGGGAACGGAACATGAGTCACGGCCACGGCCATCAGCAGCACGATCATCACGCCCACGGCGACCACGCCCCACGATCCCATACAGCCGCGCATGACGAGGACCACGCCGGGCACGACAAGCATGCCGGCCACAGCGTGGCGATGTTCCGCGACAAGTTCTGGCTCACGCTGCTGCTCACCGTCCCCACCGTGATCTGGAGCGGGATGATCCAGCAGTGGTTCGGCTACACCGCGCCGCGGTTCCCCGGGTCGGCGTACATCGCGGCGGCCTTCGGCACGATCGTGTACTTCTACGGCGGCTGGCCGTTCCTCCAGGGCGGGTACCGCGAGCTGCGCGATCGCCTGCCGGGCATGATGACGCTCATCTCGCTGGCGATCACCGTCGCGTTCCTCTACAGCGTCCTGGTCACGCTCGGCCTCGTCGCCGGGATGGACCTGTGGTGGGAGCTGGCCACGCTGGTCGCGATCATGCTGCTGGGCCACTGGATCGAGATGCGCTCGATCACGCAGGCGCAGGGCGCCCTCAAGGAGCTCGCCAAGCTGCTGCCCGATACGGCCGTGCGCCTGGATGAGGCCGGCAACACCAGGGACGTGCCGGTCTCGGACTTGAAGCGGGGTGACCTGCTGCTCATCCGGCCGGGAGCGAGTATTCCCGCCGACGGGGTCGTGAGGGAAGGGAAGAGCGCAGTCAACGAATCGATGATCACCGGCGAGTCCAAGCCGGTGGACAAGGCGACGGGCGAGGAGGTGATCGCGGGCACCGTCAACGGCCAGGGCTCGCTGCGCGTCGAGGTGACCGGCACGGGCGACGAGACCGCGCTCGCGGGCATCATGCGACTGGTCGGGCAGGCCCAGTCGTCGCGCTCGCGCGCCCAGGCGCTGGCGGATCGCGCGGCGTTCTATCTCACGATCATCGCGATCGCCTCCGCGGCGCTGACCGCCATCCTCTGGCCCATCCTCGGTCGGCCGTGGGACTTCACGATGGAGCGCGTGGTGACGGTGCTCGTGATCGCCTGCCCGCACGCGCTGGGGCTGGCGATCCCCCTGGTCATCGCGATCTCCACCACGCTCGGCGCGCGGCACGGCCTGCTCGTGCGCGACCGACGCGGCCTCGAAGAGGCCCGCCTGCTCGATACGGTCGTGTTCGACAAGACGGGGACGCTCACGCTCGGCTCGCACCGCGTCGTGAAGATCGGCGCCGCGGAGGGGATCGGCGACGCCGAGGCGCTTCGCCTGGCCGCGTCCGTTCAGCGCGATGCCGAGCACCCCATCGCGCAGGCGCTGCTGACGAGCGCCGAGGAGCGGGGCATCGACGTGCCGCGGTCGCAGGGCTTTGAATCCCTGCCCGGCCGCGGCGTGCGCGCCGTCGTCGAGGGGCGTACGCTCCACGTCGGCGGCCCGGCGCTCCTGCGAATGCTCGCCGTCGAGCCGCCGCATGCTCTTCGCCGGGACGCCGAAACGGCGGCAGCCAACGCCCAATCGGCGACCTACCTGGTTGAAGGGGATCGGGTCCTCGCCGTCTTTGCGATCGCCGACGCCATCCGTCCCGAGTCCTTCGAGGCGGTCGAACGCCTGCACGCCGGCGGGCTGGAGGTCGTCCTGTTGACGGGCGATTCCAGGGCGGTCGGAGCTGCCGTCGCGGAGGAGCTCGGCATCGACGCGGTCTTTGCCGAGGTCTTGCCCGAAGACAAGGTGGCGAAGATTGAAGAACTGCAGGCCCAGAACAAGCGCGTGGCGATGGTGGGCGACGGCGTCAACGACGCGCCGGCGCTGCTCACGGCCGACGTGGGCATCGCGATCGGCGCGGGAACCGATGTCGCCGTCGAGGCGGGCGATGTGGTGCTCGTGCGCAGCGACCCGCGCGACGTGCCGGCGATCATCGACCTGAGCAAGGCGACCTACCGGAAGATGATCCAGAACCTGTGGTGGGCGGCCGGCTACAACATCGTCGCCATCCCGCTGGCCGCCGGCGTCCTCGCCCCCTGGGGGATCCTGCTGCATCCGGCGCTCGGTGCGGTGCTCATGTCGCTGAGCACCGTCATCGTGGCCATCAACGCGCAGCTCTTGCGCCGAGCCGTGTAACAGCGGTCGGCAGCCCCGCGACCGCGGGAAGCTCGTCCCGGGCCTCATCAGGCCCGGCGAGCGCGGTTTCAACATCTTGAACAGACGAACAGAACGAGCAGTAGTGTCGCCATGTGGACGTTGCTGGTCGCTCAGCTCCGTCGCCCGGCGGCCCCGGCATCACGCCGCGGTGGTCGCGCGGCGCCAAGGACGGGGTGGTCACCGCTCCTCGCGCCTCCGACAACTCATTCGCCGCCACGGCCCCGCGCCGTCAAGACGACGGCTGGGACGACGCAGCAGGCGACCACGGTGGCCATGCTCGTTGGTGCTCAGAGTTTCTCGACCATCGTTCCCACTTCAAACTGCACGCCGGGGTCGACGCGGATGACGGAATAATGCTCGTTCAGCGTTCGGATGACCTCCCCTCCGCCCAGCTGCTGTCTCTTGCACGCCGGGGAGACGACCTTCTTGCCCGGGGTCGGCCCCGTGCACTGGTTCTTGAAGAGGGTTACGCGGTCGCCCGGCTTCACCTCGCCAGCCCCCATGCAGATGTGGCCTTCGGTCTCGTCGAGCTTCATCACGACGGCCGCCCTGTTTGGCCCCCTTGGTGCGGAAACTGCGCAGGCCGAAGCGGCCATAATCACAATAACTGGCAAAATCACTTTTCTGATCATATTCCTCATTTTGCTTGCAGCGGCGAACGACCCGAGCCGCAGGGCCACCATAGCCGATGCGTCGAATCTTCGCACGAGGCCCGCGGCCAGATCTGCTTTACGCTCTCGCCGGGCATCATCGAACGAGGTCCATTACCCGACCATGTCAGATGGTGGTACAGCGGCTGATCCGCAACTCTTCGATCGTGCGCGGCACCACGACGCAGTCGTGGTGCCCGCCGGGGCTGGGCAAGTACCCGACGTGCTCGTTGGTCACGGCATCGGTCACGCAGATCCCGCTGGCGAGCCTCTGGAAGCCGCTGAAGGGTGTAAACACGTACTTGCCGTCGTAGGTCACCGCCGAGGGCTGGACGTCCGGCCCGATGTCCTTGATGAGCGTGATGGGCCTCCACGTTCGGGCGTCCACGATCATGAGGTGACTCGGCCTCGGCTTCTCATCCCAGATGACGACGAACATTTTCGTGCCGTCGGGGTTGAAGGCCACGTGGAAGGGGATTGGCACGCGCCCGCTCCACATCGGGTGCTCGATGTGCGTCTTGATCTCCCACCGGCGGGGGTCGGCGTCCCTGGCATCAACGACCGCGACGTTGTTCTGGCGAAGGTTGTTCATGGCCACGTAGTCCTCCCCGGAAGGAGAGAACCCCGCCTCATGGGCGGGGGAGAGCACCCGGTCCATGGCCACCCGCCAGGTGTCCTCCCCTGCGGGCAGGACGTCGTAATGGAGCTGCGACCCCTTGGGCGTGTGCAGGGCAGCGACCGGCTCGTACTCGTTACGCCGGTCGAGGACGACGCTGAGCCCGAGGAGGCGGATGCTGGCCACCGCCCAACGGCCGCGCGGGTCGAAGACGACCCCGTCGCACCCGACGGCGTTCGCGAGCCGCGCCCCCGGGATCTTCCCCTCCTCGACCTGAAGCTCGCCCCCGGGGGGCATCTCCCAATCCATCTTGATCCCTTTGGTGCCCTCCAAGTCGAACTTCTTCGTCTCGGGGTCGGGATAGATCCGCTTGATGGTCATCGTCCCGCCGCCGACCCAGGTGCCCTTGAGGGCCTTGTCCCGGCCTTCCCAGTCGAAGAAGTAGGCCGCCAGGACCTCGGAAGTGGCGCGATCGAAGACCGCAAGGACGTCCTTCTGCCCGTCGGCCACGGCGTATGACTCCGCGTCCGGCGCGATCGTGGTGTGGACGCCGAGCCCCAATCCCGTCGTCTTGGAGACGTCCTCTACGACCCCCATCTGCTGGCCGTCGTACTTGACGCGGTAGATCTTGAAGCCCTCGCCCGGCTCCGTCACCGGGGTCGGGATGCCCCACATCAGGAGGTTCTTCCCCCCCTGGTTGCTGTTGATGAACTCGAATCCCTTGTACGGATCGGGCGAAGGGAAGGCGGCCAAGTGGTGCGAAATGGGACAGTCGTCGCCGTAGTTCCAATACGAAATCCACGCCAGCGACTTGCCGGTCGCCATGTCATAGGCGTGCGCGCCCCCGCCGAGCTTGGTGGGGAGGAGGCAGATCCAGCGGCCCAGGTACTCGCCGATCAGGCGGTCCTTGGTCCGTTGTTCTCCAGGGCCGGAGGCTTCCTGGGCGACCAGCCTGCCAAATGGAGCAACGACAGCGGTCGCTCCCATCAATCGGAGAGCCTCGCGGCGGTTCATGGTAGCCTTCCTATCGGTGTGGAACATGGTATCGGCGGGGGCCACGCTCTGCCGACTCTCGCCGCGGTTGAGCTGGGAGCCCCGGCTCATGAAGCCGGCGCACGCCCAGCACCGCTCGGCGCAGGCTTCGATACAGCTCCGACGTTCTTCGTTGGGCCATGGGCATTCCCTCCGGGGCGGTGTGTCATCGGGGACGCGGTCCATGCGGCCCCTCGCCCATCGGACGGTCCCGATCCCCGGCGGGGGTCGCGGAGGCGCGGGGGAGGCCTACACCGCAGGCGACAATGGCACCCAGGAGGGCTGGCGGACATGACACCGGTCATGCCGGCTTGCCGCCGGCGCGCAGCGCCTCCCCGGGGTCGATTTGGCCAGCAATCCGGGTGCCGGCGCCCAGCCGCCCATGCCGGGCGATCGTCGGACGGGTAGAATGGAGTGTTCGGCTGGTGGGCTCCCGGCCGGCGGATGGCCCCTGTCCCGGTCGAGGTGATGCGATGGAGAACGAGTCGAGCAGGCGACATTTCCTCCAGGGCGGGGCGGCCGCGGTCGCGGGGGCGCTCTCCGCGGGCGCGACCGCCGGCGCCCAGGACACGGCCGCCCCTCCGGGCCACGCCGAGCACGAGCACGGACAAGAATATCCCCGCGACCGGCCCGGGCCCGGCGGGCCGGTCGGCAGCCCCACCGACCGCGGGAAGCTCGTCCCGGGCCTCATCAGGCCCGGCGAGCCCCCGGTCCGAGTGATCGTACCGGACCTGCCCGAGCGGTTGCCCTGGACGATGGTTAACGGCGCCAAGGAATTCCACATCCGCTGCCAGGCCGTCCGGCGCGAACTGCTGCCCACGTTCACGCTGGACTGCTGGGGCTTCAACGGCCTGATGCCCGGCCCGACCATCGAGGCGACCGTCGGCGACCGGGTGCGGCTCGTCGTCCACAACGAGCTGCCCGAGTCGACCGGCATCCACTGGCATGGCCTCGAGATGCCGGTCCGCTTCGACGGCGTCCCCGGCGTGACCCAGCCGCCGATCCGCCCCGGCGAGACCTACGCCTACGAGTTCGACCTGCACCAGGACGGCACGTTCTTCTACCACTCGCACGACGGGATGCAGGACGCCATGGGCATGGTCGGCCTGTTCATCATCTACCCCAGGGAGGCGCACGAGCCGCGGGTCGACCGCGACTTCGCCCTGATCAGCCAGGCGTGGGGCGTCCTGCCGGGGGCGACCGTCCCCAACACGATGACGATGGAGTGGAACGTCCTGACCTTCAACGGCCGCGCCGGCCCGTATGTCACGCCGCTGGTGTGCAAGCTGGGCGAGCGGGTGCGGATCCGGACGCTGAACTTCAGCCCCATGGACCACCACCCCTTCCACCTCCACGGGCTGACCTTCTGGGTGACCGGGACCGAGGGCGGGCGGATGCCCGAGTCGGCCTGGTATCCGGGCAACACCGTGCTCGTGGCCGTGGCGCAGGTGCGCGAGATCGAGTTCATCGCCAACAACGTGGGGGACTGGCCGTACCACTGCCACATGTTCCACCACACGATGAACTTCATGAGCACCATGGTCGGGCCGATGGGCGGCCACACCGTCTCCGGGATGGGCGCCGGGCTGAGCCCGTCCGGCGGCATGGGCATCGCCACCGGCGGCGGCGCCCTCTCGGAGTCCTTCGGCCCGAGCCTGGGGCGGGGCATGGGCGAGCAGATCGGCACGGAGCGCACCGTCGGCAACATGACGGTGGGGCCGCGATCGTCGGGCGCCGGCGGTCACGGCGGCCACGCGGGCATGGGCCGTGACGCCTCGGGCCGGCGCGTGCCGGGGTTCCCGGCCGGCATGATGGACATGCCGGCGGAGTGGACCCCGGAGCACCTGGCCAAGCTCAACAAGCCGGAGACGCGCGGCATGCGCCGCGGCTGGTACACCGGCGTCGAGGGGCTGATGACCGTCGTCCGCGTCCTGCCGCCGGACCTGTTCGAGGCGGTCATGTCGGGCCAAGGCGAGGTCGCGCCCGGGGCGAGCATCCCCGGGGGCGGGCCCGGCCCGGTCGAGCCGCACGGGGGGCACCGGCCCGAGTCGGAGTCGGGCCGGATGCGGGGGCACGGCCCGGCGCCCGCCCCCGCGGTGCCGGCGGGCGGGCACGAGGGCTACCCGCGTTAGCTTTGGGGTCACGCTACGGGGCGGTCCGGCGGGGGAGAGCCGCCCGGACCGCCCCGCTCGCCCGGTCACCGCGGCTGGGGCGTCGCCTCGATGTGGCCCTGCGGGGTCGGGCCAGCCGGCGGGGTCAGCCCGTCGACCAGCAGCATGCCGGCGATCTCCACCTCGGCCCGCCGCAGCTCGAGCAGCGACATGGTGTAGTCGAGCTGCAGGTCGACGAGCGTCCGCCGGGCCACCAGGACCTGGGGCCAGGCCGCCCGGCGCTGGCGGAAGTTCTCCGACTGCACCTCGAAGGCCCGCCGCGCCAGCGGCAGGGTCTCGGCGCGGTAGTCCTCCACCGACTGCCGCGCGTCCTCGTAGCGGTTGTAGGCGTCGGCCAGGCGTTGCCGGATCGACAGGCCCACCCGCTCGTACTCGGCCCGGGCCCGCGACAGGTCGGCCATCGCCTCGCGGACCGTGCCCTGGTTGCGGTTCCAGACCGGCAGGGGGATGCTCGCCTGGACGCCGGCGGTCGTGATGCCGAACTCGTAGTTGTAACCCGTCACGCCCTGGATCGTGATGTTCGGGATCGGCTCGGCCCGCTCGCGCCGCACCATGATCTGGTCGCGGCGGATCTCCGCCAGGGCCGCCTGGATCTCGGGGCTGCGATGGAGCAGGTCCGCCAGCACCGCGTCGAAGTCCAGGGGCGCGGCCTCGGCCTCGAGCGGTCGCATGTCGAGCGGCAGCGGGCGCAGCTCCGGCGCCCCGGCCAGGGCGACGAGCATCTCCCAGTCGGCGCGGTACCGGTTCTCGGCGTTGCGCAGCGCCACGCGGGCGCGGTGGGCCTCGACCCGGGCCTGGAGCAGGTCCGGCTCGTTGGCCTGCCCGACGTTGACCAGTTCCTCGGTCGTCCGGACCGCGTCCTCGTTGATCGCGACCAGCTGCCGCTCGAGCTCGATCGTCCCCTGGTCGGCGGCCACCTCGAAGTAGGCGACGCGGACGCCGTTCAGGACGCGGAATCGCTGCGCCTCGGCCTGCCACCGCGCCGTGTTGGCCTCCTCGGCGAACTTGGCGCGGCTGAGCCGGAGCTTGCCGCCGGTGACGATCTCCTGCTGGACGAAGCCGCCCTGCAGCTCGCCGGGGGTGCGGTTGCGGCCGAAGGTCCCCTCCGCGGCGACCTCCGAGGGCACCCCGATCTGCTCGGCGGTGTAGCCGATGACCGGGTTGGGGTAGAGGCCGGCCTGGAACGACCGGCTCCGGGCGGCGTCGAGCTGCGCGAACGCCTGTCGCAGGGTGGGGTTTCGCTCCAGCGCCAGCCGCTCGAAGTCGGCCAGCCCCAGCCCTGCCGCCGGGGCGGGCGTGGTGGCGATGGTGGTCGGCGCCGCCATCGGTTCCGGCAGGGCCGGCGGGACTCCCGCCGGCGCGCGCGTTGCGTCCCCATGGGCCGACGGGTCGTGTACCGGCGCGGCCTGGGCGGTCCTGGTCGCGTGTCGGTCTTCGGCGTGGGCCCATCCCTGGGGACCGAGGGCCGACGCCAGGCAGGCGAGCGTCATCCCGGTCCGGAGGGCATGGGCGAGCGCCGGGCGGGCCGGTGCCGCCCCGCCTTTCAGGTCCTTCCTGAACATCGCTCGCTCCTCGCCCGACGCGCTGAGCCCGACGCGATCGGATGTCGGTGATATCGGCCGCCGGCCGGGCCGGGCTGCAGCGGGGTGGCCCGGAAAACGCACAGGTCACCGACTTTCCCGCCCTCATTTACCGGCTCGCCGGGCGCAGGGTCGGGCCGTGCTGGGAACCACCTCGAACCGGCCTACCCCCTCGGGCCCGGGCGATCGCGTGGGCCTTGGTTCTCCATGACTGGGCCCGGCGATCGTCGTCCGCGCCGGTCGGAGGCCGAGATCATGCATCTTCCCTACGAGAATGATGCCACGCGAGATTGAGGCGGGCGCAAACGCCAGATGAGACCACGGAGACCCTTGTGTCGACCAGATCACGAATCAACCCACCCCCGCCCTGGGAGCCGCTCTCCTGGGGCTCGCGCTGCTCCTCGGCAGCGCGGCCCAAGCCCTGGCGGCCCGGCAGCCTGCCGCGGGCCCGGCCATTGGGCCCCGGTGGCGGCGGGATGGGCTACATATAGGGCGGGCCTCGTATTTGGGCCCCATGTTGGTCAGATGCTTCGCCGCCATGTCCGAGGATACGGGCGCCTCGCGCTCGGGAGTGAGTGCCGGACGGCGGGCGATCATTCCCACGCCGCCGCCGCGCCAACGTCTGACGGGTTCGGGCAACTGGTGGTGATCATGGTCCTCCGTGTGGTTATTGGATTACTTCCTCAGAGGAGTTCGAGGGCGCCGGCAGGGGCAGGCGTGCGCAGGCGTGGCGTGCCGAACTGAGCTGGAGCGCCCGGCACGCCGATGCGTTCGCCCGAGCTCCGAGCGAATGTCGATAGCGCCCGGAAATCGCCATACATCTGAGTGGGAGGACGAACATGGACCGACGCAACATGCTGGGCGTCCTGGGGGCCGGGGCCGCTAGCCTCGTCGCCCTGGGCGGCACCGGCCACGCCCAGCAGCACGAGCACCGCGGGCACTCCGAGATCCTCGACGACTGCCGGAACCTCTGCGGCCGGGCGGCCGACCACTGCCTGGAGGAACTCCGCAAGGGCACGGAGCAACGCGAGGCGTATGCCCGCGCGCACGAGCTGACCAGGGACTGCCAGCAGTTCTGCTCGCTGTCGGCCGACCTGACAAGTCGGGGCAGCCCCGTCGCGCACCACGCGCACGCCGCGTGTGCCGAGGTCTGTCGGGCGTGCGCCGAGTCGTGCGAGAAGATCGCCGGGGACAAGATCCTGCAGGACTGCGCCCGGGCCTGCCGCACGGCCGAGGAGCACTGCCGCAAGATGGGTAGGGCGGGGGGCCACGCCTCGGCCGCGTAGCACGTTGGATCCCATGCTAATCAGATGCTTCGCCGCGCTTGCAGTCATGCTCTCCATGAGCTGCGTCTACCGCCGCGACCTCGTCGCGGGCGGTGCGCTGCAGGTGGAATGCAGGGAGGCCGCGGGCGTCACCATCGGGCCCATCGAGGCGTTCCAGGCGGGCGAGTCGCTCCTGGTGAAGGGTTACGTGAAGGCACGCGAGCCCCTCGGCTGCGTCGACGTCGTCGTCGAGGGCCCGGAGGGCGACGTCCTGTCCCGGACGCGAACGCCTGTCGTCCGGCACCGCCATCACCGTGCGGGACATCCCCCGGTCTTCGAGGCGTGGCTGCGGGTGGAGCCGCCCGAGAGCTCCCGGCTCCTGATCACCCACGCGACGTACGCCGACGACCCGAGATGTGCTGCGGGCGAAGGACCTGGGCCCGAGGCTGGTTGACCGGAGCGCCGCCGCACGGGCGACGGTCAGAACCACATCCGGACGCCGAAGATGACCGCGAAGTCGCTGACCTCCTCCCCGTCGCGGCGCGCGATCCCGGCGGTCTCGCCGGTCTTCCGGGTCCAGGACACGCCGACATACGGCGCGAACTCCCGCCTCAGCTCGTAGCGGAGTCGCGCCCCGAGCTCGAAGTCGTTGAGGCCTTGCCCCACGCCGTGCTCCGGTACCTCCTGGACGGCGGCGTCCAGCTCGAGGCGGGGCTGGAGGACGAGCCGCTGGGCGAGCAGGAGGTCGAAGGTCGCCTCCAGCCGCGCCGACACGTCGGCATCGTCGCTGAGGAACAGCGCCGGCTCGATGTCGAAGTAGTAGGGGGCCAGGCCCTCGAGGCCGACGACGGCGAAGGCGCGCGAGGAGTCGGCATCGGAGCCCCACGGCTGGTCGTAGCGCACACCGAGCTGGAGGTCCCAGAAGGGCGCGATCAGCCGGCTATAGAGCAGCTGCGCCTCGGCCTCGCCCTCGTCCTCGGCCAGGTCGCCCTCGGTCTTGAGCCACAGCCGCTCGTCGTCGCCGCCGACCCAGCCGTCGGCCTCCCAGCTGAAGGTGTCGTCGCCGTCCCGGAGCTGGTACTCGAACGGTTCCAGCAGGAGGTAGCGATACCACCGCTGATCGTCGATCGGCGGCGCTCATCCGCCATCCTCGCCGACCGGCGCCCCGGTGAGGTCACCGTCACCGGCGAAGGCCCAAGGGGCCATCGTCAGCAGCGAGACAGCCGCCAGGAGGATGCCCGCCAGGAGCTTCCTCGTGCAGGCGGAGGTCGTCGCTTCGCGCGCCGCGGATGATTCAAGCAACGGTGACGACACGGAACATCCCCATCTCCATGTGGTACAAGATGTGACAGTGGAACGCCCAGTCCCCGCGCGCATCGGCCGTGATGTCGACCGAGAGCCGCTCGGCGGGCTTGACGTTCACTGTGTGCTTCCTCGGCTTGTGCGCCCCGGAGCCATTGACGAGCTCGAACCACATCCCGTGCAGATGGATCGGGTGATTCATCATCGTGTCGTTCACGAGGGTCAGCCGGAGTCGCTCGCCGTAGAAGAACCGGATCGGCCCGTCGGCCTCGGAGTATTTCTTGCCGTCGAACGACCACATGTAGCGTTCCATGTTGCCGGTGAGGTGCAGCTCGATCTCCCGGGAGGGCGGCCGCGGGTCGCTCCCCGGCGAGAGGCTGCGGAGGTCCGCATAGAGCAGGACCCGCCGTCCGGAGCCTTCCAGGCCGATGCCGGGCTCGCCCGTGCGGTCCTTGGTCGCGTCCGGCACCATCGCGTTGCCCGGCCCGTGGTCCTCCGGGCCGTGCGGGACGGCGCCACCGGCGTTCGCCGCCCCGGCTGCCCCGTGCTGCATCGCGGACCGTCGATCGCCATGGCCGGCGGCGTGAGCATCGGCCCCGTGCTCCATCACATGCGGCGCTGCGGGCTTCGGGCCGCCGTGGCCGCCCCCATGCTCGCCATGGCCCCCGCCATGCCCGCCGCCGTGATCCATCCCCATGCCCATATCGGCCATGGACAGTAGGGGGCGCGGCCGCCGCTCGGGAATGGGCGCGGAGAGGCCGTCTCGCACGGCGAGGGTGCCGCGTGCGAAGCCGCTCCGGTCCATCGCCTCGGCGAAGATGGTGTACGCCGGTCCTTCCCCAGGCTCGACGATCACATCGTAGGTCTCGGCGATCGCGATCCGCAGTTCGTCGACGACGACCGGTTGGATGTCCTGCCCGTCTGCCTGCACGACGGTCATCTTGAGCCCCGGGATGCGGACGTCGAAGTAGCTCGCGGCCCCGGCGTTGATGAAGCGCAGGCGGATGCGCTCGCCCCGCGCGAAGACCCCCGTCCAGTTTGCGCCCGGTGGCAGGCCGTTCACCAGGTAGGTGTAGGTGTAGCCGGTGATGTCGGAGATGTCGGTGGGGTCCATGCGCATCTGCCCCCACATCAGGCGGTCCCCGATCGCCGCCGACCACCCGTTTTGCTCGACGTCCCGGAAGAGCGTGCCGAGGGTCCGCTGCTGGAAGTTGTAGTAGTTGCTCTGCTTCTTGAGATTGGCCAGGATCTCGTAGGGATCCTCGAAGGTCCAGTCCGAGAGGAGGACGACGTAATCCCGCTCGTAGGCGTACGGCTCTGGTTCCTTGGGGTCGACGATCAATGGGCCGTAGACCCCGGTCTGCTCCTGCAGGCCCGAGTGGCTGTGATACCAGTAGGTGCCGCTCTGGTTGATGGAAAAGCGATAGGTGAAGCTCTCCCCCGGCTTGATCCCGGCGAAGCTCACTCCCGGGACCCCGTCCATGCCCGGCGGGAGGATCAGCCCGTGCCAGTGGATCGAGGTGTCCTCCCGGAGCCCGTTCGTGACCTCGATGATGGCCTCCTGGCCCTCGCGGAACCGGAGCAGCGGCCCCGGCACGGTGCCGTTGATCGCCGTCGCCGTGGCCCCTTCGGAACCAAGATTGATCCGCGTCTCGGCGATGCCCAGCTTGACGCGATCGCCAAGAGGGATTCCGCTCGCGCGGCCCACCGCCACTGCAGGCCCGAGCGCGTAGGACGGCACGGTGCCCCGCAAGGCGGCCCACAGCCCCAGGCTCGCCGCGGAGGCGAGGAAGGAACGCCGGCTGTGGTATGCGGGCACCTCGGTGGGTGATCGGCGGTTCATGTTGCTCCCAGGTGATCCTGCTCGTCTCATCCCGCGCGGCCCAGGGTCGGCCTCGCCTGCGCCCATGCCGGGGACACGGCGAAACGCAAAAGTATCATGGTTGCAGCGCTGCGTCCAATTTCACCTTTCACGGTCCAGCGGCCGCGGCCGTCGTCCCGGGGGGATTACGAGCATCGCCCGCCCCATGGGATGTCGCTGACGGGCCGGGCCGACATGGCGGGTGGCCGGGTGATCGAGGGCCCTCCCCGGATGGCCGGCGGCGACAGGCTACCAGAGGCCATACCCGGGCCGGGTATGACCCGGGACATGCCGCGGAGGTTTCCGTGCCGCCGATACGCGAGCGTTGCTCCGGGCGATCCCCGCGATCAAACCTCGTGACCATTGATGATGCGCGTGAGGTTCCTGTCACGGGCCAGGATCCTGGGGTGTGTCGTCTCGTCGGCGCCGGGCGGATGCCAGTATCGGGCCAAGATGATCGCCATCCAAATCCCTATCCCTCATGCTGTTGCGGCGAGCGAGAGCGGCCCGGCGGGGGCAATCTTCGTCTCCGGTCCGTCGTCTGCACTGTCAAGACGCTCGAGTGCGCGAAATCCTCCGATGCGACGGGTCTGGGCTCGTCCTCGCACCGGGATCAGGACAACTTCACCGCGTTGAAAGAGATACGGGGAAGCATCATGCGATTGGCATGGCGGATGATCGCGCTGGCGAGCGTGCTCACGATCGGCGGACTGGCGCTCGGGACCTCCGAGGCCACGGCCCAGGGGTATGGGTACGGCGGTTACCCCGGCTACTATCAGCATGGTGGAGGCTACCACGGAGGCCATCACGGCGGCGTCTACGGCGTCCCGGCCTACGGCTACTACGGGCAGGGCGGGCATGATTTCGCACCGCACTGGCACACGAGGCGCACGCCGTTCGGCGGCTTCGGGTGGTACGGGACGGGCCGGCACGACTACCGGCCGCACGGCCACACCGTCACGCCCTACGGGATCGAGAGCTACAACAGCTGGCGGACCCGGAGCTATTCGCCGCCGACGCCCTACGTCTACTACCCCTGGTGACGAACGGGGAGCCGGCGCTGGGAACGCCGCCGCGGGCATGCACCGGCGGGAGTCGATCCGCGACGTGGCGGCCGGATCGCCGGCGGTCGAGGTTGTGGCGCCGCGCGGGCCAATCGGCGCGAGACTTGCGAGCCACCAATCCGGCTATCCATCGCGGTATCGACGGCCATCAGCCGGTCGGCCCGCGATCGGGTGGCGACGGTGGAGCAGAGGTCGCCCCGGTCAGGAGCGGGCGATCGGGCTCAGGCTGGTTCACCGGGCCCCTTCGGGGGCGATCGCCGGCCCGCGGGGTGCGGGCCGCGTCCATCCATTGATCGCTGCAACAGGAGGACGCCAATGGATCGCCGGGAACTGCTGTCGATCGTGGGCGCCGGCACCGCCGGCCTGCTCGCCACCGGCGGCGCCGCGGCCCTCGCCCAGGGCCGGGGCGGCCAGCAGCAACAGCATCCGCACGAGCACCATCCGCACCACGGACACCTCCGGACCATGGCGCAACAGGGCCAGGGCGGCCGCTCGCGCTGAGCCGCAAACGTCGGCCTCTCGCCCTCGGCATGTCTCCTGCCCGCCATCGCGAGCGGGTGGGGGGGACGCCGGGATCGAACGACGCTCCTTCCCATGCGTAAGGACCTGGATCCCTGCCGCTCGGGACGAGCCATCCCGGCGGCCCACCGAGGAGGAACCGATGACCCACGAGAAGTACCGAGGCTGCATCGAGGCGTGTGTCGCCTGTGCCCAGGAGTGCGAGCGCTGCGGCGACGCCTGCATCGGCCAGCCCCAGATGGCCGAGTGCGTCCGCACCTGTCGGGATTGCGCCGAGCTGTGCTGGACCTGCTCGGGCTTCATGAGCCGCGGCTCGACGCTCGCGGCCGAGGTGTGCCGGGCCTGCGCCGAGGCGTGCGACCGCTGCGCCGCCGAGTGCGCCGAGCACGAGGCGGAGCACTGCAAGCGGTGCGCGGAGGCCTGCCGGCGCTGCGCCGAGGAGTGCCGCAAGGTGGCCGCCTGACGGCCGTCACCACTCCCCCGCCCGAGGGCTCACGGGCGGGGCCATCCGCGCGCTACTCGGGGCTCGAGTATGGGATCAGCAGCTCCCGCTGCAGCCCGACCGTCGCCTGCACCTCCGGCGACTCGGCGCCGATGCCGAACCCCACGCCGGCCGACAGCACCCAGATCGGGCTCAAGCCGTAGCGCAGCCCCGCCTCGACGAGGTTCGTCTCCTCGTGCTCCTTCAGGTCCTGCTCGCGGAGGTAGTCGAAGAGGATGAACAGCTGCGGCGAGACGCGGCGGCTGTAGCCGACGACCGCCTCGTAGCGGCCGTCCCGCTCGTCGGCTTGCTCCTCGGAGTTGAACTGGTACCGGCCGACGAGGTGGAGCCGGTGTAGCAGCGAGCTCCGTCCGAGCGTCTTGCTGAACACGGCGCCCACGATCGGATCGACCCCCTCGCTGTCGTCCCCGGTGGGCGTCTCGAGCCCTGCGATCAGGGAGACGGCCGGGACGCCGAGCGTCTCCTGGTTGAAGTTGTAGAGCGCCTCGACCCGTACGTCTCCCAGCCCATCCGGCTCGAGCTCGCCGGCGCGGAAGGGCACCGCGACGCTGATCTGCGCGTTTCGCGGGAAGCCGAATTCGAGGCGAGGTTCGAAGAAGAACCCGTCCTCCTCCTTATCGGTCCGGATGAAGCGGTTGACGAGCTGCGCCTCCCGGCCCAGGTACTCCTTCGGATAGGCGTCGGTGAGCGCCGTCGGGAATCCCTCCTCCAGGTCCGACACGTCGGCCCGGGCAGGCATCGCGAGGGCGCCGACGGCCAGCATGGTGATGACCAGGATGCGCATGATCGTTACCGCCTCCCTGCGCTGTGGTGTCGCTCCTCGGGCCCGCAGGGGGCGGGGCGGAGGGACGGCTCATCGGTCATCGCGATGGGGGGCACCTCCGGCATGTTCCCGTACTTCTCGCTCCAGCCCTTGATCATCGTCCGGACCATCTTCTCGGAAGCCTTGCCGGGGGCCATGCCTTCCTTGTCCATCTTCATCTGGGGGTATTCCTTCATCAGGGCCTGGTGGAGCGAGCCCGGGTGCTCGCCCGGCTGGTAGCCGGGGCTGAGCTTGAGCCGGAGCTGGTGCATGACATTGGGCGGGGGATCGCTGCTCCCGTCGGCGCTCATGCCGGGCCACATTTCGCGGAGCATCTCCTCCATGATCCGGTTCATCTCGCCCTCGTACCCCTTCATCCAGCCCTCGTAGCAGCGGGGGTCCATGTCCGGGTAGGGGAGGGAAAACTTCCTGGCAAGCTCTTCGTCGCCGGGCTGGTAGCCCAACGCGTCGAGGACGCGGTACATCTCCGCGCGCTTCTGCTCCTCGTCCCAACCCTCGTAGGCGAGGATCGCGTAGGCAATGCCGTGGATCATGTGGAGGTTGTCGAAGATGTTCGCCGACTCGGGCGAGAGCCTGCTGTAGCGCGGCATCATCTCCCGGCTCAGCAGCATCCGCGACGGCCGATCGTGGAACACGCGGGAGAAGGTCTGCTCGTGCGTCTCGCGCACCGCCTCGTCCTGCTCCTCGTCGTTGCCGCCGAGCATCATCGCCTCGTAGATCGCCGGGTGCCACCAATGGGCCACGTAGAAGTAGGTCGTCGACTGCGGGTAGAGGCTGCGGAATATGCCGAAGTAGGGCTTCATCATCACGTTGGCGCGCCGCATCGTGACGTCGAGCGGGGCGGGGCTGCGCGCCCGATCGTTCAGCTCCAGGTAGTAGCGGACCTGCCTGTCGGTCCACTCCTTCTTGCGGTCCCAGTCGATCTGCCGCGACGAGAGGATGTCATACGTCTCGCCGTGGTGGACGTGGGTCCAGTCGATCGCCCGGTAGAGCTGCCACAGGAAGCGGCCGGTGTAGGGGCCGTAGAGCTCCATGTGTGGTTCGAGGCGCGGCGGATTGTAGGTGTACGCGACCGACTCGGCGTTGAACGCGGCGTCGTGGTAGTAGGCCTTTCCCTTTGGCGTCAGCTGCAGGACATCGTGCGCCTTGGCGTGGGCGAAGTGGATCGCCGCGGAGGTCTCGAACGGATCGTTGTGCCTGGAGTAGAAGTCGTAGTTGTGCGGCCCTCGCATGAAGGTAACCCTGTCCCGCTGCTCGAGGTGCATCCCGCCGCAGGCGGAGCCCACGAGGAGGCACAGCGCGGAGCCCAGTAGGCCCAAGGTTCTCGTCATCTTCCTCGGTCTCCTCATTCTCGCGTGCGGCAGCATCGCGTAGCGCCTGGCCGGCTGCTATGAGCCGGATCATCCGCCGCCCCGGAAATCTCGCCGAGACTCCGCTCACGCCGACCGGCCGCGCCCGCAATATACCCCCAAGGGGTACTTGACCTTATACCCCCAGGGGGTATATCATGGTGCACGGACGAACTTCGGCAGGCGTGAGCGGAGTCGGCGATGGACGAGCAATCGGCGAAGAAGGTCAGGTCCCGCGTCAGGCGCATCGCCGGTCAGGTGGCGGGGATCGAGCGGATGGTCGAGGATGGGCGCTACTGCGTAGATGTCCTCAACCAGATCGCCGCGGCCCGATCCGCGCTCGATGCGCTCGGCATCGAGCTCCTCTCGAAGCACCTCGAATCGTGCGTGCTCGGGAAGGGCGCGCGCGGGGAGCACGAGCGGGCGAAGGAGATGACCAGGGAGGAGCTCGTCGCCGAGGTCCGGACGGTGCTCGCCCGCTTCCTCAAGTAGCCGAGTCAGACAGGAGCGTTCGATGAAAACCTCATACTCAGTCCCAACGATCACCTGCCAGGGGTGCGCCAGCACGATCAGGGAGGCGGTCGGCTCGGCCGCGGGCGTCTCGGCGGTGGAGGTCGACGTCGCGGGCAAGACCGTGACCGTCACCCACGACGAGCGTGCGTCGGACGAGGCGATCGCCGGGGCCATCGGGCGGGCGGGGTACCCGGCCGCGAAGCTCGACGGCGCCGCGGCGGCGCCGCACGCCGATCATGCCCATCACGCCCACCACGACGACCGCGGCGCGAGGCCCCGATCGCCCGGCCCCGCGGTCAGGGACCCGGTCTGCGGCATGGAGGTCGACCCGGCCCATGCCGCCGGGAGCCACGAATGGTCGGGCAAGACCTACCACTTCTGCAGCCAGGGTTGCCTGGAGAAGTTCCGCGCCGATCCCGGCACGTACCTCGCGGCCGACGGGCAGCCGGCCGGGCCGCCCGTCGCCGCGCCGGGCACCCTCTACACCTGCCCGATGCACCCCGAGATCGTGCGCGACGGCCCGGGGAGCTGCCCGATCTGCGGCATGGCACTCGAGCCGATGGCGCCGTCGCTGGACGAGGGGCCGAACGAGGAGCTCCTCGACATGACGCGCCGATTCTGGATCTCGGCGGTGCTCACGCTGCCATTGCTTGTGCTGGCGATGGGCGAGATGGTCCTCGGCCGTGCATTGGTCTCGGGGCGCGCCGCGTCCTGGAGCCAGCTCGTGCTCGCCACGCCCGTCGTCCT
Organism: Tautonia sociabilis; assembly: GCF_003977685.1. Lineage (GTDB taxonomy): Bacteria > Planctomycetota > Planctomycetia > Isosphaerales > Isosphaeraceae > Tautonia > Tautonia sociabilis. The sequence goes on along the minus strand of NZ_RYZH01000027.1, from coordinate 62,821 downwards.
CTGGGGCGGCTGGCCATTCTTCGCCCGCGGCTGGGCCTCGGTGGTCAATCGCAGCCTGAACATGTTCACGCTGATCGCCATCGGCACCGGCGCGGCCTATCTGTACAGCGTCGTCGCGACGCTCCTGCCGGGCGTGTTCCCGGCCGCGTTCCGCGACCACGCGGGGAACGTGCCGGTCTACTTCGAGGCCGCGGCGGTCATCGTCACGCTCGTGCTCCTGGGCCAGGTGCTCGAGCTCCGGGCGCGGAGCCAGACCTCCAGCGCCATCAAGATGCTCCTGGGGCTGGCGCCGAAGACCGCACGCCGGCTGCGGGACGACGGCACCGAGGCGGACGTCCCGCTCGAGGAGGTCCAGGTCGGCGACCGGCTGCGGGTCCGGCCGGGCGAGAAGGTCCCGGTCGACGGCGTCGTCCTGGAGGGTACCAGCGCCGTGGACGAGTCGATGGTCACCGGCGAGCCGATCCCGGTCGAGAAGACGGCGGGCGGTCGGCTCATCGGCGGCACGGTCAACGGCACGGGCAGCCTGGTGATGCGAGCCGAGCGCGTCGGCGCCGAGACGATGCTCGCCCAGATCGTCAAGATGGTCGGGGAGGCACAGCGCACGCGGGCCCCGATCCAGCGCCTCGCCGACCTGGTCTCGGGCTACTTCGTCCCGGCGGTGATCGTCGTCGCCGTCCTGACATTCGTCACCTGGGCGGCGATCGGCCCCGAGCCGCGGATGACCTACGCGCTGGTCAACGCGGTGGCGGTGCTGATCATCGCCTGCCCCTGCGCCCTGGGCCTGGCCACGCCGATGTCGATCATGGTCGGCACCGGGCGCGGGGCGACGGCCGGGGTGCTGATCAAGAACGCCGAGGCCCTCGAGGTGCTCGAGAAGGTCGACACGCTCGTGGTCGACAAGACCGGCACGCTCACGGAGGGTAAACCGCGCCTGGTGTCGGCGGTCGCCGCCCCGGGGCAGGACGAGGCGGGGCTCATCCGGCTCGCCGCGAGCCTGGAGCGCGCCAGCGAGCATCCGCTGGCCGCGGCGATCGTCGCCGGGGCCGGGGAGCGGGGGCTGGCGCTGGCCGCGGCGGGCGACTTCCAATCCACGACCGGCAAGGGCGTCCGGGGCGTGGTCGAGGGGCATGCGGTGGCGATCGGCAACCGGGCGCTGCTCGGCGAGGTGGGGGCGGAGGCGGACGTCCTCGTCGACAGGGCCGAGGAGCTGCGCCGCGACGGGCAGACGGTGGTCTTCGTCGCCGTCGACGGGCGCGCAGCGGGGATTCTCGGCGTGGCCGACCCGATCAAGGAATCCGCCGCCGAGGCGGTCCGGCGCCTGCACGAGGAGGGGCTGAAGGTCATCATGCTCACCGGCGACAACCGCACGACGGCCCAGGCCGTGGCGCGGAAGCTCGGGCTGGATGACGTCCGGGCGGACGTCCTCCCCGAGCAGAAGGGCGAGGCGGTCCGGGCGCTCCAGGCGGAGGGCCGCCGCGTGGCCATGGCCGGCGACGGGATCAACGACGCCCCGGCGCTGGCGCAGGCCGACGTCGGGATCGCGATGGGCACCGGCACGGACGTGGCGATGGAGAGCGCGGGGGTGACGCTGGTCAAGGGCGACCTGCGCGGGATCGTCCGGGCGCGGGCGCTGAGCCAGGCGACGATGCGGAACATCCGCCAGAACCTGGTCTTCGCGTTCCTCTACAACGTGCTCGGCGTGCCGGTCGCCGCGGGGGTGCTCTACCCGTTCTTCGGGCTGCTCCTGAGCCCGATGATCGCCAGCGCCGCCATGACGCTCAGCTCCGTGTCGGTGATCGCCAACGCGCTGCGGCTCCGCAGGGTGGAGCTGTCCTGACGCCGAATCGACGACGGTGAGCACTGCTACGGCCTGGACCCGGAGGCGGAGAGCGCTCGGCCCCTGCGCCGGGGCTCTCTCCTGCCTTGAGATGCCTCGTGCCGTTGCCGATGGACTTCGTTGACTCTAAGGTGCTCTACGCCATAGGGTTAACTGTCGATCGCAGCGAATGTCGGGTCGCTCGCCACTGATCCACCTGGCCCGTTTGTTATGGGCCGCTGGAAGGTCGAACCAAGGATCGGGGCGGAAAAACGAACTGTCTTAAGCGAACAATTAGTGATTACAAATATTTTTTCCAATATGCAGATTCGACAGCATTTGAGGGGACTGGCAGTGGCAGCACACAGCAGGCGTCAACGCCTCACCCTGATACTTGCCGTAGCAGCAGCTTGCCTCCGGCTGCCGTTGACAGCTGCGGATGCTTTTGCCCTGGATGTGAGGGTGCAAGTTGACAGTCGTGAGTCCTGTACGCTGCAACAGTTTTCCGGACTGCACACGGACGACCGCCTGGTTGTTACTGCCGAGGCGGCTCGGAGCTATTGCTGTTCGGTCCGGACCACGGACATTGCCGATTTTGCTCGTTTCAAAGAAAGCATCATTGATGTAGAAACCGGAACGCCAGTAGCCTCACTGTTCGGCCATAATGCGACGGGAACGCTTGCGCCGCAGATTCCCGTCGGGGACAACCATCCGGCACCAGAGCGTACGCGCCTCTGTTTCTTTCTTACGGAGACTAGACGCGTCGCCCTCCCGCTCGAGTTTTCAGTGCCAAATTCATCCACAACGCTACTTGAGTGCCAGGAGACCACCTTGGTCGGCAATTACAATCTGGTTGCTACTGATTTCGCATACCTTGAGGTCTCCAACTTGCTCGGTCACGATGTTGATACGATTTTCAGTCGCATTACGTATATAGCTCGTACCGGCGCAGGCCAGTTTCCAGTCGGTGGCGCAGCTCTGGAGCCGTCGTCTCGGAACGATCATGGGATTCACGAATTCATCTTTCCGGACACGTTCGGCACGCTATTTGTCGCACACGACGGTCCGCCGGGAAGTATCAGCGCCGCCATCTCTCAATATGAGACCCTAAGCGTCCTGCCATTTACATTTCGGCCAGTCACCAAAGAAGTCATGCGGCTGCGACGGCAGCAGTAAGTGGGGCATTACTTCTATGATCCCTGCTTATCTCAAGGGCTCAATCGCCTGGGTGCCGGACTTCTGAAGCGAAGACGTAGGCGGGACTGATAACGCCCCTACAGGAGTCCGTCCTGCATCGAGATTCAGATCGTCCCGGGAGTTTCATCGCTCTCTGCTTATGACCCGGCGGCGTACTTCTCCTTCCTCGCGGCCGTTCACCGCGCTCGAAAGCCTAGCAGCCGGAGTGCATTGGCGATCACGACGAGCGTGCTCCCCTCGTGGACGATTACGGCCGGGCCGATGCCGAGCAGGCCGGTCGTGGTGGCGAGGATGAGCAGCGCGATCACGGCGAGCGAGATGCCGAGGTTCTGGCGGATAACGCCCGCGGCCTGCCGGCTCAGGCCGATGGCGAAGGGCAGCTTGCCGAGGTCGTCGGCCATGAGGGCGATGTCGGCGGTCTCCAGCGCGACGGCCGTCCCCGCGCCGCCCATCGCGATGCCGACCGTGGCGTGGGCCAGGGCAGGGGCGTCGTTGACGCCGTCGCCGACCATGGCGACTTGGCCGTGGCGATCGAGCAGCTCCTGGATCGAGGCGACCTTGTCCTCGGGGAGGAGTTCCGAGCGGACCTCGTCGACCCCGACCTCCCCGCCGATGGCCTCGCCGACGCCGCGGTTGTCGCCGGTGAGCATCACGAGCGGGCGGAGGTCGAGGCGGCGCAGGCGCTCGAGCACGTCTCGCGCGTCATCACGTGGCCGGTCCGCGAGCCCCAGCACGCCGAGCCACCGCTCGCCGTGTCGCACCGCCATGATGCTCCGCCCGCCTGCCTGGAGCCGCTGGACCGCGCCGCGCACCTCGTCGGGGACGGCCACGCCGTCTTGCTCCCAGAGCCGCAGGCTGCCGATCTCCACCGGTTCTCCCTCCAGCTCGGAGCGGACACCGCGCGCGGTGAGGCTTTCCAGCTCGCCCGCCTCGGGGAGCGTGAGGGCCTCGGCCTCGGCACGCCGCACGACCGCCTGGGCGAGGGGATGCTGGCTGCGCCGTTCCACGGCCGCGGCGACGCGAAGCAGCTCCTCCTCGGCGACGCCCGGCATCGGCTGCAACTCGGTCACCTCCGGCTTGCCGACGGTCAGAGTGCCGGTCTTGTCGAAGGCGATGGCCCGCAGCGTCCCGAGGCGCTCGAGGTGGGCGCCGCCCTTGATCAGCACGCCGTTGCGCGCCGCCTGGGCGATCGCCGCGAGCACCGCCGAGGGCGTCCCGAGCGCCAGCGCGCAGGGCGAGGCCGCGACCAACAGCGCCATGCCGCGGTAGAAGCTCGTGCCCCAGCCCCAGAACCCGAGGAGCGGCGGGACGACGATAAGCAGGACGTCGGCGACGAGCACGGCGGGGACGAAGATCGCCTCGAATCGCTCGGTGAGCCGCTGGGTCGGGGCCTTCTGCGTCTGCGCCTCCTCCACGAGCCGGATGACGCGGTCCAGGGTCCGATCCCCGGCGGCTCCGGTGGTCGTGATCTCCAGGGCGCCGTCGCCGTTGATCGTCCCGGCGAAGACCTCCGCCCCCGGCTCCTTCTCGACCGGAACAGACTCGCCGGTGATCGGCGCCTGGTTGACCGCCGAGCGGCCGGAGCGGATTAGGCCGTCGACGGGGATCCGCTCGGCGGGGCGCACGACGACCACGTCTCCGCGCGCCACCCGCTCGATCGCCACCTCCTCCTCCCGCCCGTCCTTCAGGACGCGGGCGACGGGTGGTGCGAGGTCCGCCAGAGCCCGGATGGCGCCGCGGGCCCGATCCAGCGCGTAATGCTCGAGCGCGTGGGCGAGCGAGAACAGGAACAGCAGGAAGGCGCCCTCGGCCCACTCCCCGAGCACGGCGGCGCCAAGCGCGGCGAGGAGCATGAGGGTATCGATGTCGAGGTGGAACCGGCCCTTGCGGATCGAGCGGACCGCGTGGCGCGCCAGATCAAGCCCACCGAAGGCGTAGGAGGCAACATAGAGGGCGAGCGCGGCGCCGCTCGGCAGTTGCGCCCAGCGCTGGCCGATCCAGGCGGCAAGCAGGAGCGCGCCGGCGATCAGGCTCCAGGCCAGCTCCCTGTTCCGGGCATACCAGCCCTCCTCCTCCACGGCCGGCGGCTGCGTGCGGGCCCCCAGCTCCCGGAGCAGCTCCTCGATCCGCACGAGCGACGTCCGCTCGCGGTCGAATTCGACGCGGGCGCGCTGGGCTGGGAGGTTCACGGAGGCGCCGAGGACCCCCGGCGCACGGGCCAGCTCCTCCTCGAAGCGGCGTGCGGCATCCTCAGCCCCGACGATGCGGGCCGGGAGCACGGCGTGGCCGAACCGTTCCGTGATCCGCGCCCCCGCCGCCCTCGCGAGCCGTTCGACCTGGGCGAGCGTGGTCACCGCGGGATCGTAGTGCAGGCAGAGCGACGGGGTCGCCTGCTCCTCGCCGGCGACGTGGGCGCGGCGGATCCCCGGTTCTCCCGAGAGGCTCGCCTCGAGCCGACGCACGCACGCATCGCGCGCGTCCGGCACGTCGGGCAGGAGGAGCTCCAGGTCGATTCTCGTCGTCTTATCCACGATTCGGTCCCATGGGTCCCTCGCATCGCGGCAAGCGTGCCCCGGGGGGACGGCCGGGTCAAGCCGACGGGCCGACGGTCTGTCGCCCCGGGAACGAGTACGCTCGATCCTTCGCTCGTTCAGCCCACACAGCTCGCCAGGCACGACCCTTCTAGCCTTGCGGGCCCGGGCGTTCAATGAGCCCGGTCAGGGCTCGGATCGTTGGCGGGCGGGCCGGGCGGGACGAACCAGTGGTAGATCGCCGGCACGACCAAGAGGGTCAGGAGCGTCGAGGATATGAGCCCGCCGATGACCACCGTGGCCAGGGGCCGCTGCACCTCCGCCCCGGCGCTGGTCGATGTCGCCATCGGCAGGAAGCCGAGGCTCGCCACGAGCGCCGTCGTCAGGACGGGCCGCAGGCGCACGAGCCCCGCCTGGTATGCCGCCTCGCCGGGCTCCATGCCGTCGGAGCGCAGGTGTTCGCCGTGGCTGACCAGAACCAGGCCGTTCAGGACCGCCACGCCGAACAGGGCGATGAAGCCGACGCCGGCCGAGATGGAGAACGGCATCCCCCGCAGCCAGAGGGCGACGATGCCGCCGATGGCGGCCATCGGCACGGCCAGGTAGATCAAGAGCGCCAGCCGCGCCGAGTTGAAGGTCGAGTAGAGCAGGAGGAAGATCAGCCCCAGGGCCAGCGGCACGACGATCGCCAGCCGGCGGGAGGCCGAGATCAGGTTCTCGAACTGGCCGCCCCAGTGCAGCGAGTACCCCGGCGGCAGCTCCACCTCGGCCGCGATCCGCCGCTGGGCCTCGGCGACGAAGCCCGCCACGTCGCGGCCGCGCACGTTGCATTCGATGAGCTGGCGGCGGCGGATGTTCTCGCGGGAGACCTGGAGCGGCCCCTGCTCGATCTCCAGGTCGGCCAGCTGCTCGAGCGGGATCTGCCGGCCCAGCGGGTCGGCGACCTTGATCCGGCGGATCGACTCCAGGTCCTGGCGGACGGACTCGGGGAACCGCACCTGGAGCGCGAAGCGCCTCTGCCCCTCGAAGACCTGGCCGACCACCATGCCGCCGATGGTCCCCACGGCGTCGAGCACGTCCGAGGCGTTGATCCCGTAGCGGGCGATCTCGTCGCGGTCCACGTCCACGCGCAGCACCGGCAGCCCGGCGATCGGCTGGGCCTTGGCCTCGGCGACCCCGCGGACCTGCCGGAGCACGCGGACGATCTCCTCCCCCTTCTGCTCGAGCACGTCCAGGTCGTCGCCGTAGAGGCTGATGCCCAGCTCGGAGCGGACCCCGGCGATGAGCTCCTGCACGCGGAGCTCGATCGGCTGCGAGTAGCTGAAGACGTTGCCCGGGACGACGGCGTTCAGGAGCTCGTCGAGCGCCGTGACGAGCCGGTCCTTCGGGTTGAACAGGTTGCGCTCCTCGAACTCGGCGAAGACGGCTTCGGCCCGCCGCCTTAGCTCGGCGGGCTCGCCATCCCCGAGCACCCGCTGCATCACCCGGGCCAGGTTCTCGGGGCTGTCGATCGTGGTCCACTCCTCGGGCGGGTGGAGCATCACCATGATGTCGCTGATCTCGACGCCCATCGGGTCGGTGGCGATCTCCGCCCGCCCGGTCTTGGACACCACCGTCTCGACCTCGGGGAACGCCCTGAGGACCTTCTCGATCTGGGTGGTGTCCTTGATCGACTTCTCCAGCGAGACGCTGGGCAGCCGCCACGCCTGCAGGGCCAGGGCGCCCTCGTCGAGCTGGGGCATGAAGATGGCCCCCAGGCCCCGCGCCATCAGCAGGCTGGCGGCGAAGAGCGCGGCGGCCGCGCCGAAGGTCAGGACGGGGTGGTGCAGTACCCGTCGCAGGATCGGCTCGTAGGCGGCGCGGGCCCAGCGAATCAGGAACACGTCCTTCTCCCGGACCGGCCCGCCCAGGAGGACGGCGGTCAGGGCCAGCGCCAGGAGGATGGCGGGCATCGCGAGCAGCAGGACCAGCTCCTCGGCCGGTAGGTGCTCGCGGATCAGCGCGTACGCCTCGGCGGGGGTCCCGAGGGCCGACGGCGGCAGCCCGAGGTTGGCGAAGATCAGCCCGAGCGGCAGGCCGAGCGAGGCGGCAACGATCGCAAGCGAGCTGAGGACGCGGTGCGCGCGGCACCAGCGGACCACCGGGCTCGCCGGATCGTGCGGCCGGCGCAGGGTCAGCGACGCGAGCACGGGCATCAGGGTCAGCGACAGGACCATCGACCCGGCCAGGGCGAAGATCACCGTCAACGCCATCGGCCGGAACAGCTTCCCCTCCATGCCCTGCAACGCCAGGATCGGCAGGTAGACGATGGCGATGATCAGCTCGCCGAACATCGTCGGCTTGCGCACCTCGATCGCCGCATCGCGCACCACGTCGAGCAGCGGTCGATCGACGTCCTCTGCCGAGCCATGCCCGGACAACCGCCGCACGCAGTTCTCGATCATGATCACCGAGCTGTCGACGACCAGGCCGAAGTCGATGGCGCCGAGGCTCATCAGGCTGCCGGCGATGCCCCAGTAGAGCATGTTGTCCACGGCGAAGAACATCGCCAGCGGGATGACACAGGCCACCACCAGCCCGGCCCGCAAGTTCCCCAGGAGCAGGAACAGGATGACGATAACCAGCAGCCCGCCCTCGGAGAGGTTCTTCAGCACCGTCATGATGGTCCGCCGCACCAGGTCGGTCCGGTCGTAGAACGTGTCGATCGTTACGCCCGGCGGCAGTGTCGTCTCGATCCGCCGGATCGCCTCCTTGACGCGGTCGGCGACCACGCGCGAGTTCTCGCCCATGAGCATCATGCAGATGCCGATGACCGCCTCGCCCTCGCCGTCGCGGGTCACGGCGCCCTGGCGGAGCATCGGGGCGAAGCGGACCTCGCCCACGTCGCGCACGAGGATCGGCGTGCCGTCCTCCCGGCTGGCCAGGACGATGTCCCCCACGTCGTCGAGCGACTTGATCAGCCCCTGTCCGCGGACGATCCGCTGCTCGTCGTCGTGGACGATGTAGCCGCCGCCCTGGTTGGCATTGTTCTCGCGCAGGGCCTCGAAGACGCGATTGATGGAGACCCGGTAGTTGAGCAGCCGCTGCGGTTCGACCTGCACCTCGTAGGTCTTCAGCTCGCCGCCGAAGGTGTTGACCTCGACGAGGCCCGGCACGGTCTTGAGCTGATAGGCGACGTACCAGTCGAGGATGGTGCGCAGCTCCATCGCCGAGTAGCCCTCGCCCTTGACCTCGAACTGGTAGATCTCGCCGAGCCCGCTGGAGATCGGGGCCATCTCGGGCTCGCCGTAGCCCTCGGGGATCGCGTCGCGGGCCTGGCCCAATCGTTCCAGGATCAGCGCCCGCGCCCAGTAGATGTCCGTCCCCTCCTCGAAGACGACGGTGACGGCCGACAGGCCGATGCGGGAGACCGAGCGGATCTGCTCGATGCGCGGCAGGCCGCTCATCGCCGTCTCGACCGGGAAGGTGATGTACTGCTCGACCTCCAACGGCCCCAGGGCCGGGGCATTGGTCAGGATCTGCACCTGGATGTTGGTCAGGTCGGGCACCGCATCGATCGGCAGCCGCAGGGCCGAGTAGATCCCGGAGCCGACCAGGATGGCGGTGAACACCAGGACCAGGAAGCGGTTGTTCAGCGAGAACTCGATGATCTTGTTGAGCATGAATCGGGGCCTTTCTCGCGGGGGAGGAGGGGCTTAGCTCGCTCGGGCTGCCGTCAGTGGGAGTGCCCGCCTTCGGCCAGCTCGCCGCGCATCATCTCGGCCTTCAGCGCGAAGGTGCCCCGCACCGCGATCGGCTCGCCGCCTTGCAGCCCCTCGATGATCTCGACAACGTCCGCCCCCTCACGCCCGACGGCCACGTCCCGCCGCGCGAACTCCTCCGCCCCGTGCTGGACGAAGACGAAGGTCCGGCCCTCGTCGGCCTGGATGGCCGACTTCGGCACCTGCACCACGTCGTCGGCCGTGCCGATCGGCAGCTCCACCTCGACGAACATGCCGGGCTTCAGGGTCCCGTCGTGACTGTCGGCCACGGCCATCATGCGCACGGTGCGGGTCTCCGGGTCGACCACGTCGCCGGCGTAGAAGACCTTCGCCTCGAACAGCCGATCGGGATAGGCGCCGGCCCGGAACCGGATCGCCCCGCCGCCCAGCCCCTCCAGGTACGGCAGATCCTGCTCGTAGATGTCGGCCCGGGTCCAGACGGTCGACAGGTCGGTCAGGTCGAACAGCCTCGTGTCGGGCCCCACCCGCTCGTCGCGGACGACGTCCTTGGCGATGATCGTGCCGTCGAACGGGGCGGCGATCGCGTAGTGGGCCACCTCCTCGCCCTGGCCGAGCGGATCGAGCGCCGCGACCTCGTCCTCGCCGTACCCGAGGATGTAGAGCGCCGAGCGGCTCGTCCCCTCGGCCACCTGCGCCGCCTCGAGCGCCTGCCTGGCCTGGATCAGCTCCTGTTCGATGGTGAATCGGGACTGCTCCATCAGGGCGCCGGACGTGGCCTGCGCGGCCTCGAAGTCGGCCTTGGTCCTGAGGAACTGCTGCTCGCTGATGGCCCGCCGCTGCTCGTAGAGGTTGCGGTCCCGCTCGTATTCGGCGCGGGCCTGGTGCAGCCGCGCATAGGCGGACACGAGCTGCTCGCGGTAGGCGCCCATCGGCCGGCCCTGGAACCGCTCGGCGATCTCCTGCGGGGCGATCCCCTGTTCCAGCGCCTCGATCAGGGCCCGGGTGTTCTCGGCGATCGTCTGCTTCCAGTCGAGGTTGACCTCCGCGATCCGGACGTCGAGCCGGTCCTGCACGAGCGCGAGCTTCGCCTCGCCCACCTTCACGCTGTCGACGACCGCCAGGACATCGCCGGCCCGGACGCGGTCGCCGTAGCGGACGCGCACCTCGTGGACGATCCCCTCGACCAGCGAGTAGATGTGGGCCAGCCGGTCCTCGTTGGGCGTGACCTTGCCGGTGACCCACTTCGTCAGGGTGAGGCGGTCGCGGCGGGCGGGGGCGACAGCGATCCCGGCGCCCTCCCACTTCTCTCGCGGCATCTTGACGACGCCGGGCCCGTGTTCCTCATGTTCGACTCCAACCGCGGCGTGCCCGTGCTCGTCGTGCTGTGCGACGTCCGCGGTTCCGTCGGCCGGGGGTCGGCCCGGCCCGGGCGTCCTCAGCAGCCCCCCGGCCGCATACATTGCCCCAGCCCCGGCGGCGCCCCCGGCCAGGAGGGCGAGCGCGATCATCAGCGTTGGACGTGCGCGTGGTTTCGGGAGCCGGGTCCCCGGCTCGGGAGCTGGATTCATGGTCGGGCCACCGATTGCAGGTAAGGAGATTCGATGCGGAGAAGGGTCGCGGTGCGCGCGCAGCGTCGAGCGGGCCGGGCCCACGGCGTGGCGAAGGCCCGCGGCGCGATGGGGGGCGGAGGGGACGCCTCAGATCAGGAGGGTCTGCTTGGCGATGCAGATCGCGCGGCCAGTCGCGGGGCCGCGCGGGTCGAAGTGAGGAGGGGAGGGGCGGCCGGTGGGCGCGGGGTGCGACGTCGGGAGTGGCGCGGGGGGGAAGACTGGGGCATCGGAAGACGCTTCGTGCACCCGCTGCTTCGCCGTGGGGTCGGAGGTGGCCCCCCGACAGATGCAGCCGTGGGCCGACTCCTGGCCAGAGTCGGGAGGCTCGGGATGACCGGGGCAGGTGGCGGCGGCAAAGGCGCGGCCATGTCCCGGGCAGGGAGTCTCCCCGTGGGCGGTCCGACACAGGATCGGATCGGCCGCGAGCAGGCAGACGACGGCGAGGATGATCGCTGTGCGGAACATGGCAGGCCCGTCGAAAGATCGACTCGTCAACCAATCCATCCTAGTCGGACGCAAGCACCGGCGACAACCGGGGGACGGACTCGGCCTGCACGCCGGCGCCGGTTCACGGCAGCAGCCGTCGGCCGACGGCCGTGTTGAGCTGGAGCATGACGCGCCGGTGACGCACGAGCGTGTCGCGGTACTGGCGCGAGACCTCGTTGAAGTTCCGCTGGGCCTCGAGGTAGGTGATCTGGCTCTCCTCGCCGGCCTTGTAGAGCTCGAGGCCGGTCTCGAGGTTCTCGCGGGCCTTGGGCAGGATGTCCTCCTCGAGGCGCCGCACGGAGGCCAGCGAGACGGCGTAGGCCCGCTCGGCGCGCTGGACCTCGGTGATCACGCGGCGCTCCAGGTCGGCCAGCTGGATCTTCGTCTGGACGGCGGTGTGGCGGGCGCGCTCGATGTTCCCCTGGTTACGGTTGTAGATCGGCAGCGGGATCGTCGCGCCGATGGCCCAGGAGGTGTTCGTACCTGAGTCGGCTCTCCCCGCCTGGTGGGTGTAGGGCTGGTAGAAGAGGAAGACGTCCTCGAAGCGGTTGGCCCGCTGCAGCCGCACGTTGGCGTCGGCGCGGCGGATGCCGATCCGGTAGGCGGCCAGGTCGGGCCGGACGGCCAGCGCCATGGGGATCAGCTCCTCGACCGGCGGCACGGGCGGGTCCGGCGCGCGGAGCACCCCGCTGACCTCCAGGGTCATCGCCGCATCCGGCGGCAGGTACAGCACCGTGGCCAGCGTCCGCTTGGCGTCGAGGAGCGTCTCCTCGGTCTCGACCAGGGCGACGTTGGTGCTGTCGAGCAGGATCTCGACGCGGTTGACGTCGGCCGGGGTGGCGGCCCCCTGCTCGAGGAGCGCCCGGGTCGCCTCGACGAGATCTTCGAGCGCCTGGGCGCTGAAGCGCAGGTAGCGCAGCGTCTCGCGCGCGGCCAGGACGTCGACCCAGGCGGTGTAGAGGTTGTCGACCTGGAGCCGCACGGCGTCCTGGTACTGCGCCTCGATGACGTTCTTGGCCAGGACGGCGACCTCGCGTCGCCGCTTCCACTTCCCGTTGAGGTCGATCGGATGGGTGATGTTGATGTCGTACTGGGTGGGCCCGGCCTCCTCCGCGAAGGGGCCGCCGTAGGGGATCAGTTGCGAGTCGAAGAACAGCAGCGGGTTGGCCCACAGCTCGGCGGTGATGATGTCGGCCTGGGCCTTGGGGATCTCCATGGCCTTGGCGCGCAGGTCGGTGTTGGCGTGCAAGAGCCGGGCGATGGCCTGGTCCAGGGTCAGGCCGCCCGGGGGGCCCGCCCCCTCGGGGCCGGTCGGGACCTCCAGGCGGCCGTAGAGCGGCAGCTCGGCCTCGGGCAGGGACGGGACCGGCCCGATCCCGAGCTCCGCCGGGGCCCCGAACGGCTGGCCCGGCCGGGTGATGCCCTGGGGCACGCGCGGGAAGCCGGGCCCGGGGCCGGTGCCGATGACGCCCTCGCCGCCGGGGCCCTGGCCGGGCGTGCTCCCGTCGGAGCCGGGCGAAGCGCCCAGGGTCGACTCGCCAGACCCCGGACCGGAAGGGTCTGGGACCTGCGCCTGGGCCCAGGGAACGCTGATGCCGGCGACAATCGTGGACGCGAGGAAACACAAGACGACGGGTCGTGGCATGATTCGAGGCTCCTTCCTCGGGGCGGGGGCGGGATCCTCCGTCCCGTCCGTGCACCGCGCACTCCGTGCGCGGGGACCTGCCAAGCCATGATCAGGTCTTCGGATCGATGGGTTTCCGGCGTTCGTTCGATCCCGTTCGGTCGGGCCGGCGGGGATCGGATGTAGCGGTGGTGCGAGACCTGCGGTTGAAGGGGCCGCACGCGGGGCCGTATAGTCGAGGCCGCAGGGGCGGGCCGCCGTGGCCTGCCGGTGTCGACGGCATGCCCTCGGCACCGCGCGATGACGGCATGGTCGAACGAAGGAGCGAGACATGGGACGGTTCCTCTCCGCCGCGGCGATCGGGATGATGGTCGCGGCGACGGCATTCCTCGGTACTGGCTGCGGCGGCCAGCCTTCGTCCCCGCCCGGCGCGGCCGAGACGGCGTCGGTCGCTGGCGAGGACTACGGCCTCTACTGCAAGGAGCATGGGGTGCCGGAGAAGTTTTGCACCCTCTGCCACGAGGAGCTCAAGGAGAGCCTCCTCCTGTGCAAGGAGCACGGGGACATCCCGGAGGACATCTGCACGCTCTGCCACCCGGAGGTCGAGGCGAAGTACGACCTCGTGATGTGCCCGGAGGGGCATGGCCTGCCGGAGCACTTCTGCAATCAATGCGAGGCGGACCCGGCGGCCTGATGCCAGGTCGCTCGATCGGCCCCGATGCCCTCGCCGGGCCCGGCATGGAGGCCACGCCGGGCCCGGCCCTTTACGAGATCGGACCTGGCTGTCGGGCATCGGGATCACCTTGTTTGAACATCGCTCGACCGGCGGCGCCCTGCGTCCCGCGCGAGCCCGCGTAGCGCCGCGGAGAGATCATCGCGTCCCGGCGTCATCTCGCACACATCCTCCTCGAGCGTCCTCCCGCGTGGCCTCCCGTTCATGTCCCCACCGCCTGCGGCTCGTGGGCGGCAACAATGCGGTGCCCGGTGTCCTCGGGATCGGGCTCGAGGCCATGGTCACGGCGGTCGTCGTCTCGCCCCGGACCTGCCTCGGGCTGCGGCCCCTTGCCGAAGAGCAAGTAGAGCACCGGCAGGGCGAGCATGGTGAGGAAGGTATCGCAGGCCATGCCGAAGACGACGACGGTGGCCAGCGGCCGCTGCACTTCGGCCCCGATGCCCGTCGAGAGCATCATGGGGACGAAGCCGAGCGCGGCCACCGTGCCGGTCATGAGCACCGGCCGCAGCCGGGCAAGACGTGCCTGCTCGATGGCCTCACGCTTGGGCACGCCGTGGGCCATCCGATCGCGGATGTAGCTGACGAGGATGAGCCCTTCGAGCATCGATGCCCCGGCCAGCGCGACGAAGCCGACCCCCGCCGAGATCGTGAAGGGCAGGCCCATGACGTACAGGCCCAGCACGCCGCCGACCCGCGCGAACAGCACGCCGCTGAAGATCATCAAGGCGTCGCGCAGCGAGTGGAACGTCAGGTACAAGAGGCTCAGGATCAGCGCGAGCGCCAGCGGCACGACGATCATCAGCCGCCGCTCGGCGCGGATCAGGTTCTCGAACTGCCCGCCCCAGGCGATTGTGTAGCCGGGGGGCAGCTCCACCCGCCGGGCGATCTCCCCCTGCGCCTCCTCGACGAACGAGCCGATGTCCCGGCCGCGCACGTTGGCCTGGACGACGATCCGCCGCTCGCCCCACTCGCGCTGGATGGTCGAGGGCCCGACGACGGTCTCCAGGTTCGCCAGGCGGGTCAGCGGGAGCCGCTCGCCGCCGGCCGTCGTGATCAGGATCCGCTCCAGCGACCGCGGATCGTCGCGGTAGTCCTCGGGCAGTCGGACCGCGAGCGGGAACCGCCGGTCGGGCTCCAGCACCTCGCCGACCTGCAAGCCCCCCGCGGCCTTGATCGCGTCGAGGACCTGGCGGGACGAGACCCCGTAGCGGGCCAGCGCCGGCCGATCGACCTCCACCCGCAGCACGGGCAGGCCGGTGATCTGCTCGGCGCTGACGTCGGCGGCGCCGGGGACCTGCTCGAGGACCTCCTGGATCTCGGCCGCCTTCTCCTTGAGCACCTCCAGGTCTGGCCCGAAGAGCTTGACGCCGAGGTCGGCGCGGATGCCGGCGACCATCTCGTTGATCCGCAGCTCGATCGGCTGGGAATACACCGCCCGCATCCCGGGGAACGTCCCGGTCAGCTCGGCCATCTCGGCGACGAGCTCCTCCTGGGTCTCGGCGCGCCGCCATTGCTCGCGGGGGGTGAGCATGATGTAGACGTCGCTGACCTCGAAGCCCATCGGGTCGGTCGCCACCTCGGCCGTCCCGGTCCGGCTCCAGATCGACCGGATCTCGTCGGGGAACTCCTCCTTGAGGATCTGCTCGATGTGGGTGCCGTACTCGATCGACTCCTCGAGGCTCACGCTGGCCAGCCGCACGGTGTTGATGACCACCGAGCCCTCGTTCAGGCGCGGGACGAACTCCGAGCCGAGGGAGAGGCCGAGGATCGTCGCCCCGATGGTGATCGCCCCGACCAGGGCCAGCGTCGCCTTCGGGAAGCGGAGGCCGAGCTTGAGGATGGGCTGGAAGACCGCGTGGGCGATGCGGTCGACGATCGTCTCCTTCTCCGACATCCGCCGCGGCAGGCCGAGCGAGGCGAGCACCGGCATCAGCGTCAGCGAGAGGACCATCGACGCGCCAAGCGCGAAGATGACGGTGAGGGCCATCGGCCGGAACAGCTTCCCCTCGACGCCCTGGAGCGTGAGGATCGGGAGATACACGATCATGATGATCAGCTCGCCGAAGAGCGTCGGCTTGCGGACCTCGACGGCGGCGTCGCGGATGATGGCGAGCTTCGAGCGACCCGATCGGTCGTGGGCGATGCGCCGCACGCAGTTCTCGACCATGACCACCGAGCTGTCGACCACGAGGCCGAAGTCGATCGCCCCGAGGCTCATCAGGCTCCCGGCGATGCCCACCTTCTGCATCATCGTCACGGCGAAGAGCATGGAGAGCGGGATCGCCGAGGCGACGATCAGCCCGGCGCGGAGGTTGCCGAGGAAGGCGAAGAGCACGGCGATGACCAGGATCGCCCCCTCGAACAGGTTCTTCTCGACGGTGTGGAGCACCTGATCGACCAGATCGGTCCGCTTGTAGACGACGTCGATCTCGACGCCCGGCGGCATGGCCCGCTGGGCGTCCTCCATGGCCGCGTCCAGGGCCAGCGTCACGTCGCGCGAGTTCTCGCCCATGCGCATGAAGGCGAGGCCGAGGACGACCTCGCCCTCGCCGTTTGCGGTCGTGCCGCCGCGGCGGATCACGTGGCCGATGCCGACCTCGGCGACGTCCTGGACGCGGACCGGCACGCCGTCCTTGGCGGCGACGACCACGTCGGCGATCTCGGCGAGGGTGCTGGTCCGCCCGACCCCCTGCACCAGGCTGGCCTCACCGGCCCGCACGACGTAGCCGCCCCCCGCGTTCTGGTTGTTCTCGCGCAGGGCGCCGATCACGTCGTCGAGCGTGAGGCCGTACTTGGCCAGCTTCATCGGGTCGACTTGCGCCTCGAACTGCTTGGCCAGGCCGCCCCAGGGGTTGATCTCGGCCACCCCCGGGACGCGGAGCAGCCGCGGACGGATCACCCAGTCCTGGAGCGTGCGCAGCTCATCGAGGCCGATCTCGGGGTCGGAACTCTTGAGCAGGTAGTGGTAGACCTCGCCCAGGCCGGTGGCGACCGGCCCCATGGTCGGCCGCTCGATGCCCTCGGGCAGGTCGATTTCGCCCAGCCGCTCGTTGATCTGCTGCCGGGCGAAGTAGACGTCCGTGTCGTCGCTGAAGATCAGCACGACCTGGGACAGACCGTACTTCGAGACCGAGCGGACCTCCTCGAGGCCCTTCAGGCCCCCCATCGCGTATTCGACGGGGAAGGTGATCAGCCGCTCGACCTCCTCGGGGCCGAGCTCTGGGGCGGTCGTGTTGACCTGGACCTGCACCGGAGTCGTGTCGGGGAAGGCGTCCAGCGGCAGCTGCAGGGCCGCCTGCACCCCGACGACGATCAGGATCGCCGTCGCCAGCAGGACGACGAACCGGTTCTTCAGGCTGAATTCGATCAGCGCGTTGAGCATGTAGGCTCCTCCATCGGCGACGGGGTCACTCGCAGCACCCGGCGCCGATGGCGCCCTTCATGATCTCGGTCTTGAGCAGGAAGGAGCCCTTGGTGACGACCCGCTGGCCGTCCTGCAGGCCCCAGGCGACCTCGACGACGTCGCGGCGGTCGACGGGCCGGGCAACCACCCGCTGCGGGCGATAGACGCCGTCGTCCTGCAACAGGAAGACCACGTCGGCATCGTCCTTGCGCTGCACCGCGGCCTTGGGGACCACCACCGCCTGACGTTCCTCGCCGAGCTGGATCTCGGCCTGGCCGAACAGGTTGGCGCGGAGGCGGCCGTCGGGGTTGGCCAGCTCGGCCCGGACGCGGGTGGTCCGGGTCGTGGGATCGACCTGGACCCCCACCCAGGTCACCGTGCCCTCGGACTCGGCCCCGTCGACCCCGGGGATGATGAAGCGCACCGGCTGGCCGAGCGCCACCGCGGCGATGTCCGCCTCGTAGACGTCGACCCAGAGCCACATGCGCGAGGTGTCGGTGACGTCGAACAGCTGGGTGGTCGGCTGCACCGCCTCGCCGCGGACGGCGTGCCGGGCCGTGATGACCCCGTCGATCGGCGCGACGACGTCGAGCAGGCTGGAGGTGTCCTTCGCCTCGGCGATCCGCGCGAGATCCGCGTCGGCGAAGCCGAAGTTGCGCAGCGCCTGCTCGGCGTCCATCATCTCGGCCTGGGCCTGGTTCAGGGCGGTCAGGGCCTCGAGCTCGTTCTTGGCGGGCAGCGCCCCCCGTTCGGTGAGCTTGGCGGTCCGGTCGTAGGCGACTTTGGCCAGCTCGGCTGCCGACCGCGCCGCGAGGAAGCGGCTCTTGGCGCCGCTGATCTCGGCCGAGTCGACGACGGCCAGCACCTCGCCCCGGCGGACCGGCTGACCGAGGTCGGCCCGGGCCTCGCGGAGGAAGCCGCCCACGCGCGGGTAGACTTCGGCGCAGCGGTTGGCGTCGAAGGCCGTCTCGGCGTTGGCCAGCAGGCGGGGCACCAGCCGCTCCTGCCGGGCCGGGGCGGTCTCGATGCCGAGCCGCGCGGCGGGTCCCGGCGTCCGGAGCCGGACGATCGGCAGGGGCACGCGGCAGACCTCGGCCTCCGCAGGGCCATGCGCGTGGCCCGCGTGATCCTCATGGCCCGGGTGATCGGCATGGTCGCCCGTCGCACAGCCCCCGGCGGCCTTGCACTCGATGCACCAGGCCCCGGGCATGTTGTGCGCGGCACACCAGCCGTCGTCCGGGAGGGCCGCCGCGGCCCCCGGCCCGTTGCCGCACTCGCCGCAGAACTGCTCCGGCAGGTCGTGCTCGGTGCACATCGCGAGGTCGTACTTCGCCTCCGCCTCCGGGTGGCAGAGGGTGCAGATGTCCTCCGGGATGCCGCCGTGCTCCGTGCAGAGCAGCAGCGTCCCGGTCAGCTCCTCGTGGCAGAGGGTGCAAAACTTCTCCGGCACCCCATGCTCCTTGCAGTACAGGCCATAGTCCACGGGCCCGGGGGCCGCGGCCGCGAGGCGGGCCCAGCTCGGCAGCCGCGCGGGGTCGATGCCGGCCCAGGCGGGCACGAGGTCGGGGCGCGCGACGGCCAGGCCGGCGCCGGTCGCCGCGACGACGACGAGCGCAATCGTCACGCCGAGGACGATCCGTTTCATCGGTCGGTCCTTGTGTGGAGGGGCTGGCCCAAGGGCGCGCGGGCGCGGCGCCCGAGGGCCGGGTCGTCTTGTGTCAGGCACGGAAGTTGGCTGACGGCCCGTCGGACGGGGCCGGGGGGCGCAGGACGCGCGCGGGCCGGGCGCGGTCACGCCGGCGGCGGGACGGGGGGATCAGCAGCGATAGACCTGGATGAGGGCCCGGACGGTGCCCGAGTCGCCGAAGCGGCCTGGGCCTGCGGCCGCACCGTCCCGCGCGAGGTAGGGAGAGAGCGGTTGGCGGAGGCCGGGCGCGGGCAGGGCGAAGAGGGTGGGGGTGGGAAGGGGCGTGGGATCGTGGTCGGAGACGCGGACGCCGACCCCCTGGATGGCCCCGCTGCAGATGCAATTGCCGCCGTCATCCGAACACGGCGCGGGGTCGGGGGCCCCGGGCTCGTCGCAGGTCGTGTCCGGCTGGCACTGGTGCAGACTCTGATCGGACCCGGCCGCCTCGCAGACGAGGGGGCAGGCAGCGATGAGGCCGACCAGGAGCACGGCGACCAGGCTTCGCACGACGAGCCTCCACAGGGGAGGATGGACCTAGCTTGAATGATACGGTCTCTTCGACCCCGATCAAGCTCGGAACGTGGGGTTCTCTGACCACCGGCGTTCCGCCGACTCATCATCCAAGATCGGGCCGGCGGCCGAGATTTCTGCAGTCATACCGCGGAGATGCCCCTGGTCCTCAAGCGTCCGCGCGGAGTGGCCGACCGGAATGGAGATTGCGCATGGGCACCCTCAGGGGTAGCATGCGCCGGGAGTCCCATCACCACCAGGGTTTATGCAGCGTCGCCTCCGTTCCTTCGTCTCGGCCCTCGCCCTCTTCGTGTACGCCGTCGTCGGCGTCGGGGCGGTCCATGCCGAGCTGCTGTGCGTCGGGGCCGACGGCCATGTCGCCTTCGCGGGGCCGGCCGGGGACGACCGGTGCCACGGCGAGTCGACGCCCTCGGACACGTCGGGCGTTCAGGCCGCGCGGATCGCGGATCGGGCAGCATCGGCAGATTGCACCGACCTCGTCCTGCCCGGCCGCACCGCACTCAAGATCCAGGAGCCAGGTCTGGAAGTCGGGCCGCTGGTTCTCGCGCGGGTCATCGCCGCGATCGCCCCGACCGCGGTAGCTCTCCCCAAATGCGCCCCGACCGTTGATGTCGGAGCCTCTCTCGCACGTACGCTCACCTCCCATCGCACCACGATCCTCCTGATCTGATCGTTCCGCCCACCCTCGGTCCCGGCTGCCCCCGGGACGAATCGACGCGCGTGGGGCCTCGCGGCTCCTCGCTCACACCGACCGTACACTTTGTCCTGTCCCGAGTTATGGAAATATCGCGTTTTTCGGCCCTCTGCGGAGTGTCTTTGATCCTCCTCAGCGGCTGTCGGCTGCAGACGATTGCGCCGCCCGAGGAGGAGGCGGCCGCCGCGATCGGCCTGGCCGGCGCGATCGTCTTTCGTGAGCAGCCGATGCCGGTGGAGGAGGACGACGCCACGCCCGAACTCCTGAGCTTTCCCGAGGCGCTGCGCCTGACCCTGAAGAACGACCCCGGCATCCAGGCGGCGCTGGGGCGGGTGCGCATCGCCCAGGCAGATGCGGACCAGGCCCGGCTGCTGCCCAACCCGATCTTGAGCGTCGCATTCCGCATCCCGGACTCCGGCGGGCGGGCGGTCGTCGAGGCGGGGCTCGCGGAGGACCTCCTGTCGGTCCTGCGGAGGCCGGGGCTCGTCTCCGCCGCGGACGACCGGCTGCGTGCGGCCGGCGCGGAGGCCGTCTCGGCCGTCCTCGACGCGGTGTCCTCGCTCGGCGAGCGGTTTGTCGCGGCGCAGGCGCTCGACTCGCTCTGTTCCGAGCTGGAAGAGCGGAAGCGGCTCAACGCCCGCCTCATCGAACTGGCGAGGGCGAGGCTGGAGCTGGGCGAGGGGACGCTGCTCGACCTGACGACCGCCGAGGCCCAGCGCCTCGAGATCGAATCGGAGATCGCCGAGCGACAGCTTGAGCGGCGAGAGGAACGGCTGGCCCTCGCCCGGCTGATCGGCCAGCCGGGCGGCGCGGCGGATTGGCGCCTCCCCGCCTGGGACCCGCCGAATCCGATCACCGTCCCGGACCGGCGTTGGGCGGAAGCGGCGCTTGTGCGGCGACCGGAGGTCCAGGCGAAGGAGTGGCAGCTTGCGGCGCTCGGCGCGGAGCGCCGCCTGGCGTGGCTTGCGCCGCTTGAGGGCGCCGGGGTGGGGGTCGATGCGGAGCGCGAGGAGGAGTGGTCGGTCGGCCCGAGCATCGCCTTGCCTCTACCGATCTTCGACTTCGGCCAGGCCCGGCGGGCGCGGGCCCGCGCGGCGGTGCTTGAGGCAAGCCACGAGCTGACGGGGATCAAGCGGCTGGTCGTCGAGGAGATCCGGCGCGCGCACGAAGCGTATGCCGCGACCCTCGCGAACCTGGCCCGGGTCGAGAGGGAGCTCATGCCGCTGGCCGAGCGGCGACTCGGACAGGCCCAGTTTCAGTTCAAGACCGGGGAGACGGACATCACCGAGCTGCTCCTGGCCGAGCAGGATCTGCACGAGGCGCACACGCGCCTCATCGAGCTCCAGCGGAAGGCCTCCGTCGCGCTCATCCGCCTGGAGCGTGCCGTGGGAGGGGCCGGGGTGGCCGCGGAGCTGGAGGCTGCGGCGCAGACGAAGCCGGGCGTCGCAGCCGGCGGACTAGGAACGACCCCGGAGGCACACGGGGAAGCATCAGAGGAATCGGAACGATGAGAACCGGTGATCAATCGCAGACCACCAGGGCCGCTGACCATCTGCCCGGCCGCATCCTGACCCTCCTGCTCCTCCTGCTGCTGGCCGGCTTCGTCGCCGGCTGCCGCGGCGAGGGTCGTAGCGGCGGGGACGAGCATGAGCATGGGCATGAGCACGGCGAAGAGAGTGGTCACGACGAGCACGGCCACGGGAGTGGGGAGGACGAGCATGGGCATGGCGAGGAGGGCGAGGATGAGCACGAACACGGCGAACACGGCCACGGCGAGGGCGCCGAGCATATCGACGAGGCGACGCTGGCGCCGGCCGCGATCGAGCGCTACGGCCTCCGAATGGAGGTCGCCAGGAAACAGGCGCTGAACGACTCGGTCACGGCACCGGCCCGGGTGTCATACGACCGGGATCGGCTCGCCCACGTCGGCTCTCCCGTCCCCGGTCGGGTCGTGGAGCTGAAGGTGCAGCTCGGCGATCGGGTGCAGCCGGGGGACGTGGTGCTGATCGTGGAGAGCCCCCAGTTCGGGGAGGCGCAGAACGACTTCCGATCGAGGCGCGCCGCCGTCGATGCCGCGCGCAGCGCGTACGAGCGCTCAAAGACGCTGCTGGAGCGGTCGCAGGGGATCGCCCTGGGCGAGGTGCAGAAGCGGGAGGTGGAGCTGCGGGTGGCGGAGACCGAGGCACAGGCGGCCGAGAGCAAGCTCCGCCTGCTTGGTTTCGACAGCGCGCAGATCGCCGGCCTGCTCAAGTCCGGCGAGACGACCTCGCGCTATCCGATCCGCTCGCCGCTTGGCGGGACGGTCGTGAAGCGGCATGCGATGCTCGGCGAGCTGGTTGGGCCCGAGCACGAGTCACTCCTGATTATCGCCGATACGGGCACGCTCTGGGTCCTGGCCGACGTGCCGGAGGGACGCCTCAAGGACGTCGTCGTCGGCTCGTCGGCCCGAGTCAAGGTCCCGGCGGCCCCCGGGGAGCCGTATGAGGGTGTGGTCACCGTCATCGACCCGGCGCTCGACCGTGCGACCCGTACCGCGGAGGTGCGCATCGAGGTGAAGGACCTTCGCGGACGGCTCAAGCCGGAGATGTTCGCGGAGGCCACGATCTTCCCCCCGGCCGGCGCGGCCGAGGAGGTGCTCGCGGTCCCGAGCGAGGCCGTGCAGACGGTCGAAGGCTCGCCCGCGGTGTTCGTGCCCGTCGAGGGCGAGGCGAACACCTTCGCGAAGCGCCCGGTCCGCGTCGGCCCGGCCGTCGGCGGGATGGTGCCGGTGCTCTCCGGGCTCGAGGAGGGGGAGCGCTACGTCGCCGCGGGGACCTTCATCCTCAAGGCCGAGCTGGGCAAGGCCGGCGCAGCGCACGAACACTGAGCACGCAGCTCGCCCACGAGTCACAGGAGGCCCATGCTTGATCGTATCCTGAAGTTCTCCATCGACCACCGCTGGCTGGTCGTGCTGATCACCGTGCTGGCGGCATCGGTCGGCGCCTATTCGCTGCAGCAGCTGCCCATCGACGCCGTCCCGGACATCACCAACAACCAGGTGCAGATCAACACCGAGTACCCGGCGCTCTCGCCGTTCGAGATCGAGACGCAGGTGACCTTCCCGATCGAGACGGCCCTGGCCGGCATCCCGGGGCTCGACTACACCCGCTCGCTCTCCCGCAACGGCTTCTCGCAAGTGACCGCCGTCTTCGACGACGACGTCGACATCTACTTTGCGCGGCAGCAGGTCGCGGAGCGTCTCGGGCTCGCCCGGGAGAACCTCCCTCCGCGGGCCGAGCCTCGCATGGGGCCGATTTCCACCGGCCTGGGCGAGGTCTACATGTGGGTGGTCGAGTACGAGCACCCGCGAGGTGAGGGTGCCGAGGCGGTCGATGGCCAACCGGGCTGGCAGGGCGACGGGAGCTACCTCACGCCGGAAGGGCTGCGGCTTCGGACCGAGCTCGAACGGGCCTCGTACCTGCGGACGGTGCAGGACTGGATCATCCGGCCGCAGGTGAAGGGCGTGAAGGACGTTGCGGAGGTCGACGCCATCGGCGGCTACGAGAAGCAGTACCATGTGCAGCCCGATCCGATGAAGCTCATGAGTTACGGTTTGACCTTCGGTGATGTGATCGAGGCGCTCGAGCGGAACAACGAGAGCATCGGCGCCGGCTACATCGAGCACAAGGGCGAGGCGTACCTCGTGCGCGTCCCCGGCCGCATCGAGCAGCCCGAGCAGATCGAGAGCATCGTCGTCGCGGAGCGGGGCGGAGTGCCGGTCTATGTGCGGGACGTGGCGAGCGTGGGCATCGGCAAGGAGCTCCGCACCGGCTCGGCGAGCGAGAACGGCGAGGAGGTCGTGGTCGGCACGGCGCTGATGCTCATCGGCGCCAACAGCCGGACCGTGGCCGCGGCGGTCGACGCCAAGCTCGCTGAGGTCAACAAGAGCCTCCCGCCGGACATCCGGGCCAAGACGGTGCTCAACCGGATGAAGCTCGTCGACGCGACGATTCGCACCGTGCGGAACAACCTGGCCGAAGGGGCCATCCTGGTCATCGTGATCCTCTTTGCGATGCTGGGGAACTTCCGGGCGGCGTTCATCACGGCGCTGGCCATCCCGCTGTCCATGCTGCTCACCGCGACGTTCATGGTGCGGACGAAGATCAGCGGCAACCTGATGAGCCTCGGCGCGATCGACTTCGGCCTGATCGTCGACGGCGCCGTGATCATCGTCGAGAACTGCCTGCGGCGCCTGGCCGAGGAGCAGCACCGCCTCGGCCGCACGCTCACGCTCCGGGAGCGGCTCGAGGTGGTCTTCCAGGCGAGCGTGCAGGTGCGGAGCGCCACCGCCTTCGGCGAGGCGATCATCATCGCGGTCTACATCCCGCTGCTGGCGCTGACCGGGGTGGAGGGCAAGATGTTCCAGCCGATGGCGGCGACCGTCATCTTCGCGCTGATCTCGGCCTTCGTCCTCTCGCTGACCTTCGTCCCGGCGATGGTGGCGATCGGCATCACCGGGCGAGTGAAGGAGGAGGAGAACTGGTTCGTGCACCGGGCCAAGGAGCGATATGCGCCGCTGCTGCGCTGGGCGATGCGGCACCGCGGCGCCGTGGTGGCAGGCGGCGCCGGGTGGTTCCTCGCGTCGCTCCTGCTGTTCTTCGTCCTGGGCCAGGAGTTCATCCCGACGCTCGACGAGAAGGACATCGCGATGCATGCGATGCGCATCCCCAGCACCGGGATCACCGAGTCGACGGCGATGCAGTTCCACGTCGAGGAGATCGTCTCCGACTTCCCCGAGGTGGCGTTCGTCTTCTCGAAGACCGGGACGGCGGAGATGGCGGCCGACCCGATGCCGCCGAACGTCTCGGACACCTTCATCATCTTCAAGCCCCGGGAGGAGTGGCCCGAGCCGGATGAGCCGAAGGCGGAGCTGATCGGGCGGATCGAGGAGGCCCTCTCGGCGGCCCCCGGCAACAATTACGAGTTCACGCAGCCCATCCAGATGCGGTTCAACGAGCTGATCGCCGGGGTGCGGAGCGACGTGGCGGTGAAGGTCTACGGCGACGAATTCGGCCAGATGGTCCCGACCGCGGAGGCGATCGCCCGGGTCCTGGGCGAGGTGGAGGGCGGCACCTCGGTGAAGGTGGAGCAGACCGAGGGGCTGCCGGTGATGACCGTGCGGGTGGACCGCGCGGCCATCGCGCGTGTCGGGCTGAACGTCGCGGACGTGCAGGACGTGGTGGCGGCGGCGATCGGCGGCAAGGAGGCGGGCCAGGTGTTCGAGGGCGACCGCCGCTTCGACCTGGTGGTCCGCCTGCCCGATGAGATCCGGCGGGACATCGACGCCCTGAGGAATCTGCCGATCCCGCTCCCGTCCCACGGGGAGGAGGTTCCGGCTCCGGCGGGAGATAACGCGGCGGGCCGGCCGGTGCGGGCGGGGGCGAGCTATGTGCCGCTCGGGTCCCTCGCGGCGATCGAGATGAGCGAGGGGCCCAACCAGATCAGCCGGGAGAACGGCAAGCGTCGGGTGGTGGTCCAGGCCAACGTCCGGGGCCGCGACATCGGCTCCTATGTCGCAGAGGCGCAGCGGCGCATCGACCAGGAGGTGAGGATGCCGGCCGGCACCTGGCTGGACTGGGGCGGGCAGTTCGAGAACCTGATCCAGGCGAGGAAGCGATTGAGCCTCGTCGTCCCGCTCTGCTTCTTCCTGATCTTCCTGCTGCTCTTCAGCACGTTCAACTCGGTGAAGCACGCGTTGCTGGTCTTCTCGGGCGTGCCGCTCGCCCTGACGGGGGGGGTGCTCTCGCTCTGGCTCCGCGGCATGCCCTTCTCGATCTCCGCGGCGGTCGGCTTCATCGCGCTCTCGGGCGTGGCGGTCCTGAACGGCCTGGTGATGGTGACGTTCATCAACCAGCTGCGGCGGGAAGGAATGCCTCTCGAGCGCGCCATCGTCTCGGGCGCGGTGACCCGGCTGCGGCCGGTACTGATGACGGCGCTCGTCGCCGCCCTGGGTTTCGTCCCGATGGCCCTCTCCACGGGCACGGGGGCGGAGGTCCAGAAGCCGCTGGCGACCGTGGTCATCGGCGGCATCTTCTCCTCGACGCTGCTGACGCTCGTCGTCCTGCCGGCGCTCTACCGCATGTTCCACAGGGAGGAAGTCGCAACCGACTGATCGGCCGGTATCCGCGCGTAGGCCGGCACGAGCCGGTGCGGACTGAATGGCAGCCGAGGCATCAGCGGCAGCCTTTCGATTCGCCTCAGTCTCGTTCCGGTTCCGCGCCCCGGGCGTAATCGCGGAGCAATCCGCCCGTGGTGGACAGGCCTCCGATCGTCTGGCCGTCCTCAGGGCGAGTGGACGAGCCATGATCGTTGAACAGCCAGTTCGTGAAGGCAAACACGGCGATGAAGAGCAGCCATGTCCAGACGAGCAGCTTACGACTCGTCGTCGTGCCGACCAGCCCGAGATAGCCCATCAGCCCTCCACTCGCATGCTGGCCCTCGCTCGATCCCCCACCGAGCTGGGTGCCGCTCGCTGGCGCAACATGCACGGCCGATGAAAGCGGCGCGCGATAGGGATTATTCATCCGCACGGTCTATTTCTCTACAGGGTTGGGGGCATGACGATGCTGATTCGCAATGACCCGAGTTTGGCGATTCTAATCTGTTGTGCCCAACCCAGGTGGCAGTTCGCGGGCAAGCGGTTGTCAGTTCGCCGATGCGGCTCGCCCCCGGTCATCCCGCCGGACGCCCGACGTGGATCGAGGAACGCTGTTCCTATTCGAGAGGCCTCGGGGGTAGGCGGAGCCCGGCGACGCCCGCGGGACACCCTGCGACCTGCGCCCAGCTCAGGCGATCGACGTGGGCGAGGCATCGCCGGTGGGCCTCGCTGAGCTCGTTAGGGTCGTGACGATGCGGATGAGTGGGGCTGTGGCTCCGCGGGCTCTCCGGGCGGAAGGCGTTGTCTCCATTCGGCTCGGCCGCCGTGGCGGCGTTGGACGGCGCGGGATTGCAGCAAAGGGCTCCCATGGACTCGATCCTCGCTCGTGTGCGGGTGAATACTACGGAGATTATTCGCGCCGTGGCGGAAGTGGGACTTATAAAGCCAAATCAGCCGATTCGAGCCCAAGAGGCCCGATAACTGCTCTTATCGGGAGTCGGGTTTTCCGGGCGAATTCGCCATCTTAGCGGCTTTCGGCGTGGTGGGACGGTCCCGCTTGACCACTTTCCCGCCTGCGTGAGACAATCGAGTTGTCATCACGTCGAGGAAGGACCATGGAAACCGAGACCAGGAACACCGACGCCAAGGGCCGGGTGACGCTCCCCCGCTCGTTCGCCAACGCGACGGTCATCGTCGAGCAGGTCAGCGAGACGGAGCTGCGGATCCGCAAGGCCGTCGTCGTCCCCGAGGACGAGCTGCGCTTCGCCGAGGAGTCGGCCGCGCCGCTCTCCGACCGGGACCGCGACCGCTTCCTCACGCTGCTCGACAACCCGCCGGCCCCGAACGAGGCCCTCAGGCGGGCGGCCGCGACGCACCTGAAGCATCATGGCTGACTGGGCGATCGAGCGGCTCGACCGCTCGCACGACCGCTCCGCGTTAGACTGCGGCCGGCCGCCGCTGGACGACTTCCTGCGCAAGCTGGTCTCGCAGTACGAGAAGCGGAACCTGGGACGCACCTACGTGGCGGTGATCCCGGTTACCAAGCGAGTCGTCGGGTACTACACCCTCGCCTCGGGCTCCGTCACGTTCGAGAACTTGCCGGCGGAGGCCTCACGGAAGCTCCCGCGCCATCCCGTCCCCGTCGCCCTGCTGGCGAGGCTTGCCGTCGATCGCTCGATGCAGGGCCGCGGCCTGGGCGCGGCGCTCCTGACGGACGCCCTCGCACGCTGCCTGACGCTCGCCGAGCAGATCGCGATCCACGCGGTCGCGGTGGATGCGATCGACGAGGATGCCGCGGCCTTCTACGCGAAGTACGGGTTCGTCCCGTTGGAGGACGACCCGCGTCACCTCTATCTTCCGATGGCGACCATCGAGCAGGCCTTCGGCCCTCGCGGGGGGTGAATTGCGATGGCCGAGATCGGGCCGAGGGTCCACGTGCTCCTGGCGCGCCGGGCACCGGTGGGGGTCGTCATCCGCCGCGGCCCGTCGAAGCGCGTGTGCACGATCCTCTGGGACCGACGTCGGGATGAGTTCCGCCTCGGACAGTGGCTCAAGGGCCGGATCTACGAGCGGCGTAGCGACCTGTCGCCCGACGGCTCCCACCTGATCTACTTCGCGATGAACGGCCGCTGGGACTCCGAGGCCAAGGGCTCCTGGACCGCGATCTCTCGGGCACCGTACCTGAAGGCCGTCGCGCTGTTCCCCAAGGGCGACTGCTGGCACGGCGGCGGCCTATTCACCGGAATGGACACCTACTGGCTGAACGACGGGTTCGGTCATTCCGTGCTCCGCGACGCGGTCGAAGTCCGGCGCGACGCGAAGTACCGACCGGATCAGCACTTCGGCGGGGAATGCCTCGGGGTCTATTACCCACGGCTCCTGCGCGACGGCTGGAAGCTCGTGCAGCGGGAGAACGTCGCGAAGTGGAAGGACCGAGACATCTTCGAGAAGCCGGCGGGGAGCGGCTGGGTCCTGCGGAAGATCGCCCATGCCGAGCTGGGGGCGCAGCAGGGCAAGGGATGCTACTGGGATGAGCACGAGCTGGTTCATCTCGAGACGGGCCGGTGCATCCGCTGCCCGGACTGGGAGTGGGCGGATCTCGATGGGGAGCGTCTGGTCTGGGCGGCCGGCGGCAAGCTGATGGCCGCCACCCTGGCGGGAGGTGGTATGGTCGGGGAGGCCGAGCTCTACGACTTCGGCGCGATGGCGTTCGAGCCGATCGAGGCGCCCTACTGAACGCGGCGTGCGCACTCGAGGCGGCCTCCGGGTTCGAGAGTCGACCGTCGTCCGGCGTGACCGGCGCGACGTGCCACCGAGGCCGGCATTCCTCGGGCGACGCCAGCGAGCACCGATCGCATCACTTCGAGGTCCTCGTCCTCCCAGAGCTCGCCGGGCATCGACAGGCGGACCACGCCACCGTCATACGCCGTCGCGGCGAGTCCGCGGCGATGCAGCTCGGAGCGGAGCCGCTCGGCCGGCCAGGAACGGACTCCCGGATCGGCCGCACGGAGCAGCACGATCCCGGTGAGGAGCGCCGATGACGGTACGAAGGGCTCCCAGCCGACCCGCCGGGCGATTTCGCGGACCCTTGCCGCGTTCGCCTTGCGGAGCGCGAATCGCTGGTCCGTGCTCCGCCGCTCGGCGCATTCCGCACGGACGGCCGCCGCGAGGCAGAAGAGCGCCCCCAGGTCGGCCGTCTCGCCGTATGGGTGAGAGGCCGTGCTGTCGATCTGATCGACGAGGTCGAGCAGCGGGTCGGAGACGGACCTCGAGTCCACCAGCCTCGCGATCTCGCCGGCGACGAGCGCCCGGCTCTTCTCCCGCGGGACCAGGGCGATGCCGATCGGATGCCCCGCCCTGAGCCACTTCTGGGCCCCGGCGAGATACAGGTCGCAGCCGTCGAGCTGAACGGGTGCCTGCCCGAGGGCCTGCGAGCCGTCGACCACGAGGAGCGGCTCGGCACCACCCCGCTCCAGCTCGCGGACGATGGATGCGACCGGGATCCGCATCCCGTCGTGGCTGATGTCGGTGAGGAACAACCCCTCGCAGCTTCGCGCCCGGCACGCATCGGCGATGAGGCGCACGATGTCATCGGCGCCGATCGTCCCCCCGTCCAGGAGATGCCGGACCGGCAGCGAGATCACCTCGCGGCCCGCTTGCCCCGCCTCCTCGTGGAGCAGGCCGACGTAACTGTCCCATTCGAGGTCGGTGTGGAGGATCCTCCTGCAACGTCGCGCGAGTGCGCGTGCGCCGATCCGCATCAGCGTCGCCGAGCGGGCGGCCAGGAGGACGTTCGCCTCGGTCGGCGCACCGAGCATGGTCCGGAGGTCGCTTCGTAACGATGCGAGCCCTCCCCAGTCGGCGAGGCCGGGATAGCGGAGTTGGAACGCCCGGGGCCAGGGTTCGTGGCCGCCGACCAGCAGCTCCTCGACGCGACGCGAGCCGCCCTCGTCGGAGCAGAGCCGGGCGTGATCCGCCGCCGCCCGCCGGGCGCGAAAGCGCATCCTCCCGAAGCGTGCAGTGTCCAGATAGAGCGTGGTGTACACCGGCGTGCTCCCCGGTGCGTGAGGTCGGCGAAGATTCGATCCACTTTCGTTGATCCGATCTTAGGCGGCTTCCCCCACGGAGTCCAGGATCTCGGCGTAGGAGGTCGCGTACAGCGCCGTGCGCGACCACCGGTCGCGCGCAAGCTTGAGCGCCTGCGGCCCGAACTCGACGACGAATCGTTGGGTGCGGGCCATTTCGTCGAGCTCGTGCGTCCCGGTGGCCCGGTCGCCGTAGATGCCGTAGTCGACCAGGAGGTCGGGCTCGGAGGCGATCTCCGACTCCCGCAGCAGCGACACCCGGATGCCGCGGCCGTGCTGCGCGTCGATCCAGGGGCGGATCGCCTCGCTCGGCAGCGGCTCGCCGATCGGCCAGAGGTGGTCGCGGAGGATCAGGATCCGCTCGATGTGCAGGCCCCGCTCGGCGAGGGCGAAGTTCAGGTGCATGCTCCGCCAGCCGGGGCGGTCCTGCCAGTAGTCGCGTGTCTTGACCCAAGAGACCGAGAGATACGAGCCGAGCCCCGGGCCTTCGAGCAACTCCTCGTAGACCGTGCGCCAGGTCTCGGTGCCGTGGAAGACGATCGTGCCGCGCGCGAGCGAATGGACCTCCGCCGCGAGCGAGGTGAGCTTCAGCACGGCAAAGCGGCGGAGCGCCGGGTCGCCCTGCAGGGACAGATCTGCGAGCGAATCGGAGAAGGAGCGATAGAGGTCGAACAGGTCATGCTCGGGGGCCAGAGCCATCGGGATGCGGAGCTGCTCCAGCAGTCGGGCCCGCTCCCGCTCCCGCTCGGCCTCCTGCTCGAGGTAGGCGACGAACAGACCGGCCAGCATGCTAACGCACGCCCCGAGGGCGGCGATCTGGGCCGGCGGCGGGGCGAAGATCGACACGAGCGCCATCGCCAGCGAGCCAACCATCGCCGTGCCGACGAACCGGAAGCTCAGCACCGCCGGGCGGGGCCGGCATGAGTCACTTCGACCTGGCATGGCGCGGCTGCGTCCCGGTTGCGCGGCTGGACTTCCCTCTCCCCTTCACGCGTCGGTTTGGGCGGGCCGGGCGATGGGGCGGAGACGCATCGCGTCGCTGCCTGAGCACTTCGATCGCCCGCCTGCGGTACGAGGCCGCATCGTCCGGCACCTCGGGCTTCGCCCAGTACACGGCCGCGGGCGGGACCTCGCAGAGCGCGTCGACGGAGCGATCCGCGACGATCGCCAGGAACATCGGCCGCTCGCGGTGCACGACGGCCCACATCCGCTCGCCCTTCGCGCCCGCGTAGCTCTTCACGGTCCATTTCCCCTCGTCCATGCGCCCTCCAATTAGAGCGAGTTGGCCGCCTCGAGCCGGCTCGCCGGGTTGGCTGGTGTCGGGCGGTGGTGCCTCCTCTCGGGGAACCTCTCGCGGGGCGTGGCCGACCTCCGTGTCGGCCATTCAGCCCGTCGCGTCAGAACGGCACGTCGGCTGCCTGCATCTGCTCGCTGATCCAGGTGTGGGCCAGGTCGACGACCTTGGCCAGGAGCAGCAGGTCGTCGCGGCCGAAGCTGTCGGAGGTCCGCCAGTACTGCTCGCCGTCCTTGTAGAGCCGGGTGACGGTCGCGTTGTAGCGCAGCCCCGCCTCGGTCTCGTTGGCCCAGATCGCGGCCCGGATGTTCCGCAGCCGCACCACGTGCACCGGCCGATTCCGGTCCGGCGCCTCCTCCGGCGGATCCTGCCCGTTGTGCTCCGCGCGCGGCCGCGCCTTCGCCTTCGAATGACTCATCGGAAGTCCTCCAGCCGGGATCGGGGGGATCGTCAGAATTCCCGGTCAGACGGCCAGCGCCGCGGTCTGCGTCGCCTCCCCCCTCGCCGATACGAGATCGAGGAGCCGCGCGGCCCTCTGGTCGGCCTCGGTGCGCTCGCCCGCGTAGGGGATCTCCTGCGCCAGGCGCGTCAGCGCGTCGACAACGGAGAAGATGGTGAAGCCCTGCCCGTGGGCCAGCTCCACCGCCTTCGAGCCCAGGCCGCGCGGCACGCCGAATGTCTGCAGGCGATCGAGCACCTCGTCGGCGTCCTCGCCCAGCCGCTCTTTCATCGCCTTGGCCACGACGCGGACGAAGCCGTCTCGGCGCTCGTCGCGCCGCCGGACCAGGGCCTCGATGATGCGGCGGACCTCGCCGAGCGCGTCGCCGATACGCGAGGTGTGCTTGGCGGTGAACTCGGTGACCTCGACGGCGTCCCAGACGATGTGGTTGCGGCAGCAATGCTGGAACCAGAACGTCGAGACGCCCAGCGCCCGCCGGCCGACCTCGCTGTTCCAGACGAAGAAGCCCGGGGCGAACGCCTCGCCCTCGACCTCGGCCCAGCCGGCCGGGTCGATCTGGAAGGCGAACATGTCCTGCTCGCCCGCGTACAGCCCCGTGCCGCCGGAGTAGGCCCGTGGCGGGGGCTGGAAGTCGACGGCGAATTCGGCGACGACGGCCAGCAGGTCGGCGTTCCAGAGCCGCGTGTAGTGCGTGCCGTGGACCGAGCGGACGGAGTCGCCCTCGGTGAGCACCTGCGTCGGCCGGTTGCCGCGCGGCAGGGTCTCCGCGAGCGCCGTGGCGGCGGTCTCGGGGCTGAGCCGGTTGATCGTGTCCTTGCTCACGCCGGCGATCCGGCAGAGCTGTGAGAACGACCAGTCGTTGAGGAGGCTCGCGCCGTCGTCGCCGAGCTCCAGCAGAATCTGCCCGTCTCGGGCAAAAGGCCGGATCGTCTGCGGCAGCTGCCAACGGTCGCGGCCCTCCTCCTTCTGCCTGCGGCAGTGGTCCCAGAGGGCCTGGAGGTCGGTCGCACACTCGTCGGGGTCGCGGCGGAAGAGCTGCTCGTGGGCGCGGGTGAGGTTCTGCCTGGTCATGGGCGATGCTCCGGACGGGGTGACGGGTTGCGGACAGGGACCGAGCGTTCGACCGCCCACGCGGGCGGCCCTACGCTCGGCCTGTCGCCTTCCGTCACACCGCGTCGCGACGAGTCGTCGCCCGACGCAAACCTTCTCAAATTGGCACCACGGCCCCTCGACCCGGCCTCGTCGCCCGGTCGGGGGGTGGATTGGTCTCGTCTATCCCGGATCGAATCTCAGAGATCGGAGTGCCTCTGGGTCTATCGCCGCGCCGTTCGGGTACGACGGGGGCATGGGGCTCGTTCGACGACCCGATGGTGGCGATCCGGGGGCGTCGAGATGCCGCGGGAGGTCGACCGGCCGATCGTTTCGACGAGGAAATGCAGATCGGAATCCGTGCGGCGTCGCATCCTGTCGCCGCCTGTCGCCGGCATGCGCAGGACCGGGTGATTCGCCCGAGAAATCCCGGAAATCCCGGTACACACCGCCGGCTCGGCCGCCTAGAATCGGTCGTATGCGAGGCCCCGCGCGGCACTCGCCCCGAGATCTCTCTTTTCCCCCCACCCCCTCACCGGGGCGTTCGCAAACGAAGCAATAGGTGAGGCGTTTCCCCGACCCGCCGGGCGGTTCGCAAACCGAGCAATAGGCGGGGCCGTCGCGAGGCGGCCGATGATGAACCTCCGCGTGCTGGACCTGGGAGCAGGCCATGCGACGCGGCGAAACCAAGCAGGAGGTCTATGAGGACCAAAGAGGATGTACGAAGGATGAAGTCGAGGCAGTACGTGGAGCACGTGGTGAAGTCGCTCCCGGTCCGGCCGAAGGCGCCGATCAAGCAGTTCCAGCGCGGCCACGCGGTCGTGCAGGCCTGGGATCGGGTCTCGGAGGGCGGGGTGAACTACCAGTGCTTCACGGTGTCGAGGCTGGCGGAGATCAACGGAGAGCCGGACGCGGTCCCCGACGTCTACTTCAACGATCTCCGCGACGCCCGGCGGGCCTTGCGACAGCTGGAAAAATGGTGGAAGGCGGAGCGCAAGCGCTCCCGCCCCCCACTCTGGAAGAGATTAGTTTCTTTGACGGGACTCTAATCTCGACCAATCAGCTCTTTGATTGACGAACCGTAGGGCGAGGGGATTTCACGGATGAGACGCTCGCCCGAATCGCCTGGAGCACGGACGCCCATGGCCGATTCATTCGATTCCCACAACAGGCTCCTTGCCATCGGCAGGGAGCCTGTCGCATTTCCGAGGTTAGCACGGACGGGCGTCGCTCGGCAAAGCCGAGTTCTGGGCGCAACTCACCGTGTCTTTTGTAGGTTATGACGGATGACCTGCAAAAGGAGATGCGTCAATCGCTCCTCGACCGGCCTCAGAACGATTTCCGACCACCGTTCGATTTTTGAGTTGAAGTCACCTCAACTACCACGTACTGTTAATGCGAGCAGGAGGTGTACTGTCATGGAGCTTGGCACTCGGATGCGGCAGTTGCGACGCGAGCGTGGCATGACCCTACGCGAGGTGGCTCACGCGGCAGGCGTGAACCAGACCTACCTCTCGAAGATCGAGAACAACAAACCCGGCTTCGTTCCGGCGGCGGAGACGGTTCGCGCACTTGCGACTGTCCTGGGCGCAGATCCCCTCGAGCTCCTGATGCTCGCCGGCAAGGTTCCACCGGAACTTGAGCACATGGTCGCATCGCCCTCGGGGCGGAGGTTCTACGTCCGATCTCGTGGGATCACCTCATCGGCCGAGTGGGATGCCTTGACCGACCTCCTCGATAGTCGGAGCGGAGGCGTCCAAACTCGTCGGGACGCGGGCGATGGAGCGAAGAGCATCGCCCCCGGGAGCCGAGAAACGTAGATGCGCGAGCGGGGCGATACTTCGTTCTGTCTCACGCGTCCCTTGACCGTCCAGTTGGCAGAGCATGACAGAGCATAATGAGCAGTTCGAGAGCCAGTTAGAAGAGCTTGGGTTCTACAGGAACGGGGAACCAAGCAAGGGGATGCTGCGCGCGGGGGAATTGAAGAACGCCCGGCGTGCTGGCGTTCCCGCGAATCAAATTGATCGTTCCTTCAAGTATGAGGCCGTCCTCGGAGGCGACAAGCTCGGCGTAACCGAAATCTTCGAACTCGACGGGTCGCCCTGCATCTACTTCAAGTCGGTAGGGGCGGAGCCGACCACGGAACAACTTCAGAATTGGCACCGGGCCGCCTGGAACCACGGCCTGGCTCGCATGCTATGGATAAGCACGCCTTCTCGCATAAGGATATTCAATGCATTCGCCACGCCGCGGGATGGGGGAGCGGGGGTCGACGACCCCGAAGTCGAACTCTTCAGCGATGTCGCCGGCAACCTGGAGCGATTACGAGAACTCCGCCTCACCCGCGATGCCCTCTCGTCGGGCGAGTTTTGGTCCGGGCCGCTCGGCAGACGGATCGATCGGTCGACTCGGATCGATGAACAACTGGTTGCCGACCTAACGGTCGCTGCGACAAAGCTCAAGCAGCGAGACATGCAAGGGCTCTCCGCGCATCGGCTCCTACTCCGAACGATCTTCATCGCCTACCTCGAATCGAAGAAGATTCTGCCACCAGACCTCTTTCATGGCCTGGGGGTGACCTGCTTCGAGGAGGTACTCGGCGACGCCGAAGCGACGCAGACCTTCTTCGCCCGGATGCGAGAGACCTTCAATGGCGACTTGTTCCCACCGCCCCCCAAGAGGGAGGAATCCCTGGGCAGCGAAGGCCTGCTTACCGAGGCGCAGTTGGAGATCCCGCGCTGCATCCTGGCCCGGACCGACCTAACCACCTTCCAGCAGAGCCTCAATTTCTGGCGTTACGACTTCGATGTCATCCCGATCGAGCTGATCAGCTCGATCTACGAGCAATTTATCCACGCGGCCGACCCAGAGCGTGCTACGCGGGCGGGCACGCATTACACGCCGGTCAACCTAGTTGATCTGGTCCTCTCGCAAGTGTTCGACGACGGCCTCTTCAAGGGTGATAGCCTCGGTCCCGATGCGAAGATCCTCGATCTCTCGTGCGGGTCCGGGGTGTTCTTGGTGGAGGCTCTGCGTCGCCTCGTGGCCCGGCGTATCGCAAGCGGCGAGGAGCACACACGTGAGCTAGTTCGCGAGACGCTCTACGGACAAGTCTTTGGCGTTGACATTGAGGAGACGGCCGTTGAGATCGCTGCCTTCAGCCTCTGCCTCACCGCCTTCGAGTTGGATCCAGACCCGAACTCGTCCCGCCCGCTCCGCTTCGAGCGCGAGTTGAAGGGGCAGAACCTCTTCGTCGGCGATGCCTTTAAATCCGGGGGCGCGTTCGAGCAGGCCCCACCGTTCAGGGACAAGGATTTTTCTGTCATCGTCGGCAATCCTCCGTGGACTCGCCACAAAGGCCCGCGGTCCGGTCGTCCCGGCGCGGCCCCCGCGCACGTGGAGTATTGCGAGACGAGGGTTCCCAAAGTCACCTTGCCTTTCCGAAATCCTCCGGACCAAGCCTTCATCTACCGGGCCGCAGACTTCTCCCGGCCAAATGCTCGATTCGGCTTTATCCTCGAAGGGAAGCGTTTCTTCAGCCATCATCCGCAGTCCATTCAGGCCAAACGTGAGCTGTTCCAAGCCTTCGCACCTCGAATCTTCTTCAATCTGTCGGCACTTCACCGGGAAAAACTCTTCCCTTCCGCTGAACAACCGGCGGTCGCCGTCGTGTTCGAGAATTCTCCGGCGAAGCAAGAGGACTCCTTCCTGTACGTGACGGTCGAACGGGATCTGACATATCGGGAGCATGGGGTATTGCGCGTCGGCCCGGAGAACATTCATCGAATCTCAGTCCGATTGGCGGCGGCGAATCAGTACACGCTGAAGGTCGCAGCTTGGGGCACGGCCCGTGACATGGCACTGGTGGAGCGTGTCGCGGAAACCCACCCGAGCTTGGTTAACTACCTGCGAGGGTTCGGCCTCGAGATGTTCCAAGGCTACATCCCCGGGGACAAATCACGTCCGGTGCCGGTGGAGCTTCATGGCTTACCGTGTCTTGCGAAAACTAAGCTCATACCGTTTCATCTTGATGCCTCGCCGCTGCCAGAATTCCGAGAACGACGACTCCAATGGCCTCGCGATCCTCACATCTACCGCGGGCCGTTATTACTCACGGCGTGCGGCCTTCGTGGAAATCGGCTGGTTGCGGCCGTCTGCAACGATGACGTGGTCTACTCGCTATCGTATTGCGGGATCCCCATGGGCCGGACGGACCCGAAGCTAGCCAGTTACCTGAACGCGGTCTTGAACTCGTCTTTCGCCGCCTACTTCGTGTTCCTGACGGCGACGAAGTGGGGCATCGAGAAGTACGAGGTCCTGCCGAACGACTTCCTGCGCATCCCGGTGCCCGACATGGCTACGGCCGACGCGGTGGCGGTCACGCGTGTACTGAGGGTTGAGTCGGCATTGAGGAAGAGCGGCAAGATTCAGCCAACCGCGACCGGCATGGCCGAACTGGATGACGCTGTTTTCACTCTCTACCAGCTAGAAGGCTGGGAGCGGGTGCTTGTCGAGGACATGGTGGGGCTTACCATCGACCATCAGAGAAACCACGGCAAGTCCAAGGCGTTGGTGGCGCCGGACACCCCAGAATGTGTGCGGTACGCCGAATCGCTCATCGACGTCATTCAACCGCTGCTGGTTACGAATCGGAGGCAGGCGGTCTCCGCCGAAGTCTACGACGTCGATGGTCCTCTAAGGATTGCGAAATTCCAGTTCGTGCGCGAGCAGAATGCAAAGCCGTCCCTACGCGTGGTTGAGAAGCAGACGCTCTCCCCGCTGCTCGACAGGATCGCCGAGTCCTTGGACGAAGAGATGGCCGCGAGTCTCTACACGCGACGGCATCTCCGACTCTACGCGGACGATACGTTCTACATCGTTAAACCGGCTCAGAGACGATTTTGGAGCCGTTCGGCGGCCATGGCCGATGCCGATTCCGTTCTAAAGGATCTGATGGGTTCGGCCCGTGAATGAGCTGATTAAGCCCCCGAGCGTCGGCTCTTTCGGATCCGCTGGCGAGCTCGTCCTCGAGGACGTTATCACGACCATCCTGGACATCACCATCAAGGCTTGGCCGCGAGTGGTCGCCGGTGGCAAGGTGAGTGCGCGGAGTAGCGAAGACGACATCAGTGATGAGCTTCGTTGGCAGATGGACGCTGAGAAGAGGCGCCGTAATCCCATGCCGCGTTTGCGGTTCGAGCGCGAGCCACAGAGCGACTTGCCAGATAAGAGCCGTAGCATCGGACTGATCGATGTTTACGTGATCTACAGCTTTGAGCAGACCGAGTACTTCGCCATCGAGTGCAAGAGGCTCGCAGATGCGGATTCAGACCTGTCCCGCTATTACGTAACGGACGGTGTGAATCGATTCGTGATCGGGAAATACAGCCTCGGCCATCCGTACGGCGCGATGGTCGGCTACGTTTGTGCGGGCGAATGCGGGGTTGTCGCGAGCCAGATAGAGAAGCGGCTCAAAGACTTCGATCGCGCAGTCACGGCCATTTCCTCCAGTTGGATGTGGCGGCAGGAAGATAGGTTCGGGCGCATCCCCAACCTGTTTAGCACGAAGCACACCCAGGTAGGCATTCAACACGAAATAACCCTTCTCCATTTGTTCGTATCGCTTAATTGATTTAACGCGGTCTCGTTCAATTGGTCCACTCCTTGGCGAGGGCCTTCGTGCCTGCGCCCGATTGCGGTGGGTTACAGCTATCGTTCTAGCTGATGAACCCTCGGTCTTGCAGCAAACGGATGAGCGACGCGACGAGTTGCTGCTCCGCGCTTCTCATCGTCTGCGAGGGTGTTGAAGACCCGGCGGTCGGTCTCAATGCCTCGGTCCTTGAACACCGGGCTCGGGAGCCAATAGAGAGCCGCATTCCCGATCCTCACGTCGGGCGGCAGCACGTTGGCAAGGCGGCTCTTACGGCGTGAGCAGCCCTTCCTCGACCATGATCTCGCCGTAGGTGACCAGGAACTCCTGGATCCGCTGCAGGTCCGCCTGCGCCTCGGCGAAGGTGTTCTCCATCGTGGGGAAGCCGCCGCGTTCCCGGTCGTTCATCTGGTTGGCCGCGGTGGCGAAGTGCAGCCGCCGCAGCGACTCGACGCTCCGCTCGAGCAGCCCCGCGCCCCGGAGCTTGCCGAGGGACACCGGCCCGTAGTCGGTCGTCCGCACGAACTTGTCCCGGCGCGGCTGGGTGTAGCCCGGCGTCGTGAACGCGGTCAGGTAGGGCTGCATGCCCGGCCATTGCTGCTCGAAGGCCTTGCGGAGCTGCTCCCGCCGCGCCTCGGCGAGCCGCGCCTCCATCTCCTGCTCCTGACGCCTCCTCACCGATTCGGCCTCCTCGGCGATCCGCCGCGCCTCCTGCTCGCCGACCATCCGCTTCGCCTCGGTCTCGGCCTTGATGCGCTCGACCTCCGCCCGGCCCTCGGACTCGAGCTGCTCCCGGCGCGCCGCGGCGAGCGCCGCCTCGCGCTCGCGCCGGGCCTTCTCCTCCTCGGCCTCGATCAGGGTCGTCGCCGCGATCGCCTCCTCGGCCTCCTGCTCGGCGATCGCCTCGCGGAGCGTCTTCGCCGCCGGCTCCCCGGCGGCCTTGGCGTGGGTGGTCAGCGTCTGGACCTGGATCCGCGGGGTGCGGTAGGCATCCCTCCCCTCGCGGGCCTGCTTCAGGAGCCCCTCGAGCTGCCCGGCGAGCGCCTCGTCGGGGATCAGCGCGTCGGCGGGGCTGGCCAGCGCGTCCTCCACCGGCTCCAGGAGCGTCTCCAACGCGGAGCGGAGCCCCTCGGCCTCCTCGCGGCCGGGCCGCTCCTGCGCCGCGATCGCGCGGTAACGCCGGACGTAGGATGGCTGCCCGGCGAGCGCCCTGCCCGAATCGTCGCCGAGCAGGCCGATCACCTCGGCCTCCCAGCGGTCGAACTCCTGGTCCCACTCGGCGAGCGCCTCCCGCACCCGGGCGCCCAGCGTCGCGACCTGCTGCTGCTTCGCCTTGGCCGAGGCGAGCTCGGCCCGCTTGATGCTCGCCACCGTCTCGAGTTCCGACTGCTCGAGGAAGCGGTCGAGCTCCTCGGGCTCGCCCGGCACGCCCTGCTCGCCGCCTCCGGCGACCGCGGGCGGGTCAGCCCCCGCGCCCTCCTCGCCGGGCCTGCCGAAGAACTGATAGATTACGCACCCGCCGAAGAGGATCAGGCCGATGAGCGGCAGGACGCTCTTTCGCAGCGCCGAGGCCGGCCCCCGGTCGACCGGCTCGTCGGCCCGCTCGGGCCCCTCGAGCCGGGCGCGCGCCCGCTCCATCCCGGCGGCGACGCTCCCGACGATCGCCCAGACCAGCAGGAACAGCCCGGCGATGCCCACCAGCCAGCTGAGGAAGTCCGCCATCGCTCGTCGCCTCCGAAGGTGTCGCGGGTGATCAGGGTCGTTCGCCGGTCGCACCGCCCGGCTGCCCGCCGTCGGGCGGGGGCAGCGGCCGATCGGCCGGCCCGGGCACGGGGCCGGGGGCCGCGCCGTCTCGCCGCCCCGGCGGCCAGGGCAGGAGCGGCCACGGCTCGCGGGAGCGCTTCTCGTAGAGCTCCCGGCTGATGTGGAACATCGTGCGCAGTGGGAACGGGCGGAAGAACTGCGTGTAGCCGTTGCCCCGCGCGAAGTGGGCGATGGACAGGTCGTCGACGAAATTCGCCCAGAGGATCCGGTTCCGGCTGAACGCCGGGCGGAAGACCTCCGCGCGGCTCGTGCCGACCGACCTGGTGACGCTCTCGCTGCCGCCCTTCCTCCCGGACGAGTGCGTCACGGTCACCTGGGTATTCACCGTCCTGAGGTACTCGATGTACTCCCCGGAGGCTTCTTGCAGCTCGCGTTGCTGGGCCAGGTCGCTGGCGCGGAAGGACCAGCGCAGCGCGGTCGTCGCCGTGAGCACGTCGTGCAGCCGCACGCCGCCGCGATTGAGGTCCGAGGGCAGCTGGTTCGCGAGCACCATGCCGACGTCGAAGCTGCGGGCCTGCTTGAGGATCACGCCGAGGTTGGCGCCGATGATCTCCTGGAACTCGTCGATGATGCAGTAGACCTGGTGCCGGTTCGACTTCGGGATGAACAGCGCCGAGGTCAGCAGCGCGTACAGCGCGAACTTCGCCGCCTGCTGGTTGGCCCCGCCGCCCATGAGCGCCGGCACGTAGAAGTAGACCACCTGCGGCCGGGCGAACAGGGAGGGCAGGTCGATGCACCGGTCCGGGTCGCCGCTCGTGTCGTTCAGCGGCGCCGAGTTGGCGAAGGCGCCGAGCTGGGAGCGCACGTGGTAGGAGTTGTCCCAGTGGGTCTGCGGCGTGTTCGGGAAGAGGCGTTCGCGGATCCCGCGATCCTGGAGCAGGCGGTGCAGATCGGCGAGCGAGCGGACCTCGGGGTGGTGCCGGAACAGCCGGGAGAGGACCTCCTCCTGGATGTCGGCGAAGTAGCGGTCCGCCCCGCCGTCCTGGTAGCGCAGGCCGAAGGCGTCCATGACGGCGCGGCCCTTCTGCTCCGGGTTGTAATACTCCATGTGGGACTGCATGAGCGGGTTGAAGCCGAAGGTCGTGCAGCCGATCTGCTCGCGGTACCACTTGAAGGGCAGCCCGCGCGCCTCGTGACGGATGCCGTGGAAGAGCGCGTCGTCGCCCTTCAGGTCGATGACGAGCAGGGAGCAGTCCCCCCGCTCGCGGGCGAAGCGGCAGAGCTGGGCGGCCATCGCGGCGATGCCGCGGCTGCTCTTGCCCGAGCCGCTGTCCCCGGTCACGTGCACGTGCTCGCGGAGCATGTCCCGGTGCATCAGCACCGGGGACTCGTCGTCGGTGTCGAAGTCCTGGGCGAAGCCGAGGAACAGGTGCTCGCGCTCCAGGGGGTTGGGCGAGTTGTGCAGCGCGTCGATGTAGCCCTGCCACTCGGGGTCGTACCACGCGGGCGACTCCTCCGGGGCGCCGTCCTCCTCGCGCCGGTGCTGCCGGAAGTCGGGGTGGGTGAGCCGCAGCTCCAGGAGCGCCAGCTCGTGCCCGAAGGCCGACCAGCAGGCGGCAAACAGCAGGAGCGGCGGTACGGCCATGCCCAGCACCAGGGCCAGGATGAAGGTCCAGAGGAACAGCGGCCGGCCCCTCCAGGCGCCGGCGTAGTTGGGCGGGATCCAGGACTCGGGCGTCGTGAGGGCGCCGGCGTCGCGCCGGCCGACAGGCGCCCGGCGCGCGGCGGCCTGCGCGCGCGCCGCCCGCAGCAGGTACGCCGAGCGCCGCTCCTCGCCCTCGAGCTGCTCGTAGTAGAGCCGCTGGCGGGGCGAGAGCCGCACCTCGGGGTCCGGCGACGGCCCGCCGCCCCACGCCGCCCGCCGCTCCGCCCCCACCCGGAGCCAGGGCGAGGTCCCCTCCGGGCCGAGCATGAGCACGGGGAAGAAGCAGGCGGCGACGTTGAGCGACGCCCCGGCCACCAGCAGGGCGGCGGCGAAGAGGCTCAGCCGCAGCCATGCCGCCCCGTAGGGGCTCAGGTGCAGCCCCGGCGTCCAGCGGTCGCGGGGGTTGTAGCTCAGCCAGTTGGACAGGGCGCGGGCCACCACCCCCGCCTGGAGCCGCGCCGGCACGCGCTTGAGCCCGAGCAGGTGCGGCAGGGCGAGCGCCTGGAGCGGGAGGTAGGCCAGCAGGGCGAGGACGACGACCATCCCCGTCGTGTAGGCCGGCATGCAGGCCAACGCCAGGAGCCCCACCCCGAACGCCGCCGCCAGGAGCAAGAGCCCGACCAGGTAATGGTCGAGGACCCGCGGCCGCCGGTTGTGGCCGAAGAGCCCCAGCACCGCCGTGAGCCAGGACTCGCGCGCGAAGCGGCCCTTCCACCGCCGCCGGATGAGCTCCCGGGTGTCGGAGTCGAGCCGGGCGTCGGCCAGGAGCCAGGCCAGGTAGTTCCCGGCCAGCGCGTCGGCCAGCAGCAGCGTGACGAGGAGCACCACGACGAGCAGCACCCACGGGGGCTGGGCCAGGAGCACGATCGTCGCCCAGACCAGGGGCGCCCGAAGGAACCGGGTGATCCAGACCTCGGGCGGATCGTCGCCGAAGTAGCTGGGCATGCCATCGACCAGGGAGATCGCCACGAAGAGCGCGATCACTTGCCAGGAGAAGGCCATCGTCCCCAGCGGCACGACGTAGCAGAAGAGTCGCGTCGCGAGCGCCCCGGCGAAGGCCGCCAGCGCGAGCGAGGCGATGATGTAGGGTGTGAACGGGTTTCGGG
Source organism: Tautonia sociabilis (assembly GCF_003977685.1). Taxonomy (GTDB): domain Bacteria; phylum Planctomycetota; class Planctomycetia; order Isosphaerales; family Isosphaeraceae; genus Tautonia; species Tautonia sociabilis. Next base: position 19,498 of record NZ_RYZH01000027.1, on the reverse strand, counting down.
TCTCGCCGGCGCGGGTCCCGGGCGCCCGGTAGGAGAACGCCATCCCCTCGCGGTCCCAGCCCTCGGGCAGCAGCTCCACGCGGAGCGAATCGCGGTCGCGGTAGAAATCCCTCATCCGGCGTCGTCGCTCCCGTCGTCGGGTGAAGCTCGGGCCGCCGCGTCGCCGCGGCCCAGGAGCAGTCGGAGCGTCTCCGAGGTCCGCACCTCCAGGGGGAACGGGTCGAGCTTGCGGAGCGCCCGCTCCAGCGCCCGACGCTTGCCGTCGGAGGTGGTGATCAGGACGATCCCGAACCGGCCGGCGTCGGCCAGCTCGCGGAACTTCAGGCCCTCGGCATTATAACGCTTGGCGAACTGCTTGTGGCACTTCCTCACCCGGGCCTCGGCGTTGCTGCCGCAGTCGACCTCCAGCCAGCCGAGCCACGGGCGTTCGCCCTCGGTGTGGAAGTAGCGGTTCCGGGCGATCCCCCGCCCGTCGAAGCCGGGGAAGCCCTCGCGGATCTCCCGGGCGGTGATGTGCTCGCGCCGCTCGTCGGCCAGGCAGCAGTACTCGAGCATCGCCAGGTGGTGGGCCAGGCTCGTCGGGCCGGGCGGCCGGGCGAAGTCCTCATCCTCGCCGTACTCCCGCGCCGCCGCGGCCGTGAGCAGGTAGATCTTCTGCGGGCCGATCAGCGGCGCCTCGTGGAGGAAGGCGGCGAGCCGCCCGAGGACCTGCGATACGGCGTTGGGCGTGCAGCCCGGCTCCCAGAACAGGCGGCGGAGCACCTCGATCGTGGTCAGCCGGTAGCGATGGACGTGATCGAGGATCGCCCGGTCGCGATCGGTGAGCTTGATGGTGCGTGCGGCGGCCTTCGACATCGCCCCTCTCCTCTCTCCCCTCACCAAAGTTCGTAGGCCAGTCGCGCGTTGGCGCAGACCCGGTGGAAGACCCGCACCCGAGCCGGCCCGTAGCTGCCGCCGAACTCGATCGCCCGAGTGGGCCGCCCACGCCCGTCGACCAGGACGGCGTCGGGGATCTTGCCGCGCTTGCGGCCCCGGCGGAGCGTCTCCTCGCCGCGCCAGCGGGCGAGTTGGCCGGGGTCCGCCTCGGCGAGCCGGGCGTAGATGGCGGCGACGTGGAGGTCGTGGGTGGCCTGGAGCGGGTAGTCGAGGCGTCCGCCGGAGCCGCCGAAGAGGTGCACGGCCCGGCGGCCGGCAAGGTACACGGTGGTCGTGACGGGCGGCTCGCGCCAGCGCGCCTTGAGCCGGTAGCTCACCCGGCCGAAGTCCGGCTCCGGCCCGCCGGGCTCCCAGCGGACCAGCGGCCCGCTGAGGTCGAGCAGCGGGCGGGCCTGCACCCGGGCGGTGAGGACCAGGCCCGCCGCGTCGAGGGCCCGGAGCCTGCGGCGGACGCAGGCCTCGGAGCAGCCCCAGAGCCGCGCCAGCAGCGCGGGGGTGATCAGCCGGAACCGGCCGGTGAGGCACTCCAGCAGCGCCTCGTCGCGGCCGGTCAGCACCGGCTCACGGCTTCGAGCCCGGGCTGGCATCGAACATCGCCTCGGTCTTGGAGGTCGTCGCGGGGGCACGTCCCCGCTCCGGCTGCCGGCCCCGCGCCGGCGGCCCCGCCTTCGGCCCTGCCTCACGCTTGCCGGTGCCCGGTCCCTGGCCCGAAGGCGGCAGCGCCGGCTTCGCGCCCGGCGGGTCGGATGCCTCCACGAGCCCGGGGCGATCCGCGCCCGGCGATGAGTCGTACTCCGTCACCCGCTCGAGCGTGACGACCACCTCGGTCCGCTCGACCACCACCTCCGCCCCCTCCGTGAGGACCTTGCCCGCCTCGGCCGCGCCCCGCAGGATCGCGTCCCGCGTCCGCTTCTCCAGCCAGTCCATGAACGGCAGCCCCATCGCGGTACCTCCGACTGAAGCCTCATCGGGTCCGGTGCCAGATCGAAGGTACGGGGCCGTTTCGGGCCCTTCAAGGCCAATCCAACAGAAAATGCTGATGCGTGCGACAGCCGACGACAGCCGGTGACAGCGGCCCTGCGACGCGGCCCGAAGTGTGCCCCCGAGGCGACGTCGCGCACGGAAAGAGGCGGGGCGCGCGGCGCCGAAAAGGCGACAGCGTTGCTCGGAAACGGGTTGCGTCGAATTGGCCCTCAGCGAGCCGCAAAGGTGGGGGGAACACCCTTGCTGAGGCTCCGGCTGAGGGCCTGGCCGCAAGTTGGCCGATTCCGCTCAGCCCCTCCAGAGCTGCGGCGCGGCGGGGTCGCGCCGCAGGATGAGGCAGACGTCGTGCAGCCGCGGGATGAAGCTCCCGGAGTAGGCCCGGCGGGCGGAGGTGCTGCCGTGCCCGAAGCGGATAATCTCGGGCGCGGCGAGCCAGAGCCCCTCGGCCGCGGCGGCGTCCAGCGCCCGGAACGGCAGGCCGAGGTAACGCCCCTCGTGCCGGCCGTCCCCGATGAGGAGCGCCAGCACCCCGCCGGCGGCGAGCACGTCGCGACAGTTCCGCAAGACCTGCCTGAGGCGCCCGACGAAGGCCGCGACGGTCGGGGCACCCGACAGGCAGCGGGCGTCCCCGGGGTTGTAGGCGACCATCTTCCAGTAGGGCGGGTGGAGCCAGACGAGGTCGAAGCGGCCGAGCCGCGCGTAGTGCTCGGGGTCGGTCGCGTCGAAGCCCCGCTTCAGGTCGCGCCCCTCGTAGGGGATGCCGAGCGCCCGGCAGACGTCGCCGCAGGTGCCGCCGCCCTCCATCGGGTCGAGCACGCGGCGGGGGTTATAGAAGCGGATGAGGTCCTCGATGAGGAGCCCCGAGCAGTTGCCGCGATAGCGCCGGTCGCCGTAGGGCCCGCGGCCGGGGCGGGCGTGGATGCTGGTCAGCCACGGGACCGGGCTCCCCGTCCGGGGCGCCTCGGGCAGCGGCGTGCCGTCGCTGAGGGGCGGCGCCTTGGGCGTCGGCCCCGGGGGTGGTTCGTCTCTTCGTCGTCGGGTGTCTTCGGTCTGCATGGTCCTCATTCGATGGTTGCGTGCCGGGTTTTCCGCCCGGCGGTGGTCCTTCAGTCGCCGAGTTCTGCGGGCACGATCACGCTCGTGACCGCGCGGTCGGGGTCCGTGACGACAAAGAACTGCGTGCCGTCCCGGGCACGGTGGGCGGAGACGAGCCGTTCGCCCTCCCTCAGCCCCCGCTCGTTTGCCTCACGGAAGTCCTCGTCGAGTTCGCCCCACACGCCGCGGCCGTGGCGCAGGGCGGCGACGCAGACGTCGAGCGGCGTGAGGTCCTCGAGGGCGGCCTGTGTCACGTCGTGGCGGCCAAGCGGCAGCAGGGCACGGCGCCTCGGCAGCCCGGCCGCCTTCAGCGCCCGCATGACCTCGTCCCAGTCCACCAACGCGCCGCCGCAGGGCACCGCCAGGTGTCCGGCCCCGAGCCGTCTCGCGAGCGCCGCCCCCCAGCTCTTCTGGAAGCCGTCGCCCTCCGCCTGTAACCGGCATGCCTCGGCGAGCAGGTCGCGGAGCGAGTCGTAGTAGCCCATCAGCACGACCGCCGCCCACCGCTCATAGTCTCCGAGCCCGTCGCCGCCCTTCGCTTCGTCTCCCGTCGCCGGATGTTGCTCGTGGTGACATCTCTGCTGTCCCATGGTCCTCCCCGGATGGTGAAGGCCGGGCCAGGGGCCCGGCAGGTTCGTAAGCTCAGTACTCCTCGGCCAGTTGCACGGTGGTGACCGAGCGGTCATGCTCGGTCACGACGTAGAAGCGGGTGCCGTCCTTGGCGTCGTAGGCCGAGAACAGGCGCCCGCCCTCGCGCAGCGACCGCTCGTTCCCCTCACAATCGTCCTCATCAAGCTCGCCCCAGGTCCCGCGGCTGTGGAGCACGATGGCGACGCAGACGTCGAGCGGCGACAGGACGGCGAACGCCTCGCGAGTGATGACCTGCCGGCCGAGCGGGAAGCGCTCGCGACGCACCGGCGGCGGCTCGACGAGCAGTTCCTGGGCAATCTCCTCCCACCGCACGCCGAGGGCTTCGCCCCGGCCCCCCGCCCGGTCCATCCGCCGCAGCCGCTCGGCGAGCAGGCGCCGGCAGGACTCCGCCTCGGGCCCGTCCCCGCCGGCCCTTCGCACCTCGCGGCGCACCGCCTCGGCCTCCGCGAGCCAGTAGGTGAGCGACTCCTCGAGGTAGGTCAGCAGCACGCAGGCGGCCCACGTCTCGTAGTTGCTGAATCCGTCGTATTTCTCCGTTTCCCCCGCCATGGTCTCCCGTCCGATGATGGCCGGGCGGCCTTGCTCGCCGCCCGGCGGGTTGTCTCGCATGAGGCGCGGCGTGAGGCGCTAGATGACCTTGAAGACCTCGAGGAACCAGCCGAAGGCCTCGAGGTCCTCGCCGCAGGCGGCGGCAAGCCCGCTGAAGGTGTCCAGCCTCCGCCGCTCGTCCTCCGCCAGCCGTTCCGGCCTGGTCCCGCCGCAGGCGGGGCAGGCGCCGATGAGGCATCCCCGGCGGATGAATCGCTTGCCGTCATCTTCGGCCACCTCCGCGATGGCCCACTCCTTCCCGCAGCAGAGGCAGATGGTCCTGGTCCCGTTCATCTCGTTCATCGCGCGTCGCTCCCGTCTCGTTCGCACCTCGACCCTCCCCCGCGTTGTTTTCCCGCTGGGTGGGCCTCTCGCCCCTGCCTGGAGGCCCACCCAGTGGGAAAACGAAGCAGCCCGGCGCGGGCACCGGGACGGCGGGAGCGGAGCGACCGCAGGCGGCGTGACGGGTTCTCGAAGCGCAGCGGAGAGGTCCCGGCGCGACGGCTGCAGCACAGCGACCAGAGTTGCCGGCGCCCGGGCCGTCCTCGGAGGCGGGCGGGACGCAGCGCAGCGAGGCCCGCAGGGTGGCCGCGGGGCGGCCATGCGTTAGGGATGTGCAGGGTGCGCAGCAGTCACGCCGCAGGCGGGACCGGAGCGGAAGCGGAGCCCGGAGCACCCCGGCCCGGAGGGCAACGCCTGAATGGTCTCAAAGTGATTCTTGACGTAAGACGTTTCGACCCTGTCCCACGCTCCCAGTCCACTGGCAGATGCCGATGCGCCGGCCGTCGCGGCCTTGCGGATGATCGGCACGCGTGATCGTGGTGGCCCCGTTTCTCGGCCGTAGACACATCTGACTGACTGCCGACTCTCAATCCGTAAGAGGACCGGCCCTGCGAATACTGCGCGATTTGCACTGGGCGCTCGCCATCAATCTGTCGCAGGTACGATTTCTTTAATGCGATCTTCGGATTCTTCCGCGAGCTTGGATCGAAAGATCCGTGCGGTACCAATCATTTCGAGGAAGGCCTGGATTGAGGGCCGATGACGTTGGAACGCGATGGCATGCCATCCCAGTCCGGAAGCAACGAAGCTAAGGAGCGTCAACGACAATTGCGTCATATCCTTGCGATCAAAGGGCGTACCTCCGAAAATAAAAATTCCGGCAGCGGTGAGAGGAGCTGTTGCCAGGACGAAGGACCACAGGAAAGCAGTTGCTAGGAATTTCGCGCGGTTCACCTCGATCGCGTTTTTCAGCGCGTAGTAACATATGAGTGCATTGCAGTATGCCGCAACCCCGAACGTTCCGATGGTAGCGGCGGAGGCCTTCGAGAGATAGAACGCATCTCGAGCAGAGACGACTGCGAGCAGAAGAGCGAAGGGGCTCACCACAAGGAACACCACCGCGAGCACTACCGCGAGCACTACCGTTGCGAGTCGCCGCGGATTGGTGATCAGCCGCCACACTGCGGAAACAATCTCCAGGAGAACAATGCATACGCCGCAGATGAACTCTAAAACGGAAATGCAAACTTCCTCGAATATGCTCATGATAGCGACGACCAGGAAATGCGCCGTTTTCATGGCCAAACTTGATGTTACAATCAGAATGACGGAGGCAACCGAATAGGCGGCCGGAAGCAAGGCCAAGGTGGCGACGATTAGGAATGCCGTAAGCGTTATGTGGAAGATATCCGAAATCAAAATTTACTGTGCGCTACTTTGAATTATTTTAATTCTAAAATGCTCATTTACTTTGTTCTGTACTAGGCAAGCGAGAACCTGCCTGGAATGGCCCTCTGACGCTCTGCTGTTTCCAAATTAGGATGTATATACTTTTGCCCGGCCACTGGCCAAGCGATCGGCGGAATTGCCGGAGATGCCCTGTCTCGCCAGCGGCCGACCGCAGGGAAGCCGCCGACATGCCGAATCGCCCGCAGGGCGATGCGCCAGCCCGGCGGGGGCGGGATGTCCTGACCGCGCAGCGGTCGGGAATCCCGCGGGAGGCATCTCCCTGGTACGCACGTACCGGGGAATGCCAAGGGGGAGCACCGCACGGCGTGCGGTGCGGCGGGGAGCGGGCCGGGGTCTCCTGATCGCGCACGCGATCGGGAACCCCGGCCCGCGCGAAAAAACGACGAGCGTACGGGACAATCTCCATCGCCCGCCGCCTCGCCGTCCGGGGGTGGGGCCGGGCCCGCCGCCCGGCCCCCTGTATCATCAGTTCAGAACCATGAAAGCGGCCCGCGCCGATAGCGCCGGATGCGCCGCTCGGCCCGGGCAATCCACCGCCGGGCGTCGAAGGTCGCCTGGATGAGGTCGGCGAGCTCGTCGCGCTCGAAGGCGTGCGTGTAGATGACGGCGGGGCGGTCGGGGCTGAAGCGGGCGAAGGACACCCGCCATTCGACGTCGCCCCACGGGGTCGGGTCGGCCCAGATTCGGGCGCGGATGTCGCCGCGGCCGCACACCTTGGCCGGCCGGTCGGGCCGAATCGCGTTGAACTCTTCTTCGTTGTCGCCTGCAAGTCTCAGGGTCATGGTCATTCCTCTACTGGGTGATTCATTCGGGAGTGCCGGCCGGCGCGTGGCCGGCCGGCGTCGTCGGCGTTCGTCGGCTAGGCCCTCGCCTCGGCAATCAGCTTCCACTGGCTCGGCGGCAATTCGATGATCTGCCCGCCGAGCTGCTCCAGTTCCGTGGCGCGGTCGTAGTCGTCGACGTCCTTGCTCGCCCGTGTCACCGCCTGCATCAGGCCGTACTTGTTCAGCTCGACCCGGCCGTTGTGGCCGGCGAGCAGGTGCCTCAACACGCCGTTCTTCTCCGCCTCGGCGAGGCGGAAGCGCCGCGCGGTCACCTCGACCACCTCGAACGGGTCGGCTTGAATCGGCTGCTCGGTGGCGCCCTTCAGCGTCTCCAGGTGGCGGAGGAAGGCCGGCTCCCGGAGCGTGCCGACCAGCGTGTCGCGCACCTTCAGCCAGAAGGCCAGGTCATCGGCCTGCCGCGTCTCGTCGAGGTAGTACCGCTCCCCGCCCTCCAGGTCGCCGATGTGGCGGCCGACGTGCTGGCGGCGCATCGCCGCCTCGGGCATCACCAGGCCGTTGGTGCAGACGAGGAAGAACAGGAGCGGCTCGATTTTGAGCGTGCCGTGCCCGACCTCGGAATTGCTGATGACCACCCCGGCCTGCACCACGTCCCCTCGCCTCACCTCGGCCTGAATCTTGGGCGTGGTCGCCTTGAGATAGAGCTTCTTCTCGGTCAGCTCGGCGCTCACGAGTTCGAAGCCGTGGTCCTGGAGCACCGGCACGGCGACGCTGGCCAGGTCGAGGTTGTCGAGCACCCGGTAGCGGTCCGAGAGGATGGCCCGGGCGCGGCCGTCGAGGGTGCGGACCAACCGCCGGTCCTCGCTCGAGGCAAGCCAGTGGTTCACGTTTGCGTCAAACAGCGTCGGCGCCTCCTCCCGCATCCGGTCGTAGTACACCTTGGGGATGCCCAACCGCTCGGCAAGCTGCCCGTGGGCGGTGTCCTTGAGCGGCAGCGGGGCGAGGTCTCGGGTCGTTGCAAGCTCAAGCGACGTCCCCGCCTCGGACGTCGTGACGGCCAGGCAGCGGGACGGCGCGAGGTAATCGTGCTTGGTCTCCGATTGCCGCAGGACTTCCGCCAGCAGTGCGTTCAGGTCTCTTCCTTCTTTCATGGTCGTTGCCTTCGTTGGGCGCCCCATGTCCGCGGGGGCGCCGGTTCGTCATAGGCCGCCGGGCGGCATGTTGTTGCCGCCGGGGCGGAGCTGATGGAACCCCCCGGGGTCCAGCTCCGCCCCGGTGGCAACAACCAGAAACCTCGGGGACGGCGCGGGCCCGGGCGACCGACGGCGGGGATGGGGCGGGCAGGCCGGGCGGCCGTCCAGGTGGAGAGCGGAGCGGACCTTGACGGCCGCGCGGCCTGCGTCGAGGGGGTCGGGCGGCGGGCCCCGGGCCGGGCCCGTCGACAGCGGCGGGGAGCGGGCCGAGAGCATCTCCCGCGCGAGCGGGAATCAGCGAGGCCCGCGCGGGGCGTGGCAGGTCGATGTCCTGCGGAGCAGGAATCGACCGGGGGCAACGGGGCGGGCAACTCCCGCGGAGCGGGATTGGGGGGTAGCCCCGCCGGCGCAGAGGATCGGAGCCGGGACAAGCCGGCGGAGCGCAGCGACGGCGCTATTTGCGCGTTAGGGATGTGCAGGGTGCGCAGCAGTCACGCCGCAGGCGGGACCGGAGCGCAAGCGCAGCCCGGAGCAGCCCGGGCCCGGAGGGCAACGCCCGTTTATTTTTGGTCGGGTAGAAGAGGAGAGATGGTTGGGCGAGTCGCGTCTGTCCCGATGTCGTGCTCCCGGGCTTCAGAGCTTACCCTCGTCCACGGCGTCCTGGGCGGCGTCGACGCGGGCAGCCTGCTCTTGGTCGAAGTAAAATACGGCGAGAGAGCTTCGATGTTTGGTGCCGTCAAGGCCGACGTATATCGTGGTCGGTCGGCCGTCCCCGCTGTAGTTCCACTCGGTAATCCTTATACACTTGCGTTCGTCGTCGAAGGACTTGGCCTTCGGTTCGCCGTACTTAACCGCCAGCTCGGCATGAAGCTTCTCGTAGAGGGACAAAGAATGCGAACAGCCGCCCGGCCTCTCGAAGATGTAGCGAATCTCGTAGAGGGCACCGTTCAGGAGCCGATAGCCGACGGCCACCGGTTCCCCGAGGAGCGAGTCCGAGTAATGGAGGATCTTGACCGCACCGATTCGCCGCTCGCGGACGAACTTGGACTTCTCGGCCCTGCGGATTGTCGCTTCATCGGCGCCGAAGGAGAGCCCACGCACCTCGACCTTCTTGCCCGATTCCTGCGCTCCAGCCTGGCTGGTCCAGGCGAGGAGAATGACCAGGACCGCCTCAATTGAAAGCCTTCTCAACTTCATAATCCCGATTTGCAGTCCCGCGACCTCGGGTCGTACCACTCGCTGTTCAACCAGAGAACCACTGTTCGTAGAGCAGTATCTTCGCCGCAGAGAGCGGAGCCCAGAACGCCGTTCAGTGCACTTTGAAGCCCCTGCCACGGCCCGTAGGATGCGACCTCCTTGCCGCTGTAGCCGTCGTAGACGGTCACGGCCTCGAGCTCTTGCATGCACTTCGCGATCATCGTGACGATGCCCTTCTTTGCATCGTATGTCAGACGCCCCCACATCTTGTTGACGTAGACCTCCCGCCATCCTCGCTCCTGCTTCATCACGACCTGGGTCTGCTCGATCAGTTGCGGGACGCCGTCGCAGACCTGCTGCATGGTCGGTCCCTCGGCAAGGGCGGAGGATGTCAGGAGCAGGGACGTACAGGCCGGGAGGATCAAGCGCATTACTCGCTTCATGGTCGGATCCGAATTTGGTTCATTCTTCGCGTGTCCACTATAGTTGCCCGCCGAAGCGGCCTCAACCGGGTCCCGACCGTCCGCGACTTGACCGGGTGATTTTACGGGCAATCCCGAGCATCCGTCGATCCAACTCGCCCAGGCCAGGGCCACGCGCAGAGCTGCTTGCCCGGATAACAAGATTTGACAAAAATTGCTAACTCCTTCACGATGTCCTCATTATCATGGTGTGGCATCCCACCAGTCCGCCGACGCAACCCCTGAGGGCGCGCTCCGGGCTGATGGAGGCTCGATCAAGAGCACTTCCCGACTGTTCGGAGTGGTCCTGCGGCGCGTCGATCGCCGCCGGGGACCCGGCCCGGGCAGGCGGAGGCCCCAGTGAATTGAAATGAACATTTCACTAACGAACGAACTTGAAGAGTTCGTCCGCGAGAAAGTTGCGTCGGGCAGGTACCTGACCGCGAGCGAGGTCGTACGCGAGGCGCTCAGGCTCCTCGAGGAGCGCGATCGGCTGCACGAGTTGCGGCTGAAGCAGCTCCAGGGCGACATCAACCTCGGCCTCGAGCAACTGGAGCGAGGGGAATCCGACCTGCTCGACATCGAGTCGATCAAGGCCAGGGGCAGGCAGCATCTCGCGGGTCGACGCCGATGAGGACTGATGGGAAGAATTGTTCGCTCCGCGGCGGCGGAGCGGGACCTGATCGAGATCTGGGCGTACATCGCCGAAGATAACCTGGAAGCGGCCGACCGGCTGCTCGACAAACTGAACGACACATTGCAGACGCTGGCCGAGCATCCCGAGATGGGCCGGGAGCGTCCCGTACTTGGACCCGGCCTGCGAAGCTTCCCGATCGAGTCCTTCGTGGTGTTCTACCGGGAGGCAGCCGGGGGGATCGAGATCGTTCGCGTGCTCCACGGCCGGCGCGACGTCGAGGAGCAGCTCTGAATCCCCTGCCATGCGGCGGTGCGGCAGGGGCATCATGCCTTGCTCCGCCGCCCCCAGGCTTGCTCAGAGAACAGTCGCCAGGCGAGCGACTCAAGCACCGGGGAGCGGGGTTCGACGCATACACTTGACGCTAAGAGCGATGGCCATTAGGCTTAGGGGTTGAATGAGGGTCATCCAGCCGAGATTCCAGACAACGATGCGCCGAGCCCGATTCACCAGCCCGCTGCGGTTCCTGCTGGCGCTCGTCACGCTGGCCGCAAGCCTCTGCTCGGCGCCGAGCTTCGGGCACAGCCACGGCGGCCTCGACGCCGACCACTGGCACCCGGCACTCCTCTCCGACGACCACCGGCGCGCCCACGAACACGCGGAGCATGACCACGAGGCGGAGCCCACCCTCTCCGGCTCGTTCCATCACTTCCACGGCGTCTTCTTCGGCCTCCTGGTGACCATCCCCTCGGCCGGATCCCAGGTCTCCCCCGGCGGCTCCTTCCCCTTCACCGAGCCGCACGTCGCGTCGGTCTCGGCCCGGGACTTCTCCCTCGTCGACCGGCCGGAGGCCCGGCCGGTCTGGTACGACCCGGTCCCGGCCCTCGTCTCACCGCTGGGCGACGCCCGGATCCTCGCCTTCTCCTCGCGCACGAGCCCGGACTCCGTCCGCTCCGCAATGGCGCTCACTCCGCGCTCCCGGGGCGTCGTTCTCCGCTGCTGATGTCCGTCTGCGCCGCGTCTCCTCGGCGTTAAGTGGCCGGCACCGCCCCAGGGGTGGCGCTGCGTCGCTGGCGGTCCCCCACATCGGCAGAATTCAGGCAAGAGAACGACATGACATCCCGACGACTCATCCCGCTCGGCCGGCGAGGAGGCTCCCTCATCGCCGCCCTGGGCGCATTCATGCTCACGCTCGGCTGCGGCCACGAGCACGACCACGCGCACGAATCCGCCGAGCATGCCCACCCCCACGACTCCGCGGGACACGACGAAGGGTCGCAACTTGCGGAGGCGGAGGCGCCGACCGAGTCGGTCACCCTCGCCTCCGGCGGCCTGGAGCTCTTCATGGAGCACCCCTACCTCGTCGTGGGCCAGGGGGCGAAGTTCAACGTCCACCTCACGGTCCTCGCCGACGGGATGCCGATCCGGGCCGGGACGCTGACCGCCACGGCGAAGGGCCCCGGCGGGAAGTCGGTCACGGTCGTCCAGGAGGGGCCCAAAACCCCCGGCATCTACGGGCCGACCATCGCCTTCCCGGAGGCGGGGACCAGCGAGCTGAGCCTGGTGCTGGAGGGCCCCCAGGCGAGCGGCACGATCCGCGTCCCGGTCGCCGTCTACCCGAGCCCGGCCGCGGCGCTGAAGGCCGCCTCCGAAAACGCGGAGGAGGAGCCCGAAGGCGCCATCACCTTCCTCAAGGAGCAGGCGTGGAAGATCGGACTCATCACGGAGCCCGCGGGGAAGCGGCTGCTGGTCGAGCGGCTGATCGTACCCGGGGAGATCACCCCCGCCGCCGGGGCGAAGGCGGTCGTCACCCCGCCGCTCGCCGGCCGGCTGCTCCCGCCGCCGGGCGGGGCGTTCCCGCGGGTCGGCCAGCGAGTCGAGCCCGGGCAGGTGGTCGCCATCGTCCAGGTGCTGCAGTCGGACCTGGGGGAGAAGCTCCGCGAGGCGGAAATCGAGATCCGGAAGGCGAAGATCGAGCTTGACCACACGCGGGCCGTGTACGAACGGCAGAAGACGCTCGTCGCCTCCGACGCAATCTCCCGGCGCCAGTTCGACGAGACCGAGCGTGCGCTCCGCACGGCGGAGGCCGAGTACCAGGGCCGGCTCGAGGCGAAGCGGATCTACGAGGAGAGCCGGCTGACCCCGCTGGCGGGCACGACCTCTCGGGGCGGAGATCCGGGCGCGAGCGCGGGGGCGGCCGCCCCCGCCGAGCCGCTCCCCTCCTCCCTCCTCCCGCTCCGCGCGCCCATCGCCGGCACGGTGACGTCCGCGGCGGCGACGCAGGGCGAGTATGTCGACCCGGAGCACACGCTCTTCACGCTCATCGACCTCGGCCGCGTCTGGGTCGAGGCGAAGGTCTCCGAGTTCGACCTGGAGCGGGTCGAGCAGGCGCCAGGCGCGAGCCTGACGCTCGCCGCCTACCCGGACCGACTCTATGACATCCTCGGAGATGGTCGTGGCCGGTTGATCGACGTGGGTTCGGTCGTCGACGTCGCGACGCGCACGCTCCCGGTCCGCTACGAATTGGAGAACCGCGAGGGGGTGCTCCGCGTCGGCATGTTCGCCGAGGTGGCGATCCAGACCTCGCGCCGGGAGGAGGCGGTTGCCGTGCCGGAAACGGCGATCGTCGACGAGGACGGGCGCCCGACCGCCTACGTGCTCCTCGACGGGGAGCATTTCCAGAGGCGCGACCTGGAGCTCGGCATCCGCGACTCGGGCTTCGTCGAGGTGCGGCGCGGGATCGAACCGGGGGAGCGCGTCGTCACGAGGGGCGCCTACGCGATCCGGCTCGCGTCGGTCTCCTCCGTCATCCCCGCCCACGGCCACGCACACTGACGGAGGGAGCCCCGATGCTGAACGCCATCATCCGCCTTTCGCTCACCAACCGGGCCCTGGTCATCGTGCTCTCGGTGCTGCTGCTCGCGGCCGGGGGCTACGTCGCCTCAAGGATGCCGGTGGACGTCTTCCCGGATCTCACCGCGCCGACCGTGACGGTCATCACCGAGGCCCACGGCATGGCCCCGGTCGAGGTCGAGACCCTCGTCACCTTCCCGATCGAGGCGGCGCTCAACGGCGCGGCGAACGTGCGCCGCGTCCGCTCCTCGACGGCCGTCGGCATCTCCGTAGTCTGGGTCGAGTTCGACTGGGGCACGGACATCTACACCGCGCGGCAGGTCGTGACGGAGAAGCTGAGCCTGGTGGCCGGCGGGCTGCCGCCGGAGGTCGAGAAGCCGATCCTCGCGCCGATCTCGTCCATCATGGGGGAGATCCTCTTCCTCGCGCTCACCTCGGACCGGCACAGCGGCATCGAGCTCCGCACCGTCGCGAGCACCGTGGTCCGTCGGCGGCTCCTGTCCGTGCCCGGCGTCTCCCAGGTGACCCCCATCGGCGGCGGCGAGAAGCAGTACCAGGTGGTGCTCTCCCCCGCGCGGCTCCAGGCCTACCGGCTCTCGGTCGCCGAGGTGGCCAGGCAGCTTGCCGGGACCAACCAGAACGCCTCGGCCGGGTTCCTGGTCCAGGGCGGGCAGGAGCTCCTCATCCAGGGCCTCGGCCGAGTGCGCACGCCGGCGGACATCGCCCAGACGGTCGTCGCCGTCCGCGACGGCGTGCCCATCCTGGTCGGGCAGCTGGGCGTGGTGCAGATCGGGGAGGCGATCAAGCGGGGCGAGGGCTCGGCCCAGGGCGAGCCGGCGGTGATCCTTGGGATCCAGAAGCAGCCGGGGGCCAATACGCTCGAGCTCACGCGGGCCCTCGATCGCACGCTCGACGAGATTGAGCGATCGCTCCCCGAGGGGATGGCGATCAACCGGGACATCTTCCGCCAGGCGGAGTTCATCGAGACGGCGATCCGGAACGTCGAGCATGCGCTCCGGGACGGCGGCATCCTCGTGGTCGTCATCGTGATGCTGTTCTTGGCGAACCTGCGGGCGAGCTTCATCACGCTGCTGGCGATCCCGCTGTCGCTCGTCTCCGCCGTGCTGGTCCTGAAGGCCCTCGGCGCGACGATCAACACGATGACCCTCGGCGGGATGGCGATCGCCATCGGCGAGCTCGTCGACGATGCAATCATCGACGTCGAGAACGTCTTCCGCAGGCTGCGCGAGAACGCCCGCCTGCCGGAGGATCGGCGGCGCCACCCGCTGGTGGTCGTGTATCAGGCGAGCCTGGAGGTGCGCGCCTCGGTGGTGTTCGCGACCTTCATCATCCTGCTCGTGTTCCTGCCGCTGTTCTTCCTGGGCGGCGTCGAGGGTCGGCTCCTGCAGCCGCTCGGCCTGGCCTACATCGTCTCGCTCTTCGCGTCGCTGGTCGTGGCGCTGACGCTCACCCCGGCCCTCTGCTCCCTCCTCCTGCCGGAGAGCCGGGCGGTCCTGGTCGAGCACGAACCCCGCATCGTCTCCGCCTGCAAGCGGCTGTACTCGCCGGTCCTCGCCCGGGCGCTCAGGCACCCGGGCCTCGTCTACGCCCCGGCGGCGCTGCTCCTGCTCGGGGCGCTGCTCTACCTGCCGCGCGTCGGGCAATCGTTCCTGCCGGAGTTCAACGAGGGATCGCTCACGATCAGCGCCGTGACGCTCCCCGGGACCTCGCTTGCGCAGTCGGACGAGCTGGGGCGGGTGGTCGAGCGGGTGCTCCTCTCCCGCCCCGAGGTGACGGGGGTGGCGAGGCGGACCGGCCGGGCGGAGCTCGACGAGCACGCCCAGGGGGTCGAGGCGGCCGAGCTCGACGTCTCCTTCCGGCTGGCCGAAGGGCGGGACAAGGGGGCGTTCCTCGCGGCGCTCCGCGAGGACTTCTCGCTCGTCCCGGGGATGAACATCACGATCGGGCAGCCCATCTCGCACCGGATCGACCACATGCTCTCGGGCACCAGGGCGAACATCGCGCTGAAGATCTTCGGGGACGACCTGTACAAGCTCCGGACGCTTGCCGAGGCGGTGCGGGAGCAGGCCTCGGCCGTCCCCGGGGTGGTCGACCTCTCGGTCGAGCAGCAGGTGGACATCCCGGTCCTGAAGGTCCGCTTCGATCGGGAGGCGATCGCCCGGCACGGGCTGACGGTCGCGGAGGTGGCGTCGACGGTCGAGACGGCGTTCCGGGGCGAGGCGGTCTCGCAGGTCCTCGAGGGGCAGAACGCGTTCGACCTCGTGGTCCGGGTCGGCGACCCGAGGGAGATCACCCCCGAGGCCATCCAGAACCTCCCGGTGGACACGCCGGGCGGGGCGAAGGTGCCGCTCAAGGCGCTGGCGCGGATCGAGCGGAGCACGGGGCCGAACCAGATCAGCCGGGAGAACGTGCAGCGGAAGATCGTGGTGATGGCCAACGTCTCCGGCCGCGATCTCGGCGGCGTCGTCGAGGACATCCGCGCGAGGGTCGCGGCCGCGGTGCCATTCGGCCGCGGGCAGTACGAGGGCTACTACATCGAGTACGGCGGCCAGTTCGAGAGCGCCGCGGAGACGACGCGGCTGCTGGCCGTCCTGGGCGCCGTGGTCGTCCTGGGCATCGCCTTCCTGCTGAACCTGTCGTTCGGCTCGGCCCGCGATGCGCTGCTGGTGATGGCGAACCTGCCGTTTGCGCTCATCGGCGGCGTCCTCGGGCTCTACCTCTCGGGCGGCGTGGTCTCGATTGCCTCGCTCGTCGGCTTCATCACGCTCTTCGGCATCGCCACGCGGAACGGCATCATGCTCGTCTCCCACATCCGCCACCTGCAGCTCTTCGACGGGGTGACGGACCTCGGCGAGGCGGTCTACCGGGGGGCGATGGAGCGGCTCGCCCCGATCCTCATGACCGCGCTCTGCGCCGGGCTGGCGCTCGTGCCGTTGGCGCTCGGCGGCGGGAAGCCCGGCAGCGAGATCCAGACGCCGATGGCGATCGTCATCCTCTTCGGCCTCCTCTCCTCGACGGCGCTCAACATGATCGTGCTCCCGGCACTCTACCTCCGCTTCGGCCGACCGGCGGCGCGCGAGCCCGCCGCGAGTCGCGGGGAGCTTGCCTGGCACGAACCGGTAGCAGCACACACCTGAGGGACATGAAACGGATCAGCAAAACGCTCCTCGGCTCGATGATCGTCTTGGTCGCCACCCTGCAAGGGTGTGCGTCGCTGGACCCCAGGCCCGACTACCAGGAGGTGGGGAGGCTGGTCGCCCGGGCGACCGGCCATCCCGAGCTTGGCCTGCCCGGCGACGAACGCGACGCCGAGGGCCAGGTGAGCAAGATCCTCGAAGGTGGGCTCACGGCGGACGAATCGGTCGCGATCGCCTTGCGGCACAGCCCGCGGCTCCGCGCGGTGCTGCTGGACGCGGGCATCTCTCGCGCGGAGTTCGCCCAGGCGAGCTTCCCGGAGAATCCCTCGCTCGCCATGGCGCTCCGCTTCCCCTCGGGCGGCGGGAGCGCGAACCTCGAGGCGAGCCTCCTGCAGAATGTCGCGGAGCTGTGGCGGCTGCCATCCCGCAGGCGCGCGTCGGAGGCCTCTCTCAGGCGGGCAATCGTCGCGGTCGCGCGCGAGGTGAGCGGCCTGGCGTACGGGGCGAAGGCTGCCTACGTGCGGGCCGCCGCGGGGGACCGGCTGGCGACGATCGCCAGCGAGAACCGCGAGATCGCCGCCCGCTTCCTCGAACTGGCCCTTGCCCGCAGGAAGGGCGGCGAGGGGAGCGGCATCGACGTCGGTTTTGCCCGCGCCGAGCTCTCCTCGGCCGAGGTGGCGCTCCGCTCGGCGTCGCTCGCCGCCTTCGAGCGACGCGCGGAACTGGCGGGCCGCCTCGGCCTGATCACGCCCCCGGCGGAACTGGTGCTCTCCGAGTCGCTTTCGCGGCCCGACGCGACTCCTCCAGCCCTGGAGGAGGTGCTGGCGCGGATCCCGCACGGCCGCCTCGACATCGCCGCGGCGAGGCGGGCGGTGGAGGCGGCGCAGGCCACGCTCCGCTACGAGCGGCTCGGGTTCCTTTCGCTCCTTGGCCTGGGTGCCGCCTACGAGCGGCCGGAGGAGCGAACCGGAGAGGGAGGCGGTTCGTCGGGCGCGATCCTGGGGCCGAGCCTCGCGCTGGAGATCCCGCTGTTCGACCAGAATCGGGCCCAGATCGCGAAGGCGGCGCTCGCCCACCGGCAGGCGGAGGAGCTCCTCTCCGCCCTCCTCGTCGAGGCGACGCAGGCGACCCGCGCGGCGCATGAGCGGCTCGCCTCGACGCTCGCCGTCTGCCGGCTGTATGAGGCGGAGATCCTGCCCGAGCGGGAGCAAAACCTCGAGCTCGTCCGCCAGGCGTACCGGGCGGGCGAACTGCCGATCGCTTCCATGCTCGAGGCGCAGCGGAGCCTCCTCGGGGCGCGGGTCGAGTTTGCCAGGGCGCTGGAGGAGGCGGCGCTGGCCTCCATCGAGTTCGAAAGGGTCACCGGACGGCCTGCTCAGGGGTGAGGCTCTCGAGCGTCGACAGCTCGGATGAGGAAAATATGGTTCGAAGCATGAATGGCAGCATCGTCAGTGGAATCCGCGCGGCGCAGGTAGGCCTTCTGGTGAACGCCGGCCTGGTCGTCGCGAAGCTGCTCGCGGGGATCGTCGGCAACTCGTACGCGCTCGTCGCCGACGCGGTCGAATCGTCGACCGACATCTTCTCCTCGCTCATCGTCTGGGGCGGCCTGCGTCGGGCCGCCCGGCCGGCCGACGAGGCGTACCCCTACGGGCACGGCAAGGCCGAGCCGCTCGCCGCGGCGGTCGTCGCGCTGATGCTACTCGGCGCGGCGCTGAGCATCGCCGTCGTCGCCGTCCGAGAGATCCTCACGCCGCACCAAGTCCCCGCCCCGTTCACCCTGGCCGTCGTCGCGGGGGTCGTGCTGGTGAAGGAGGTCTTGTTCCGCCGGGTCTTCGCGGTGGGCGACGAGACGGGGAGCACGGCGGTCAAGGCGGATGCCTGGCATCACCGCAGCGACGCGCTCACCTCGGCCGCGGCGTTCGTCGGCATTGCGCTCGCGATCTGGGGCGGTCCGGGCTGGGAGTCCGCCGACGACTGGGCGGCGCTGGTCGCCTCGGCCATCATCGCCGCCAACGGCCTGCGCCTGCTCCGCCCGGCGGCTCAGGACCTGCTCGACCGGATGCCGGACGGGCCGATCCTGGACCGGATCGAGCAGGCGTCGCGGGAGGTCGAGGGCGTGCTCGCGACCGAGAAGCTGCGCGTGCGGAAGTTCGGCATGGAGTACTTCGTCGACCTGCACGTCCAGGCCGACCCCGCGATCTCCCTGCACGAGGCGCACGTGATCAGCGGGAAGGTCAAGTCCGCCATCCGACGCGCGGTCCCCGCCGTGACCGGGGCGTCGATCCACATGGAACCGTTCGAGCCGGCGCCCCGCTGATGATGCGCCTCTGTGGATGCTGCAGCGGAAGCGATGCCGCGGGAAAGCGAAGAGGGGGAAGGCGGAACGTTGTCCGCCCTCCCCCGGTACGCCTATCGCGTCATCGCCGGATCAACTTGAGTCTGGCCGATATCCAGCTCCGCTGGTCTTCGACCAGCTTGGCGACGACCTCGGCTGGGATCTCGGCATACGGCGCGACGATCTCGACGAGCTCTTCGACGTCCTCGATCTCGCCGATCTCGCAACCGACCCAGAGTTCCACTCCGTCGTCGTCCGCCGGCTCTCCGTCCCAGACCTGGGCGAAGAAGGTCTCCAGCGGGTTGTCCCAGCCGATGACGATGGTGTGGCGGGGATCTCTCCCCTTGAACTTGTAGCGTGACATAGTCACTCCTGCATGATGCTGTACTTGGCGCCCGGCCCTCCTTTCTGTTCGGGATGCGATCGGACCTCGGCACAGCCGGCCGCACGGCACGCCTCCTCTGAGGTCGGCCGCAAGGCATGTTGATAACGCCGCCTCGCGACGGCCCCGCCTATTGCTCGGTTTGCGAACCGCCCGGCGGGTCGGGGAAACGCCTCACCTATTGCTTCGTTTGGAAAACGCCCCGGTGAGGGGTTGGGGGGGAAAAGAAAGATCTCGAAGCGGGGCCGCGCGGGCCTCGCACGGATCCCAGTCTAACCGCCGGTAGCTGCGGCGCCTGCGAGGATTCGTGGTCAATTCGCGGAATTTCTCCGGCCGCTAGGACTTGCGTCGCGACATCCGGTGACATGCGGGGCACTGTCTCATCCGCCATCCTGTTGGGTTGACAGTTGTTGCGTCAATGCGGCGGGGTCGGCCTGCAGCAGCTCCCAGAAGTCGGCGGTCGGCAGCACCAGGCCCAGGACCTGGTAGGGGCAGCG
>NZ_RYZH01000026.1 GCF_003977685.1 Tautonia sociabilis | reverse complement strand
GCGGGACGGACGCCTTCCCGGCGACCAGACCCGCGAGGTCACACCCGTTCCCATCCCGAACACGGCCGTTAAGCTCGCGGGGCCCATGATAGTGCTTCGGCGCGAACGTCGGTCATCGCCGGGTCCCCTTCCCGAAGACGCCCCGCATCACCCCCGTGATGCGGGGCGTCTTCGCGCGCTGAGCTTCCGACGCTCATTCCTCGTCGCTTGGCCCTGGCCGGACTCCGGCCGGAGCCTGGGGAAGGACGTGATCCGGGAATTCTGGGAGTAGCCGGGGACAATCGCCCCGGCACGCTCGTCGCTGTCGGGGGAGTGGATCGGGGGTCAATCCGACTCGACGTTCCCCTGGTCGCGGTCTTCGATGCTGTGCTCCAGGGTCCGGCGCAGGAGTTCCTCGTCCTTGAGGCGTCGGGCGAGGAGCTCGACGCGGTCGTCGGGGGTACCGGGTTCGAGGAGGAGCCAGGAGGGGTCGTCGGGGTCGAGGGGGGCGAGGCGGCCGTCGGCGGTGAGGCAGATGGGGGAGAGTCGGCTCTCCTGGTGGCGGTAGTGCCAGCCGAGGCGCTCCATGAGGAGCGGGTCGGGGTGGACGGGTCTTGGCACATCGCTGCTGTAGTGGTGGACGACCTGGGGCTGGATGGCGAGGACCGCGAGCGTCTGGTGGGACAGCGCGGAGGGGTCGTCGCGGTCGGGGTCCTCTCGGATGACCAGGGCACGCAGGCCGGGGGGGGCGGGGATGCCCGGCTGGAGGATCCGAAGGGCGTAGCGCTCCATGGGGGGCCTCGCTGGCTCGGGGGGCGCGGTCGTCGGGGGAATCGTCCGGGGGCCGGTCTGGGCTTCAGTCATCGAGCGGCCGGGCGCGGACGACCCGGAAGGCGACCGGGCCGTGGTCGGCCTGGAGCATCAGGGGCCCCCGGGGGAGCTCGGCCCGGGTCCGCCAGGCGTGGCCGGTGGGATAGGGGATCTCCAGGTCTTCGTGGATGAGCCGGCCGTTGAGTTCGGCGCGGTCGAGCCGGGCGTGGGCGACTTTCTTGCCCGAGTCGTCGAACCGGGGGGCGCGGAAGACGGCGCGGAGGGTCTGCCATTCGCCGGGGGGCTTCGAGGCGTTGACCAGCGGCGGGAAGCCCTCGTCGATGTGGTGGTAGCGTGGCAAGAGTTCGGCGCGGGGGTAGACGCCGCCGTTGCCGGTGGCGTCGATCGGCTTGCCGTAGCTGTCGAACATCTGGATCTCGTAGAGGCCGAGGAACTTGACGCCGGCGTTGGAGCCCTCCGGCAGCATGTACTCGATCTCGATCTCGACGTCGCCGAACTCCCGGGTTGTCAGCAGGTTGGTCGTGCGGCCGGGAGGGTCGTTGATCATGACGCCGGTGCCGTCCTCGGAGGAGAGGTGGCGGGGGTCGTCGGGGTTGAGCGACGAGGAGCCGACGATCCGCCAGGCGCCGTGGGGTTCCTGGAACGCCTCCAGGCCGGTGCCGTCGCCGAAGAGGGTGATCCAGCCCTCCTGCCGGTCGTCGTCGGCCCGACTCGTGGGGGGGGCGAGGACGATCACGCTCGACAGGGCCGAGGCAGCGGCGATCGCTCGGACGATGCGCATGGCTTGGGCTCGCTGCGATTGGAAAGACCGGAGAGGGCGGGGCTGGCGGATCAGCGGCCATCCCTCGATGGTACGGGGCGCCGATCCGGATTTGCAACCGGCTGGGCCGGCCGGCCGGGGGCTCCCGAGGCGATCGCGAGCCATCCGACCAGGGCGAAGCGAGTGCGATCGGCCGGGTGCGGCCGCATTTGGGAGTTCCTCGGACAGGGGCATCGAGGCGGATGCCGACCGATACGGAATCGGTGTATGTGCATTCTGTTGTGCGTTCCCCGCGCAAGGGGGGGCTGGCCATCACCCCCCGGGATCCTCCCCGGGGCCGGGTCCGGGGCCATCCTCGGGGATGTCCCCCGAGGTGGTCGGGGATGGCCCTCGGGAAAATTGGCCTCGCCTTCTTGTGTAATCTTGTATAGTATCCGGGGCGGCGGGGATCGTGCTCCCCGATCCGATCGGGCGGCCTCGGAGACCGTCAGCCATGGGAGAGCTCGTCGGGGATGTGGTGCGGGACGAGGTGGGGGAGGTCTATCGC
This sequence comes from Tautonia sociabilis, assembly GCF_003977685.1. Classification (GTDB taxonomy): domain Bacteria; phylum Planctomycetota; class Planctomycetia; order Isosphaerales; family Isosphaeraceae; genus Tautonia; species Tautonia sociabilis. The sequence continues at coordinate 93,110 of NZ_RYZH01000026.1, read as the reverse complement.
TCGGACTCGAGGCGGGTCTTCGCGGCCCTGGTCCGCCTGCTGGGGGACTTTGACCTGGCCGAGGAGGCGATGCACGAGGCGTTCGCCGCGGCGCTGGAGCGGTGGCCGGCCGAGGGGGTGCCGGCCAGTCCGAGGGCGTGGCTGGTGTCGGTGGGCCGGAACAAGGCGATCGACGCCCTGCGCCGGCAGGCTCGGTTCGACGCCTCGCTCGGCGCGCTGGCCGCCCGGCTCGATCGCGACCGGGGAGCGTCCGCCGAGGCGGACGAGCTGGGGGACGACCGGCTCCGGCTGATTTTCACCTGCTGCCACCCGGCCCTGCCGAGGGCGTCGCAGGTGGCCCTGACCCTGCGAGAGGTTTGCGGCCTGACCACCGAGGAGGTCGCGGCCGCCTTCCTGGCGGCGCCGGCGGCGATCGCCCAGCGGATTGTGAGAGGCAAGGCGAAGATCCGGGAGGCCCGGATCCCGTACGAGGTGCCCGCCCGGGACGAGCTGCCGGGGCGGCTCGAGTCGGTGCTGGCGGTCGTCTACCTCGTCTTCAGCGAGGGGTACGCGGCCAGCTCGGGGGAGGCCCTGACGCGGCCGGACCTCTCGGAGGAGGCGATCCGGCTGGGCCGCCTGGTCGTCGAGCTGCTGCCCGACCCGGAGGCGATGGGGCTGCTGGCCCTGATGCTGCTGCAGGAGTCTCGGCGGGAGGCTCGGGTTTCGGAGGGCGGCGACCTGGTCCTGCTGGAGGACCAGGACCGCTCGCTCTGGGATCGGGGGCTGATCGCCGAGGGGAGGGGGCTGGTCGCCCGGGCGTTCGCCTCGGGGAGGGGAGGGCCGTACGCGTTGCAGGCGGCGATCGCGGCGGTCCACGCCGAGGCGCCCGGGCCGTCGGCGACCGACTGGGGGAGGATCACCGCCTTGTACGGGGAGCTGGCCCGGATCCAGCCGTCGCCGGTGGTCGAGCTGAATCGGGCGGTGGCGGTGGCGATGCGGGACGGCCCCGAGGCGGGCCTGAAGCTGATCGACGGCATCTTCGATCGGGGGGAGCTGCTGGGCTACCACCTGGCGCACGCCGCCCGAGCCGACCTCTGCCGGCGCCTGGGCAGGGCGGACGAGGCCCGAGCGGCCTACCGATCGGCCCTCGAACTCGCCCGGCAGGGCCCGGAACGCCGATTCCTGGAACGCCGGCTCCGGGAGCTGGGCTGAGCGGGGCGGAGCGGAGTGGGGCGGGGCGGAGTGGGGCGGCACTCCCTGGGGATGGTTGCATTCTGCTGACCTCGACTCGAGGTTGGCCGTTCGGACAGGGACGGAAGGGGTCGTTGCTTGAGAGCAAGAGGGAAGAGGGAAGAGGGAAGAGGGAAGAGGGAAGAGGGAAGAGGGAAGAGGGAAGAGGGAAGAGGGAAGAGGGAAGAGAACAGGGAGTGAGGCCAAGGCGAACGTCAGGGCCGCTCGATCGAGCGGGTCAACGCCGTCCCCCAGCGAGAGGCTCAGGAATGAGACCATCCCCCCTGCCACGGCCTGGCGATCGAAGGGCTGATGGACCAAGGAGTTGTCGCCGAGACGGGGCGGGAGAGGGTGGGCCTCGGGGATTTTTCCCGGGGCGGGTGTCGATTTCGAGGTCGGCCGATCGACCTCGGGGAGGAGATCGGGATTGGGATCGGGCATCGGAGCCGGAGGGGCTGGGCTGATGCGCTTCGCCGTCCTCGGATACAGGGAGGAGCCAGGCCGGGACGCGAGGCTCGGGGCGAGCCGAGCCGCCCTGGAGGAGGGAGCCGCCGCCTTCGACGACGAGCTGCGCCGGAGCGGCCGGTTGCTTGCCGGGGTGTCGCTGCGCCATCGCCGGGACGCCGTCGCACTGAGGCGCCTCGACGGCCGGCTCGAGGTGGGGGTCGGGGCCCCCGGAGAGGGGGGAGGAGAACTCGACGGGCTCCGGGTGGTCGAGGCCCGGGACCTGAACCATGCGATCCAGCTTCTGTCATTGCACCCCGGAATTGGGCTGGGGTCGTTCGCGGTCCTGCCGGTCGACGACCGGGGCGGACGCGAGGCCTCGGGGCCGCTCCGGTCGGATGGCCGCAGATTCAAGGATGGTTTCATGCGGGAAGAGCCGTCGGAGCGGCACCGCTGGCTCGACCGGCTGGTCGGCTCGTGGTCCGTTTCGTCTGAAGGCCGGATGGTCCCCGGCGAGCCGCCGATGATCGCGACGGGGGTCGAGGTCGTGCGGTCGGTCGGCGGCCTGTGGGTTGTTGCCGAGGGGATCGGGGAGATGCCGGGCGCCGGCCCTTCGGAGACGATCATGACGCTCGGCTTCGACGCGAGAGCGGGCCGGTACGTCGGCACGTTCGTCGCCTCGGCGATGACTCACCTGTGGATCTCCGGCGGCGAACTCGACGCTGCCGGCCGGGTCCTCTGCCTGGACAACGAGGGCCCCAGCCTCGACGGGACGGGGACATCCCGATACCGGGATGTCATCACGATTCTCTCGGAGGACGAGCGGGTCATGACGTCGCACCACCGCACCGGGGAAGGCTCCTGGGACCCGTTGCTGACGATGCGCTACCGGCGGATCGCCTGACCCCCCGTCCGGGCGCCGCCTCCCGTACCGAGCCCTGAGGATGATGGCCTGACCCAGACCCGAGCGTACCCCGCCGGGGCGTCGAGCCCGGCCGACCGCCCCGGCCCTTCAAGTTGAGGACGAGCGATCGATGAAATACATGCTGCTTATTTATAGCGAGGAAGGCGCCTGGACCGACGAGGCGCGCGAGCACTGCTACGAGGAGTCGATGCGGCTCGGCCAGGAACTCCGGGAGAAGGGCCAGTATCTCGGCTCCTCTCCGCTGGAGCCGGTGGCCTCGGCGACGAGCGTCCGGGTGCGGGAGGGCAAGCCGTTGGTGACCGACGGGCCGTTCGCCGAGACGAGGGAGCAGCTCGGCGGCTTCTTCCTCGTCGAGGCGAGGGACCGGGACGAGGCCATCGCCATCGCCGGCCGGATCCCCGCCGCCCGGGTGGGGACCGTCGAGATCCGGCCCGTCACGGAACTGCCCGGCCTGTTCGAGCTCGGGGAGGGGTCCCTGGCCCAACGGGGGGCCGGCGAGTGATCCGGAACCGGGATCGGACCGGGTCGAGGCCGAGGGGGGACGCTGACGATGAAGGTGATGGCCCTGGTCAAGGCGACCGAGTCGTCCGAGGCGGGCGAGATGCCCGACGAGACGCTGCTGGAGGCGATGACGCGGTACAACGAGGACCTGGCGAAGGCCGGCGTCCTGATCGCGGGAGAGGGCTTGCATCCCAGCTCGAAGGGCGTCCGCGTCCGGTTCTCGGACGAGGGCCGACGGGTGGTCAGCGGCCCGTTTACCGAGACCAACGCGCTGATCGCCGGCTTCTGGCTCTGGCGGGTGGAGTCGATGGACGAGGCGATCGACTGGGCCCGGCGCTGCCCGAACCCGTCGCCGGGCGGGCCGGAGGTGGAGATCGAGCTGCGCCCGGTCTTCGGGCCGGAGGACTTCTCGGCGGCCGACCCCTCGGGCGCGATCCGGGCCGCCGAGGATCGGATCCGGGCCGGGCTGGTGGAGGGGGCCTGACGTGATCGTCGGGCCTCGGGCCTGATCGATACCCCTCGGGGGTCGAAGGGAGGAGGGAGCATGAGCAGCGTTCGAGTGCTCGTCGGCACGCGCAAGGGAGCGTTCATTCTCTCGTCGGACGGCCGGCGGGAGCGGTGGGAGGTCAGCGGGCCGCACTTCGGCGGCTGGGAGATCTACCACGTGACGGGCTCGCCGGCCGACCCGAACCGGCTGTACGCCTCGCAGTCGAGCGGCTGGTTCGGCCAGGTGATCCAGCGCTCGGAAGACGGCGGCCGGACCTGGGAGGCCGTCGGCAACGACTTCTCGTACGAGGGGGAGCCGGGGACCCACCAGTGGTACGACGGCTCGCAGCGCCCCTGGGCGTTCAAGCGGGTCTGGCACCTGGAACCCTCGCCCGACAACCCGGAGGTCGTCTACGCGGGGGTCGAGGACGCCTCGATCTTCCGCACCGACGACGGCGGCCGATCCTGGCGGGAACTGCCCGGCCTGCGCCAGCACGGAACGGGCCCGCGGTGGCAGCCGGGGGCCGGGGGGATGTGCCTGCACACGATCCTCCTCGACCCGAACGACCCGGCCCGGATCGTCGTCGCCATCTCGGCCGCCGGCGCCTTCCGCACCGACGACGGCGGGGAGTCGTGGCGGCCGATCAACCGAGGCCTGCGGTCGGAGTACATCCCCGACCCCGACGCCGAGGTCGGCCACTGCGTCCACCGGATCGCGATGCACCCGTCCCGGCCGAAGGTGCTGTTCATGCAGAAGCACTGGGACGTGATGCGCAGCGACGACGCCGGGGAGTCGTGGCGGGAGGTTAGCGGCGACCTGCCCAGCGACTTCGGCTTCCCGATCGAGGTCCACGCCCACGAGCCGGAGACGGTCTACGTCGTCCCTATCACCAGCGACTCGCAGCACTACCCGCCCGAGGGGAAGCTGCGCGTCTATCGGAGCCGCACCGGAGGGGGAGCGTGGGAGCCGCTGGCCGAGGGCCTGCCCCAGCGCGACTGCTACGTCAACGTGCTGCGGGACGCGATGGCCGTCGACCGCCTCGATCCCTGCGGCGTCTACTTCGGCACGACCGGAGGCCAGGTCTACGCCTCGAATGACTCGGGGGACCGCTGGGCCCCGATCGTCCGAGACCTGCCCGCGGTGCTCTCGGTGGAGGTCCAGACGCTGCCATGATCCGGGTCGCCCTGCCGTTCCACCTGCGGAACCTCGCCGGCGTCTCCGGCGAGGTGGCGCTCCGGGTCGACGGCCCGGCGACGCTCGGGGCGGTCCTCGACGCCCTGGAGGCCGAGCACCCGGCGCTCCGGGGAACCGTCCGGGACCGGGACACCCGGCGTCGCCGGCCGTTCCTGCGGTTCTTCGCCTGCGAGCGGGACCTCTCCCTCGACCCTCCCGACACCCCCCTGCCCCTCCCGGTCGCCGTTGGGGAGGAGCCCCTGCTGATCGTCGGCGCCATCGCCGGCGGGTAGGCCGGCCGACCTCCGAGGCTCCCGGCCGTCGGGGCGCCTCGGCCCTCGACCATGATGCTCACCTCGATCGCGTTGTCACGTTCCGATTTCAGATCCTCTTTTAACGGGAGCAAGTCCATGAGCCACCCGATCCCCGCCGGATTTCACACGATCACCCCGCATCTGGTCGTCGCCGGGGCCTCCGAGGCCATCGAGTTCTACAAGCGGGCCTTCGGCGCCGAGGAACGCTCGCGCATGCCCTTGCCGGCGGAGGGGGGTGTGGTGAAGATCGGCCACGCGGAGCTGCGGATCGGCGACTCCCACCTCTTCCTGGCGGACGAGTTCCCCGATTACGGCTCGGTCGGCCCCTCCGGCGGCCGTTCCCCGGTGACGATCCACCTGTACGTGACCGACGCCGACGCCGCCTTCGCCCGGGCCGTCGAGGCGGGGGCGACCGTGGCCATGCCCTTGCAGGACATGTTCTGGGGAGACCGCTACGGCAAGCTCGTCGACCCCTTCGGCCACCACTGGTCGATCGCCGAGCATCTGGAGGATGTCGCTCCCGAGCAGTTGAGGGAGCGGATGGCCGCCGCGATGGCCGAGGCCCCCTGCGAGTGATCGCGTCCTCTGGATCGGCCGGGGCGACGGGCGGGATCGCCCCCGCCCCGGCTCGTCGCTCTCATCTCCACCCCGTGTTCGAGGAGTCTCGGATGGCCCGTTCGGTGAAGACCCACCTCATGTTCACCGGGGCCGCCGAGGAGGCGATGACGTTCTACACGTCCCTCTTCGGCGGCTCGGCGATCCAATCGATCGAGCGCTACGGCCCCGGTGAGCAGGGCAAGGAGGGGACCGTCAAGATGGCGGCGTTCACGCTGGCCGGGCGGGAGTTCCTCTGCATCGACAGTCCCATCGAGCACGCCTTCGGCTTCACCCCGTCGGTCTCGCTGTTCGTCGAGTGTGAGAGCCAGGCCGAGCTGGACGCGGCCTTCGGCCGCCTGGCGGAGGGCGGAAACGTGCTGATGCCCCTGGGCAATTACGGCTTCAGCGCTCGGTTCGGCTGGCTGACGGACCGCTTCGGCGTCTCCTGGCAGTTGAACCTCGCGTAACCAGTCGGGAGGACGCCCAGGGTCGAGGTTCGAGGCGGAGGAGGCCGACGATGAGGCAGGCCCTCGGGCTGGTCTCCGTCGTGGTGAGGGATTCCGACGAGGCGATCGGCTCCTCCGTTGGCGTCCTCGGCTTCGACCTCGTCGAGGATACGGCGATCCCGGAGCAGGTCACGCAATGGGTCGTGGTGCGTCCTCCCGGCTTCCGGTAAGATGGGATTCTGCTCGCCCGAGCCTCGGACCAGGAGCAGGCGGCCCGCATCGGCAACCAAACCGGCGGGCGGGTCTTCCTGTTCCGCTCTACGGAGGACTTCGGGCGCGACGATGCCGCCGACCGCGACCGGGGCGTGGTCTTCGAGCGGCCTCCCCGCCGGATGCCCTCCGGGACGGTCGCCGTCTTCCGAGACCTGGACGGCACCCTGTGGGATCCGCTCCAGCCGACGAACGGATGGCCGACCGGGGACGACTGACCTGCCATGGCAACGCAATATTACACGGCGTCCAGCCTGGATGGCTTCATCGCCGGCCCGGGGCACTCGCTCGACTGGCTGTTCCAGTTCGGGCCGGCCGAGGAGGCCGGGTTTCCGGCGTTTATCCGGGAGGTTGGCGCGATCGCGATGGGATCGCACACCTACGAATGGCTGCTCCGCCACGAGATCCGGCCCGATTCCGAACACCCGGGGGCCTGGCCGTACGAGCTGCCGACCTGGATCTTCTCGTCCCGGTCCCTCCCCGCGATCCCCGGCGCCGACCTGCGGTTCGTCCGGGGGGATGTCCGGCCGGTGCACCGGGAGATGGTGGCGGAGGCGTCGGGGAAGAACGTCTGGATCGCCGGCGGCGGCGATCTGGCGGGCCAGTTCTTCGACCAGGGCCTGCTCGACGAGCTGATCGTCCAGGTCGCTCCGGTGACCCTGGGAGGAGGGGCCCCGCTGCTGCCGAGGATGATCTCGAATCCGCCGCTCCGGCTGCGGTCGGTCGCCCCCCTGGGCGAGGCGTTCGCCGAGCTTCGCTTCGACGTGCCTCGCCCGATCGCTCAGGGCGGCGGGCCGGCGACGGCCGACGCCCCGGACTGATCGTCCGGGGAGCTGGCCGAGGTCGGATCGGCCCGGGGAGGGGAAGCGCATGGCTCTGACGGTGTATCACCTCAACTGCGGCGTGCTCCACGCCCCGCCGAACCCGGCCGCCTCGTGCCACTGCCTGCTGCTCGAGGAGGGGGGCGTGCTCTCGCTGGTCGACTCGGGGATCGGGCTGCTCGACGTCGCCCGGCCGCTCGATCGGCTCGGCCGGGAGCTGATCGACCTGGCCGGGTTCCAGTTCGACGAGCGGCTGACGGCGGCCCGGCAGGTGGAGCGGCTGGGGTTCCGGCCCGACGACGTGGCGGACATCGTGCTCTCCCACGCCGATCCGGACCACACCGGAGGGCTGGCCGACTTCCCCCGGGCGACCGTGCACCTCTCGGAGGAGGAACACTCCCGGCTGGGGGCCGGTCACCCGCGATACGTCTCGAGCCACTTCGAGCACGGCCCGGTCTGGAAGACCCACGGACCGTCTTCCCGATCCTGGTTCGGCCTGGAGGCCCGCCCGGTTGCGCTCCAATCCGGGTCCGAGGTGCTCCTGGTGCCGCTCCCCGGGCACACGATCGGGCATTGCGGCGTGGCGGTCGGCCGGGAGGGACGCTGGACCCTCCACGTCGGCGACGCCTACTACCTGCGCATCGAGCTCTCGACCGACGAGCACCCCGTCTCGGCCCTCGCCGCCTTGCGGGCCGACGACGATGCCCTCCGCCGCGAGAGCCTGGGGCACCTCCGCCGCCTGAACCGCGACCACCCGGGAGCGGTCGAGCTTCTCGGCTACCACGACGTCACTGAATTCCCCGAGGGGACCGCGATCGGGCTCGAACCCCCCTTCCCGGGGCCTCGACTCGGCGGCTGATCCCCAGTCTCCCGGCGTCGGTCCTTCGCCCGGGAGGAGGGGCCCTCAGCCGGACCGGCGTCGGGCCGGCTCCTCGCCGCCGCCGTCATCCTCCGGGGAGGGGCCGGCGGGGACGTCGCAGAGGGGGACGCTGGGGCTGGGCTCGGCGAGGATCTCGGCGAGCGTGGTGCGAGCGAAGGCGTCCTCGACCCCGGCCAACGCATCGTCGAGGCGGCGGTGCAGCGGGCAAAGGTGCCGGCCGTGCGCCGCCAGGCCGAGCGGACAGGTCCGGATGCGTCGGATCGGGTCGACGGCGTTGACCACCTCGAGGATCGTCAGCTCCTCGGGCCGCTTCTCCAGCGCGATGCCGCCGCCGATCCCCCGCTGCGAGCGGACGATCCCCGCCCGCTTCAGCCCCTGCAGCACCTTCGACAGGTACGGCGCCGGCACCTTCGTCACCAGGGCGATCTGCTCGGTCGTCCTCGCCTCCGGAGCCCGATCGGCCAGGTGGGCCACCGCCCTCAGGGCATACTCGACCGTCTGAGAGAACATCGGCGGGGCTCGCCTCCAGGGCCGTCGGGAATTTCGGACCTTGAAATCCATTATAGGCGGTCGTAGAGTAGGGCCAAATCGGACTCGTTCGTCCGATTTGGGAGGCGCGCCGATCGCCCGCGGGATGGGGAGGCGATCGGAGAGCGATCCGATCATCCTACCGTACCAGGTTCGGGAGCGATCTCCGATGACGACGCGACGCGTGCGATCGAGGGTCTTGCTTTGCTTCGTCGGCCTGCTGGTCCCGGCGGTCCTGTCGGCGGCGATGGCCGGGGGGCCGGCCCGGGAGGCCCGGGAGGGGGGGGAGGCCGAGGGCGATCCGGCGGTCGAGCGGGCCCGGCGGGAGGTGCGGATGCTCGACACGCTGTACAAGACGGCGGTGGTTTCCGTCACCGACACGTACCGCCGGGGCCAGCCGGCGATCATGGTGGCCAAGGACGTGTTCAAGGCGATGGACGAGGGGGGCTTCCACTCGGCCCGGCTGGTTGACGCCTCGATGGCCCCGCTCGGGGTGGACAATGACCCGAAGACGGACTTCGAGCGCCGGGCGGCCGAGGCGATGCGGAGGGGAGAGACCTACCTCGACGAGGTGGTCGGCGAGGGGGAGGGCCGCCGCCTGCTTGCCGCCACGGTGGTGCCGGCGGTCCATCCCCGCTGCGCCGAGTGCCATGGCGTCGAGGAGGGGGACCTGCTCGGCTTCATCCGCTACGAGGTGCCGATCCGGTGAGGGAGGCCGGCTCGTCGTCCGGCGCCCGGCGTCTGTCGTCGAACGTCGAACGTCGAACGTCGAACGTCGAACGTCGAACGTCGAACGTCGAACGTCGAACGTCGAGCCGATCCCGATCCTCCCTCGGCCCGCTTCCCCTCCCCAAGTCGCGCTCGGTTCTGGAGGCTGGGGATCGCTGGATTCCGGGAGGTCGGCCGGGGGATCGGGTCCCGGGGGGCGAGGCCGCCGGGGCTCGGGATCGGGAGGGAGGGGGGACACCACGGGCGGGACGTCGGGGCCGATCGAGCGCCGGACCCGGCCGGGCCGGTGAGGCCGCCGATCGAGGCCCGGAGGGGCGTCGCCATCGGTTTCGAGGGCACGATGCCCACGCCCCGGGCAGGAAACCCGGGGCTGGTCGATGAGGCCCGGCCCCGGGCCTCGGGACGTGATCGAGGCGGCAGGCCTGGCCCGGTGTTCCCGGGGCCCCGGGACAGGCCGCGTCCGGGCCGGGGCGTCCGGGCCGTTCTCGAGGGGGAGAGCGGCCAGCGTCGTCTCTTCCGACCAGGGCCGAAAACGCCCGGGAACGGGCCTTTTGGGGGCTGTCGGCGAGCCCCGGGCGCGAGAGTTGCGTCAGTCCCGGAGCGCCGCGGGTTCCGCGGCCCGTCGCCGCACTTGAGAAGAGCGGTGCCGGTCGGCTGGATTCCGAGCCATCGGCGCCCTATGTCTCGTGTAAGGGGCGTCGTCCTTTGACGTCGGGGCGCGAGGGCGTCTCGGGCGGGCGCAATCGGGCGGATTGGTCACGGTCGAGACTCCCCGGGGCCGGGCAATGGCCCCGGGGGACCTTCCTCCATTCGGCCGAGTCTTTGTGAGGGCTCGGCGTCGGGGCCGGACGCTCGGGGGTTCGACAACCAACGATGATGATGAGTGGAGGAGGGTCGACGCGATGAAGCCGCCCGAAGGCACCGATGATGTCCCCGTCGAGCCGAAGTCCCACCAGCGGACGCAGGAGGTCATCGCCGCGCTGAACGTGGCGGCCGCCGAGCTGGTCAACCGGATCGTCCGGGCCGAGCGAGAGGTCCACGACCAGCGCAACGCCGCCTTCCAGGCCATGAACCAGGCCGCCCTGCTCGGCGACGACGCGGATCGCCTGCGAGCGGCCCTGATCACCGTCCGGCAGTTGATCGAGGCGGCTCACGTCGCCATCGCCTCGGAGCCGCTTCGGGGGGACCTGGCCCGGGGGCTGGCGACGATCGACGAGGTCTTGCGAGAGACGGGAGAATCCCGGGAGGGCTGACCCGTCGAGCCGAGGGAGCCGAGGGCCGGGGGGGCGGGAGCCCCCCGGGTCGTGCTACCATACGAGGTCGAGGGGCGGCCGGCCGGCCTTCCCGGCTCGGGGGCCTCCGCCCCTCCCCTCCCAGGCGCGACCGATTCCCTCCCCCTGCCCCGGACCCGACCCCGATGCGCATCCCCTGCTGGTCTTCTCGACGCCCGGGGGCGATCCTCGCCCTCTTCCCCCGATCCGGACTGCTCTCGATCCTCGCCCTGGCCCTGGTCCCGGTCGCGACGGCCCGGGGTCAGGACTCGGCTCCTCCCCCGACCCCGATCCGGCCCGGCACCCCCCTGGAGCGGACGGGGGACGAAATCATCGTCTGCGGCCAACTCTTCCACACGACCGCCCCGGTGGTGCTCTGGACCGACCCGGGAGGCTACGACGCCTACCGCGTCGAGCGCCGGTTCGTGCCCCTGGACCAGGCCGGCTGGCGGGAGTCGGAGGCGGCGGGCCTGCGCTCCCCCGTCCGGTTCGGCCTGAGGGGAGACCGGCTGACTCCCGATCAGGTCGAGCAAGTCCGGGGAGGCGGCTGGAGCCTGCCGCTGCTCCAGCAGGTGGTCGATCAGTTCGTGATCCACTACGACGTGGCCGGCACGAGCCGGACCTGCTTCAAGGTGCTGCACGACCTCCGGGGCCTGAGCGTCCACTTCATGCTCGACGTGGACGGCACGATCTACCAGACGATGGACCTGAAGGAAGCGGCCTATCACGCGACGATCGCCAACCGGCGCTCGATCGGCATCGAGATCGCCAACATGGGCGCCTACCCCCCCGGCCGAGCCGAGGCGCTCGACCGCTGGTACGAGAAGGGGCCCGACGGCGTCACCCGACTGACCATTCCCGGCGGGGCCGAGGCGGCCGGCGTCCGGAACCTCGACGCCAGCTTCCTCCCCGATCGCCCCGAGCCGGTCGTCGGGACCGTCCGGGGCATGGAGCTGGTCCAGTACGACCTGACCCCGGAGCAGTACGACTCGCTGACCAGGCTGACGGCCTCGCTCTGCACCATCTTCCCCAAGCTGGAGTGCGACTACCCCCGGGACGCCTCCGGGAACCTCATCACCGACACCCTGTCCCGAGAGGACTGGGAGTCGTACCGGGGCCTCCTGGGCCACTACCACGTGCAGACGAACAAGGTCGACCCCGGCCCGGCCTTCCAGTGGGACCGGGTGATCGAGGGGGCCCGGGCGCTCATGGACCCGAGCCCGGCCCGGGAGCGGGACGAAGCGGGGGGCTCGGACGCCGAGGGCCGCTGACCGTCCGGCGCGGCCTCCCTTCGATGGCCTCCGCTGTCGCCGCTGCCGCCGCCCGATCCCCTCTCCTCCGGGCCGGGGTCGGGCCGCCGCCGAGACCGGTCCCGGTCCCGGTCCCGGCCTCCCGGGCCTCCTCGGCCCGAGATCGGGCCCTCCCCAGTTCCCGGGCCCAGACCAGCAGCAGCGCCGGGGAGGCCAGGGTGCCGCCGAGGCTGAGGCGGTCCCCCAGGGGGCCGAACATCGAGGTCTGCACCGGGCCGGCGAGGATCACCGCGGCGATCGTGACGGCCCGGCCGAACCGGCCCCCCGCTCGCCAGGAGTCCACCGCGCACCAGGCCAGCGCCACGCCTCCCAGCACGAGCGTCGGCGGCTCGACCGAGGGGGAGAAGACGGCGAACCAGAGCGAGGTCAGCACGAACGCCCGGAGCAGCAGCTCCCGATCCCCCTCCCCTCCGCTCCTGGCCCGCCAGAGCGCCAGGCAGAGCACCCCCCCCGATCCCGCCTGGATCGCCAGGTATTGCCTCGAGGAAAGGGAGACGCCGCAGACGTCGAGGAACTCTCGGAGGCCGATCAACGTGCCGCGGAACGCCTCCAGGTGCTCTCCGCTGCTCGCGTAGGAGGCGATCGCCTCCAGCCGGGCCCAGGAGCCCGAGGCCGGGTGCAGCAGCAACGGCAGGGCCATGAACCCGAGCAGGGCCGCCGCGAACCGGGGGGCGAGCCGCTTCGGGTCGAGCGCCGACAGCACCAGGCCGAAGGCGATCGGGTAGATCTTGAACGACGAGGCCGCCAGCAAGAGCGCGGCCCCGGTCCGGTGCCCCCTCCGGGAGGCCACGGTCGCCCCCATCAGGCCGGCGAGGATCATCGGGTTGGATTGGCCGTTGGCGTACCCCTGCAACCCGATCATCGGCACGATCAGCCAGATCCCGGCCCGGGCCCGGGCCGGCAGGGCGGGGAACACCTCGTCGAGCATCGCCCGCAAGGCGGCCGCCACCGCCCCGATCGACAGGATCGCCCACACCGCCCCGCTCCACCGCAGCGGCAGCGCCGCGATCGGGGCGATCAGGTCGGTGAAGTAGGGCAGGTACTGCCTGGTCATCAGGGCGCCGATCGGCTCCCCCGAGAACCACTCCCGGGAGGCCTTCCAGTATTCCGGGAAGACCGAGTGCGACTCCGGAGCCACGGCCGCCTTGATCGTCGAGGCCGCCAGCAGGACCCCCCAGCCGATCCGGGCGGCCCGGAGGGAGGCCGGCCGATGGCGGTCCCCAGTCGGGGGGCGGCGGGCTGGCCGTCGGGGGCGGGCGGGCACGCGTTCCTCGCCTTCGCGATCTCGAAGGGGCAGGCCGGGACGGATGTGCGTCTCCAGGGCGATGGGGGCCCTTGTCAGCCGAAGACTAGCACCCGGCCGGGGCCCTTCGGGCGATTCTCCTCCCGTCGTCAGGGCGACCGGAGGGCTTGTCGCGGATGTGCTCGCGACGAGGTGCATGCCGGATGTGCCGGCCCTCGCGTCCCGGGAGCGATCCCCTCCCTCGACCAGACGGGGCCTTCCTGAAGCCGAGGAACGGACGGCCCCGATCCGCCTCGGCCCCGCTCGGCCCCGGGGCGGGGGCTTCTTGGTTTCGGCACCGATCGGCGCGCGTTAGCATGGGCGAGGAGCCGCTCGCTCGCTGCCGATCGCAGGCGGGAAGGGCGGGCCGGGAGGGGTCCCGGCCCCGGGCTCTCGTCGCTTCCTTCCTCGTTCCGACCGACGACGGCGGCCCGCCCCGCTCCGGGCCGCGCCGGCGCCTCGGATCCCGGCAGGCTTCCCAATCGGAGAGGAATCCCCCCGATGACCGAATCCAACCCGAACCCCTCGCGTCGGTCGTTCCTGAGGCACACCGGGGCCGCCTCGGCCGCCTCGGCCCTGGCGGGCGTGTACGTGCCTCCGGTGCACGCGGGAGAGCAGAACACGATCAAGGTGGCGCTGGTCGGCTGCGGCGGCCGGGGCACCGGGGCCGCGGAGAATGCCCTGTCGGTCGACAACGGGCCGATCAAGCTCGTCGCCATGGCCGACGTCTTCGAGGACAAGCTCTCCAACAGCTTCAACTACCTCCAGGAGAAGTTCTCCAGCCAGATGGACGTGCCCGAGGAGCGCAAGTTCCTCGGCTTCGATGCCTACCAGAAGGCGATCGACTGCCTCGACCCCGGCGACGTGGTCATCTTCACCACTCCTCCCGCCTTCCGATGGCCGATGTTCACCTATGCCATCGAGAAGGGCGTCAACACCTTCATGGAGAAGCCCGTCACCGTCGACGGCCCGACCACCCGCCGGATGATCGAGCTGGGGGAGAAGGCCAAGGAGAAGAACCTGAAGGTCGGCGTCGGCCTGATGTGCCGGCACTGCGACGCCCGCCAGGAGCTGCTCAAGCGGATCAAGGACGGCGCCATCGGTGAGATCCTCACCCTGCGCTCCTACCGCCAGGTCGGCGGCGGCGGCCTGATCGGGCCGAACGACTCCGACATGAGCGAGCTGATGTACCAGATCCGCAACTTCCACGGCTTCATGTGGGCCAGCGGCGGCGTGATCATGGACTACATGATCCACAACATCGACGAGAGCTGCTGGATGAAGGACGCCTGGCCGGTCGAGGCCCAGGCCAACGGCGGCCGGCTCTACCGCGAGGACAAGGTCGACCAGAACTTCGACCACTACTCGATCGAGTACACCTTCGCCGACGGCACCAAGCTGTTCGTCTACACCCGCAACGTCCCCCGCTGCCGCCAGGAGTTCGCCAGCTACGCCCACGGCACCGACGGCGCCGCGGTCATCTCGACCAGCATGCACACCCCGGCCAAGTGCCGGATCTACCCGAACCAGAAGATCGACCAGGGCGAGCCCCTCTGGGCCTACCCCCAGCCCGAGCCGAACCCCTATCAGCTCGAGTGGGACCACCTGATCGCCGCCATCCGAGAGGACCGGCCCTATAACGAGGTCAAGCGGGGCGCCGAGGCCTCCCTCGTCACCGCCATGGGCCGCATGGCCGCCCACACCGGCCGCCTCGTCACCTTCGACGAGATGCTCAACCACGAGCACGAGTTCGCCCCCGAGGTCGACTCGTTCACCTACGACTCCCCCGCCCCGCTGCAGATGGCCGCCGCCGGCATCTACCCCCAGCCCCAACCCGGCCGGCTCCGCGACCGCGAGTATTGATCCCCTCCCCTTGCCTTGCCGATCCGACGACCGACCGACGCCCGATGCCAGACCCCTCGCGAGGGGCTGGCATCGGGCGTTCGTTCTGCCAGCCAGGCGTACCTTGGAGGGGAGGGCACGCCCGCAAGGAAGGAAGGATTGTTGAGGTTCCCTGGCGCGTTGGGTTGTGGCAGACTGGTTGAATCAACGGGTTGAACAAGGAGGCTCTCTGGCGACCGTCGGCTCCCTCGAAGCCAAGACACAGCTTCCCCAGCTCCTGGAGCGAGTCGCGCGCGGCGAGCGCATTACGATCACAAAGCACGGCCGCCCTGTGGCCATGCTCGTGCCGCCGCCGGTCGAGAAGGCCGATGTCGAGGAGACCGTCAGGAAGCTGCTGGAATTCGGCAAGGGCCGATCGCTTGGGGGAATGACGATTCGCGAGATGGCGGAAGAAGGCCGCCGGTTCTAACGTATCGGCCGCGGCCATCGACTCATCGAAGACCGCAACATGGACAACAGGCTTTGTGCTCGACAACAGGCTTTGTGCTCGACAACAGGCTTTGTGCTCGACAACAGGCTTTGTACTCGACAACAGGCTTTGTGCTCGACAACAGGCTTTGTGCTCGACAACAGGCTTTGTGCTCGACAACAGGCTTTGTGCTCGACAACAGGCTTTGTACTCGACAACAGGCTTTGTACTCGACAACTCTGATTTTCTGGAGATCCTAATTTTTTATTATTCCGCCTTTGCCGATCGACCCCGCCACCCCGTTTGCGAGTTACACCCAGAGGTTGAGGGTCGTCTACTCCGATGACTGCGGCAACGACCGCGAAGGTCCCGAGATTGGCCCGTTCTACGTCGAGCATCACAAGGTGGGTGCGACGAATTACGACGTAACGCTATCGACCTGCCTCCTTTTCCGTGAACGGTCGATACCCGAGACACTCCCGCACCCCCGTCCGCCCGCCCAGATCCGTTCCACCACCTGTCGTGTCGACTCTTGCCGTCTGGTTGTTAGGCGAGCGTTCCGGAACACAGGCCCCCCTGGACCAGATGGCACGCCAGCGGACCTTCAAGGAGGTTGGCGATGACTGCGGCCCTCGCATCGCTCATGGCGGCAGTGCTACCCCTTGGCGTCCTGGCCCAGGAGATTCCCACCCCTGCGGCCGGTGCCGCCTTGCAGGCAATGCAGACAGGCAAGGCCAGCCCGTTCCCGACCTTCGCAGGGACGGCCTACAGCGGCACGACCAGCTACGGCCTCTCCTCGGAACTCCGCGAGGAGGAGGAGCCGATCTATGAGAAGTTTGCAAGCCTGCTGGAGAAGGTCAACGTCATCCCAGAGCAGAGGCACGCTCGCTTCGCATATCACAACCAGGTGCCCGCCTTCCGAGCGAATGCGGTTCGATGGTCCAAGATTGTCAGCTGGAGGGGCGAGCTTGTCAGCGTCGATGAGGGCCGAGACGGCTGGCTCGTCACCGTGTGCATCACGCCGAAGGTGGTCAACCAATGGGGCGGCCCCTCAGCCGTCTTCGACTCCTACTTCGAGATCTATCGCGTCACGAGGGACGGGAAGGTGTCGTTCGTGGGCTTCAAGGAAGGTACGGGCGGGATGATGGGCGGGATTGGCTGAGCGGGACCACCTCGGCCAGGCCAGGTGGGGGCAGAATCGTCGTACTGGCCCCCGCCAGGCTTGGGATGGTTGCGAAACGTCTTCCCCTCGCTCAGAAGTTCACCTGTCAACATAGGATGTTATTTGCGGTAGTATTCTTGTATGTGCGGCAGGGTCGCGCACAGGAGTAAGTATGTAGTTGCAGGATTATTCGCTATGGCCAGAAGCTGTAGGTTGTGGCCATGCCATCGCGGATACCTAATCCGCCAGGTGATCCACCCAATCGCGCGTTTGCAAGCGGCTGGTTCGAGCCAGCTTTTTGGCCAGCCGGTTCGTGCAGGATAACCCCCTTCATCCTGCACAACCATCGCCTGGACCGACCGCTTTTGCCGGAGATACTTCCCTTTACCTCTGACGATCTTGCCTTCCATCCATGATTTCGATCTCCTGCCCTACCTCGTCACCCCTCGGGGGCGTGGGAGCCGGCGGTGCCAGACTGGGCGCCCCGTTCGGGGGACGCGGTCGGGCGGGGCAATAGCGGGCCGGGCGGGGCTCGGCTAGGATGGGGCGAAACCGATCGGGGAGGGGCGAGGGGCTCGACCGGGGAGGGTGCAGGTGGCGACCGAGGGGCAGGCGAAGGCGACGGCGGCCGGCACGGCCGGCGGCCAGGGCGCGGCGATGCGGGTGCGGGGGACGTTGGGGTGGGCGTGGACGGTGCTCGGGCCGTTCGTTGGTCTGGTGCTGATCGTCCTGCTGTTTGCCTGGCTGACGAGCGACTCCGGCGCGTTCATGACCGCCTACAACTGGCGGACGATCGCCGTGCAGTCGGTGATCGTGGGCACGGCGGCCCTGGGCATGACCCTGATCATGATCGTCGGCGGCATCGACCTGTCGGTCGGCTCGATGGTGGCGCTGGTGACGGTGGCGGTCGCGTGCCTGGCCAACGGCTTCGAGCTCGATCCGTCGAACCTGCCGTCGGCCCTGGGGGGGGACCTGCTCCGGAGGCTGATCGGCGGCCCGGTCTCGGTGCCGGCGGTGCCCTTGCCGGCGGCGATGGCGCTGGGGGTGGTGCTGGGAGGGCTCTGCGGCCTGCTCAACGGGGGGCTGATCACCCGATTGGGGGTGGTGCCGTTCATCGTCACCCTGGGCACGATGAAGGTGTTCCGGGGCCTGGCGAAGTGGTCGGCCGGGAGCACGTCGGTTTACATTGACGAGGGGAGCAAGCCGGGCTGGTTTCGAGGCCTGCTCGCGACGGACGCCGGGCTGCCCGAGGGGCTCGACCGCCAGCTCGGCCGGCTGCCGGGGCCGATCGGAGAGGTGCTGCGCGAGGTGGGCCGCCTGGCGCCGGGGGTCTGGATTCTGCTGGTGCTGAGCGTCCTGATCGCGACGATGCTGCGGTACAGCCTGCTGGGGAGGCACTCCTACGCGGTCGGCTCGAACGAGGCGACCGCCCGGCTCTGCGGCCTGAACGTGCCGGGGATCAAGCTGGCGGTCTTCGGCATCGCCGGCCTGCTGGCGGGCCTGGCCGGGGTGATGCAGTTCACCTACCTCGGCGGCACCGGCGACCCGACGACGGCCGAGGGGCTGGAGTTGCAGGTCATCGCCGCGGTGGTCATTGGCGGCGGCAGCCTCGCCGGGGGTGAGGGGAAGGTGCTGGGCACCCTGATCGGGGTCCTGATCATGTCGGTGCTCAACAACGGCAGCGTTCACGCCGGGCTGCCGAACCCGACGCAGGACATCATCATCGGCATCATCATCGTCGCCGCCGTGACGCTCGACCGGCTCCGGCACCGGGCAGAAGGCTAAGGGGCCGGGCTCCTCGGGCGTTTTCTGGTTGTGGGGAAAATCGGCCGGGGGCTGTCGCCCCGGAGGGGCCGATTTCGAGAGATCTGGGTCCGGATCCCGCCAACAGGAGCGCCCGAGATGCGATCGGAGTTGACGATCCCGGCGATGGCCTTCGCCTTCGCCCTGTTCGGAATGACCCTGGCGAGCGTTGCCCAGGAGGACGGCATGAGCGATCGGAGCACCGTGTCGGTCTCCGGCGAGGGCCGGATCTCGGCGGCGCCGGATGTGGCGGACATCAGCGTTGGCGTCGTCACCGAGGCCGAGACGGCCCGGGACGCCCTTTCGAGCAACAACCGAGCGATGGCCTCCCTGACCGAGCAGCTCAAGCAGAAGGGCGTGGCCGCCAAGGACATCCAGACCACCAACATCAACCTGAGCCCGAAGTACTCCCAGCCCTCCCCCCGGCCGCCGGGCCAGCCGGGCTTCCAGGAGTCGTTCACCCCCCGGATCGTCGGCTACAGCGTGGTCAACTCGGTGCGCGTCACGGTGCGGGACCTGCGGAAGCTGGGCGAATTGCTCGACGCGGTGGTGACCGCCGGGGCGAACCAGATGAACGGCATCAGCTTCCGGGTCGAGCGGTCGGAGACGCTGCTGGACGAGGCCCGCAAGCGGGCCGTGGCCGAGGCGAGGAGGAAGGCCGAGCAGCTTTGCGGAGAGCTGGGAGTGGTGCTGGGGGCTCCGGTCCAGGTCGTTGAGGGAGGCGGCTTCATCCCTCCGCCGCAGCCGATGATGGCCCGGGCGATGATGGCCGCCGAGGCGGTCCCGGTCTCGCCGGGGGAGCAGGAGCTGAGCGTCTCGGTCCAGGTCGTCTTCGAGATCCGTCCCCCCGAGTGACCCGAGGGGGCGGTTGACATCCTTGTCTTGGTGTTCAAGTCGGGGGCGGCTGCGGGCCGAAGCTTCGATTGACGGTCGGGCCGGCCGGCCCTAGGATGCCCGAATCGCGTCCCGAACCGGCCGGTCCCGAGTCGAATCGAGTCGAATCAGACCCGATCCCCGCCGGACGGTCGGAGCGAGCCCCGGGACACCGGCCGGATCCGGCCCCCCGACGTGTCGGGGGGCCCGGCCAGTTCCCGGAGCTCGAGCGAACCCGACGGGCGTCCCAGGGAAGGTTGCCGCCCGGCCTACAGGGAAGTGCGATCGCGCATGCCCAGCACGTCGAGTTCGCCGAGAAGCGCCCGACCGCTCCGAGCGGCCCCAGCGGCCCCCTCCCCCGGGAAGGACTGGCCCGTCGCGGCCCCCTCCCCCTCCTCGGACGCCCCCGATCCCTCCTCCCGGGAGGGCTCGAGGAGGATCGCCTCGAACTTCGCGGCCCTGAGCGTCGCGGAGGTGGCCTGCCGGGCGATCTCGATGGTCGTCACGCTGGCCCTGGCCCAGCGGCTCGGCCGGGCCGGCTACGGCCGGGTCGAATTCTCGTTTAATGTCGTCTTCTGGCTGGTCCTGCTGGTGCGGGAGGGCCTGGACGTCATCGCCACCCGGGAGATCGCCCGCCACCCCCGGCTCATCCGACCGCTGGTCAACCACATCCTGGCCATCCGGGGATGCCTGGCGGCGGCGCTGCTGACCGGCCTGGTCGCCGTGGGGGTCGCCTGCTTCTCCGAGCCGACCGAGCGGCTGATCCTGGCCCTCTACGGCCTGATGCTGCTGACCACCGCCATCGGGCTCGACTTCGTCTACCGGGGGCTGGAGCGAATGGGCCTGGTGGCCGTCTCGCTGCTGATCCGGACGGCGATCTACGCCGTCGGCGTCGGCCTGCTGGTGAGCGACGCCTCCCGGATCGCGTGGGTGCCGATCTGCCTGGTGGGGGGGGAGCTGTGCGGGATCGCCCTGGTCTGGGGGTTCTACGTCCGCTCCCACGGTCTGCCGAGGCCGACCCTGCGCGCTTCCCGGGCGATGCGGACGATCATCCGACGGGGGAGGCCGGTCTACCTGATCCAGATCTCCCAGGCGGTGATCGGCTCGGCCGACCTGCTGGTGGTCGGGGTGCTCAGCCAGTGGGCCGACGTCGGCCTGTACGGGGCGCCGCACCGGGTCGTCTCGGCGGTGCTGACCTTCGGGATCATCTTTCGCCAGGTCGTCTTCCCGATGCTGGCGAGGACCTGGCGCTCCTCGGCCTCCGAAGGGAGAAAGGCGCTGGACGGCATGGTCCGGGTGCTGATGCTCGGGCTCCTGCCGGTGGCCGTTGGGGCCTCGGTGCTGGCCGAGCCGCTGATCGCCCTGCTGCTGGGTCCCGAGTACCGGGGGGCGGGGCTGTTGCTGGCGGTCGGGGCCTGGCGGATCCCCCTGCTGACGCTGGCCTTCCTGTACCAGACGGCGCTGATCGCCCTGAACCGGGAGGCGGCCGGGGTCCGGATGCTGATCGGGGCGGCGATCCTCGTCGCCCCGCTGACGGCGGCGCTTCGGCTGCAATTCGGGCTGGTCGGGGCGTCGGCGTCGGTGGTGGTCGTCGGCCTGACGCTGACGGCCTGCGGCTATCGCCGGCTGGCGGTCGAGGGCAGGGCGCCGGCCTGGCACCACCACCTGGGCCCGCCGCTGCTGGCCTCGGCGGCGATGGTGCCCGCCTGCCTGCTGCTGGCCCGCTGGCACGTGCTGCCGGCGGTGGCCGGGGGGGCGGCGGCCTACCTGCTGGTGCTGGCCGCGCTGAAGGCCTTGCCGATGGCCGAGATCCGGACGCTCCTCCGCGGCCGGGGCTGATCGCTCGGGCCCGATCGCGGTTCGATCCTCCCTACCACCTCCCCGATCGGGGCGTTACCCTGGGCCGAAGCCGGTCGGCGGTCCCCCTCTCCTCGCGACCTCCCGGCCGGATCGGATTGCATCGTCCCCAAGGACGACCACCCAGCCAAGGAGCGCGCACCGTGGCCCTGACCCCCTCGACCATGCTCCCCCTGGGCACCCCCGCCCCCGACTTCGCCCTGCCCGACACCGACGGCAAGACGGTCCGCCTGGCCGATTTCGCCGGCGCGCCGGCCCTGGTCGTGGCCTTCATCTGCAACCACTGCCCCTACGTCAAGCACGTCCGGCACGCCTTCCGAGACCTGGCCGAGGAGCTCCAGGGCCAAGGCGTCGCCGTGGTCGCCATCAGCGCCAACGACGTGACCTCCCACCCCGACGACTCCCCCGAGAAGATGGCCGAGGAGAAGGCGAGCGTCGGCTACACCTTCCCCTACCTCTACGACGAGAGCCAGGCCGTCGCCAAGGCCTACCGGGCCGCCTGCACGCCTGACTTCTACGTCTTCGACCGCGACCGTCGCCTGGCCTACCGCGGCCAGCTCGACGACAGCCGGCCGGGCAACGACATCCCCCCTTCCGGGAAGGACCTGAGGGCCGCCGTCGCGGCGGTCCTCGCCGGCCGGCCGGCTCCCGCCGAGCAGAAGCCGAGCATCGGCTGCAACATCAAGTGGAAGCCCGGCCAGGAGCCGGACTACGCCGGAGGCGCCTGACGCCCGGTTCGGATCGAGCCGTCGGGAATCGGTCGAGCAACTCGCGAGCAACCGCCAGGGCCGGCGTCCTCCCCCGGATGCTCCGGGAAGCGGCGCCGCCGTTCCCCTCGGCCTCGATCGAGGCGTTCCGGCCCGGCAGGTTCCGGCGGAGCGCCTCCGGGCCGACGGCGGGCCTGCCGTCCGGAATCGGGCTCGATCGCGATCGGCCCCCGGCCTCGATCCGAGTCCCGACCGGCGGACCCGGGAGAGGTCCCCTCAACAGCCCCGAAGCCTCCAGGATCGAGGACCCTCGCCATGCCGCCGCATCGGCTCCTTCCGCTCTGCCTGCTCGCCCTGCTTGCCGCCCCTCCGGCCTCGATCGCCGGCGACCGGCCGCCGAACCTCGTCATCATCCTGATCGACGACCTCGGCTGGACCGACCTCGGCTGCTTCGGCAGCGACCTGTACGAGACGCCGAACCTCGACCGCCTCGCCTCGGAGGGAATGCGGTTCACCGCCTCCTACGCCGCGTGTACCGTCTGCTCCCCCTCCCGGGCGGCGATCATGACCGGCAAGTCTCCGGCCCGGTTGCACCTGACCGACTGGATCCACGGCCACAACCGTCCCGACGCCCCGCTGCTGCCCCCCGACTGGACGGAAGCCCTCCCCGAGGGCGAGATCACCATCGCCGAGGCCCTCCAGCCCGCCGGCTACGCCTCGGCCAGCATCGGCAAGTGGCACCTGGGAGACGACCCCCGGCACTGGCCGGATCGCCAGGGGTTCGACCGCAACATCGCCGGCTTCGGCATGGGATCTCCGCCGAGCTACTTCTCCCCCTACCGGATCCCGACCCTCGACGACGGCCCCGACGGTGAGTACCTCACCGATCGCCTCGCCGATGAGGCCGTCCGCTTCATCGAGGCGAACAGGGACCGGCCGTTCCTACTCTACCTGCCGCATTACGCGGTCCATACGCCCTTGCAGGCGAAAGCACCGCTGGTCGAGCGTTACCGGGCGAAGCTTACGCCTGGATCGCGGCACGACAACCCGGTCTACGCGGCGATGGTCCACAGCATGGACGAGGCCGTCGGCCAGGTCGTCGGCGCGATCGACCGGCTCGGGATCGCCGAGGAGACCCTCATCGTCTTCACCTCCGACAACGGCGGCCTGGAGCTGCGCGACATCACCGACAACTTCCCGCTCCGGGCCGGGAAGGGCTCGGCCTACGAGGGGGGCGTCCGGGTGCCGATGATCGCCCGGTGGCCGGGGGTCGTCCCGCCGGGGACAACCTGCGACGAGCCGGTCATCGGCACCGACCTGTTCGCCACGGCGCTGGAGGTCTCCGGCGTCGGCGGCTTCGCCGATCTGCCCGACTCCAGGTCCCTCGCCCCCCTGCTCCGGGATCCCGACGCCTCCCTCGACCGGGACGCCCTCTACTGGCACTACCCCCACTACCACCCCGGCGGCGCCTCCCCCTACTCCGCCATCCGAGCCGGCGACTGGCGGCTCGTCGAGTTCTTCGAGGACGGCCGGGTCGAGCTGTACCACCTGGCCGAGGACGTCGGCGAGCAGCGCGATCTCGCCTCGGCCCTGCCCGAGAAGGCGAAGCAGCTGCACGACCTCCTGGTTTCCTGGCGGGAGTCGGTCGGGGCGCAGTTGCCGAGGCCGAACCCGAAGGCCGGCCCCCGGGCTTCCGAGACGGGTCGCTGAGCGGTCTGCCTTCGGCGAACCGAGGGAGGGATCACCACCGGGGGGCGAACCCGAGTTGCCGGCGCCGGCCGGGAGCGCCGAGCCGGTCCGGGGAGGCCCCCCCGGTTTCGAGAGAAGCCAGCAGGGCGGCGACGACCGCCGCCGGGTCGATCCATCGGCGATCAATCAATGCGCCTGGCCGTTGCCGTCGCCTCCCCCGGCGACGGAGCGGGCGGCCTGGCCGGCGTCGGCGACGAGGTGGGCGAGCCCCTCGTCGTCGGTCCGGTGGTAGACCGTCCGGTGCGGGAACGGGATCTCGATGCCCAGTTCGTCGAACCGCTTCTTCAGGCGGCGGAGCAGCTCTCGCTTGACCATCCACTGCTGAAGCGGCCGGGTCTTGATGAAGAACTTGATGATCACGGCCGAGTCGGCGAAGGCGTCGACGCCGAGCATCGTCGGATCCTCGAGGATCAGGGGGCGGAACCTCGGGTCCTGGCGCAGGTCCTTCCCCACCTCCAGGATCACCTCCATCACGCGGTCGACGTCCTCCTTGTAGGAGACGCCGATCTCGAACAGGGCGCGCGACCAGCCGTGCGTCATGTTGATCACCGCGGTGACCTGGCCGTTGGGGATGAAGTGCAGGTTCCCCTCCAGGTCTCTCAGCGCGGTCATGCGGAGGGTGATCCGCTCGACCTGGCCTGAGTGGTCGTTGATCTTCACCACGTCGTTGAGCTTGTACTGATTCTCCAGCAAGATCATGAACCCATAGAAAAAATCTGACACAAGATTCTGAGCCCCGAAGCTGATGGCCAGGCCGAGCACGGCGGCGCCGCCGAGGATCGGGGCGATCGGCACGCCGGCCTGGTCCAGGGCCATGATCCCGGCGCCGATGACAATGACGGCCGAGGCGGCGTTGTGGAACACGCTGACCAGCGTGTTGGCCCGGTCCTCGCGTTCGGTCTGCGTCCCCCGGTTGCTCCTCCGGGCGATCATGGATGCGGCTCGGCCGGAGAAGCGGTTGATCAGGCCGATCAGCAGGGCGGCACCGACGAGGATGGCCAGGATGCCCGGCCCCCTGGTGAGGGCCCATCGCGAGAGGTTGCGGGGGGAGAACGGATTGCTGGCCTGCTGGAGTGACTCTCGGGCCATCTCCAACTCGCGCCGAGCGGCGGCGGCTTCGCGGAGCACGGCCATCCGGGCCTCGAGAATCACATCCCGCTCGTCTCGGAGCTCTTCCAGGCGGCCGGTGCGGTCGCGAACCTCGGCGGTCGCCTGGCGGACGGCCCGTTCGGCCTCGGCGATCCGGTCCCGGAGGGGACGCAGTTCGGCCTCCGCGGCGCCTTCCAGGGCCTTGGTCTGGAACTCGGCGGCCAGCAGATCTCGGGTTTGCCGGGCGTTGTCGGCCTTGCGCTGGGCGTTGGTCAGTTGCTCCCGAACGGTGTCGAGGTTGCGGTCGATCAGTGCGAGCCGTTCCTCCAGGGAGCGGGCCCGGCGCTCGGCCTGGGCCGCGGCCTCGGACCGCTGCTCGACCTCCTGCTCGGCCCGGACGACCTCCTCGCTCTTGGCCGGAGGAGTGGCGGGAGGATCGGCGTCCGGGGGGGGCGTTCCGAAGGCCGCCGGCGCCGTCGATCCGAGAGGAGCCGGAATCGTCGGCTCGGCGGCGGAGGGCGAGCTCGCTTCGGAGGAAGCCGGGGCCGTCGGCTCGGGAGAGGTCGGAGCTGGTGTTGCGGGAGCAGGCGATGGCGAGGAGGCCGGGCCGTCGGCGCTGGCCGGAGCGGGCTCGGTCCCGGCCGGAGCCTCGCCCAACAGTTCCCGGAGCCGGGCCTCGTCTTCGGCGATGGCGCGTTCGAGGATCGCGATCTGTTCGGCGGCGGCCTTGCGCTCCTGAATGGCCAGCTCGAACCGTTCCTTGGCCAGTTGTCGGCGCGTCTCCAGGTCCTTGAGTTTGTCTCCCAGGGTGCCGTCGTCGTCCTGGCCGGTGTCGACCGCCGCTTGCAGGGCCGCTTGTGTCTTGGCGAACTGCTGGTCGAGCGTGTTGAACTCCGCCTCGGCGCGGCGGTACTCGGAGTTCGGCCCGTCGTCGAGCTTCGCCTTCTGCTTCTCCAGTTCCTCCCGGTTGGCCCGGATGATCCGCTCCAGCCGGGCGACCTGCTCCGCCTCCCCCGGTTCCTGCCCCGTCCGGGAGAGCTCGGGGTCGACCGGGGCCTCGGCCGGGGCGGTCGGGCTGGCCCGGGAGGAGTCGTCGGCGGCGGGAGCCCCGGCGGCCGGAGCCCCGGCGGCCGGAGCCGGCTCCTGAGGGGCCTCCTGGCCGGGGGAGGCGTTGAGCCCCCCGGATTGGTAGAGCACCAGGCCGGTCAGCGCGACCGTCGCGCCAACGGCCCGGGCCGATCGGCTCGGGAGGCTCTCGCGTCGCTTCGAGCGGGCCATGAGTCTCGATTCCCTGGGGTTTGCGTCGCGATCCGTCACGGATTTCCCCGCTGGCGCTCTCGGGGACGACGGAAGGACGGCGATCGGGCCTCGGATCGCCGGCGCGAGGCGGCGTGCAGGTCCCGTGCCGACCGCTTCGGTTCGACGGCCTCCGGCGGCCCGGCGTCACGATTTCTCAGAAGGCCGCCGACGGGGGAAGGGCGGCGGGAGCGGCCTGTCGGGGGCCTCGGAAGCCGGCCGGAGATCCACGGGATCCGGAGTCCGGTGTCCCGGATTGTACCGCGATCGCTGCGAATCGGGGAGGGCAAGAGTCGAGCGGCAGGCAGGGACGTTGCGCTCTGGTTTGTGCTCGCTCGCTTGCGCGATAACCGATGGCGGCCCGCGCCGCCGCTCGACCACGGCGATCCCTCCGGTCCCAATGGCCTTTCCTCAGGAGGCAGTCGGACAGCCCTCTCCCGGGACGCTCCCGGCGAGCGCGGGGGAGGACGAGGAGCGAGGCCGGGCCGGCGCGGGGGACGGCGCCATCGCCGGGCGTCCCGGGAGGGATCGGGACTGGGCCCCGGCATAGATCGCGATGTAGACGGTGGCGAAGCAGACGACGTTGTATCGCATCGGGGACGAGATGAAGCTGAACAGCACCGCCACGTAGACGGTCGCCAGCACCGGCAGGGCCAGGACGCTCCCCGAGGCCATCCGGCGGTACGAGGCGCCCCCGACCAGGCCGATGGTGACCAGCGCCAGCAGCGAGCCGATCGGGGAGAAGTCGAGGATCAGGCCGTGCAGCGCCCCGTAGACGTTGGTCCAGACGCCCGGGGAGATCTCGAATTCCTCGGCGTAGGGCCGATCGGCGATCCCCAGCAGCGTGAAGGGGCCGGAAAAGGTCCAGGAGCCGAACTCGGCGGGAGGGAACCGCCCCCAGGAGCGCTCGAACCACTGGCAGAAGGTCGGGGCGTAGCCGAAGAACAGGTGCCGGATCTTCGGCCATTGTTCCAGCAGGTGGCCCGGGCGGATCGCCTCGGCGGCCAGGGCGATCAGGTCGCCGACGCTCCGCTCTCGGCCGGTCAGGCTGTAGCGGCAGGCGGCGGCCACGAAGACGCTGAGCACCAGCGCCGCCGCCGCCGCCGAGAGCAGCGCCAGCCGTCTTCCCGAGAACAGCCGGCTCCTCCCCCGATCGAGGAAGACCCGGGCCGAGAGGTACCCGGCGATCCAGTGCAAGATCGCCAGCAGCAGGATGGCTCGCTTGGTTGAGATGAACGTGGTCGCCGCCGCCGGCAACAGCGAGATCAGCGCCAGCGCCCACCAGCGCCGCCTCGGGTCGGCGGCCGCGGCCAGGCCGCAGAGGGCGGGGGTGGCGAACTGGGCGACGTAGATCGGCTTGAGCAGGGTCGGCACGTCGTCCTCGCCGTACCAGGAGACGCCGACGGTCGCCGTCCGGATCGCCAGGAAGGCCAGGCCGGCGACCGTCCCGGCCACGACCAGCGGCATCGCCGCCGGCAGGGGCAGCCTTCTCGCCCCCGAGCCGTCGCCGGCCGTCGCCGTCGCGTCCTGTTTCGGCCCCCCGGCGACTGCCTGGCCGACGAGATCCCCCAGCGCGAAGGCGACACACGAGAAGGCGACCCAGGCCAGCCCCACCGCCGGCACCTCCTTCGCCTGCGCTCCCAGCAGCGACGGCGCCGAGATCCCCAGCCAGACCATCGCCAGCAGCGCCGAGGGGGCCATCCAGCTCCCCGACGCCAGCCTCGACAGGGCCGCGACCCCCGCCAGTGTGGTCAGGGCCATGAGCGTCAGCATCGGTCATTCGCCCCGACGGGCTCCTCCGGGGTCGTCGTGTCGGCCTTCCCCCGACGATCTCGGCAGGGGGAGGGAAAACGAGGGATCGCGTGGCGGGCCTCCTCGGAAGCAGGAGGGCGGTCGGAAGGAAAAGGGCCGGGCCGGTCGCCGGGGAGTCGCCGGGCGTCGATTCGTCTCGGGCCGGAGGCAGGCTCCCGTCCTTGGCCGATCGTCGGCCCCGGTTCCCCGGGCCTGGTCGATCGGCCCTCCGGCGTCGGCCATCGGCCGACGGGCATCAGCCCTCTGCCGGAGCGATTCCCTTCCGCGAGATCGGCACCGGATCCGGCCGAAAAAGGCCGGGGCGTCGGGCGGCGATGAGGCCGTCGACGGAGTACGACTCGTGCAGGTCGGCCGAGGCGAGGATGGCGAAGCCGAGCGACCGCAGCCGATCGAGGCAGTCGCGATGCAGCTCGGCCGAATGGGTCGAGATGAAGACGTAATCAACCCGGCCCGATCGAAGCATGCGATCGGCGCCGTCGAGCATGTCGCGCTCGG
This sequence comes from Tautonia sociabilis, assembly GCF_003977685.1. Lineage (GTDB taxonomy): Bacteria > Planctomycetota > Planctomycetia > Isosphaerales > Isosphaeraceae > Tautonia > Tautonia sociabilis. The sequence continues at coordinate 64,769 of NZ_RYZH01000026.1, read as the reverse complement.
CCCCCTGGATGTCGGCGTGGAGGACGGCCAGGCGGTCGATCCCCTTGCAATCGCAGAAGGCGTCGACGGTCACGACCGGCACCGGGCCGCCGGCCGGCTTGGGGCCGACCAGGGCGTTGGTGAAGTCGGCTCGAGCGCCGTTGAGCCGGAAGTTCGCCCGGCCGCAGGCGAGGTAGGTCGGATCCGGCTCGACGAGGAAGCAGCGGGCCTGCGGCACCTCCTTGTGGAACCAGAGCGAGTAAAAGCCCCAGTAGGCTCCCAGTTCGAGCATGGCGCCGGCGGGCTCGACGTGGCGGAGGACCTCGGCGAAGACGCGCTCCTCCTGCGGCTCGTGCACGCCCCGGTTGGCCATCACCAGGCCCATGTTCCCGGGGCCGTAGTAGCTTCGGCCGTAGACCTTCAGGCCGTTGTGCATGGTCAGGACGCCGTGGTCGAGCGTCCCCGAGCCGGGAACCCGGGGGATGGCGGCGTTGTCGGGGCAGGAGATCACATCGTCGATCCGGGCCCGCCAGTACTCGTCGGCCGGAGCGGGGGAGTCGGCCCCGCTGGCGAGGCTCGCCCGGTGCGCATTCCGGATGTAAAGCTCGGCGATCGCCCCCAGCGCCGGGCCGGGCAGCACCCCTCGCAGCGCCGACTTGACCCGGGAGGTGACCGGCCTCCTCGGCCGGGCCCCCCCTGGCCCGTTCCCCCGGGGTGCCGCGACTCCGGCCGACGGTGATCCTCGCATCGACGTTCCCTCCCAGGTGCGTTGTCCGGCCCCGGTGCTGCCGGCCTCTCCGACGGGGCCTCGAGCCGGGCCCTCTCCGACGACCATAAAGCGCCTCTCGGGGAAATCGGCCGAGGAGCGATCGCCTGGAGCCGGGGCGGAAGGCGGCCGGCCGAGGACGGGCCATCGAGGAGCGACGCGGTGGCAGGCGCGTCTTGGGGTCTCTCGGGGCCTCTCGGGGCCTCGGGCGGGCCGAGGGTTCGGCGCCATCGGCATCGGAAGCCTTCCGGGCTCGGGGGCGACTCGCCCCCTGGGTTTCCCGGCCCCGATCGACGGCGAAGGTCCAACCGGCATCAGCCCTTGCGTGCCGAGGGAGGAGGCGGCCGGCCTCCTCTCTCCGCCGTGCTCAGGCGGTCAGGGCCATCACGGCCGGGCTCGGCTCCCGGGGGGAGGGTCGAGCGGGGCGGGGGCGGAACTCGGGGAGGGCGGCGGCGAGGGCGGAGACGACGGCCTCGGGGGGGTGATCGAGCTGGCTGGCGAGCCGGTCGATCGTCGCGGAAACGGCCTCCGGGTCGGGGGGAGCGGAGCGGGCGACGAAGATCTTCGGGTGCCTCGTGGCGTCGAGCGGCTCGCCGGGGCCGTGCAGCTCCTCGAACAGCTTCTCGCCGGGGCGGAGCCCGGTGTAGGCGATCTCGATGTCGCCGTCGGAGAGGCCCGACAGGCGGATCAGGTCCCGGGCGAGGTCGACGATCCGAACCGGCCGGCCCATGTCGAGCACGAAGATCTCTCCCCCCCGGCCGAGGGCGCCGGCCTGGAGGACCAACTGCGAGGCCTCGGGGATGGTCATGAAATAGCGGGTCATCTCCGGATGCGTCACCGTGACCGGTCCCCCCCGCCGGATCTGCTCCTGGAAGGTGGGCACGACGCTGCCGTTGGACCCCAGCACGTTGCCGAACCGCACGGCCACCAGCCTCGTCCCCGACCGGGAGGCCCGGGATTGGACGTACAGCTCGGCCAGCCGCTTGGTCGCCCCCATCACGCTCGTCGGGTTGACGGCCTTGTCGGTCGAGATCAGGACCATCGCCTCGACGCCGGCCCGGATCGCCTCGTCGACGACCGTTCTCGTGCCGAGCACGTTGTTGGCCACCGCCGCCGCGGGGTTGGCCTCCATCATCGGCACGTGTTTGTGGGCCGCGGCGTGGAAGACGACCTCGGGCCGGTGCTCGTCGAGGACCAAACGCAGCCGGCAGGCGTCTCGGACGCTGGCGACCACCGGCACGATGACCGTCCCGGGGGCCAGCCCTCTGAGCTCGCGCTCGAGGTAGAACAGGCCGTTCTCGTTCGTGTCCAGCAGGACGATCCTCCTGGGGCCGAAGGCCAGCGCCTGCCGGCAGATTTCCGAGCCGATGCTGCCGGCCGCCCCCGTGACCAGCACCCCCTTGCCCGAGAGGAAGCGGCCGACCGAGGCGCCGACGAACCGCACCGGCTCTCGCCCCAGCAGGTCCTCGATGGCCACGTCCCTCGGCCGGACGCTCACCCTCCCCGAGAGCAGGGCGTCGACCCCGGGCACCACCTGAGCCCGCAGGCCGGCGGCGTTGCAGCCGTCGACCAGCTCCCGGACCTGTCTGGGGGGAACCGAGGGCGTGGGGATGAGCACCACCTCGGCCCGGCGCCGGGAGGCCAGCGCCTCGAGGCGGTCGGTGCCGCCGAGCACCCGAACTCCGGCCACGACCCTTCCGGCCGCCCTCGGCTCGTCGTCGACGATTCCGACCACGCGCAGGCCCAGCTCCGGCCGGCCCTGCACCGCCCGCACCAGCGCCGCCCCGGCCTCTCCGGCGCCGACGACCAGCGCCCGGGTCCCCCGGCCCGGCGTCAACAGCGGATAGTACCGCTCCCGGGCCATCCGAAGAGCCACCCTCGCCCCGCAGAGCAGCCCCACAGTCCCCAGGCCGTCGATGACCAGGACCGATCGGGGGACCCTCGGCCCCCCGAGGGAGGGCAGCAGCAGGGCGATCGCCGCGGCCAGCGAGCCGAGGCCGGCGCATTCGACCAGGGCGACCAGGTCCGCCAGCGCCGGCGTCCGCCACCAGCCTCGGTAGGTGCCCGTGGCCAGGACGGCCAGCAGCTTCAGCCCAACGACCAGGGGCAGCGTCGCCCGGGCCGAGGCGGCGACCACGGCCGGCACCCGGCCGTCGAACCGCAGGGCGAACGCCAAGACGTAGATCACCGCGAAGGCGGCGGCGTGCGCCGACAGCACGGCGGCGGCCCTCAGCATCGGGGAGCCGGCCGCGCTTCGGGCGCGGACCAAGATGCGGGCCTCGGCCCGGGCCGCCCGTCCCACCGGGCTGGCCGCCACCAGCCGGTCGTCTGCGATGCTCACTGGCTCATCCTCCGGTCGGTCATCCGGTCGTCCCTGGGAGTCTCCCGCCGGCCTGGCCCGGCCCGCCTGCCTCGTCGCTCCGGGGCCGGGAGCCGCGCGCTCCCCTCGAAGGTCCCTAGGATGAGAAGGTGTGAATGTCAACTTTCCCGTCCCGCGGACGCTCTCAGGACGCTTGGAGTGCGCATTTCTCCGAATCGGGGCCTAAGCTCCCGGCGGGAGATTCTCCGACCGGATCTTCCTCAGGGACCCACCCACGGAGGCAAACCACACATGCATCGCCGATTCGCCAAGTTCCTTGCCCTGATCGTGATGACCTCGGGGATCGGCCTGATCCCCGGGCAGTCCGCCCAGGCTCAGGCCCAGACCCCCGGCACCGGGACCGCCCAGCTGCAGCGGCAGCTTCAGTTTGTCCAGTTTCTGCTCAACGCCGAGACGAACCAGCTTCGCATCCAGGAGCGCCGGCTGGCCCAGGAGCAGGCGTTCGTCTCCCGGATCGACAGCATCACCCAGCGGATCCCCAGCAGCCTGCGGCAGGCTCGCCAGGTGATGTCGCTCTTCAACCAGGCCCGGCAGCAGCTCGCCCGCTTCCAGTTCCAGACCCAGCTGGGCAACGTCCGGCTGCTGACCGGTCAGTCCCGAATCGCCAGCCTGCTGGCCAATCTCTCCGAGTTGGCGCCGACCGACGCCCGGCTCATCCGGTTGGCCCAGCTTCAGGCGGCCCAGGGGCCTCGAGTGACGGCCGTGGTCACCGCCACGCCCGCCCAGCTGCTGACGCCCATCCCCTTCCCCGGCGCCTGAGCCGAGCCCGGCCCGGCCCGGCCGCAACGACCGGAGAGCCGGGCGTCGCGGCCTGTCCGCAAACCCGACCGCATCGCCCGCCCCTCGCCGATCCGGCGATCGCCGTTCCCCGCCGCGACGGGTTCTCCGTCAAGGCCGGCGGCCGTCCTCGGCGCGGGGCCTCCTTCGTCCTGATCGCCGGGGTTCCCCGGCCTCGGGTCGGAGACACTCGCCGGCCGGGCCCCGCCGCCGGCCATCACCCCCAACGCGCTCGATCAAGGAGAGTCTGAGCCGATGAGCGATCCCCTCGATCGTCGGCCGATGGCCGACCGCGCCGCTGAGGGCGTGGTGCTGGCCTCGGTCGCGCTGGCCCCCTGGGCGTTCGGATCCGTGGAAGCCTGGGCGGAATGGCTGCTCTACGCCGCCGCCGCGACGGCCGCGGTGCTCTCGGCGATCGGGGCCCGTCGCGAGGGCTGGCGCCGCCGACTGTGCTGCGCGCCGAGCCTGGCGCTGCTCGGCCTGGCCGCGCTGGCGGCGGCCCAGGCGGCCCCGATGCCCGAGGACGTGCTCCGTCGCGTCTCCCCCCCGGCGGCCGAAGACCGCGCCGAGCTGCTGCCGGACGGGCCCGTCCGGGTGCTGGGGGACGACTCCCCGGCCGTCTCCCCGGCGCCGGCGACGATCAGCCGGAACCCGGAGGCGACCCGGGACGTCGCCTGCCGGCTGCTGGCGGCCTGGCTGCTGCTCCAGGCGGTGCTGGGCCTTGGCGGCGGCTCGGCGACCTACCGGCGGTTCGGCGCCGTGGTGGCCGTCAACGCCGCGGCCCTGGCCGGCTTCGCTCTCGTCCAGGCCCTCACCTGGAACGGCAAGATCTTCTGGGTCCGCCCTTCCCCCATGCCCGAGAGCCACGGCTGGTACACCGGAGGCCCGTTCGTCTCTCACGGGCCGCTGGCGGCCTGGCTGAACCTGGGGCTCGGGCTGGCGATCGGCCTGATGCTGACCGGCTCGGCTTCGACGATCGGCCGATCCCGGGGGATCCGCCCGGGATGGGCCTACGCGGCGGGGCTGATCGCCTTCGGGGTGGTCGCCTCGCAGTCCCGGGGAGCGTTCGTCGGCATGATCGCCGCGACGGCCCTGCTGCTGGCCCGCTCCCGGGGACTGGGCCGACGCGCCTGGTTCAGCCTGGTGGGCCTGGCGGGCCTGGTGGTCGTGATGCTGGCGGCCCTGGGGTCGTCGTCTCCGCTGGTGCGGCTGGCCTCGATCCTCGACGCCGGCGCCTCCGGCTACTCCGTCCGGCTCGACCTCTGGCGGGCGGCCGCCGACTCCTGGCGATCGGCCCCGGTGCTGGGCCACGGCTTCGGCGCCTTTGAGCTGGCCGTCGCCCCTCGGCTCGACCGCGACCTCGGCCTCGTCTTCCGCCGGGCCGAGAACGAGTATCTGGACGTGCTCGTCGAGGGGGGCCTCGTTGGCCTCGGCCTGGCGATGCTGCTGGTCGGCTCGGTGGTGAGGCTCGGCCTGAGGGCGTGGCGATCGGAGCGGTCGTCGCCGGAAGGGGCGTCGGCGATGGTCCTCGGCGGCCTCTTCGGCCTGGTCGCGCTGCTGGTTCACTGCCTCGGCGACTTCAGCCCGCACATTCCCGGCCTCTCGATCGCGGCCCTGGCCCTCTGCGGGCACCTGGCGAGGCTCGGCCTGGCCTCGAGACCGGCCCCGGCCCCCGCCCCCGCCGGCCGCCGGTGCTCCCTCCCGTTCGCCATCCCGGGCCCGGTGGCCCGGCTGGCGGCGGCGGGAGCGGCCGGGGCGATCGGCCTGGCGCTGCTCGGCCACGGCTGGGAGCGGGTCCGGGCCGAGTCGGCGATGGCCAGGTCGGGCCTGCCGCTGGTCGAGCACGTCACCCGGCTCGACGGCGTGATCCCTCCCGAGCTGCCGGCCGACGACCTCTCCCGAGCCCGGGACGCCCTCCGCCGGGCCCTGGCTCGACGCCCCGACTGGGCCGCCGGCCACCTGCTGTTGGCCCGGGTCGAGCTGGGGCTCTACCGCTGCCAGGCGATCGACTGGATCCAGGCCGTCGCCGGAGGGAAGCTCGAGGGGGTCGAGATCCTCGCCGACCCGCTCTGGGTCCACGCGATGGCCCACGCCGACCCCGAGGACGGCGCCGGAGGCTTCGGCGATCCGATCGAACACGAGCCGGTGCGGAACCACCTCGTCCCCGCCGCCCGGTCCTTCCTAGAGGCGCTGCGCTGCGCCCCGAGACTGGCCGAGGCTCACGGCGGCCTGGCGGGCCTGGACTACCTGCTTGTCGGCGGGGACGGCGGCCGGACGCTCGCCTCCCGGGCCGAGCGGCTCGCCGGCGCCGACACCGACCTGCTCGGCCGGCTCGCCCGACTGGCCGCCCACCAGGGAGACGCCCGGGTCGCCTCCCGACGCTGGCGCCGGCTGCTGTCGATCGACCCCGAGGCGTGGGAGCCGGTCGCCCTCGCCGCCGCCGCCCTGCTCTCCCCCGACGAGATCCTCGACGAGGTCGTCCCCCCCGGCGACGGCCGCACCGCCCTTCGGTTCGCCGGCCTGCTGTTCGCCGAGGGGGGCGACCCGGCCTCCCGAGACCGCTTCCTCCGGGCCGCCGCGCAGTGGCTCCCGAAGGACGACCGGATCGCGCCGGCCGATCGGCTCGCGCTGGAGGCCGAGGCCTGGGCCGGGCTCGGCCGAACCGAAGAGGCGTCGCGATCCCTGGCCCGGTCGCTGGTGCTGGAGCCCGGCCGGCTCGACCGCAGGAGGACGCTGGTCGACGTGCTGATCACCCGCGGCGAACTCGACGAGGCCCGCCGCCAGGCCCAGGTCGGCCTGAGCTACCACCCCGGCGACCCCGTGCTCCGCCGAGCCATCGAGCAGGTGGCCGACCGGATCGCCCGGGGCGACTTCACCCGGGCCGACACGCCCGCCGCCGCTGCCGGCGATCGGGTCGCCCCGGCCGGGGACGTGTTGTAGGGTCCGGTCGGGGCGATCTCGCCGATCGGGAGGCCGCCCCCACCGAGGGCCGGATGGGATCAGCCGACGCCCGGAGGAATCACTCCCCTCTGGAGGTCGGACGCCTCGACGAGGAGGGCTGGAGCCCGATGAACTGGCGGATCAAGTCCCGGATCCAGCGCTACTGTGACGCCGTTCCGGGAGGCGGCGGCATCTACGCCGGCCTCCAGCGGGCGGTCGGCCGCCACCGCCGGCCCGACTACGGCGAACGGCTCGACCTGGCCTGCCGCACGATCGCCGGCCTGGCCGAAGCCGGCGTCGCCATCGAGGGGGCCTCCGTGATGGAGGTCGGCACCGGCTACGCCCCCACCATCCCGGTCCTCTTCTGGCTGGCCGGCGCCTCTCGGGTCGAGACGTTCGACCTGAACCGCTACCTCCGCCCCCGGCTCGCCGCCGGCATGCTCGGCTGGATCGCCGACCGGGCCGAGCTGGTCGAGTCCCGGCTGGCCGGGCTCGTCGACCCGGACGCCCTGCGCCGCCGGCTGGCGACGCTCGACCAGCTCCAGGACCGGCCCCTCGCCTTCCTCAAACGAGCCAACATCGCCTACCACGCGCCGGCCGACGCCGCCGCCACCGGCCTGGCCGACGGCTCGATCGACGTGCACTTCTCCGCCTATGTGATGGAGCACGTCCCTCCCGTCGTGATCGAGGCCCTGCTCCGAGAGGCCTCCCGAGTGCTCCGGCCCGGCGGCGTCGCCGCGCACCGGATCGACCCGACCGACCACTTCGCCCACGCCGACCCGACGATCAGCACCGTCCACTTCCTCCGCTTCGACGAGGAGTCCTGGCGTCGGATCGGCGGCAACCGCTTCGCCTACCACAACCGGCTCCGGGACGACGACTACCGCCGCCTCTTCCTCGAGAGCCCGCTCCACCTGGTCCGCCACCGCTTCGAGGTCGACTCCCGGGCCGTCTCCGACCTCCGCAACGGCTTTCCCCTCGCCCCCCCCTACCGGGGCCGGGACCCCGAGGACCTCGCCCGCTGCCGGCTCGACTACATCGCCCGCAAGCCCGGTTCGCCTTCCCCGGCCCCCTCAGCCGGTTGACGGGCGCTCCTGGTCCCGTTGTCGGGAAATCGGGAGGTCGGACGGTGACGTCGAACGCCCGACGCGATCACCCCTCGAACCCGATCGAATCTCATCAAAACGGCGACGCTCCCCGATTTCGCCGATTGCCATTCGCCATCAGCCATTCCGCATCGAACCACCCGCGAGGAGCCTCCCCGATGAGCATCGCCACGCCCCCCTCCCCGATCCCGGCCGACCCCAACGCGATCCCCGACCGCAAGGACCTCGAGCGAGAGTTCCACAACCGTCGCGAGCGGGACCGCCAGCAGGACGCCGCGTCCTTCCTCGACCGCTACCCGAACAAGAAGTTCTACGCCCTCGCCCGGTCGAGCAAGGCGTTCATGAACCGCTGGATGGCCCGGCACGCTCCGGGATCGAGGGCGCTGGCCTACTGCTGCGGACTGGGCCAGGACGCGATCGAGCTGGCCCGCCTGGGGGCCAAGGACGTCGTCGGCATCGACATCTCCGACGTCTCCATCGAGACCGCCCGCCGGGAAGCCGAGGCCGCCGGCGTGGCCGACCGCACCCGATTCCTCGTCATGGACGCCGAACGCACCAGCTTCCCCGACGATTCCTTCGACGTGATCGTCGTCAACGGCTGCCTGCACCATCTCGATCTGGCCGCCGCCTTCGCCGAGCTGCGCCGGATCCTCACGCCGAACGGCCGGATCATCTGCACCGAGGCCCTGGCGCACAACCCGATCGTCATGGCCTACCGCCGCCGGACGCCTCACCTGAGGACGGCCTTCGAGGTCGACCACATCCTCCGCGTGGAGGACATCCGCCGGGCCCTCGAGTCGTTTGATCGGGTCGATATTCGTTTCTTTCATCTCGCCTCGATCGCCGCGCTGCCGCTGCGGACGACCCGGCTGTTCTCCCCCGCGCTGGCCGTCCTCGACGCGGTCGACGGGGCGATCCTCCGCATCCCGGGGCTGAGGCGATGGGCCTGGCAGGCGATCTTCGAGCTGTCGGGCCCGAAGGGGAAGGACGCCGTCGCATGAAGATCTGGCTCATCAAGCTCGGCGAGCCGCTGCCGATCGACGCGACCGACCCCCGCCTCTTCCGCACCGGCATGCTCGCCCGGGAGCTGGTCCACCGCGGCCACGAGGTCGTCTGGTGGTCCTCCACGGTCAACCACGCTGAGAAGCGCCACCGGGCCGACCAGGACGCCGATCTCCTCCTCGGCGACCGCTACCGGCTCCGCCTGATCCACGCGCCGCTCTACCGCCGGAACGTCTCCCTCGCCCGGATCGCCAGCCATCGCGTGACCGCGACTCGGTTCGCCGAGCTGGCCAGGAGGGAAGCGCCGCCGGACCTGATCGTCTCCTCCCTGCCGACGGCCGAGGTCAGCGCCGCCGCCGTCCGCTTCGGCCGGGAGTTCGGCGTGCCCGTGGTGCTAGACGTCCGCGACCTCTGGCCCGACCTGATCCTCGACCTGGCCCCCGGCTGGGCCCGGGGGGCGGCGGCCATGGCCCTCCGCTCGATGATCCGGGACACGAAGCAGGCGTGCGCCGGAGCCGACGCGATCCTCGGCACAACCCCCGCCTTCGTCGACTGGGCGCTCGGCTACGCCGGCCGGGGCCGCCGCCCCGTCGACCGCGACTTCCCCATGGCCTACGAGGCCCGCCGCCCCTCCGACAGCGCCATCGCCGCCGCCCGGCTCTCCTGGGCCGGCCGAGGGCTGGACCCCTCCCGGTTCCCCGAGGGGGAGCTGATCGCCTGCTACTTCGGGGCGATGGGCCGGCAGTCGGAGCTGCACACCGTCGTCGACGCGGCCCGAATCCTCCGCGACCGCCGCCGGTCGATCCGCTTCGTCCTCTGCGGCACCGGAGACCGCCTGGAGCGCCTCCGCCGCCGGGCCGCCGGGCTCGGGAACGTCCTGCTGCCCGGCTGGGTCGGCGCCGCCGAGATCTGGACCCTGATGCGGGCCTCCTCCGTCGGCCTGGCCCCTTACGCGAAGATCCCCAACTATGTGATGGGGATGCCGAACAAGCCGGTCGAGTACCTTTCGGCCGGGCTCCCCGTCCTCACCGGGCTCGACGGCGTGCTCGCCGACCTGCTCGGCCGGCACGACTGCGGCGTCTCCTACGAGTTCGGCCGCCCCGATCGCCTGGCCGACGCCCTGGAGGCGCTCGACGACGATCGCTCCCGCCTGGCCGAGCTGTCGGTCAACGCCTGGCGCCTCTACCGCGATCGCTTCACGGCCGACCGCGTCTTCGGCGCGATGGCCGACCACCTGGAATCGCTCGGGGCCGCCCGCCATGTCGCCGCTTGAGACGATCGCCCCGCCGCGGCCGGCCCGCCGCGCCGGCTCCTCCTACGAGGCGATCAAGCGGGCCATCGACGTGCTCGCCGCCCTCGCCGGCCTGCTGGTGATCGGACCGCTGCTGCTGGCGATCGGCCTGGCCGTCCTCCTCTCGTCCCCCGGCCCGGTCTTCTACCGGGGAGTGCGGACGGGCAAGGACGGGAGGCCGTTTCGTATCTACAAGTTCCGGTCGATGGTTGTCGACGCCGAGTCCCTCGGCGGCACAACCACCGGCAAGGGGGACCCGAGGATCACCCGGGTCGGCGCCGTGCTGCGGCGGTACAAGCTCGACGAGCTGCCGCAGCTCCTCAACGTCCTGGCCGGCGACATGAGCCTCGTCGGCCCCAGGCCCGAGGTGGCCGAGTACACCGACGCATACACCGAGGACGAGCGCCGGATCCTCTCCGTGCGGCCGGGGATCACCGACCTGGCCTGCCTGGAGTTCGGCGACCTGCAGGAGGTGGTTGGCGGCGACGACCCCGACGGCACCTTCCGCGCTCTGGTCCTGCCGCGCAAGAATGCGTTGCGACTCCGATACGTCGAGGAGCGGTCGCTCGGCCTCGATCTGGCGATCCTGGCCCGGACCGCCCTGCTCGTCCTTTCCAAACCGTTCCGGGGAGCATCGCCGCGATGGAGAGGACCCGACTCGGCCCCGACGGCCCGCTGATCTCCCGGCTCGGCCTGGGGGGCTGCCCGATCGGGGGCCACGGCTGGGGGCACGTCGACGACCACGAGTCGGCCGGCGCCGTCCGCCGGGCGCTCGACCTGGGGATCGACCACTTCGACACGGCCGACGTGTATGGCCTGGGGCACTCGGAGGAGGTGCTCGCCTCGGCGCTCGGGCCCGACCGAGAGCGGGTCGTTGTGGCCACCAAGTTCGGCGTCCGCCGAGCAGACGACGGCGCGATGACCAAGGACGCCTCCCCCGCCCACCTCCGCCGGGCGCTGGAGGGGAGCCTGCGACGGCTCCGCCTCGACTGCATCCCGCTCTACTACCTGCACTGGCCCGATGGCCGGACGCCGATCGAGGAGACGATGCTCGAGCTGCTCCGCCGCCGAGACGCCGGCCAGATCCGCATGATTGGCCTGTCCAACGTCGGGCCCGAGCTGATCGAGCGCGCCCTGGCCGTCGGCCCGGTCCACGCCGTCCAGCTTCCCTTCAGCCTGGTCGACCGCGGCGCGCTCGGCCCCCTCCGGGCGATCGCCGACCGGGAGCGGATCACGGTCGTCACCTGGGGGTCGCTCGCCCAGGGGCTGCTCACCGGCAAGTTCACCGCCGGCTCGACCTTCGACCGCGACGACCGCCGCCACCGCTACGACAACTTCTCCGGCGACCGCTTCCTGCGCAACCTCCGCGTGGCCGATGCCGTGCGAGAGGCCGCCGAGGGGCTCGGCCAGACCCCCGCCCAAGTGGCCCTGCGCTGGGTGCTCGACCAGCCGGGGGTCGGCGTGGCCCTCTTCGGCGCCAAGCGGCCGGAGCAGGTGGTCGACAACGCCGGGGCGCTCGACCGGCCCCTCCCCGCCGAGGTCGTCCGCCGGCTCTCGGAGGAGGCCGACGCCGCCCTGCTCGAACCCCTGCCGGTCTGAGCCGGCCGGCCGTCCTGAGCCGGCCGGGCGGAGGGCCGGGGGAGGGAGCGTCAGGCCGAGACGTGAGCGATTGCCTGGCTCTCGGTCTCGAAGATCGGCGCGACCTGCTCGATGCCGATGATCCGGGCCCCGACGAGGACGTCGGGGTCGACCCGGCACAGCGCCATCCGGCCGCCGTGCTGGCGGAGCAGCCGGCCCAGGCCCAGCAGCGCCGCGAACCCGGTGCTGCTGATGTAGCGGCAGGAGTCCAGGTCGACGACGATTCGGGTGCGGCTGTGCTGCTCCACCAGCCCCTTGAGCTGCGCTCCCAGCGCGGTGGCCGCTTCGGGGTGCCGGATCTCCTTCGCCGTGATCCGGGCGACCGTCGCGGCGTCGACGTCCTCGGCGACGAACTGGGGCTCGTTGGGGTCGCTCATCGTCGGTCCTCTCCCCTGGGGAGGGGGCGGGTTCGGGGGCGCCGTCCGGCCGCGCCGGCGGAGGCATTCCTGCGCAAATCTAGCCCGAGACGAGGCGACGGGCAACGGGCTCGCCTCCTTGCCCGTCGGCCCGGGTTCTGATAGTCCTGCTTCGGGGGCGGGTCCGGCCCCCCTTCTCCCTCGCCGGGCCCGAACGAGGCCCCGACCGCCCTCCCGGCCCGGACCACCGTCCGAGGGACCGCCGCCATGACGACTCGAACGCTTCGTTTCCGCTCTTTCGTCCGCTTCTGCTCCTGCCTCCTGGCCGGGTTGCTCGCCTCCGAGCCGGCGGACGCCCGCTCCCGACCGGCCGACGGCGAGAGCCCCGACCGCCCGAACATCCTCTGGATCACCTGCGAGGACATCAGCCCGAACGTCGGCGCCTTCGGCGACCCGTACGCCGTGACGCCGAACATCGACCGCCTGGCCTCGCAGGGGGTCCGCTACCGCAACGCCTTCGCCCCGATCGGCGTCTGCGCCCCGGCCCGGTCGACGATCATCACCGGCATGTTCCCACCCTCGATCGGCTCGCAGCACATGCGCTGCCAGGGCACGCTGCCCGAGGGGGTCCTCCTGTTCCCCTCCTACCTCCGGGACGCCGGCTACTACTGCACCAACAACGTCAAGACCGACTACAACCTGCCCACCCCCGAGGGGACCTGGGACGAGTCCAGCACCACGGCCTCCTACCGCAACCGGGCCGAGGGCCAGCCCTTCTTCGCCGTCTTCAACTTCACCTCGAGCCACGAGAGCCAGATCCGGCTGCCCGAGGACCAGTACCGCGACCGCGTGGCCGGGTTCGCCCCCGGAGAGCGGCACGACCCCGCCGACGCCCCCGTCCCCCCCTACCACCCCGACACTCCCGCCGTCCGACGGGACTGGGCCCGGTACGCCGACATGATCACGTTCATGGACAAGCAGGTCGGCGCCCTGCTCGATCAGCTCGAGGCCGACGGCCTGGCCGACGACACGATCGTCTTCTTCTACTCCGACCACGGCGCCGGCATGCCCCGGGGCAAGCGATGGCTGTACGACTCCAGCACGAAGGTCCCCTTCATCGTCCGGTTCCCGGAGAAGTACTCCCGATTCGCCCCCGGCCCCCCCGGCTCGGAAACCGACCGGCTGATCAGCTTCGTCGACCTCGCCCCCACCGTCCTCAGCCTCGCCGGGCTGGAGATCCCCGCCCACATGCAGGGCTCCGCCTTCCTCGGCGACCGAGCCGGAGAGCCCAGGAGGTATGTCCACGGCTTCCGAGACCGCATGGACGAGCGCTACGATCTGATCCGGATGGTCCGAGATGAACGATACAAGTATATCCGGAACTATTTGCCTCAGCTTCCCTACTTTCACCATCAGCACATCAGCTACATGTACGAGATGCCGACGATGCAGGACTGGCAGCGAATGGCCGACGCCGGCGCCCTGACCGGCCCTCCCGCCGCGTTCATGGCCCTGGAGAAGCCGGCCGAGGAGCTGTACGACACCGAGGCCGACCCCTTCGAGGTGAACAACCTGGCCGGCTCGCCCGAGCACCGAGCGATCCTGGAGCGCCTCCGAGCCGAGCACCGCCGCTGGCAGCTTGAGATCGTCGACCTCGGCCTGCTCACCGAGGCGGACCTCCGCACTCGGTTCGGCGACCGCCCGCCGTATGACGCGGTTCGGGAGGACCCGACGATCTACCCGATCGCCCGGATCGCCGCCGCCGCCGATCTCGCCGGCCGGGGAGACCCGTCCGACGTGGACGACCTGGCCGCCCTGCTCGATGACCCCGATCCGGCCGTCCGCTGGTGGGCCGCCACCGGCTTGGCGATCCGGGGAGACTCCGCCCTTCCCGTCTCCTCTCGGCTTGTCACCGCGACCAACGATCCGGCTCCCTGGGTCCGGGTCGCCGCCGCCGACGCCCTCGCCCGACTTGGCCGGGACGACTCGGCCCTGCCCCCTCTGATCAACGCCCTGGCCAGCGACAACGATTGGGTTCGCTTGCTTGCGATCAACGTGCTTGATCGTCTTGATGAACGGGCTTCCCCGGCCGAGGCCGCCTTGCGGACGGCCCTGAAGGACCCGAACGACTATGTGGTCCGGGTCGCTGAGCACGCTGTCGAGGCGTTTGAAGGCGACGACGCCCCGGCGGCCGACGCGGAGGGTGGGCCGCCTTCTCGCGAGTGGCCGGGAGAGTCCCCGGGAGGGGAGTCCAGGTAGCGACGACCCCGCAGGAGGTCGGGCAGGCAGGCCATCTCCTCCCGAGCGGCGGGGTCGTCGTGGACGGAGCGGTAGCCCCGGCCGTAGCCAGCCCCGGCCATCAGCGGGGTGACGGCGTTGCGCAGGTGCAGCGGCACCGGCTCTCGGGCGGAGGCGGCGGCGTCGCTCGACGCCGCCTGGTAGGCTCGCTTCACGAGGTCCGACTTCGGCGCCCGGGCCAGGTAGATCGTCGCCTGAGCCAGCGGGTAGAGGGCCTCCGGCAGGCCGATCAGCCGGGTGATCTCCGCCGCGGCGTGCGCCTGCACCATCGCCTGAGGGTCGGCCAGGCCGATGTCCTCGCTCGCCAGGATGCAGAGCCGGCGGGCGATGAAGACCGGGTCCGCCCCGCCCTCGATCAGTCGGGCGAGCCAGTACAGGGCCGCGTCGCCGTCGGAGTTCCTCAGGCTCTTGATCAGGGCCGAGGCGAGGTTGTAGTGATCCTCTCCCCCCTTGTCGTAGGAAAACCGGGAGCGGCCCAGGGCCTCGACGACGGTGGCCTCGTCCACGCGACGCAGGCCGTCTGGCCCTGGAGGGACCGAGAGCACCGCCGCCTCCAGCGCCGAGAGCGCCACCCGCACGTCCCCTCCGGAGAACCGGGCCAGCCGGCCGAGCTCCGCGTCGGGCACCTCGGGCCGAAGCGCCGCCAGGCCGCGCTCGCCGTCCTCCAGCGCCCGGCGCAGCAGCGAGACGATCTGGTCCTCGCCCAGCGGGTGCAGGATCACCGTCTTGCAGCGCGACAGCAGCGCCGCGTTCACCTCGAACGAGGGGTTCTCCGTCGTCGCGCCGACGAGCGTGACCGTGCCGTCCTCGACGCTCGGCAGCAGGGCGTCCTGCTGGGCCTTGTTGAAGCGGTGGATTTCATCGATGAAGAGCAACGTGTGGATGAAGTGCCGGCGGGCCTCCCGGGCCTGGGAGATCGCCTCGCGCAGCTCCTTCACCCCGGCCAGCACGGCCGAGAGCGGGGCGAACCGGGTCCGCTCCCGCATCGCCAGCAGCCGGGCCAGGGTCGTCTTGCCCGATCCCGGCGGCCCCCAGAGGATCAGCGACGGGAGCCTCCCCGTCCCCTCCACCAGCCTCCGGAGCATCTTTCCCGGGCCGATCAGGTGCTCCTGGCCGACGAACTCGTCGAGCGACCTGGGTCGCATCCGCTCGGCCAGCGGCGCCGACGGGTCGACCTCCAGGGCGGACCCGCCCTCGTCCGGCTCGTCGAACAGGAGGCCGGTCCGCCGGCTCGACATGGTGGATTCTCCCTGGGTCGGGTCGGGTCGGGTCGGGTCGGGTGGGGTGGTCAGTCGCGGTGATCGTCCGGTCGATCCTCGGTGGGCCGAAGGGGCTCGGGCAGGTCGAAGGTCCCCTCGGGGAAGGTGACGCCGTGCTCGATCGCGGCGAAGGCCGTCTTCACCGTCTGGCCGAGGACCGTATCGGTGCTCTGGAACGGCATCGTGACGCCGTCGACCTCCCGGAAGTCGGAGAACGTGGACTCGACCGGCACGGCTCCCATCGGAGACTCGATCGTCCGCTTGACCCGAAGCAGCAGGCCGGAGTCGGCGGCGTAGTAGCGGGTCTCGATGGTGCCCTCCTTGGGGGTCATCTCGACGACGAAGCATCGGGTGTCGTTCACCTGCTCGACGCCGGTCGTCTCGGCCTGGGCGTAGTGCTCCTTCCAGTTCAGGTCGGCGTCGAAGTCGGCCTCGCGGAGGGTGGCGGCCTTCTCGGCCCCCTCCTTGAGCCGCTCCCCGGTGATCGGGTTGATCTCGTAGACCTCCGAACCGTCGGTCCCTTCGATGATGGTGCCGATGCCCGGCAGCTCGAGGATGACCTTCAGCTTGTTCGGGGCCTGCTGCATGATCGTCAGCTCCCCCGTGAGCCCCTGGTCTGCGAACTCGATGCTGCCGGTGATCTTGCGGGAGCTGAGGGCCTGGTAGGCCTCGACCCCGCCGGTGGCCTCGATGGATTTGGCCAGGATCTCCTCGGCGCTGGGCAGGTCGTCCTGGTCCTGGGCCTGGGCTCGGGAGGAGGAGGCGGCCGGGACGAGCAGGCCAAAGGCCAGGGCCGGGGCGAGGAATCGGAGCGGAGAGCGTCCGGGCGTCAGGAACATGGGGTCGGGCCCTTTCTCTGCTGGTGCGGGGACGAGGTGTCGGGCCGGCGGTCCGTGACCGATGGCCCCGGGTCATGGTGGCTCGATCGGCCCGGGGGCGGTCCGGCCCTTGGCGTTCCATTGCAGCATGGCGGCCCGCCTCGGGGAAGCCCACGGAGGAGTCGCCGGTGCTTGATCGGGACCCCGACCGCCGAGGATCCTTCGCTCCGGGCCCGGCTCCCTTGAGTCGCGTCTGCCCTCGGCCGTCGAGCCGGCCGACGACCCCCTCCCCCGGCGCCGATCGGGAACTCCAACGCGGTTCGGTGCGCTGAGCGGTGATTACGGAACATGTTGAGCATTCCAAGGTTGCGGTAAGAAAACGGGTTCGTTTCGGTGCGACTGCTCCCGGAGAGCGCCGCCGCCGGGGCGCCTCCCCGATCCGAGGGATGAGGCCGCTCGATCGCGCGGGCGAGCAGACTCCCCGGTGCCCGGGAGGGAGGGCGAGCGCGCGGGCGAGGGCGCGGACGGCGCGCTGAGGCAGTTTGTTGTAAGTTGTTTTTTTAGATGGTATTGCGTCGATGTGTTGGGTTCGCTTCGTCGGGATGGTCGCATTCCGATGACCGCGATGTTGACGGTTCGGGAAGGAACGGACGAACACGTTGCCGGAGCGCAAGAGAACAGAGAGCACGGGCGTTTCGGAGGGTTGCTCGGGCGCAAGAGAGCAGAGGGCATGGAACAATGCTCGGGCGCAGGAGAGCAGAGAGCATGGAATAATGATTGGACGCAGGAGAGCAGAAAGCATGGAATGATGATTGGGTGCAAGAGAGCGGAGGACACGGAATGAGGCCGAGGCGAACGCCTCGGTCGGACGACCAGGACGGTCGACGCGGTCCACCCGCGCAAGGCCAAGGACGGCGACCATGCCGCTCCGTCGATTCGGCGCCGAGAGCGTTCCCGAGGCTCCCGAGCGGGGAGAGCGAACGGGGGACTCGGCGGAGGGATCGGACCCGCCAGCGGACGGAGAGGTGTCTCCGGGGCCGAGGATGCGAACGCGGGTTCGTGGTTGTGTTCATGGCTGGCCGCATCGGGAACGCGACGCCGAGGGCGGGACCGGGACCGGGACCGGGGCCCGAGGGCGAGGGGAGGCCGTTGCTCGGTGCTGTCTGAGATCATCGCCGGGAGGGGGCGGGGCCGGTCCGTCCTTGGGGAGGGGAGGCCCGGTTTCAGGGGAGGAGTTTGGCGTCTCCGAGCGGAAAGGGGGCGGGGCTGGTCCGTCCTTGGGGAGGGCGGGCGTGGGAGCCGGGGTCGGAGTCAGAGGATGAGCATGGCGTCGCCGAAGCGGCTTGGATCGACCCCGAACGACACCAGGATGACACGTCAGAGTCAGAGGATGAGCATGGCGTCGCCGAAGCTGTAGAAGCGGTAGCGGTGGGAGACGGCCTCGGCGTAGGCGGCTCGGATCAGGTCGATGCCGGCGAGGGCGGAGACGAGGACGAGCAGGCTGCTGCGGGGCAGGTGGAAGTTGGTGACGAGGGCATCGGTGCCGAGGACGGGGACGCCGGGGCGGAGGTAGATGTCGGTCTGGCCGGTGAAGGGGAGGAAGGTGCCGGAGGGGGTGACGCCGGTTTCCAGGACCCGGGTGGCGGTGGTGCCGACGGCGACCACTCGGCCGCCGGAGGATCGGGCGGCGTTGAGGCGGTCGGCGACGGCGGGGGAGATGGCGGCCCACTCGGCGTGCATGCGGTGGTCCTCCACCCGCTCGGCCTTGATCGGCCGGAAGGTGCCGGGGCCGACGTGCAGGGTGACGTCGAGCGTGGCGACGCCGAGGGCGGCGAGGCGGTCGAAGACCTCGGCCGTGAAGTGCAGGCCGGCGGTGGGGGCGGCGACGGAGCCGGGACGGGAGGCGTAGATGGTCTGGTAGCGCTCGCGGTCCTCCGGGTCGTCGGCGTCGCCGACTCGTCGGATGTAGGGCGGCAGGGGGACGCGGCCGAAGGCGTCGAGCAGCTCGAAGGCGGGCCTCGGGTCGAGCGGCCGGGCTCGCCAGTGGCCGGAGTCGAGGCGGTCGAGCAGTTCCAGGCGCAGGCCGCCGCCGCCGCTGTCGCCACCGCCACCGCCACCGTCACCGCCACCGTCACCGCCGCTGTCGCTGTTGCCGTTGCCGGCGATGAGGATGATCTCGCCGGCCTGGGGGCGGCCCCGGGTCTGGGCCATCAGCTCCCAGGAGCCGTCGGGGAGTTCCGAGAGGAAGAGCCCTTCCCAGCGGCCTCCGGTCGCCGATCGGCGGCCGAGGAGCCGGGCGGGGACGACCTTCGAGTCGTTGCGGACGAGCACGTCGCCGGATCGGAGCAAGTCCGGCAGGTCGGCGAAGCAGCGGTGCTCGATCTCCCCGGCGTCTCGGCGGACGACCATCAGTCGGGAGCGGTCGCGGCGGTCGGCGGGGTGCTGGGCGATGAGCTCGTCGGGCAGGTGGAAGTCGAAGTCGTCGGTGCGCATGGAATGGTCAGGGGGCCTCGGCGTTGATGGCCTCGAAGGGCAGGTTGCCGATCGGGTATGAGGGCCAGTCCTTGTAATCGAAGTGCCACCATTCGTTGTCGATGACGGTGAACCCCTGGTCCTCCATGGCCTGGCGGAGCCGGGAGCGATACCAGCGCCGCCGGGAGGTGCCGCCCAGGTAAAAGGCGCCGGCTCGGTCGGAGAACTCGTCGTAGCCGGCGACCATTGGGACGGGCGCTCCGGTGGCTCGGTCGCAGAGGGTCAGGTCGACGGCGCATCCCCGGTTGTGCTTCGAGCCGAGGGCCGGGTGGGCGACGAAGCCCCGGGACTCGGGGGGGGTGGCGTCGTAGAACATCTTGGTGACGTACCAAGGGCGGTAGGCGTCGTGGATCAGCAGGCCGAGGCCATCCGGTTCGAGCTCCTGGTGGGCCCGGACGAGGGCCTCGGCGGCGGGGCGCTGCATCAGGGCCCGGGGGGAGGAGTAGAAGGGGGTGCCGAGGAAATTGGTGTCGGTCGCGTAGCGGATGTCGAGGCGGATGGTCGGGTCCAGGGCGGTGAGGTCGACCAGCTCGGGTTCCCGGAAGGGCCCCGGCTCCGTCGGGGGAGCGGCGGCCAGGGCGCCCGGGAGCAGCTCGGAGACGGGCCGGAGGGGGACGACTCGGAAGGTGGAGCCGTCCTCGCCGGCGATGGGGCGGCGCTCGAAGACGACGCTGCCGGCGAGAAGGGCTCGGGAGGCCCGGCCGGAGGGGGAGCGCTCGAAGGCGATCGTCTCGTCGTGGTAGAGGCTGGAGTTCGGGAAGGCGAAGGTGTCGGTCTGTCCCGTGACGGGTTCGAGCGGGTCGAGGAAGAACCACTCGATGAGGGCGTAGAGCCGGCCTTCTCGCTCGAGGATTTCCAGGACGTTGTGATCCCACCCGTACGCTCCGATCAGGCCGAGCCACTCGTCGGGGGCCGGCGGGGGGGGCTGATCGTCGGGGAGGCGGCGGAAGGTGTCGCCGCCGAGGGTGAGGGCGTTTCGGTCGTCGGAGAACGTGATCGTCGGGCCGTGGGAGACGAGGGGGCCGTCGACGACGAGGGCGTTGTCGGGGCCGTCGGCCGGGCAGCGCAGCTCGGTGAGAAAGCCGCCCTGGGGGGGCACGAGGAGCAGGAGGCC
Source organism: Tautonia sociabilis (assembly GCF_003977685.1). Lineage (GTDB taxonomy): Bacteria > Planctomycetota > Planctomycetia > Isosphaerales > Isosphaeraceae > Tautonia > Tautonia sociabilis. The sequence goes on along the minus strand of NZ_RYZH01000026.1, from coordinate 44,513 downwards.
GTCGATGTCGAGCAGCTCGACGACGCGGCCGGGGTCGTCCTCGTCGGCGAACCGGCCGCGGAGGGCTCGGGCCAGGCCGTCGGGCAGCGGCTCGGAGCGGGGGAACCGGGGGAGGGGCTCCCCCTCCTGGAGGGCGAGGAGGGTCTCGAGGGCCAGCTCGGCGATGCGGTCGACGTCGGCGCAGTCCCGAGAGGCGGAGACGGCGACGCCGAGCTGCTCGTCGGGAAGGGCGGCCAGCTCGGTGGCGAAGCCGTAGACGGCGCCGCCGTGGCCGAAGCGGCGGCGGCCCTGCCACGATCCCACGGCGAAGCCGAGGCCGAAGCGGCCGTCGTCGTCGAACTGGGGCTCGAGCATCCGATCGAGCGTCTCGGGCTGGAGGATCGGGCCGTTGGGCCCCTGGCCGTCGTGGAACAGGGCGATGAGGAAGCGGCCGAGGTCGGGCATCGAGGCGACGAGGCTGCCGGCCGGAGCGTAGCCCAGGGGGAAGCGGGGGGCGGGGAAGGTGCGGCCGTCGTAGCTCCACATGATCGCTTGCGGGAGCTTCCCTTCGAGTTCGGGGGACGGCTCGAAGTCGCTGGAATCCATGCCGAGGGGCCGGAGGATGCCGGAGCGGACGACCTCGGCGAAGGGCCGGCCCGAGGCGAGCTCGACGGCCAGGCCGACGGCGCCGAGGCCCGCGTTGGAGTACTTCGTCTTCGCGCCGGGGGGGAGCAGGCGGGTCGTGTTGTTGAGGCTCAGGACGGTGTCGGCCAGGGTCGGGCCGCTGGGGTCGAAGTAGTGGCCGACGGGGGGCTCCCGGACGATGCCGGCGCGGTGGGACATGAGGTGGCGGAGGGTGATCGGCTCGTCGAACGGGCCGGGGATGGCGAGCCCGGGGATGGCGTCGGCGATGGGGGCGTCGAGGTCGAGTTGGCCTTGCTCGACCAGTTGCATGGCGGCGATGTCGGTGAACAGCTTGGAGACGGAGCCGACGCGGTAGACCGTCTCGGCGGTGGCGGGGGTGCCGGACTCGGGGTCGGCCGAGCCGAAGCCTCGGGCCCAGACGATCCGGTCGCCGGCCACCAGGGCGATCGACAGGGCGGGGATCTCCTTCCGATCGACCTCTCGGGCGATGAAGGCCTCCAGGGCCGAGGCGGCCTCGGGGGTCATCGGGGCCTGGGGCCCGATCTCCTCCTGGGCGATCGCCGGGCAGGCCAGGGTCGGCAGGAGCAGCAGCGGCCGCAGCAGCAGCGCGGGGAGGAGGCGAGGCGGCATGGGAGGGCGGCTCCAATCGTCCGGGTCGGATCGGGAGGGGCGCCGGTCGATTATGCCCGATCGAGGCCTCGGAAGGGAGGGAGCGGGGCGGCCCGACGGTTTCGGGGAAGGCCGGTTCGAGGACGACGAGGGGCCTGGGAACGCCGGCGATCCGGGGCGAGGTCCGACGAGCCGGCGGAGGCACCCGGACGAAGCCATCGATCCGCGCCGGGGAGGGGCGAGCGGTGGGCGCGTTCCTGGGCCTCGAGGCGGTCGAGCAGATCGTCTTTGGCGGGTGTCGGCATCGGTGGGGCCTCCATCCGGGTGGGATCCGGCGCGATCGAGGGCGTCCCCCCTGGAATCTCGGCGGCGGAGGCCGCATCTTAGGGGCCGGTTCGGATCCCATCCCGGGCGGGGAGCACGATCGCCATGACGATCCCGATGTCGATGCTGCTGGTCTCGATGCTCGCCATGGGGCCGATGGCCGGGCCGGGGGCACAGTCCCCCGTGCTGGTCGAGGAGTTCGTCTTCGACCAGGAGCCGACCCCGCAGTGCCACGCCGCGACGATCGCCGAGGCAAAGGGGGGGACGCTCGTGGCCTCCTGGTTCGGGGGAACGCACGAGAAGCACCCGGACGTGGGGATCTGGGTGGCTCGGAAGGCTCCCGGAGGGGAGTGGTCGGCGCCGGTGGAGGTGGCCGACGGCGAGCAGTACGAGACACCGGACGGCGAGGTCCACCGGCACCCGTGCTGGAACCCGGTGCTGTTCCAGCCGGAGGACGGCCCGCTGCTGCTGTTTTACAAGGTGGGGCCGAGCCCGAGGGACTGGTGGGGGATGCTGACGACCAGCGACGACGGCGGCCAGTCGTGGTCGGAGCCGAGGAGGCTGCCGGAGGGGATTCTCGGGCCGATCAAGAACAAGCCGATCGCGCTGCCCGACGGGTCGATCCTCTGCGGCTCCAGCACCGAGGACCAGGGCTGGCGCGTGCACTTCGAGCGGACGGCCGACCTGGGCCGGACCTGGATCCGCACCGCGCCGATCAATGACGGCGAGGCGATCGGAGCCATCCAGCCGAGCATCCTGTCTCGGGCCGACGGCTCGCTGCTGGCCCTGGGGCGCAGCCGGCAGGGGAGGATCTGGCGGGCGTCGTCGGGGGACGGGGGCGAATCCTGGGGCGCCATGACGCTGACCGACCTGCCGAACCCGAATTCGGGGACCGACGCCGTCTCTCTGGCCGACGGGCGCCAGTTGCTTGTCTTCAACGCGACCGAGCGGGGCCGATCGCCGCTGAACGTGGCGATCTCGGCCGACGGCGGCGAGACGTGGGAGATGGTGCTCACGCTGGAGGACGAGCCGGGAGAGTACTCCTACCCGGCGGTGATCCAGGCCGGGGACGGCTCGGTCCACGTGACGTACACATGGAAGCGCAAGCGGATCAAGCACGTGGTCATCGCCCCGGATCGGCTCTGAGCCGGGGGCGGGATTCCTCGAGATCGAATCGATCGGACAATCGGGGCGTATCGCCATGGATCTGCAACTGGTCGGGAAGGTCGCGGTGGTCACGGGGTCGACGGCCGGGATTGGCCGGGCGATCGCCAGGGGGCTGGCGGAGGAGGGGGCGACGGTCGTGGTGAACGGCCGGAACCCGGCGTCGGTGGAGGCCACGGCGAGGGAGCTGTCGGCCCTGGGGAAGGGGAAGGTGGTCGGGGTTTCCTGCGGGCTGGACTCGGCGGAGGGGGTGGAGGCGTTGATCCGGGGGGCGGAGGCCGAGGGGCCGGTCGACATCCTGGTCAACAACGTCGGCATCTTCGAGCCGAAGCCGTTCGAGGAGATCCCGGATGAGGACTGGCAGCGGTTCTTCGACGTCAACGTCATGTCCGGCGTCCGCTGCTCCCGGGCGGTGATGGGGGGCATGCGCGATCGGGGGTGGGGGCGCATCCTGTTCATCTCCAGCGAGTCGGGCATCAACATTCCGGCCGAGATGGTGCACTACGGCATGACCAAGACGGCCCAACTGGCGGTCGCCCGGGGGCTGGCCAAGACGCTGGCCGGCACCGGAGTGACGGTCAACTGCCTGCTTCCCGGGCCGACCTGGACCGAGGGGGTGGCCACCTTCGTGGAGCGGATGGCCGAGCAGCGCGGCACGACCCCGGAGCGACTGAAGGAGCAGTTCGTGCCGATGGTGCGGCCCAGCTCCCTGATCCGACGCTTCGCCTCGCCGGAGGAGGTGGCGGCGCACGCGGTCTACCTCTGCTCTCCCCGGGCCTCGGCCACGAGCGGGGCGGCGCACCGCGTCGAGGGGGGGATCGTCGACATCTGCTTCTGATCTTGGGGAGCGGCCGGACCCAACCCGCTCAACCCCGAGGCGGGGAACGCTCCGCGTTCCGGAGGAGCTCCGGGAGATCGAGGAGGATGGCAGGCGGGGGGCGAGACGACTCCAGCCTCCCCCTCGATTTCGATTGGAGGACTCCGCTCTCCGATCGGGGAACTCCGGGATGATCCGGGGAGAGCCGGCTCAATCGTTCTCCAGCGCCGGGTTCGCGGCCCGGGAGAGGAAGCGGAGGGCGAAGCGGGCCTTCTGGCCGGTGCCGAGCTTCTCGAGGTAGGAGGAGCGGAGGGATTCGAGCCAGCGGAGCTCCCGGCCGTTGTAGGAGATGGCGACTCGGACGAGGATCGGGCCGGGGTGGGCCATCGCGGCGGCGACGCCGCCGACGACGTCGTCGTTGGACGCGATCGCCAGCGAGGCCAGGCCCATGCCTCGGGCCAGCGCGGCGTAATCCAGCCGGGGGAGGACGGTGGCGGTGGTGCGGCCGAAGAGGGGCTCCTGGAGCATCTGCATGTAGTGATACGCGCCGTCGTCGAGGACGAACAGCTTCACGGGCAGGTGCATCCGGGAGGCGGTGGAGGCCTCCAGGCCGGACATGAGGAAGCAGCCGTCTCCGGTGACGCAGGCGACGGGGAGATCCGGCCGGGTGCGCTGGGCGCCGATGGCGGCGGAGACGGCCCAGCCCATGCTCTGGTTGTCGGCCGGGGTGACGTAGCGGCGGGGGGCCTGGCGTCGGATCGCCTCGGCGGCCCAGTGGGTCGAGGCGGTCACGTCGACGAACATCAGCCCCTCGGGGCCGATCGCCTCGCCGAGCACGGCGAGGAAGCGCATCGGGTCGACGCCGTCTCGGATCTTCACCTCGTGATGCTGGGCGCGCTCGGCCGCTCGGTCCTGGTGGACGGCTCGAAGGAGCTGGGGGTCGGGGGGGCGTCGGACGAGGTCGCCGTCGGCCAGCAGGCGGGCGAGGAAGAGGCGGGCGTCGGCCAGGACGGGGACCGTGGCGGGGACGTTCTTGCCGAGGACGGCGGGGTCGATGTCGACGTGGATCAGGTGGTCGTGCTTCGGGACGTTGTAGTTGGCCGTCGAGACCTCGCTGTATCGGGCGCCGAGGGCGATCACCGTGTCGACCTTCTTGAAGGCGCGCTCGGCGGCCTTCGTGCCGAAGGAGCCGTAGCCCCAGCCGACGGCCAGGGGGTGGTCGTCGGGGATGACCCCCTTGCCGCTGACGGTGGTGGCGACGGGGGCCTGGAGCAGCTCGGCGGCGGCGGCCAGCTCGGCGGTCGCCTCGGCGGCGCCGAGGCCGGCGTAGATGCCGACCTTGCGGGAGGGGTCTCGCAGCACGTCGAGGGCCTTGCGGTAGGCGGCCTCGTCCCAGGGGGGGGCGATCTCGGGAGGAACGGGCTCGTCGTAGTCCCAGACCATCGACAGCAGGTCATACGGGACGACCACCCCGACGGGTCCGGGAGGTCCGGCCTTGGCGATGCGGAAGGCTCGGAAGATGGCGGCGGCGATCTGGCCCGGGTGGTGGACCTCGAAGACGGCCTTGGTCACGGTGCGGAGGATCGCGGCGTTGCTCAGTGCGTGGACCTGGCCGACGGGGGCGGAGGGGCCTCGCTTGACGTCGGTGACCAGGCCGACGATCGGGATGGTGTCGAGCAGGGCCTCGCCGATGCCGGTCAGGGCGTTGGTCAGGCCCGGCCCCGGAATCAGGGCGAAGGCGCCAACCCGGCCGGAGACTCGGGCCGAGGCGTCGGCCATGACCGGGGCGGCCGACTCGTGGCTGGTGAGCAAATACGGCAGACCGATCGTCTTCATCGCGTCCCAGAACTCGTTGTTCTGGGCCCCCGGAACCCCGAAGACGCAGGGGACCCCCTCGGCGGCCAGGGCCATCGCCGCGGCCTTGGCGCCGGAGAGCCGGCCCCGGACCCCAGGGGCCTGGGGGGGGACCTCGGCGTGGATCGGAGCAGGAGCGGGCGATGGGAGGTCCTGGCCCTTCGCCCCGGCCGAGAGCCCCGCTCCCGCCGCGGCGCCGACCGTCCCGAGGGCAGTGCGTCTGGTCATCTCCATCGGAGGCTCTCCCTGATCGCTCGGCACCGAGGGGACGGGGCCGCAGCCCCGCCCGGATCGCTACAGTCGCTCTATAGTGCCCCGTCGTCGTGAAGGGGCGAACCGGAATCCGGGGTGCTTTGGGGATCGGCTGGTCGGGTCGGTGGGGTTGATCGGATTGTCGGGCGAAGGCTCGGCTCGGGGCCGGCAGGACCAGGCCCGAGCGACGGAGCGGGGAGGAGCCTCGGATCCTCGGAGCCCCGGGGAGCGAGGGCGGAGATGGGGGCGCGTTGTTTCGGGGGGGGAGGTCGACTAGGCTGGTCGAGGACCGCGATCGGCGGTCCTTCTCGTCGAGGAGCGTCTCCAGGGGATCGCGAGGCCGAGGCCGATGAGCGACGCAACGGGTGCCCCCGAGGCCGGTTCGAGGAGCCGGTCGAGGACGATCGCGCTGGTGCCGGTGATGGCCCTGGCGATGGGGCTGGCGATGGCGCCGTCGGCAACGGCGGGGGAGGACGAGGGGGCGAGGGGGCGGCCGAATGTGCTCGTCCTCTTCGCGGACGACTGGCGGTGGGACACCCTGGGATACGCCGGCAACCGAGTGGTGCGGACGCCGGTTCTGGACGAGCTGGCGGCTCGGGGCGTCTGGTTCCGCCAGGCGAGGGTGACGACCTCGATCTGCTGGGTCAGCCGGGCGAGCCTGTTCACCGGCCAGTGGATGTCCCGGCACGGCGGAGAGCGGGCGAGGCCGATGTTCCGAACCCCCTGGTCGGAGACCTACCCCGCGCTGCTCCGGGCCTCCGGCTACTGGACCGGGCACGTCGGCAAGTGGCACAACGGCTCCTTTCCCTCCGCCGAGTTCGACTTCGGCACCTCCTACCACGGCCGGCACTTCATGACCCTGCCCGACGGGACCCGGATCCACGTCACCGACCGCAACGAGCGGGACGCGCTCCGCTTCCTCGACCAGCGGCCGAAGGACCGCCCCTTCTGCCTGACGGTCGCCTTCTTCGCCGCTCACGCCGAGGACCGCAACCCGGAGCAGTACCTCTGCCAGCCCGAGAGCGAATCGCTCTACCAAGGGGTGACGATCCCCGTGCCGGCCACGGCCACCGCGTCGCACTTCCACCGGCTCCCCCCCTTCCTGGCCACCGAGCGGAACGAGGGGCGCGTGCGCTGGCGCTGGCGGTTCGACTCGCCGGAGAAGTACCAGGACTTCGTGAAACGCTACTACCGGCTCGTCACCGAGGTCGACACCGCGATCGGCCGGATCCTGGAGGCGCTGGAGGCCCAGGGGGAGCTGGAGAACACCCTGATCGTCTTCATGGGGGACAACGGCTACTTCCTCGGCGAGCATGGCCTGGCCGACAAGTGGTACCCGTACGAGGAGTCGATCCGGGTGCCGCTGATCGTCGTCGACCCGAGGATGCCCGAGGCGAAGCGGGGGACCGTCAACGACGCGATGGTGCTCAACGTGGACATCGCCCCGACGCTGCTGGCCGCGGCGGGCGTTCCGGCCCCGTCGGGGATGCAGGGAAAGGACGCGGCGCCGCTGTACCTGGACTCCCGGCCGCCGAGCTGGCGCGAGGAGTTCTACTATGAGCATCCGACGGTGACGAGCCCGGACCGTATCCCGGCCTCGGAGGCGGTCGTCCGCCAGGGGGAGAAGTACATCTACTGGCCCGAGTTCGGCACCGAGGAGCTCTACGACCTGGAGGCCGACCCCTTCGAGGAGCACGACCGGGCCGCCGACCCGGCCGAGTCGTCCCGGCTGGCCGAGCTCCGGCGTCGGCTGGAGGAGCTGAGGGCCCAGGCGCGTTGAGGCGCGTCGCGGCGCGTTGAGGCGCGTCGCGCCGGGCCCGGTCGAGCATCGGGCCTGATAAACTCTTGCTGAACATGGGGCGGATGCCTAGAGTTTCGGGGGTGGGCCGCCTCTCCCCCGGACCCGGCCCGGATCGATCGCTTGCGCGATCGCGGAGGGTGCGCGCGAGCGTCCGACGCGATCCGACCTGGCCGCACGCTGCCGGAGGAGAAACCCGCCGATGTCGATGCCGATCCCCGCCGGCCGTTGCGAAGGGACCCTGCCGCGCCGGGCGTTTCTGAGGGCCGCGCTGACCGGGCTCTCGGGCCTGGGGCTGGCCGACCTGCTCCGCCTGGAGGCGGCCGCCCGAGGCGACGGCCCGGCTCCCTCGGGGCCGAGCCCGGGACCGTCGATCATCCTGGTCTGGCTCTGGGGCGGCCCGAGCCACATGGAGACGTTCGACCTGAAGCCGGAAGCGCCGGAGGAATACCGGGGAGAGTTCCGGCCGATTGAGACGAACGTGCCCGGCGTCCTCATCAGCGAGCACCTGCCGAGGCTGGCCCGGATCGCCGACAAGTACGCCCTGGTCCGGTCGCTGACGCACGAGAGCCCGGGCCACGTCAACAGCACGCACACGGTGCTGACCGGGTATACCGGCGAGCTGGTCGAGTCGCCGCCGTTCCAGCCGAAGTATCCCGACTTCTTCCAGGTGGCGCATGCCCTGATGCCCAGCCGGCTGCCGGGGATGCCGCAGTGGGTGGCCCTGCCCCGGCTGCGCTATACCGGAGGGGGGCACTTCGGGGCGTCGCACGGGCCGTTCGCCGTGGCGGGCGACCCGAGCGCCCCGGAGTTCCAGGTCCCCGCGCTGAGCCTGGACGAGAACCGCCGAGGCCAACTCGCGACGAGGGGACGCCTGCTGGAGCGGTTCGACCAGATGCGCCGGGCGATCGACCGGATCGAGTCGGTCGCCGCCCTCGACACCTTCCAGCGTCAGGCCCTCTCGTTGCTCACCGGCACCGCGGCTCGAGACGCCTTCGACCTCTCCCGGGAAGATCCCCGCCTGAGGGACCGCTACGGCCGGGACGAGATCGGCCAGCGCTGCCTGCTGGCCCGGCGGCTGGTGGAGGCGGGCGTCCGGCTGGTGACGATCGACTTCCCGTGCGTCCCGGGCCAGAAGGCGTTCTCGTGGGACGACCACGCCAGCGTCTGGAACATCTTCGATCAAATGAAGATCCGGTTGCCCGTGCTCGACCGCGCCGTCTCGGCCCTGATCGAGGATGTTTACGCCCGGGGAATGGAGCGGGACACGCTGGTCGTCGTCATGGGGGAGATGAGCCACACGCCGAAGCTCTCCAACCACCAGGGCCAGCCGGGGAGGGAGCACTGGTCCCGGGCGATGTCGGCGCTGCTCTCCGGAGGCGGGATGCCCATGGGCCAGGCCATCGGCGCCACCACCCGACGCGGCGAGGAGCCGGCTGACCGCCCGTTCCACCCCCGGGACCTGCTGGCCACCTGGTATCGTTTCCTGGGGATCGATTACCACCAGACGTTCTCCGATCAGACCGGCCGGCCGATCCCGCTGCTGGCCGAGGCCGAGCCGATCCGGGAGCTGGTGGGGGCCTGAGGAGCGATGCTCCGGAGCCCCCGACTTCTTGGCGGCAGCGGGCGTCCGCCCCCGACGGGCTTCAGGACATGAGAGACGAACCGCCCGACTGGGATGACGACGAGGAGGACGACCTCCTGGAGCCTAACGAGGAGGAGGACGACGACGAGGAGTCGGGCGTGCTCCCCTGCCCGTCGTGCGGCGCCGAGGTGTTCGAGGACGCCGAGCGATGCCCCCACTGTGGCGACTTCATCGTCGGCCGCCGCCTCCGGGCCTGGGAAGGGCGGCCGTGGTGGTGGATCGTGCTGGGTCTGCTGGGGATCGGGGCGGTGATCGGGGCCTTCGGCGGGTTCTGAGCCGGGGAGGGAGTCGGTCTGGCCGGGGGCGGTCAGATCCAGGGGTCGTCGACCGCCTCCTCGACCGAGGCGTAGAGGTCGACGAGCTTGGGCAGCCGCATCGAGTCGAGCACGGGGAGGATTTTCGGCGCGACGCAGCAGACGCGCAGGGCGCCGTGCTCCCGGTCGAGGTGCTGGAAGAAGGCGAGGATGACGCCGACGGCTCGGCTGGAGAGGTAGTCGACGTGTTCGAGGCTGAGCACGACGCGGCGGGGGAGCGGCTTGTCGAAGAAGGATTGCAACTCGTAACGGAGCGGGCCGACGGTGGTCTCGTCGTCGAGGAACGACTCGCGGATGCGGGCGACGAGGACGCCGTGGACGATCTCGCAGGCCAGGGCGTTGGTGGAGAGGGACGGGTCCCCCGCTCCGGGGAGAGGCCCGCCGCCGGCCTCGGCCTCGGCCCCGGCCCCGGCCCCGGCCCCGGCTCCGGCTCCGGTGCCGGGATCGGAGGAGGGGGAGCGGATCAGCAGCGCCGTGTCGGCGTGGGGGTCGGCGGAGGCGGCCTGGTCAAGCAGCCAGGAGGCCAGGGCGTCGTCGTCGGCGGTGCCCGGGGCGGGGCCGGAGAGGATCTGGAGCGAGAACTGGAGGACGCCGACCTGCATCGGGTCGCCGTCTCGGGCCTCGGCCTCCTCGCCGCGGAGGGTGCGGCCGGCGAGGATGGTGCCGTTCTTGGTGCCGTAGTCTCGGACGAAGACCTTGCCGTCGCGCAGCTCGATGATGGCGTGGATCCGGCTGACCGTCTCGCTGTTGGGGCGGAGCTGGCAGCGGGGATCGCGGCCGATGACGAAGCGGCGGCCTTTGATCTCGATGGCTCTCCCCTTGGCTCGGCCCGCCTCGACGATCAGCCGGACGGTGGGGGAACCCGGAGCGGCGGCCGGGGCCGGGGCCGCCGTTGCCGTTGCTGTTGCCGTTGCCCAAGAGGCGGTCGGCCCGGTCCCCTCCTCGGGCTCCTCCGGCCGGGAGGGGCGGGGCCAGACGCTCTCCAGCGCCGGCTCGGCGTCGGGGAACATCTCGATATGCTTGTAGAGATCGGTCATGAAGAACAGTTGCGCGACCGCCGGCTGGACGGTGCAGATCTTCAGGGCGCCTCCCCCCTTTCGGCAATGCTCGTAGACGCTGAGCACGGCGCTGAGGGCCTGGCTGGAGCAGTGCTCGACGTTGCGGAAATCCAGCGCGATGCGGACCTTGCCCGCGGCGATCAGCTCCTCCAGTTGGTGGGCGACGCGGCGGATGTCATCCTCGTCGATCAGGTCGCGGTCGAGGATGCGGGCCAGGGCGATGCCGTGCTGATCCTGCACCTCCAGGCCGTGCCGGGAGGGGGTCGGCTTCGGTGCGTGGCCGACCTCCTCGAAGACGTCCTCCTCGCCGTGCAGGCGGTCGAGGATCTTCTGGGCGGTCTGCATGGCCGGGGAGACGATAACGTTGGAGTCGGTGACGCCGGCGGAGACGACGCCGCCGTGGCGGGCCTTGATCGTCTCGGCGATCCAGGAGGGGGACCGGCGATCGAGTTCGGCCGGGTCGCCCACCAGCACCAGGTAGTGCACCGGGCCGACCGCCAGTTCGTCGCCGTCGGTCAACTCGACGGGGGCCTCGATGCGCTGGCCGTTGACGCTGGTGCCGTCGGCGGAGTTGATGTCCTCGACCATCAGCCGGTCGGCTCTCCAGTAGAGCCGACAGTGCCGCTTGCTCACCCGGCCGTGGTCGGGCCGGAGGTCGCACGACGGCTCTCGCCCGATGACGCATTCCTTGCCGGTCATGCGGTGGTGCTGGTTGCCGTACGCGCCGAGCTGGACGAGCCTGACTTCCATCGCGTTCGACTCCGAGCGCGGGCGGGCCCACGTTGGCCGGGAAGGCGAGGAGAGGAGAGGGCTTCCCAAATGTGACGACCAGAAGGATTGGTCGATCCGGCGGATGGAAGGCCGCCCGTCTTCTGGTCTACATCGGAGCCGCAGCGGACGCAAGCCCTCGGGACGATCCTCGCGGATTTCGGAGATTTTTCCACATCTTACGCATGCGTGTGTTCGTGGAGTTGGCCACGCCGGATCGTTCTCGGAGATCCCCTCGCCGAGGAGGACGACGTGCCGGGAGCGGAAGGCGAGCCAGGCTTCTCGGCGGATCTCCTTGCGGCGGGCGGCCTCTTCCTTGAGGGACTTCTTGTCGGCCTCTTGCTCGCGGTCGGACAGGGCATCGCTGTTTCGGCGAGGGATGAGAACGCCGCGCTGGGCGAGCTGGGCGTCGACGTAGGGGCCGATGCCGCCGGCCCGCTCGATGGCCCGCCAGAGGGAGAGCAGGTCGGTGGTGCGGGACATGCTGGCCTCGTCTGGGGGGGATCGGTCCGGACGGCGTTGGGGTCCGGTCAGATGCGTTCGGCGGCCCGGAGCTTGGCGCTGCGCGCCCGGGGGTTCTGCCTCAGCTCTCGGTCGCCGGCGATCTCGGGCTTCTTCGTGAGCGGGCGGAGGCGGTCGTCGTCGCGGAAGGCGGCCTTGACGCGCTCGTCCTCCAGCGAGTGGAAGGTGAGCACGACGAGGCGGCCGCCGGGCCGGAGGCGGTCGGGGGCGGAGTCGAGGAAGCGGTCGAGCGTGGCCAGCTCGTCGTTGACGGCGATCCGAAGCGCCTGGAAGACTCGGGTGGCCGGGTCGGTTCGCTCTCGGCGGTGGCCGTAGGCCGACCGGACGAGGTCGGCGAGCTGGGAGGTCGTCTCGATCGGGGCCTGGCGGCGGCGTTCGACGATCCGGTCGGCGATGGCCCGGGCGCGGGGTTCGTCGCCGAAGGCTCGGAAGGCGGCGATCAGGTCCTCGGGGGGCCAGGTGTTGACGATGGTGGCGGCGGTGGTCGGCTGGGAGGGGTCGAACCGCATGTCGAGCGGCCCCTCGCGTTGGAAGCTGAAGCCTCGGGAGGCGGTGTCCATCTGGTCGGAGGCGAAGCCGAGGTCGGCGAGGATGCCGTCGACCTCGGCGATCCCCAGGGTGTCGAGCACCGGGGCGATCCGGTCGGAGGCCGAGTGGATGAGGGTGACGGGCCGGTCCCGGGTGCGATCTCGGGCCAGGTCGAGCATCATCGGGTCGCGGTCGAGGGCGATCACTCGGCCCGAGGGGCCGACCCGATCGGCGATGGCCGCCGAGTGGCCGCCGGCCCCGGCGGTGGCGTCGACGAACACGCCGCCGGGCCCGGGGGAGAGCCAGCGGAGCACCTCGTCGAGCATCACGGGCCGGTGGATCGGGGGCATGGGTCCGGGGTCTGTTCTGGTTTCGTCGGGCTAGCTGGAGGAGGCGTCGAGGAAGCCCAGGCCAGTCAACCGATCGACCCGGGAGAGGTAGGCGGTGCGGGCGTCTTCGACCGAGTCGAAGGCGAGCCGTTGGCGACGCATCGGGGAGCCGGCTCGGCCCCAGTGGATCGTCAGGCGCTGGCGGTCGAGCGAGAGCTGAGAGACGTCTTCGCCGCGGTCGTCCCGCCGGCTGAAGACTCGGGTTTCGGCGGTGAGGGCCTCGGTGGGGGAGAGGCCCCGGCGGCGGAGCGTCTCCCGCTCGGCGAGGGCCATCCGCAGGGCGATGAGGTGGGCGCAGGGACCGTCCTTGAGGCCCTGGCGGCGGAAGAGGGGGCAGGTGCATTCGGCCTTGGAGACCTGCCCCTCTTCGGAGAGGAGCATCACCGGGCGGTACTCGCGGCGGTCCTCGGCCACCTCGACGCGGCCGGTCAGCTCCAGCCCGGCGGTGGCGATCCGGTTTTCGGAGACGATCGTCACGGCCCCCCGGCGGGCGACGAGGTCGTGGGCGATGCGCTCGCGCTGGTTCCGGTATTCCAGGCGAGCCAGGTCGATCGGAGCGTCGGTCAGCGGGCGGAGGCGGTAGACGTCGGCGGCGAGGTCGTACATGATCCGCCCTTGCTGGCAGCCGAGCTGGAGGGCCTCGATCAGCGGCTCCCACGTCAGCTTGGTCGCCTTGAGCAGCTCGCCGGCGCCGGCCTTCCAGTGCGAGGAGAGGTGGGCGAGCACGGCATCGAGCTCCTTGCTCGACTCTTGCGTCTTGCGGGGCAGCAGGAGGTCGAAGCTGATCGCCTGCGACCAGTTGGCGGCGGTGAAGCCGGTCAGGCCGAGGGTGAGGGTGATTGGCCCGGCTCGGAGGACCCAGAAGCTGGGCAGGCCGCTGCCGAGCAGGTGGACGTCCACCTCTCTGGCCAGCGGTAGGAACCGCCGCAGGAGGAACAGCCGGCGGCGCCCCCAGACCCGAAACACCCGGGCCGACGGGCCGGAGAACGGGGCCGCGCTGGACCGGATGACCGTCTCCCAGGGCTCCAGCACCAGCCGGGGGGGCTCGCCGGGGACGAGCTCGAGGCGGATGCCCCGGCGCCGGCCCTTCTGGTCGGCGTGCATCCGGAGCTGCCGCAGGGCGTTGTACAGGTCGATCGGGTTGAGGGAGAACGACGTTCGGGGCAGGGCCGCGGCCGACTGGACCTGGAGGAAGCCCCGGAGCCACGAGTCCGGCACGCGGACGGTCTTCTCCAGGACGGCGCCGGCCCCCTCGGTGGCGACGGAGACGCCCTCGAGGCCGAGGCTCAGGCGGGTCGTCCGGTAGCTCCTCATCTGCTCGATGCCGAGGTGCAGCGCCTCGCTGAAGTCGATGTTCGTGGTGCCCCAGGTTGTCGAGACGGCCGGGTCGGGCTCGAAGGCGTCGAGGTCGACGCCGAGCTTGGCGTAGGTCCCCTCGTCCTTGCTGAAGACCTCGAAGAAGACCTGGTCGGGGTGGGCGGTGACGACGGGGTCGAGGATGAGGTACGCCGTCGGGTCGTTCCGCATCAGCCAGGAGAAGTAGGCGCGTTGCGCCTCCCAGAGGCCGAGATGGGCGGATTCGGCCTTCATGCGGCGGTCGGCGAGGTAGGCGGTGCGGTCCTTGGGGACGTAGCGGTAGTCGCTGCCGACGACGGCGTGGAGGGCGGCCATCGCCTCTCGGAAGGGGAGCGGGTCGCGCAGGGCCGCCTCGAACCGGACGGCGGGGCGGTGCCGGTTGGCGACCAGCGAGAGCGTGGCCGAGTCCCCTTCGGAGACGAGCGTGCTGGGGCCGGCGTAGGCCAGGTCGACATCGGTATGGCCTGGCGTCTCGACGGCCTCGGCCGGCTCGGCGTCGGGGCGGTCGGCGGCGGCGGCGTCGCTCATGGCGTCACCTCGGGGCGTCGTCGGGAGTGCGGGCGGCCTCGGGCTCGTTTCGATCGGCGGAGGGCGCGCCAGGCGGCCTTGCGCAGCTGCTCGTCGTTCCGGTCGTCGAGACCGACGCGGCGGAGGTGCTCCTCGGCCGATTCGGCCGCCAGGGCGGACAGCCCCTCGATGGCGCCGAGCCGGGGGGAGTCGGGCAGGGAGCGGTCGTCGGCGACCCTCGCCAGCGCGTCGATGCGCTGGCGATCGACCAGCAGCGGCACGACGACCCCCTGCTCGTGGAGGCGGGGGGCCGAGGCATCGAGCAGGCCGTCGAGGGCGGCGCCGGCGCGGTCGGCCAGGCGATCGAGGCCGACGGGGTCGCCGAGCAGTTCGGGGGCGAGCCGGGAGGCCCTTTCGGCGTCGACCCGGGCCAGGGCGTCGGCGGCCGGGCCTCGGAGGTCGGGGGGGCCGTCTCGGGAGAGGCGTTCCAGGGCGTCGAGGGCGGCGGCCGGGGGGGAGTCGAACAGGAGGAGCGCCTCCGCCGAGGCCCGGAGCAACTTCTGCTCGTCCGGGATCGCGTGGGCGACGAGCCCCAGGGCGACGAGGTCGCCGATCGCCTCGGCCGCGATCCCGAGCCGGCCGGCCGCCCAGGCCAGCGAGGCGAGGGCTCGGGGAACGCCGTCCGCGTGGACGTTGCCGGTCATGAAGAGGTGCCAGCCGCGGGAGTCCCGGGCGATCGCCTCTCGGCGGCGGGACCAGTCGTCGAGCCAGCGGCCGAGGGCCGTTGCGATCGCCTCCGACGAGGCCGCGTCCCGGGCCCTTCCCAGGAGTCGGGAGGCGGCGGAGACGGCCAGCGGGTGGTCGGAGCCGAGGGCGGCTCGGGCCTCGTCGAGCGGCGGCTCGGGGCGGTCGAGCAGGATGGCGCCGATCGCGTCGGCGGTTTCGTCGGGGCAGCGGGGAATCAGGGCGAACAGCCGGCCGGGCTCTCCTCG
The DNA here is from genome assembly GCF_003977685.1 of Tautonia sociabilis. Taxonomy (GTDB): domain Bacteria; phylum Planctomycetota; class Planctomycetia; order Isosphaerales; family Isosphaeraceae; genus Tautonia; species Tautonia sociabilis. Next base: position 28,992 of record NZ_RYZH01000026.1, on the reverse strand, counting down.
TGCTCTGAGGCGATCCAGTGGCGAGTCGAGCGGGATGTCACACTGCGACTGGATCGCGGCCCAGCGCCGGGGGGAAGGGCCGAAGAGGCCGCTTGGGTTCTGGACGGCGGCCTCGTCGGGCTCGATCGACTCGGGGCCGAACACGAGGCGGGCGCTGCGGAGGGCGATGCCGCAGTCGGGGAACTCCCCCTCCCGAAGGTGGCGGAGCAGCAGGTCCCGGGTGGCTGGCTCGTCGTCGAAGGCGAGCAGCTCCAGGGCGACCCGGCGGTTGCCGAGGTCCTCGACGCCGTCGGCCACCGCTCGGATGCGGGCCCAGGCCTCCGGAGTGCCGAGCCATCGGAGGCCCTTCAGCGCCATCGGAGAGACGCTGCCCGGGGACCGGCTGCGGCGGTCGAGCAGCGAGAACACCTCGTCCGCCTTGCCCGAGCGGCCGAGGTGGCCGAGGGCCTCGGCGGCGACGTCCTGGAGGGCGTGGCCGTCCTCTCCGGCGAGCTGGACGAGCAGGTCGAAGGCGCGGGGGTCGCCCAGCTCGCCGAGCGCGACGACGGCGCGGCGGCGGAGGGAGAGGTCTTGCAGGAAGTCGACGGCCGACCGCAGGACGGCCAGCCCCTCGGCCCGCTTGCCCAGCGCCAGGCCCTCGGCGGCGAGGAACTGCGAGGTCGGGTCGGGGTGTGCGATCGCTTTCAGCAGCGGCTCCGCCGGGCCGGATCGCCGACGGAGCCGCCAGCCGATGGCCTGGAGGGCGAGGTGCCGAGGGCCTTCGTCGGGGTGGGTGGCGGCCCGGGAGAGCGGTTCGTCGACCTCGGGGCCGAGCGCCCATCGGGCCGGCGCGATCGCTCGCTGGAGCAGTCGGGGCTCGGCCAGGGAGAGGCAGCGGTCGATCAGCTCGGCGAGCAGGGCGTCTCGCCGGGGGTGTTGCTTCGCCATCCAGGAGCGGTCGCCGGGGCGGTCGTCGAAGGGGTCGTCGATGGGCTGGTCGTGGCCGCTGATCGTGAGCACGGCGTCGAAGGCGAGCGCCCGACGGTTCTTCTGGCGGTCCATCAGGGAGAGCAGGCGGCCCGCGTCCTCGGGGCGCCGGAACCGGGAGGAGGCCGGGATGAGCAGCTCGGCCGGGGAGGTGCCGGCGGGGTCCTCCTCCAGGCGGTCGAGCAGGGCGCCGGCGGCCCGGGGGTCGCCCAGGGCCTCGAAGGCGGCGACGATCCGGGCCTGCTCGGGTTTCTCGACCGCCTCGGCCAGCAGGCGGACCAGGGCGTCGAAGGCCGCCGCGTCCTTCTTGTCGGCCAGGGCGAGGGCGGCGGCGCGGCGGACGGCGGCGTACCGGGAGTCGAGGGCTCCCCGGAGGGCGGCCCGGGCCGGCTCGCCTCCCTTCCCCTCGACGGCCTCCTCGGCCAGCCAGGAGACGGCGATCGTCCGCAGCCGGTCGGAGCCGGCCTCCAGCGCCTTCGAGGAGACGGCCAATCGCCCGACCCGGGCGCTGAGCAGCCGGGCGGCCTCGACGGCAAGGTCGTCCTTGCGGGACATCATCACCTGTTCGAGAGCCGATCGGCCCGCCTCGGCGTCTCCGGGGGAGGCGCCGAGCAGCTCCAGGCCGCGGACGCCCACGTCGGAGTGGCCGGCGCCGAGGGCCTCGGCCCCGAGGGTGGTCGGCTCGAGCCCCAGCGCGAGCAGGTGGTCGAAGGCGGCGAGGCGGACGTCCTGGGAGGGGTCGCCGAGGGCCTGGACGAGGACCGGGATGACGCTCGGGGAGAGCGCCGGGTCGGCGTCGGCGAGGGCCCGGAGGCGGTCGGCCGCCGAGCGTCGGACGCGGGCCGAGGCCTCCGGGGAGACGAGCTTGACCGCCGGGGACGGCGTCTTCCGCTTCTTCTTGGCCTTTGAACCGGCCCGCTCCCCCTGTTCCCGGACGAGGCCGACGTAGGCGCCGAAGGCCCTCCCCTCCAGCTCCTTGGCCGGGATGGGCGCGGCGGTCGAGGCGGGGGCTCTTGGGGCCTCGGTCGCTTGGGGGAAGCGCCGAGACAGGCGGGCGAGGGCCAGCTCGAGCGCGGCCGACTCGGTGTGCTCGGGGCTGATCGTCGGCAAGAGGAGGGCGGCGGCCCGGGCGCGGACCAGCGGCGGGGAGAGCGTGAGCAGGGCGGCCATCGCGTCGACGGTCGGCCCCGGGACGCTCCACGAGGGCTGGTCGCCGCGGTCGTTCACCAGGCGGGTGGCCGCGTCGAGCAGCGCGGTCGGGTCGAGGGCCGACCGCAGCGTGTCGGCCGCGAGGAGGCGGACGCGGGGGGCCCGGCTCGACAGGGCGGCGACCAGCCGGGAGGCGTCTCCCCGGGGGGTCTTCAGCTCCCGGAAGACGAGCAGGAGCAGGGCGAGGGCCCGGGTCGTCTCGTCGTCGTCGTCGAGCGAGACGACGAGCCGGGGGTCGCCGAGGTCCCCCAGCGCGGCGGCGACGGCGAGGCGGTCGGCTCGAGAGAGGAGCTTGGCCCCCTCGGGGGAGTCGAGCAGCGGGGCGATGGAGGCGTCTCCCCGGAGGGCGAGGCCCATCGCGGCTCGGTACGTGACGGAGGGGTCGGCGTGGGAGAGGGCCTGGCGGAGCGGGCCGTCCTCCTCGGGCGTCGAGCACCAGCAGAGGACGGCCGAGGCCCCCTGGCGGAGGGGGGCGTGGGGGGAGTCGAGCAGCGGCAAGGCCGGGACGACGGCCTCGGGGTCGCCCAGCTCGGCGAGGCCGTCGAGCGCGGCGGCGGCCAGTGCCAGCCAGTCGGCCCGGCGCTCGGCCTCGGGGGGCTCGGGGGAGGCGGCGAGGGCGACGAGCGGCCCGAGCGCGGCTCGGTCTCCCAGGCGGGCCAGGGCGGAGGCGGCCCGGACCCGGACGTCGGCGTGGGGGCCGCTCAGGGCGAGGGCGAGGGCGTCCCGGGCGTCGTCGGTGACGAGGGCGTCGATGGCGAGCCGGCGGACGTCTCGGTCCTCGTCGTCGATCGCCCGGAGCAACAGCTTCTGCGCCGAAGCGGAGTGCTTCTTCACCAGCCCGGCGACGGCCTTCGCGCGAAGGTCGGCGTGGCGGCAGCCGAGGGCGGCGTCGAGGACTTCCAGGCCCCGGGTCTTCTTCTCGGCGGCGGTGAAGGCGTCGAGCCGGAGCGCGGGGTCGGGGTCGTCGAAGGCCTCGAGCAGAAGGTCCCAGGCCCAGGGCTCGGCGGCCTGGCCGAGGACCTCGGTGAGGACCTCTCGGCGGACGTCGGCGTGGATGCTGCGGCGGGCGAAGCGGAGGGCGCCGGCCCGTCCCCCGGCGGCGGGGAGGTTCAGCGCGGCTTTGAACGCCTCGGCCCGGATGGCGGCGGAGCCGTCGTTCAGGGCCCGGACGAGCAGCCGGCCGATCGGGTCGTCGGCCGACTCGGGGGGGGCCTTCTTCGCCTCGGCCAGCAGCAGTTGCAGCCCCCGGCGGCGGACGTCGTCCTGATCGGCGTCGAGGCCGGCGGCGGCGGCCTGGAGGGGAGCGTCGGCGTTGATCGCGGCCAGGGCGGTGAAGGCGGCGTCTCGGACCTCGGGGGCCGGGTCGAACAGGAGCGATCGGAGGCGGTCGACGGCGGCCGGGTCCCGAAGCTCGGCCAGGGCCCGGCAGACCTCGACCCGGGCCGAGGGCTCCGCCTCCCGGCTCAGTTGCAGGAGCAGCCCGAAGGCCCGGGGGTCTCCCAGCATCGCGAGGCCCCGGGCGCCCCGGAGCGAGGTGTCGAGCGACCGGCTCGAGGAGGCCGCCAGCAGCGGGGAAAGGTCGTCGGGGTCGAGCCCCGCTCCGGGAGCGTCGGGCGCCTCGGCCTCGGCCTTCGCCTTCCCCCCCTTCTTCGAGGGCTTTGGCTTCGCCCTGGGCTTCGCCCCGCCCGTCTCGGCCTTCTTCGAGTCGGGGGGGCCGGCCGCCCCCCCCTGCCCCGAGGGATCGGCGTCGAGGTCGGCGAACTGGCGGTCGAGGTCCGGGTCCTTGGCTCGGAGCGTCGAGCGCAGCCGGGGCCGGGTGTGGAGCATCAGCAGGAAGGCGACGCGGCGGACCTCGGCGTCCTTGTCGTCGAGCCGGCGCCGGAGGGCGGTGGCGACGGTCGGCCGGCCGAGCAGGTCGCGGTGCCAGAGCCGGAGCAAGCCCCAGCGGCGGAGGTCGGCGTGTTTGGCCCCCAGGGCGGTGAGGGTGGCCTCGGGGGAGTCGGGGGTGCCGGTCGATTCCAGGACCTCGGCGGCGGAGCGGCGGACCTCCCACTCCCGGGCGTCGAGCGCGGCGAGCAGGCGGTCATAGGCCTGGTCGTCCTTCCGGGCGATCGGGCCGAGGGCTTCGACGGCGAGACGCCCGATCTCGGGAGCGCCGGCCTTCAGGGCCAGGTCGATCGGCCGGAGGTCGTCCGGCCCGGCCCGGTGGCGGAGCCGATCGAAGGCGAGGGCGCGGACGGCCTCGTCGGGGTGGTCGAGCAGCCCTTCGAGCAGCGGGACGGCGCGGGGGTGGTCGGCCTCGCCGACCTTCCGGGCGGCGTCGAGCCGAAGGCCGGGGTCGCCGTCGGCCCGGGAGTGCTGGGCGAGCAGGTCGATCGCCGAGGCGTCGCCGGCCGAGGCGAGGTCGGCCAGGGCGGCCTCCCGGCGCCTGGGGTCCCCCTCGGCCAGGTCGTGCCGGGCTCGGGAGAGGGCGTCGTACAGCCGGTGCGAGACGTCGCCGAACTTGCCGGCGGCGTCGAGCACGACGAGCCGGAGCGTGTTGTCCTCGCAGCAGACGACCAGCCGGGGGCGGTCGTGGACGGTGACGACGGCCAGCCCGCGCACCCGGGCGATGCCGTCCTTGAGGGTCGCCGGGCGGGCCCCTCCGGTGCGGGGCCAGGTCTTGATGGTCGAGTCGAGCGACCCGGTGAGGAATCGGTCCCCCGGCGCCCAGGAGATCGCGGTGATGACGTCGTCGTGGCCGAAGCGTTTCGCCCGGTCCTCCGGCTCGAGCGAGCCCCGGGCGAGGGTGGAGCGGAGCGAGCGGTCGGCCCCGGCGGAGAGGAACCGGAGGTCGTCGGGCTCGAAGGCCAGGACGGTGACGGCCCCCTCGTGCAGCCGGGACGACTCGCTGAGGATGAAGTCGTCGCGCCCCTCGGCCGAGAAGACGGAGACGTCCCCCTTGGCCGAGCCGGCGACGAGCCATCGGCCGGTCGGATCCGAGGCAAGGCAGGTCGCCTCGCTCGGCAGTTCCAGCTCCTGGAGGGGGGCCGCCTTTCCCTTGCTGATCGCCGCGACGATTACCCTCGGGCCGGAGGCGATCGCCAGCCGGCCGTCGGCCAGCGAGGCGAGGGCCGGGATCGGTGCGCCCCCCTCGATGGTCAAGGCCTGGGACGGCGGGCCTCCGCTGATCGATCCGAGGGAGAGCGTCCCGTCGGTCCCTCCGATCCAGACCCGGTCATCCGCCACGCAGAGGGACCGGCCGCCGTGGGGGAGCGGGTCCGAGGCCAGCTCGAACGATCGGCAGTCGAGGCGGTAGAGTGCCGTCGGCCGGCCCTCGGGGTGCTCGGTGACGAAGACCAGGATCGGTCTGGACCCGGCGATCGCCCGGATCTCGCCGCGATAGCCCAGGTACTTCTCGGAAACGCTCACGACGCGGCCCCCTTCCCGTCGGTGAGGGCCGGCCCGGCCGCCGCCGCCGCGAGCTCCGGATGCGCGTGCCGGATCCGGGTGACGGCGACGAGGCAGGCGGCGTGCTCGCTCTTGCCCCGGGAGCCCAGGAACTCGACCAGCGGCGGCAGGGCGGCCCGGGCGAAGGCCTCGTCCTCGATCGCCAGGTCGCGTAGCGTCTCCACGACCGCGAGCTTCGCCAGGCGGTTCGGCAGCGGTTTCAGGCGATCGAACCCGTCTCCCGGCCCCTGGCCGTCCTTCCCGGAGGGGCCCGAGGCCGGTTTCCTCCCCGGCCGGCCGGGGGGGAGCTCGAAGAGCATCCGGCGGAGCAACTCGCCGAGGATCGGTGCGGGAGCGGGGGGCCGCTCCGGGGTCGCGGGGGGGCCAGTGCCCCGGGAGGAGGCCGCGGCGGCCGCCTTCTTCGTCGCGGTCGGGCCGATCATCGGCCGGGGGGAGACGTGGGGCGTCCACCCCTCGGTGACGCGGCGGTCCCGGTACAGCGACCAGAGCGCCCGGACAACGAAGGCGCGGACGGCCCGGTCGGGACTCTCGGTCAGGCGGTACAGCTCCTCCGGCAGGCGGAGCCGGGGGGAGCGGTCGATCAGCTTCAGGCCGAGGGCCCGGGTCGTCTCGTCGGCCGATTCGCAGAAGCGGTACACGGCGGCCGGGCTGAGCGTGTCGGGGTCGATCCGGTAGCGGCGGTGCTCGGGGGAGTCGTCGGCCAGCAGCGCCTCGGCGACGAAGCGGCGGACCTCCGCATGGGGAGACTCGGCCAGGCGGACGAGGTCCTCGCCGGGGGGGGACCAGCGGGCGAACTCGTAGCATGCCAGGGCGAGGGCGAAGGCCCGGATCGGCTCCCGAGAGTCGGAGAACAGCGGGCGGACGCGGTCGATCGTCAGGAACGCCTCGGGGATCTCGGCGCCGGGGTCGACGGGCCGGTCGGTCTCGTCGAGGGCCATCTGCGGATGGTGGCGCCGGATGTACTTCCGGGCGAACTGGCCGAGCCGGGCGTCCTCCCGACCGCCGCCAACGGCCAGCTCCCAGAGCCGATCGCAGCCGGCGAGGGTGGCGTCGGCGGAAACCTCCCGCGATCGGCCGGAGAGCATCTGGAGGAAGGCGGTCTCGGAGATGATCCGGATGTTCGCCCCCTGGCTGTTGAGCTCCTCGGCCTTGAGCTGTTTCGAGCCCTTCTTGCCGTGGCCGTAGAGCGGAGAGCCCTCGTCTCCGATCACCAGGTAGTGCAGCTTCGCCGTCACCCCGGAGGAGACCGCCCCGTTGGCCTCTCGGACCTTCCCCTCGGCCTCCTTGCGCTGCATCGTCGCCAGCTTGCCGGTGAACAGGAAGGAGGCCCCGCCAAGGTCGATCGCCTCCTCCTCCCTGGCCTCCTCCTCTGGGGCCGACGATGGCGGAGCGTCGGCGGCGGGAGGGCCCTGCGGCGAGGGGGCGAAGTCGGCCGGGACGAAGCCCTTGATCATCACCTCGACGGCGAAGTCGTGGTAGCGGGGCTCGGCGCGTCGGACGAGGCCGAGCAGCCAGTCGAAGCCGAGTTCCTCGGGGGAGAAGCGGCGGACGTCTCCCAGCCAGGCGAGGACGCTTTCCGAGGTCGACTCGTCGAACGAGAGGGCCGGGCCCCACCGATTCGAGATCGAGGGGGCCCGGCGGACCAGGGGATGGGCCTCCCAGTCGGGGTGGAAGGCCAGGGCCTTGAGCGCGTCGAGCGGCACCGATCGGGCCTTGAGGCGCCCCTCGTCGATCCAGCCGACGGCCTCCCAGCGCGTCTCGGGGCGGATCAGGAGCAGGGCGAGGAACTCGGGGTCGAGGCGGTCGGGCTCGAACCGGGCGAGGTGCTCCATGGCAAATCCGAGCACGTCGCCGGCGGGCTCCTCGACGGCGCGGTCGAAGGCGTCGATCAGGCCCTGGAAGTAGTCGGCGCCGAGGGAGTCGGGCCGGTGGAGCTTGGGGAGCAGCTCGGCGGCGAATTCAAACGCCTCGTCACTCTCCGAGGAGAGGAGGCGGTCGCGGAACCACTCGGGCGACAGTTCCTTGGGGCCGAAGTGGGCCCGGATGGCCCTGGCGGCCAGCTCGTGCCCGTATTCGGATTCGAGCAGGCGTCCCCAGGAGTCGAGGCCGACCTCCGAGCGGGGGTCCCGGGCGCCGAGCAGGTCGGCGGCGAGGGCTCGGACGGCCGGGCTGGGGTTGTCGGCCAGCCGGACGAGCCGGTCGACGGGGAGGTCTCGGGCGTGGGTCCGGGCGTACTGGGCGGCGTAGGAGCGGGCGTCGTCGCTGGGGGAGTCGAAGAGGGAGAGGACCGGCTCGTGCAGGCCGAGCGTTCGGAAGCGTCCCTGCTCGAACCTCGGCACATTGGCCAGGAGCCAGACGACGAAGTCGTGCACCGCCTCGCTCCGGGAGGCGATCAGGCGGACGACCCAGCCCGGTTCGACCTCGCGCAGCGAGGCCCGGAAGTCCTTCGTCAGGGCATCGGCCGCGAAGCGGCGGACGGCGTCGCTGCGGGCCCGCTCCAGCAGGCCGAACAGCGGCCGGGGGCTGCGCCGCCAGGCCTCGGCGAAGGCGCGGTGCGTCAGCAGGTCGGGGGGCCTTGAGCGGATCGAGAACCGGCCTCGGCTGTAGGTCTTCAGTCCGTGGTCGAGGATGTGGTTGTAGAGCCAGGCTCCGCCCGATCCCCACCAGCTTGGGTGCCACGACTCCGGGTATCGGGCCAGCACCGCCGAGGCCGCGTCGGGGTAGGCCACCGGCAGGGTCCGGCCGATCTCCCTCAGGTACCGCCAGGAGCGGCGGACCATGTAGCCCATCGTCCGGCGGCCGACGCCGTGCTCCCGGGAGGCGTACGCCACATCCAGCCGGGCCGCCAGGGCGGCGAAGACCTCCAGGTCCCCGCGTTGCTCGGCCTCCTTGAAGATCCGCTTCAGCGCCCGCCACGGCCCGTACACCAGCGCCACGCGGTCGATCACCCCCAGCAGGCAGGACCTCGAGAACGGCGAGCCGTCCTCCCAGAGGGCGAGGATGACCTCGAACAGCCGGAGCCGGTCGTTCAGCGGCACCTCGGCCTCGGGAGCCTCCAGCGCCCGGAATTTCGCCATCCGCTCGACGCGCTGCTGTTCCAGCGGCTTGCGGGAGAACTCCCGCCCCCGGATCTCGGCGATCGCCCGGTCGAAGGTCGGTGCCCCTTCCCGGATGGGGGGTTCCGGCTCGGGATCGGGCCGGGCGGCGATGGTCACGATCAGGTCGACCAGCACCGGGTCGCGCGCCTCCCAGGCGCGGCGGACATCGTCGATCGAGGGTCGGATCGCCACGGCTGGTCGCCCCGTCGGGTGCTCGCGATCGGGAAGGGTCGGGCTGTGGTGCAATCGCCGGGAGTCGTCGAGGTCAGGAGGCGGAGCGCGACGAGGGTGTCTTGCTCTCGGGCCTCACGCTCGGACTTCCGGGATGGAAGGGAGACGGGTTGCCTCACAACCCTGGTGATCGGGCCCCGGTTCGGGAGGCCGGCCGGTGGCCCGGCCCGGACCGCCGTCCCCGGGGAGTCGTCCTGCCATCGGAAGGGTCAACATCAGAGAGGGTCTACCACCGGACCTGGGACATCGAAGGCTCTCCGGCCCGCCGCCCCGACGGGATCCCTCTTCTCGGCGGAACCGCGACCGGCGCGGTTGAACCAGGCCCGCCGAGAAGAGGGATCCCGTCGGGGCGATCAGCGGGCCTGAAACAGCCTTCGTTGTGGCGCGAGGGATATCGCTTCCTCGGGCGGCGCATCGCCGCCCCCGGCACCCGAAGGCGCCGAGCTAGACCTGTCCTCCCGTCAGTTGCCCATTCGTCGATCCGCAGGACCGCTTCCTTGTATCGCGTTGGCGGGCGCCTCGCAAGGGGGTGTACCGAATTTTTGTCCACTAGGTTCCTCCAGGCGTTCCGGAGCCGCCCGAGGCCCCCGCCGGGCGTCCCGGCGATTGCCGGTTGGCCGGGCGGGGGTCCCGGGATCGTCGTTCGGACGGGTTGCCGCGTTGGCACGACTGCGGGGGTGTCCACCACAGGACCTGGGACATCGAAGGCTCTCCGGCCCGCCGTCCCCCGGGGACTACTCGGCCGGGCGGAACCGCGACCGGCGCGGTTGGACCAGGCCCGCCCGGCCGAGTAGTCCCCGGGGGACGATCAGCGGGCCTGAAACAGCCTTCGTTGTGGCGCGTGGGATATCGCTTCCTCGGGCGGCGCATCGCCGCCCCCGGCACCCGAAGGCGCCGAGCTGGACCTCGACCCCCTGCCCCGTCGGCTCCGAGCGCTCGGCTCGACTCCTCCGGTCGCCCTCTTCTACGGGACCGGTCCCCCCGCCGCAAGGGGCTCGTCCCCTCCTCCCTCGACGCCGCGACGCCCCCCGATCCGGGTTGCAATCCGGTTCGGGTCCCCGTAAGATCATTCCACACACCGAGGCGGATGGGCAGTCCCACGACTCCCCCCCATGGCGGCGTAGCTCAGTCGGTTAGAGCAGCGGAATCATAATCCGCGTGTCGGGGGTTCGAGTCCCTCCGCCGCTACTTGCGACAGGTTCCGACCCACCCCGGCCCGAGGCGACTCAACCCGCCTCGGGTTTCGCGTATGGTGGGCGTGCCGGCGCGAGTGGCCGCGCGACAGCTGATCACCGTGAGCGACCTTGAGGAAGGCTGTCCGGAAATCAGGGAGGACGAACCCAAGATCGGTCGCTTCTCGGCGGAACAGGCAGCGAGCGCTGCAACGTGATCGGTGGGCCGGCCCCCGTGAATCTCTCTGACGTTACGGACGGCGGAGAGACGGTCAAGATCGCGGATTCATTCGGTCAGAATCCGTACGTTCAGGAGGAGGACACCCCTGCCGGGTCGTTCCTCGGCGATCCGGAGAATCCCGTCATCTGCCGCCAGATTCACCGGGTCACTTACAATCCGGACGAGGGGGCGTTCTACGCATGGACGGGAGACTTCAATCGCGGGCACGGCGACGAATGCCACTGGCTGCGAGGGGTCTACGACCCCCACGCCGATCGTTGGGAATGGTCCGTGCTGATCTCGGTCGACGCCAATTCGCGATACCAGTCGGGCGGCATCACGTTCGTCGCCGGGCAGCACGACTGGGCGGCCGATGCCAATGGGCCGAAGCGCTCCGACGAGGAGTATGACCGCGGGATCTTCCGATGCTCCCCGGAAGACCTGACCGATCCGTCGACGCACACCCGGCTGTTCGATGCCAGGTTCGAACTGGCGAACATGATCATCCAGGATGGGGTGATCCTGGCCGGGCACTGCGCGCCGGCGTCGACGGTTCAGACGGGCATCACCTTCTCTCCCGACCTGGGCCGGACCTGGGTCGAAGACGACCTGGCCGAGTTCGGTCCGCGGTCCTCGGTCCGCTTCCATCCAAAGAACAGCGACGGCTGGTTCCGGGTCGATTTGCGCAAGGGATGGATCGAGCGTGGCGAGGTGCTCTTCATCAATCCAACGCCGTGACGGATCGCTCGGAACCCATCAGCGACCCGTGATCTTCGGTGTGACGCTTCCCGGCTCGGGCCGGACCCTCGGCGACCGCGATGGGGTCCAGGACCTCCCGGGACGCGAGCTGGGCCGGGGATCCGCCCGCTCGCCCGTCCTCCCGGTGCATGCTCCGGGGGACTCCGGCCTCCTCGACCCGGAGCGGGACGAGGAGGCCGGGGCCGGCCGGAGCATGGTTATCGGGGAGGGGGTTCCGGATCGATCAACGCCTTGTTCTGGGAGGCGGTCTTCTCGAAGGGGACGTAGAGGCGGGGGCGTTGCCGGCGGCTGGTCAGGGCCTCGACCCCGTCGATCAGCAGGGAGCCGAACCGGCCGAGGGAGATCGGGTCGACCTCGCCCTGGGGGCTGTCGAGGATTGCCTGGGCGAGGGCGCGATGCCCGCCGGCGGAGAGGCTGGGGCGGTCCTGCTCGTCGGCGACGAGGACGATGACGCCTCGGCGCATCAGGTCGCGGATCCAGCGGGTCTGGCGGCTCTCCCAGGGGGAGCCGGCTTCGTGGACGACGTCGAGGACGACGATCGTGGCGCAGCCGAGCCCGGCGGCCTCGCCGAGCCGGTCGGCCAGCCACCTGCGGTCGGGAGACGGGGCCAGGGCGTAGACCGCCCCCTCGTGGCCGGCGAGCATCCGGGTCCGCCGGCCGGAGGAGACGTTGAAGATCGCCACGCCCGCCTCGCAGGCGACGGCGATCGCCAGCGAGCCCGGTCCCCCCTCGCCGGGGGGGAGGAAGGAGTAGGCCCACCAGCGGCGGTCGGTGACCGGGTCGAGGGTGATCGGTCGGCGCTCGCCATCGGGGCCGACGAGGTCCAGCCGGTGGATGTCCCGGGGCTCGACCCGCCAGCCTTCGGCCGAGAGGAGGGCCCTGCGGACCTCGCCGCCGGCGACCGTGCCGGCCGGCCGCCGTCCGATTCTAGTCCGCTCCCAGGGCCGGGCCGATGGCCGGGGGCTTGATCACGATGCGGAATCCGACGTATTCGGCCAGGTTGATGCGGTCGAACGGGTCGCTGCGGTCGAAGGTCCGGGCGTTGGCCTCGCCGTCGAACAGCGAGCCGCCTCGGACGACGTGCAGGCCGGCCCTCCCGGCGGGGCGGACCCAGGGGTCGGGATCCGGCGAGGGAGTCTCGGGGTAGGCTTCGTAGTAGTCTCGGCACCACTCGCTGACGTTGCCCGACAGGTCGGCCACCCTCTGCTCGGTCTGGTCCTCGGCCCCCTCCTCCACCGGCACGGTGGCCACCGGCAGGCTGCCGGCCCCCTCGACGAGGATCAGCGCCCGCTCCCGGTCGTCGCCGACGAAGACGTGGTTCTTCCCCCGAGACCGGGCGGCGTATTCCCACTGGGCTTCCGTCGGCAGGCGGCCCCCCAGCCCGGCGGCGAGCCGGGTGGCCTCGATGTGGTCGAGGCACGAGGCCGGGTGGCGCCTCGCCTGGTGCAGGCCGAAGGCGTCCTGCACGCGGCGGACGTAATCCCGGAACGGGTGGTGCGGCCACTCGGCCTCGGCGACCCGAAGGCCCCGGTAGTAGGCGGCGATCTCTCCGATCGTCACCTCGAACCGCTGCATGTAGAAGCCCGAGACGGTCACGCGATGCACCGGCAGCGCCGCGTTGTCCCGGAGCCGGCCGCCGCTGGGGGTGAAATCCCCCATCGCGCAGGAGCCGCCGGGGATGCGGACGAACTCCACCCGCTGCGAGTCGCCGTCGCCGTGGTCGACCTCCCGGAACAGGACGCGGGGCCAGCCGTCCTCGGCCGGGCCGGCGTCGGGATCGACCCGCACGCCGATCGGCAGGTAGTAGCCGTCGCTCAGCTCGAAGTCGATCGAGGACCCCTCGTCCGTCGTCTGGTACACCGCCGAGGGCCAGCCGTCGGCGGTCGGCTCGCTCCCCGAGGCGACCTGGAACCCCAGCGCCTCCAGCCGCTCGACCCTCCGGCGATCGGCCAGGCTGGTTCCGGGGCCGGGCACGTCGGGGGGCTCTGGAGCCGCTTCCGGATCCGGAGGGGAAAAGGAAGGGGGAGGCTCGGCCGTCCTCCGCTCGGGGACGATCCCCCCGCCGACGAGCATCGGCCCGACGACCTTCACCCCGGCCACGACCCCGGCCGGCGGCCAGGGACGATCATCAGGTTCGACGGCTTCAGGTCGCGGTGGACGATCTGGTGGTCGCGAGCTTCTTGCAGCACGTCTCCCAGCTGGGCCAGCAGCCGGGCCACCCACCCCACCGGCCTGGGAGAGCCGGCGCCGGGGACGTGGTTGAGGCTCTTCCCTCGGATGTACTCCATCAGGATGAACGCCGCGTCGGCCCCGATCCGGGCGTCGTAGACGGTCACCGCGTTGGGGTGCTGGAACTGGGCCATCACCCGGGCCTCTCGGCGGAACCGGGCGCGGATGACCGGGTCGAAGGCGATCTGGCTGGTGATGAGCTTCAGCGCGCTTTCGCGGATCAACACCTGGTCGCGGACCCGCCAGACCGTTCCCATCCCCCCCTTGCCCAGCAGGTCGAGCACGAGGAAGCGGTCGTCCAGGATCGTCATTCTCTCGACGATCGTCCCCGGCAGGGCGAACGACTCGGCCGTGCCCGTCGGCCCGGTGCGCGAGCCGGAGCCGGACCCCGAGCCGCCCGACGCCGGGGTCGGGTCCGTCTCCAGCGGAGAGCGCCCCTGCCGGGGCTCCCGGGGGTCATCGCCTGGCTCAGGCTTCACGGAACAACCTGGGGAAGAGGGTCTCTGCGATCCGAACCGAATCCGAATCGATCCGGCCCCGCCGGTCGCCACCCTCTCCGGGTCGCTTCCCCGGGGCCGGGCGGCGCGGGGAGCGCCGGACGGCCGCCCTCGTCCGTCCGTCCGGATCGGGAGCCACCGCCTGGGCTCGCCCCCAGCCGATCCTCGGGGGCCGTCTCCCCTGTCATCTTCGCACTCACCCCCGGTTCCCTGCCAGAGAATCTCGCGTCCGATCCCTCTCGATGCGGCATCACGCCGCGACCTCTCCCGGTTCCCCCCCCCTCTCTCGTCTTCCCCAACCGCCCAATCCTCGCGTCCTCGGGCCCGACGCCGAGGGGACGCTCTTCCTTCGTGCCTTCGCGTTCGTCCTCCGCCGTTGGCCCTCGGTTCTCTGGTTCTCCGTTCTCCAGCCAGGCCCGCCCCCTCGTCGGCCTCAGCAGCCCTCCCCTGGCGCCGGACGGGGAGAACCGATCGATTCCGGACGCCGAGGGGAAGATCCGAGGCCTTGTTCTCGGTTACAATTGTCGGGATGCTGTCCAACAATTCTTGGAGAGGGCGGCCGCCCCGAGGTTGGGGCGAGCGGGCCGAGACGATCGATGTCGGGGGGAGGGCGATGGGACGCGCTCGAACGACCATCGGGCCGCCGGCTTCGGGCCGAGATCGCGGCCGATTCCCCGGGAAGGCCCTGCTGCTCGGGCTGCTTGCCCTGGCCGGGGCCCCCGGCCTTGCATCCGGCCAGGCCTCCGACCGAGACGGCCTCGACTTCTTCGAGACGCACATCCGCCCCCTGCTCGTCGAGCACTGCTATTCCTGCCACTCCGCCGACGCCCCCCGCCTCCGGGGAGGCCTGGCGCTCGACTCCCGGGAGGGGCTGCTCCAGGGAGGAGACCTCGGCCCGGCCATCGAGCCCGGCGACCCGGAGAACAGCCTGCTCCTCCAGGCCGTCCGCTACTCGGATGAGCTGCTCCGCATGCCCCCCTCCGGCAAGCTCCCCGACCGCCAGATTGAGCTGCTCGAGCGCTGGGTCGTCATGGGAGCCCCCGATCCCCGCTCCTCCCAGCCGGACGACTCCCCCTCCCCCGCCGCCGGGGAGCCGCCCGCCGAAGAGCCGTCCCGGGACGACCTCTGGTCCTTCCACCCCCCCACCGAGCCCGATCTCCCCCCCGTCTCCGATCCCTCCTGGCCCCGGACCGACCTCGACCGCTTCATCCTCGCCGCCCTGGAGGAGAACGGCCTCTCCCCCTCCCCTCCGGCCGACAAGCGGACCCTGATCCGGCGCGCCTCCTTCGACCTGCTCGGCCTGCCCCCCACTCCCGAGCAGGTCGCCGCCTTCCTGGCCGACGACTCCCCCGACGCCTTCGACCGCCTCGTCGACCGCCTGCTCGCCTCTCCCCACTACGGCGAGCGCTGGGGACGCCACTGGCTGGACGTCGCCCGATACGCCGACTCCAACGGCAGCGACGAGAACGTCGCCCACGGCAACGCCTGGCGCTACCGGGACTACGTCGTCGACGCCTTCAACCGCGACCTGCCGTATGACCGCTTCCTCATCGAGCAGCTCGCCGGCGACCTGCTGCCCGCCCCCGAGTCCGAGCCGCTGGCCGACCGCAACGCCCGGCTCATCGCCACCGGCTTCCTCGTCCTCGGGCCGAAGGTCCTGGCCGAGCCCGACCAGCGGAAGATGGAGATGGACATCGTCGACGAGCAGCTCGACACCGTCGGCCGAGCCTTCCTCGGCCTGACGATCGGCTGCGCCCGCTGCCACGACCACAAGTTCGACCCCATCTCCTCCGCCGACTACTACGGCCTGGCCGGCATCTTCAAGAGCACCCGGACGATGGACTCGTTCCAGACCGTCGCCCGATGGCACGAGAACGCGATCGCCTCCCCCGACGACCTCCGCCGCCAGGAGGCCCACGAGCAGGCCGTCGCCGCCAAGGAGGCCGAGATCGCCGCCGTCGTCGAGCGGGCCAACGCCCGCCTCGTCGCCGAGGGGGGAGAGGGGTTCTCGCTCCCCGAGGAGCCCGAATCCCTCTACACCGAGGACGAGCGGGCGGAGCTCGCCCGCCTCCGGGACGAGCGGAAGGCCCTCCAGGACTCCTCCCCCGAGTTGCCCTCCGCGATGGGGGTCGCCGAGGGCTCGGTCGCCGACATCCCCATCCACATCCGGGGCAGCCACCTCTCCCTCGGCGAGGTCGTCCCCCGCCGCGTCCCGGCCGCGCTGGCCGGGCCGGGCTCCCCCGAGTTCGACCCCTCCCGCAGCGGCCGGCTCGAACTCGCCCGCTGGATGGCCGACCCCGGCCACCCGCTCACCGCCCGGGTCATGGTCAACCGCGTCTGGCGCTGGCACTTCGGCCGAGGCCTGGTCGAGACGACCGACAACTTCGGCGCCCTCGGCGCCCGGCCGTCCCACCCCGAGTTGCTCGACTGGCTCGCCCTCCGGTTCGTCGCGGACGGCTGGTCGATCAAGGCGCTGCACCGTCGCATCATGCGCTCGAAGACCTATCAGATGAGCAGCGTCTTCAACCCCGCCGCCGCCGTCGACCCCGACAACCGCCTTCACTGGCGCGTTGACGTCCGTCGCCTGGAGGCCGAGGCGATCCGGGACGCCCTGCTCGCCGTCGCCGGCCTGCTCGATCGCGAGGTCGGCGGCTCGCTGCTCACCGTCAAGAACCGCGACTACTTCTTCAACCACACCTCCAAAGACCAGACCTCCTACGACTCCGACCGCCGCTCCCTCTACCTGCCGGTCGTCCGCAACCACCTGTACGACGTCTTCCAGCTCTTCGACTCCACCGACGCCAGCGTCCTCAACGGCGACCGAGACACCACCACCATCGCCCCCCAGGCCCTCTTCCTCCTCAACGGCGACCTTGTGCTCCGGGCCGCCGAGCACCTTGCCGACGACCTGCTCTCCCGAGACGGGCTGGACGACCCCGGCCGCGTCCTCCTCCTCTACGAGCGGGCCTACGGCCGGCCCCCCTCTCCCCTGGAGTGCGATCGGGCCGTCGCCGCGCTCGGCCGCTTCGCCGAGGTCCTCGGGGCCGAGGCCGGGTCCGACCCGGGCGAGGACCCGACCCGGCTGGTCTGGCAGGCACTCTGCCAGGCGATCCTCGCCTCCGACGAATTCGTCTCGATCCGCTGATCCCGACGGGGCGCCCCGACATGGACCGACCCGACCTCCTCCTCCCCAGCCGCCGCCGGATGCTCCGAGACTCCGCCGCCGGCTTCGGCCTCGTCGCCCTGGCCGCCATGTTGGCCGACGACGCCCGCGCCTCCTCCTCCTCCTCATCCCCCCGAGACGGCTCCTCCCCGAAGCCCCCTCACTTCGAGCCGAAGGCCAAGCGCGTCATCTTCCTGTTCATGAAGGGGGGCCCCTCCCACCTCGACACCTTCGACGAGAAGCCCCTGCTCCGCCGAGACGACGGCAAGCCCCTCCCCTTCGCCAAGCCCCGCGTCCAGTTCGCCGAGACCGGCGCCCTGCTCGCCTCCCCCTGGAGGTTCCGTCGCCACGGCGAGAGCGGCCAGCCCGTCAGCTCCCTGTTCCCGAACGTGGCGCGGTGCGTCGACGACCTCTGCATCATCAAGTCGCTGCACGGCACCAACCCCGCCCACGGCGGCGCCCTGCTGAAGCTGCACACCGGCAGCGACACCTTCGTCCGCCCCAGCATGGGGGCCTGGATCGCCTACGGGCTGGGGACCGAGAACCAGAACCTTCCCGCCTTCGTCACCATCTGCCCCACGCTCGCCCACGGCGGCGTGCGGAACTGGGGGTCGGCCTTCCTGCCCGCCTCCTGCCAGGGCACCCCGCTGGGCAACGCCAGCGTCCCCTCCGACCAGGCCCGCGTCGGCTACATCGACAACCCCCGCTTCCCCCGACGCCTCCAGCGGGAGCAGCTCGACCTCCTCGCCGACCTCCACCGAAACCACCAGGCCCTCACCGGAGGCGATCCCGCCCTGGAGGGCCGCATCGCCTCGTTCGAGCTGGCCTTCCGCATGCAGGCCGAGATGCCCGAGGCCCAGGACCTCTCCGGAGAGTCCCGCGCCACGATCCGGGACTACGGCCTCGACGACCCCGTCACGGCCGACTTCGGCCGCCAGTGCCTGCTTGCCCGCCGGCTCTCCGAGCGCGGCGTCCGCTTCGTCCAGGTCACCCACAGCGACACCAACGTCCAGTGGGACCAGCACAGCAACCTCAAGCAGGGGCACGAGAAGAACGCCCGGGAAGTCGACCGCCCCATCGCCGCCCTGCTCCGAGACCTCAAGGCCCGGGGCCTGCTGGAGGACACCCTCGTCCTCTGGGGAGGAGAGTTCGGCCGCACCCCCACCGCCCAGGGCAAGGACGGCCGCGACCACAACCCCGAGGGCTTCACCATGTGGCTGGCCGGCGGCGGCGTCAAACCGGGGATCTCCTTCGGCGCCACCGACGACTACGGCTACTACGCCGTCGAAGACAAGGTCCACATCCACGACCTCCACGCCACCCTCCTCCACCTCCTCGGTCTCGACCACGAACGCCTCACCTACCGTCACGCCGGCCGAGACTTCCGCCTGACCGACGTCGCCGGCCGGGTGGTCCACGAAATCATCGCGTCGTGATGGGTTTGCCCCGTCGGGCTCCCGGTCCCCGGCCGGCCCGTTGAACTCGAGGGCGGGCGACGGTCGGGCTGCTCGATCGCTCTCCTCCCTCTCCCTCTCCCCCTTCCCGATCTCGGGGAGATCGGGCCTGGAGGGAGTGGCCCATCGCTGGGCCTTGCCCTGGTGGATGGCGTGGACCGTCTCGGCCGTGCAACCGAGTCGTTCGCCCGAGCCGCCCTCCGAGTTCTCTGTTCCGAGTTCTCTGTTCTTTGTTCTTTTGTGCTCTGGAGTCGGCGACCCATCGGATCGCTTGGTCCACCTGTTCCGAGTTCTCTGTTCTTTGTTCTTTTGTGCTCTGGAGTCGGCGACCCATCGGATCGCTTGGTCCACCTGTTCCGAGTTCTCTGTTTTTTGTTCTTCTGTGCTTGATCACCCTGTCCTTGCCGTCCCTCTCTGATCGGTCAGCGTCACGGTCCTCGGAACGCGCACCCCCGGGCCTCGAGGCCGGCTGATCCCGGCTGGGGAGGCCGGGGAGAGGGCTCCCCCGCATCGGATGCCGGCCGGCACTGGGGTCGAGTCGATCCCCGCCTCCCGTCCGCACGTTCTCGAAACCGGAGATGCTGCCCAACGGTATCCGAGGCGGTTCCGGCTCGATCGCACCCGCTCGACCGCTCGGGGACTCTCATGGCGACCGCGACCCCCGACCCGCTCCTCACCGACTTGGCCCCGTCCTCGTCCCTCGTCTCGGCCGAGCCCCCGCCCCCCGCCTTGCGACGGATCGCCCGGGGGCTGGCGACGAGCGGCCGGGCGATGGCCTCGGCGGCGGAGTGGGTTTTTGGCGCCCTGGCCCTGGTCGTCGGGCTGGCCGTCCTGGCGGCGATCCCGGTCGCGCAGCTTCTCTGCCTCGGCTACCTGCTGGAGGCGGGCGGCCGGGTCGCCCGGAGCGGTCGGCTCCGGGACGGCCTGGTCGGCGTCCGGCTCTCGGCCCGGCTCGGGGGCATGGCGATCGGCATCCTGCTGTGGACCTTGCCGATCCAGCTCTTCGCCTCGATGGCCCGGTCCGCCGCCGTGATCGACCCCGGCGGCCCGATCGCCGCTCGATGGCGGGTCGCCTCCTTCGTCGTCCTCGCCCTCACGGCCGCTCACCTGACGATCGCCCTGGCCCGGGGGGGCCGGCTCCGGCACTTCCTCTGGCCCTTCGGCGCGATCGGCTGGCTGCGCCGCAACCGGGACCTCGGCCGAGTCTACCGCCGGTGCCGAGACGACTGCCTCGCCTTCGCCTCCCGGCTCCGGCTGCCGTACTACGCCCGCCTCGGGCTGCTCGGCTTCCTCGGGACGTTGGCCTGGCTCGTCCTGCCGGCGACGCTGCTCGCCGCCGGCCGGTCGGCGCCGTTGCTGGGCCTGATCGGCGCCCTGCTGCTGGGCGGGGTGGCGATGGTCCTGCCGTTCCTCCAGATGCACTTCGCCGTCGAGGGCCGGCTCCGAGCCTTCCGGGAACTTCGCCCCGTCCGAGACCGCTTCCGGCGCGCCCCCTGGGCCTTCGCCCTGGCGCTGACCCTCACCGCCACCCTCGCCGTGCCGCTCTACCTCCTGAAGATCGAGATGATCCCCCGAGAGGCCGTCTGGCTGCCCAGCCTCGTCTTCCTCACCTTCACGTTCCCCGCCCGGCTGGCCGCCGGCTGGGCCTACCACCGCTCCTCCCGCCGCGACCGCCCCCGCCACTGGGTCTTCCGCGCCTCCGGCCGCCTCTGGATGCTGCCGATCGCCGCCCTCTACGTCCTCTTCGTCTTCCTCTCCCAGTTCGCCGCCTGGCGAGGCGCCTGGAGCCTCTACGAGCAGCACGCCTTCCTCCTGCCCGTCCCCTTCATCGGCCTCTGATCGCCCCCGGCCCCGTCTCGCCCCGCCCTGCCCGGCCCCTCCCGCCCGGCCCCTCCCGCCTCCCGCCCGGCTCGGCCCGCCCGGCCGGGCCGGACCCGGTTCGCCCCGCTCTTCCTCGCCCGTCCTCCGAGCCCCCGGGATGAGTGCCGCCCCCTCGTCCGACGATCATTTCGTCGAGGGCTCCCCCCTCCCGACCTCCGACCGTTCCCCCCGCGTCCTCCTCCTGACCGGGCGCCTTCCCCCGCTCCTTGGCATCCCGATGGCTCAGATCCTCCGAACCTGATCCCGGGGTTCTCCGATCGCCGATCCTCGAACAACCGGCAAGGCCGGCGTCGTCTCGACCCCGTCCTCCCCGAACCGCGCCGCTTCAGCTTCAGCGATCGGAGCACCCCGGGATCCCTCCTGGCATCGGGCCGGTGCGCTTCCGACGGAACGAACCCGATTCTCCGCGCAACCTATTGGGGAAAAAAGACATTCGTTCGGGCGTCCCGGCGTTCCGGCCCGATCTGGACCGAGAGCGGAGGCCCTGGCGGCTCGGAGCCGATCCGGTCGGTTTCCACCGCCGGCGACCGGACGCGAAGGAGCGCGCGCTTTCGACGGAGCGAACCCAATCGGTTTGACGCAACCCTTGACAGAGCAAGCCAGTTCGCCCGATCCTCGACAGCGCACCGCAGCGCACCAATCGTGATCGCAGCCGCGTCCTGGGCCGCCCAGGGCGGATCGCTCCTCGGCCTTGGATTGGAGGGAGCCCTCGGACCAGGCCCGGGGGCGCGGTCGGCCCGGGACGACTCGCCGGGGCCCCGGCCTTCGACGATCATGGGGAGCGGAAGGGAAACGGAGGGACCACCCGCCGCTTCCCCGACAAGCCCGAAGCGGGTTCCGCGCTCGGATTCCTGACTGGAGTGATGCGATCATGCCTGTGGCCGCCTCGATCATCCTCGTCGGGCTCCTCTGCCTGGAGCGTGCTCCGGTAGCCTCGAAGATCGTGGCGTTCGCCGAGCAGGCGATCGGCCGGGAGGTCGGCGGCGGGGAGTGCACCGACCTCGTCGCCGAGGCGTTCCGCTCCGCCGGGGTGCACCCGGCCCCCGTCGGCATCTGGGGAGAGCCGGTCCAGGAGCTGGCCTCCCTCCGGCCGGGAGACATCCTCCGCTTTGAACAGGCCGAGTTTCGCGGCCGGTCCCGCTCGGGAGGCCGCAACCGGCGCTGGAGGCTCCAGTTCGACGAGCATGTCGCCATCGTCTCCCGGGCCGAGGCCCGGGGCGGCTCGGTGCTGGTCGAGTTCCTCCATCAAAACTTCCACATGGACGGCCAGCCCGAGGCCGAGGGGCGCGTGGTCCGGCGCATGGTGCTCGACCTCGGCCGACTGACCCGGGGCACGGTCCAGGCGTTTCGCCCGTCCTCCGGTGGGGCGACGCCCCCCCTGCCCTTGCCTTCCGGATGGCCCCGCGATTGACCCGAAGCCCTCGGATCCGCCCCCCTTTCCCGGCCGGGGACCTCGCGACCAGGTCGGTCCCGCCCCGATGGCGTCGGCCGCCTGGCCAATCGTGTCTTCCCTTCCGCCTCGGCCTGAGGGGCCGAGCCTCCCGGCCCGGGTCCCGGGTCGACGTCGACGATGGTTCCGATCCTCGGGGGGACTCGAGGGCCGCTCAACCGGGAGGCGTTCCGCTCCCGGTTGCCGACGCCGGCCTCGGACGACGGGAAGGCCGACGGCCCGGCCCCGGGGAGGCCGCCCGAGCAGGCCAATGCGGACGACCGCGCTCGGTCACTGACCACCCCGACCGACGACCGACCAGCGGTCGGCCGGGGCCCGATCGCGGGTTGTCCGGCCCCGCGGCGCCCGGCTCCCGACCGCCCGGGGCCCGCAAGGATCGTCCTGATCGGCACTTCGGCCAGGCGGTTCGGCGCGATCGTCGGGGCCGACCGGGGCTCCCGGCGAGGTCCCGGAATCGGACTTGCAACCTCGGGCGGACGTCCGCCCCTGGAGGAAGGGGGCGGGGCGGGAGCCTCGGGAGAGGCTCCCGGACGTCCGACCTCGTCGAGATCGCATCGACGAATCAACGCACCAGAGGGAGAAGAAACCATGCAGCGCCGACAGATGCTGGGGACCATCGGGATGGGGACCGCCGCCTTCGCCATCGCCGGGACCTCCCGGGCCGCCTCCCCGGCCTCCCAGGGGCACGAGGGGGCCGATCGGATCATGGCCGAGTGCGCCGAGGCCTGCGCCCGGGCCGCGTCGCACTGCCTCGAGCAGCTTAGGCAGCAGAGCGGCGACGCCGAGAAGCACGCCCGGGCCCTGGCGTACGCCGCCTCGTGTGAGAAGTTCTGCCTGCTCTCCTATGCCGAGTCGGCCTGCGGCAGCCCGCTGGCCCACCTGGCGCACGAGGCCAATGCCCAGGCCTGCCAGGAATGCGCCCGAGCCTGCGAGGGGATCGAGGGGCAGGTCATGCGGGACTGCGTCTCGGCGTGCCGCCAGTGCGCCGAGCACTGCCGCCAGCTGGCCCGCCAGGCCAACCAGGGGCGCTGATCGCCCCCCGGTCGTCGAGCGGCCCGCCCGATTCGCCGGGCGAGGCCGCCGTCGGCCGGGCGAACGGCTCAGTCGGGCAGCTCGGTCCCCTTTGTCTCCGGCGCGAAGGCCAGCAGGCCGATGCCGACGAGGAAGACGAGGCTGACGACCGCCACCGCCGGGCGGACGCCGATCGTCGCCCCGAGCCAGCCGCGCACCAGGAGCATCACCGCCCCGAGGACTCGGCCGACGTTGAAGCAGAAGCTCGTCCCCGTGGCCCGGAGGCGGGTCGGGAACAGCTCGGGGAAGTAGATGGCGTACCCGGCGTGCATCCCGACCACGAAGGCGGCCATCAGGGCCAGCAGCAGGACGGTTGAGGCCAGGCTCGAGGCCGCCAAAAAGGCCGCGGGCACCAGCACCAGCGCCCCGGCGTGATAGATCAGGAAGGTCGCCCGTCGGCCGAGAGTCGAGGCCAGCGGCGCGAAGGCCAGCAGGCCGGCGGCGCTGCCGGTCAGGGTGATGAGCGAGTAGACCTGGCTGGCCCGGGCCTGCTTCTCGGCGTCGGTCAGGGTGTCGGGGAGCACCTCCTTGACCAGCTCCGGAGCGAAGGCGAACACCCCCCAGTACGTACCCAGGCCGACCGCCGCCAGGCCCAGGCCGATCAGCGCCCGGGGCCGCCATCGGGGGTCGCCGAGCAGCTCTCGGAGGGAGCCGGCCGCCGGGGTCGTCTCGGGGCCGTCGTCGGGGCCGGCCGAGGAGCGTTGCCAGCGGTCGGGCTCGCGCAGGGAGAGGCGAATCCAGAGCACCAGCAGGGCCGGCGCCAGGCCGATGAGGAAGGCCCAGCGCCACTGGTCCGGCCCGGCGAAGAGCCAGCCGGTCGCCGACGCCAGGACCAGGCCAATCACGCTGGAGGCGTGGAACGCCCCCCCCGCCCAGGCCCGCCACCGGGTCGGCACCGACTCGGCCACCAGGGCCGCGGCGATCGCCCACTCCCCCCCCACGCCGATCGCCACCAGGAACCGCAGCGCGTGCATCTGCCAGGACTCCCGGACGAAGCACGTCAGGGCCGAGAAGACCGAGTAGACGAGGATCGTCACCCCCATCGTCCGGACCCGGCCGATGCGGTCGGCCAGCATGCCGAAGCCCAGTCCTCCGGCCGCTCCGCCGACGAGGAACAGCGCCAGGGCGACGTTGCTGTGCCAGTCGATCCGCCCCCGAAGCGATTCGGTCAGCTCCGCCCCCGGCGAGCCGCCGAGCAGCTCCCGGAGCATCGGCCCCTTGAAGACGGCGAAGAGCTGCCCCTCGTACACGTCGAACACCCAGCCGGCCGAGGCGATCGCGAAGACCAGCCAGGGGGCGGCGCCGGGGCCGACTCGGGGGCGATCCGGGGGATCGGGGGTTCCAGCCATGATCGCTTCCGATGGGGGGGAACGGCGGTCGGTCCTCGGTCCTCGGTCGGTGGTCGCTCAGGGGAGGAGCGGGCCGGCGCGGCGGCGTCCCCAGAGCGGCGCCGGCCGGAAGGCCTCGGCGAAGCGGACGCCGGCCTGGAAGCCTCGGAGGCGGGCCTGGGTCTCGGCCAGCTCCTGCAGGGCGTGGATGCCGCCGTCGTCCCTCCCGGTCTGGCTGGCGTGGCAGGCGAGCATGCGACGCTTCAGGTCGATTTGTTCGGAGATATCAACATAATGGGACGGCTCGAAGTTCGACGCGGCGATCGTGTCCATGTAGACGACCGCCGGGGGCCTCGCCAGCGGGGGGTGCTCGCCCATGTGCCCGCCCGAGGCGGCGAACCAGGAGGCCATTGTCGCCAGCTCTCCGACGCGGACGTGGTCGATGTGGTAGTCCTCTGGAGCGTGGGTGAGGATCAGCTCGGGCCGGGCCTTCCGAATCACCGAGACGAACCGGGAACGGGCCTCGGGGGTGTCGAAGACCTCGGAGTCTCCGAAGCCGAGGAAGTCGATCGGGGCGCCGAGCAGCGCGGCGGCGGCCTCGGCCTCGGCCCGGCGGCGGTCGGCCAGGGAGGGATCCGGGCCGGACGGCCCGCCGCGGTCCCCCTTGCTCACGACGGCGAGGTGGACGGACGAGCCGAGCTCGAGGAATCGGGCGAGCGTGCCGGCGCAGAGCAGCTCGATGTCGTCCGGGTGCGCCGCGATCGCCAGCACCCGGCCCGGCAGCCCGACCTGGGGGGGACCGGCGCTCATCGCAGCCCAACCTCGACGGGCTCGGCGACGTGGTCCGAAACGACGACCTCGGCGTCCGGGTGCAGGCCCAGCAGCGAGGCCGGGCACGCCGCCGAGATCGGCCCGTGCACGGCCAGGCGGACCACCCCCCGCTGCCAGGGGCGGTTGGCGTAGAGCCGGACGAGCCGGCTGCCGAGGATCTCGGCCATGCCGATCGTCACCGCCCGCCTCGGGATCACGTCGAGGGCGCAGCTCAGGTTCACGGCCATGTGTGCTCGGGATTCCGGGGCGACGTCGACGACCCGGGTGCCCCGGGTGGCGAACTCGTCGGGCATCGCGTCGGGCTCCGGCTCGTTGAAGGCGACGTGACCGTTGAGGCCGATGCCGCCGAAGCAGGCGTCGACGCCGCCGATCGCTCGGATGCGGGCTCCGACCTGGCCCGGGTCGGCCGGGTCGGGGCAGACGAGGGCCTCGGGCCTGGGGGCGCGGTCGGGGGGAAGCTGGGCGTAGAACTCGCGGTTGAGGAAGCCCCGGAAGCTCATCGGGTGCGACGGGTCGATGAGCCTTCCCGAAGGGTCGAGGTATTCGTCCATCTGGATGATCGTCGTTCCCGAGAGGTCGAGCCCCTCCTCCCGGGCCATCCGGGCCAGGTGGGCGTATTGCCCGACCGGGCCGACGGGGACGATCAGGCAGCTCGGCCGGCCGGCCCTCGTCCGATCGGCGACGACGCCGGCCAGGGACCGGGCCAGGTCGGCCATCAGCGCCTCGGGGTCGCCGGCGACCCGGACCCGGACCCGGGTTCCGGCTCCCAGGAGGTCTCGGGGGATCGTCATCAGGTCCCAGGGGTCCATGAGGCGGATCCTCTCGTCGCGTCGGGGATCTCCGGCGGGAGAGCTCGCCGAGGCCCGATGGTACTCCGGCCGCCCTCGAGGGGCCAGCGTCGAGCTCCGGCCGAGGGCCGGGGAAGTCGGGCCGGCCTGCTCCGCCTCGGCCCCCTGGCCGCTTGATCCCCGGGGGGGAGTCCGGGAGGATGGCCCCTCGGGAGGCGGAGCCTCCTTCCCGATCCGATCGCGGCCCTCTGCCACCGAGGAAAGGAAGCGACATGAGACGAGTGCGACCAGCCCGGACAGCCCCGATCCTCGCCTCGGCGCTGGCGGCCATCGCGATCGCCCCGGCCGACGCGGAGGACCGGCCGCCGAACGTGGTGCTCATCGTGGCCGACGACCTGGGCTATGCCGAACTCGGCTGCTTCGGGCAGAAGCTCATCCGGACCCCGGTGCTCGACCGCCTGGCCCAGGAGGGGATGCGCCTGACCTCGTTCTACAGCGGCAGCCCGGTCTGCGCCTCCTCCCGATGCACGCTGATGACCGGCAAGCACACCGGCCACGCCTTCATCCGAAGCAACGGCAACCCGCCGGGGCGCGAGCTGGACCACGACCGCGGCATCTTCCCCGGCCAGAACCCGATCCCCGACGCCGAGGTCACGATCGCCGAGCTGTTCCGCGGGCTCGGCTACGCCACCGGGGCGATCGGCAAGTGGGGCCTCGGGTTCGAGGGCTCCAGCGGCGACCCGAACCGCCAGGGCTTCGACCTGTTCTTTGGCTATCTTTGCCAGGTCCACGCGCACAACCACTACCCGCGCTTCCTCTGGAGGAACGGCGAGCAGGTCCCCCTGCCCGGCAACGACCGAGGCCAGACCGGGGCCATCCACTCGCAGTCGAAGTTCACCGAGGAGGCCCTCCGGTTCGTCCGAGACCACCGGGACGGCCCGTTCTTCCTCTACCTGCCCTTCACGATCCCCCACGTCTCGAACCAGGCTCCCGAGGAGTGGGTCGCCCGCTACCGGGGCACGCTGGGAGACGACCCGCCCTGGATCAACGACGACCCGCGCGGGTATACTTCGCATGAAACGCCGCACGCGGCCTACGCGGCGATGGTCAGCTACCTCGACCACGAGATCGGCCGCATCCTCGACGAGGTCGATCGCCTGGGGCTCTCCGACGAGACGATCGTGCTGTTCAGCTCCGACAACGGGCCGACGCACGGTCGGGTCGGCGGGGCGGACAGTGCCTTCTTTCACTCCGCCGGCCCGTTCCGGGGGTTGAAGGGCTCGGTCTTCGAGGGCGGAATCCGGGTGCCGACGATCGCCCGGTGGCCGGGCCGCATTCCGGCCGGCTCGGCCAGCGACGAGCCCGGCTACTTCCCCGACGTGCTGCCGACGCTGCTGGACCTGGTCGGCGCGTCGGATCAGGTGCCCGACGACGTGGACGGCCTGAGCCTCGCCCCCACCCTGCTCGGCCGTCCCGGCGGGCAGCAGCGGCACGAGTTCCTCTACTGGGAGTTCCCCGGCTACGGCGGGCAGCAGGCCCTCCGCCTGGGGAACTGGAAGGGGGTTCGCACCGACCTGATCCGCCGGGGGGACACGACGTTGCAGGTGTACAACCTCGCCGCCGATCCCGGCGAGCTGCATGACGTGGCGGGCGAGCATCCCGAGCTGGTCGCCCGCATCGAGGCCCTCATGGCCGAGGCCAGGGTCCCCTCTCCGCTGTTCCCGATCCCCGCCCTCGACCGGCCCTCCCCGGCCGCCGACGGTCGCTGACCCATCGGCGTCCTCCTTGCAGTGCGGCCCGATCGGGCCGAGACTCCGGAGCCGGCCTTGGCGATCGGTGTCACCGACCGCATCACGATCCGGCGCGGCCCGGTCGATCCCCCAGACGGTCGAGCAACGGGCCGACGCTCGAGGAGCGGATCCGGCCGCCCCCTCGCTGGAGCAGCAGCGGGATGTCGTCCCCATGACGTCGCGCGGTCGCCGGAGGGAGGGGAGAGGGGATCGACCTTTCGGGAACAGGGGGCGCGGCGCCGGGCCCCGTCGGCCGACTTCCCCGGCGGAACTGGCTTTCCCGAAGCGATCGGATGCTGGTATGCTGGCCGGAACTTTGTTGAACAGGCCGGCCCCGGGACGGGTGGCGGGCGTCCAGCCAGCAGGGCGGAGGTGGGTGCCATGCTCCTTCGGACGATCTTCTCGGTCGCGATCCCGGCGGCGATCCTGGTCGCCGAGGCGGCCGGGACCGGGGAGGCGGTGGACGAGGCGTTCTTCGAGGCGAGGGTGAGACCGGTCCTGGCCGGGACCTGCGTCAAGTGCCACGGGGCCGACAAGCAGAGCGGCGGCCTTCGGCTCGACTCGCTCGAGGCGATGCTCCGGGGAGGAGACTCCGGCCCGGCGGTCGTGCCGGGGGACCCGGACGGGAGCATCCTGGTGGAGGCGATCCGCCAGGAGGAAGCGCTGCTGCGGATGCCCCCCGGAGACGAGCCGCTGTCGGGCCAGGCGATCGCGGATCTGGTTTCCTGGATCGAGGCCGGGGCGCCCTGGCCCGAGGCGACGGCGGCCGGGCCGATCGACGCGGAGACGCACTGGGCCTTCAGGCCGCTCCAGGATGTGGAAGCGCCGGCCGACCCGACGGGCTGGGCCAGCTCGCCGATCGACCGCCTCATCGCGGTCGGGCACCGCGAGGCCGGGTTGCACCCGGTGGAACGGGCCGACCGGCGGACCCTGATCCGACGGGCCTCGTTCGACCTGCTCGGCCTGCCGCCGACCCCGGAGCGGATCGAGCGGTTCGTCTCCGACCCGAGCCCGGATGCATATGAGCGCCTGATCGACGAGCTGCTCTCCTCGCCGCTGTACGGCGAGCGCTGGGGACGCTACTGGCTCGACCTGGCCCGATACGCCGACACGGCCGGGGACAACTCGGACTACCCGATCCCCGAGGCTTACCTGTATCGGGACTACGTCATCGACGCCTTCAATGATGACGTCCCGTACGATCGCTTCCTGCACGAGCAACTGGCCGGGGACATCCTCGCCGCCGAGGGGCCCGAGGAGGATTATGCCCGTCGGGTGGGGTGTGACCGACGAATGATGTAGATCGGGCCGGTTCGTCCGCCTATGCTGGGGCTCCCCTCACACTCCGGGAGCCACCGCCATGGCCGCCACCATCGTCGCCCGATCCGAGACCGGCTTCACCATC
>NZ_RYZH01000025.1 GCF_003977685.1 Tautonia sociabilis | reverse complement strand
CCGCATCGCTGGTGGGCGTGGTCTGGGACGGGCAGGCCGACCGACGCCGACGGCGAGGGGGAGGTGCCGGGGCCCCGAGCCCACCGAACCTGCACCGGCAGCTTGACAGTCCCCCTCTCATAGATGGGTTCGCTCCGCGCGTGGGATCGAGGGGCATTGGAGGCGATCCGCTTGGCGAGCGGAGCGGGGGCGAGCGGCCGGAGCGGAGCGTCGGACGTCCGGGAGTCGGTGACGTTGGGCTCGACGTTGGCTGGTGACAAGGCCGAGTGTTCCGAAGGGGGAGCGGGCGGTCGTCCGGAATCGTCGCGCAGCACGAAACCGAGGGGACGGGGAGCCGGCCCCTCTCCGAAATGATCGGGAACGGGGCCGGTCGCACTCAGGATGGATGACCCGATTCTCGTCGAATCCGAACCTCGGACGGTCCGCGATCCGGGCGATCCGGCCAGGGAGCGATCGGCCGAGGGTCGTGTCGGCCGGTCGAGAGGTCAGGGCTGGCCGGCGAGGGCGGCTCGGAGGACGGGCTCGAAGGCGTCGGCCATGCGAACGAAGCCGAGGTCGGTGGGGTGGGAGCCGTCGACGGTCCCGTCGCCGTCGTCGCCGAGCTGGGGGTCGCCGGGGAGGTAATGGAGGCCGGTCACGCCCTCGGCGACGAGGTGGTCGAAGGCGGCCCGGAGGGCGGCTCGGCTCGTTGCGTTGCGGTTTCGGAGCGAGGAGACGAGCGGGGCGTTGGAGTAGGAACGGTCCTCGGCGAGGATGATCGGCGTGGTCGGCCGGGAGGCTCGGATGATGCGGACCAGGGGCTCGACTCGATCCTCGACCTCGGCGGCGGACATGTTCGGCAGGCAGTCGACGACGAAGACGGCGGGGTCCAGCTCGGCGAGCAGCTCGGCGACCTCGGCCTCCATGCGGCCGTTGCCGGAGAAGCCGAGGTTGATGACCGGCAGGCCGAGCCGACGGCCGAGGATCGCGGTGTGGACCATCCCGGGGCGGGAGGCGCAGCCCCCCTGGGTGATGGAGGTGCCGTAAAAGACGATCGGCCGATCCTTGCCCTCGGGGCGGGCGGGGGCCTTCGAGAGCGAGGCCCCTTCGGGCAGGCCGATCTCGACCGAGGAGACGCCGTTGTAGAGCGGCAGGTAGAGCAGGTACTCACGAGGGCCGCCCTCGAGGCCGGAGGCGAGGGTGCCGGTGTTGGTGGGAGCCTGCTCGGGGCGGCCGTAGCCGAGCCAGTGCCAGCGCCCGTCGAGCTTCGCGTAGAGGTCCAGCCCGCTGACTCCGGTGGCGGGCATATGAGGCATGGCGAGCCGGTCGGAGGTGAGGGTCCAGCGGGCCTGGATCTCGGGGGAGTCGGTGACGAACCGGACGCAGAGCCCCGCCGAGTGTCGGCTCAGCCCCCAGACCGCGTCTCGGACGACCCCCTCGGCTCGGGCGGGGAGCCGGTCGAACGGAGCCTTGGTGTCGGACCAGCCCTGCCCCTCGACCCCGAGCAACCGGATATCGAACCAGCGGGTCGGGTCGCCGGGAGCGGTGGTCGCAAGGGAGGGGTCGATGGCGTCGTCGGCGATCGCGGCCGAGGCCGAGGAGCAGATCAGCGAGGCGAGGATCGCGGCGAGGATCAGGCGGCGGTTCATGGGGTTGGGTCCGCTTCAGGGAGCTCAAAGGGGATGGCAGGCAGTCCGGGACGGGGGGGCGGCCGAGGCGTTTCGGAGCGATCGGAGCGACGGTCCGATGGAGCTCCCGCCCGGGAGGAACAGGGGCTGCGCTCGCCCCATCCTACCCGTGCCCCGGCTCGATGGGAGGGGCTGGCGGGCCAGCCGCTCCCCTCGGAGCGGCCCCGGAGGAGAGCGTCCGGGGAGCATTCCGGGGGGATTGGGCCAGTCGTCGCCCGTCGGCTCATTCCCAAGAACGAGCGCACTCCCGACGGCCGGGCGGACCCTCGGGGAGTGAGCCGTCCGCCCGACGTCGCCCGACCTCGGGGATCGTCCCGCCGCCGAGGGGCAGTCCCGGCGAGAGGGTCGCTGGCGCCTGGAAAACGCCGCTCCGGCCGGCGATCATCGGCCAAAGGCCCCCGGAGCGGCTGGGGGACCGTCGGCCGACCGGATCGACCGCCCGAGGAGCACGCGCCATGTCGAATCGAAACGCCTTCTCCCGACGAAGCCTCCTGCGGACGGCCGCCGCATCGGCCGGCGCGCTGGCCTTCCCGGCGATCGTCCCCGCCTCGGCCCTGGGGAGGGAGGAGAAGGCGGCGCCCAGTGACCGGATCGTCGTGGGGACCATCGGCACCGGCGGCCGGGGCCGGTCGCTCAATCGGATGTTCATGGATCAGCCCGACGTGCAGCTGGTGGCCGTCTGCGACGTGGACGCCGGCCACCGCGAGCAGGGCAAGCGGGAGGTCGACGAGCGGGCCGGGAACAGCGACTGCGCCTCCTACCACGACTTCCGGGAGCTGCTCGCCCGGGACGACATCGAGGCCGTGATCGTCGCCACCCCCGACCACTGGCACGCGCTGGCCGCCATCGCCGCGGCCGAGGCCGGCAAGGACATTTACTGCGAGAAGCCGCTGACGAACACCGTGGCCGAGGGCCGCGCTCTGGTGGACGCCGTCGAGCGGTGCGGGAGGATCCTCCAGGTCGGCAGCCACGAGCGGTCGGGGGCCAACGCCCGGTACGCCTGCGAGCTGGTCCGCAACGGTCGGATCGGCCGGATCCAGACCGTCCGGATCAATCTGCCCGACAACGACTCGCACCACGAGGAGGCCAAGGCCCATGCCGGCCCCCTGGCCTCGGAGCCAGTGCCCGAGGGGTTTGACTACGACTTCTGGCTCGGCCACACGCCTCGGGTCCCCTATCTGGAGGACCGCTGCCATTTCTGGTGGCGCTTCCAACTCACGTTCGGGGGCGGGGAGATGACCGACCGCGGCGCCCACGTCATCGACATCGCCCAGCTCGGCCTCGGCGCCGATCACACCACCCCGGTCCACTTCGAGGCCCGGGGCCGCCGCGGCGAGGGCCTGTACGACGCCTTCTGGGACTACGAGTTCACCAACACCTACGCCGACGGCGTGACGCTCGTCGGCTCGACCCAGGGCCCCCGGGGCCTGAAGTTCGAGGGGGAGGATGGCTGGATCTTCATCGAGATCCACGGCGGCCGGCTGGAGGCGTCGAGCCCGAGCCTGCTGGAGGAGGTCATCGGCCCCGACGAGATCCACCTCGGCCGCAGCCCTGGCCACCAGCGCAACTTTCTCGACTGCGTCCGGAGCCGGTCGCAGCCCTTCGCCCCCGCCGAGGCCGGCCACCGCACGGCGACGATCTGCCACCTGAACAACATCGCCATGCTCGTCGGCAAGCCGCTGGCCTGGGATCCCGAGACCGAGCAGGTGACCAACTGCGAGGAGGCGAACCGGCTGCTCTCGCCGACGATGCGCAAGCCTTGGAGCATCTGAGCGTCGGGGACGCTCTCCAGGCCGAAGGGAAGGGGAGACGATCGGGGGGCCTCCCGTCGTTTCCCCTCCCTCCGCCTTGACCCCGGAACGGATTCGTCGGATTCGGAGGCCGTCCCTTGGCGATTCCCCCCCCGACTTTCATAATCGAAGGATGCCTGCCTCCGGCGGGAGTAGTCGGACGGATGCCGCGACGACCGAGCGAATGCGGGGGCATCGCGATGCCGAATCGCCATCGACCCATCCCATCGAGGGAGGCCGGGCATCTGGCCGCCATCGCCCTCGTCGCGGTGGCCCTGGCCGCGATCCCACCCTTCTGCCCCGCTCAGGAGCCCGACCTGGATGAGGCCCGCTCGCTCTTCCGGGCCGGAGCGTACTCCGAGGCCGCCCGCCTGGCCGGCGAGGCCGTCCGAGGGTTCGTCTGGGAGGAGGAGTGGATCCGCCTGAAGGTGGCCGCCGAGCTGGCCACCGGGGAGGACGAGGCCGCGCTGGCGTCGCTCCAGCAGGGGCTCAGCCGGTTCTCGGCCAGCCTGCCGCTGTTGCTCTTCGCCCCCGACGTGCTCCGGTACAACGACGGCGAGGAGGAGATTCCGGCCGTGCTGGAGCGGGTCGAGCGGCTCATCCGCTTCGCCCCCGAACGCTACGACTCCGCCGAGGGCCGAGTCGCCGCCGGGCGGTTCTTCCTGCTCCGAGGCGTCGATCCGAAACGGGTGCTCGACCAGTTCTACGACGAGGCGATCCATCGTCAGCCCGACTTCGTCCCCGCCTACCTCGAGTCCGCCCGGCTCGCCCTGGAGAAGCAGGACGGCGCGCTGGCCGCCCAGACCCTTGCCCGAGCCCCCGCCGAGGCCGCCGACGACCCGGAATACCACGCCCTGCTCGCCCTCGCCTTCTCCGAGGACGACCGCGCCCGCTCGGCCGAGGAGATCGACGCCGCCCTCGCCATCAACCCGAACCACGTGGAGAGCCTCCTCCTCTGGGCCGACCACCTGCTCGAGGCCGAGCGGCTCGACGAGGCGTCGGCGATCCTCGACCGCGTCCTCGCCGTCAACCCCCGGGAGCAGCGTGCCTGGGCCTTCCGCGCCGTGATCGCCCACCTGAGGAACGATCCCGAGGGGGAGGCCGACGCCCGCCTCCACGCCCTGGAACGCTGGCCGAACAACCCGGAGGTCGACCACATCATCGGCCGGGAGCTCTCCCAGAAGTACCGCTTCGCCGAGGGGGCCGAGTCCCAGCGCCGGGCCCTTCTCGCCGACCCCGACTTCCTGCCGGCGAAGCTCCAGCGTTGTCAGGATCTCCTGCGGCTGGGGCTCGAGGAGGAAGGCTGGACGCTGGCCGACGAGGTCTTCGAGCGCGATCCGTACAACGTCGTCGCCTACAACCTCGTCACCCTGAAGGATGAGCTTGACGATTACGTCGTCCTGGAGGGGGACGGCCTTCGCGTCCGGATGGAGCCCACCGAGGCCGAGCTGTACGGCGACCGCGTGCTCGACCTGCTCGGTCGCGCCCGTCGGACCCTCCAGCAGCGCTACGGGGCGACCGTGGACGAGCCGGTCCTCGTTGAGGTCTTTCCGAGCAAGAACGACTTCGCCGTGCGCACCTTCGGCCTGCCCGGGGCCGACGGGTTCCTCGGGGTCTGCTTCGGCCGGGTGATCACCGCGATCAGCCCCGCCGCCCAGGGCGCCAACCCCTCGAACTGGGAATCGGTCCTCTGGCACGAGTATTGCCATACGGTCACGCTGGCGAGGTCGAGGAACAGGATGCCCCGGTGGCTGAGTGAGGGAATCTCGGTCTTCGAGGAGGGCCGGGAGAATCCCGGCTGGGCCGCTCGGATCACCCCGCATTTCCGGGCGAAACTGCTGGCCGACGACCTGACGCCGTTGAGCGGGCTCAGCGCCTCGTTCCTCGCCCCCGAATCGCCGATGGATCTGCAATTCGCCTACGTGGAATCGGCCCTGGCCGTCGAGTTCCTCGTCGAGCGGGCCGGCCTGGACGGGCTGACGGGGTTGCTGGACGATCTGGCGGCAGGCATGCCCATCAATGAGGCACTGCCGGATCGCGTCGGGATGTCGCTCAATGAGATCGACGCCCGGTTTCTGGACTTCGCCCGCGACCGAGCCCGAGCCGCCAATCCCGGGGCGTCCTGGGAGGAGCCAGACCTTCCTCCCGACGCCGACTCGGACGCCGTTCGGGCCTGGCTCGACGACCACCCGGGGAACATTCCTGGCTGGCGTCGCCTGGCCCTTCGGCTGATCGACGAACAGCGCTGGGAGGAGGCTCGGGAGGCGGTGCGGAGGCTCAAGGAGCTGGACCCGGACGACGTCGGCCCGGAGAACGCGGATTTGCTGCTCGCGACCATCGCCCGCAACCTGGACGATCCCGAGGCCGAGCGGCGTGCGCTGGAGGCTGTTGTCTCCCGGGACGCCGGCGCCTCGGGGGCGTTGCTCCGGCTGATCGAGCTGGACGAGGCCGGCGAGGACTGGGCTCGACTGGCCGAGCACGCTCGGCAGTTGCTCGCCGTCAACCCGCTGATTGCCGCCCCGCATCGCAGCCTGGCGCGGGCCGCCGAGCGGCTCGGCCAGCCCGGCGAGGCGATCGAGGCCTACCGCGACCTCGCCCTGCTCGACCCGACCGACCCGGCCGAGATCCACTACCGGCTGGCCTCGCTGCTGCACGACGAGGGGCGATTGGACGAGGCTCGGCTAGAGGTGCTCAAGGCGCTGGAGGAGGCCCCCCGGTTCCGAGCGGCCCACCGGCTGCTGCTGGAGGTCGTCGACGAGAGGGATGGGCCGTCGCCGACGCCGGACGACCCGTTCGATGAACTGGATCTGCTCGAACCCGAGACCGAGGGAGCTCGACCATGAGCCGAAGGCGCAGGATCTCGGTCGCGTTGCTCGGGTTGGTCGCCATTGTGGGAGGGACGGCGCTGGCCCAGCAGTGGCCCTCCGGCGGCCGGGGCTCTGGCCGGGGCCGGTTCTACGAGCCCGGGGTGCTGCCCGGCGATCGCGCCGGCGTGCCCGACTGGGAGGTCGACGAGCGGTTCCCCAAAGATGTCTTCACCTTCGTCCGAGTCCAGTACGACTCCTACGGCGGCCGAGGCCGCTGGGGAGGAGGCTGGGCGACCGACTGGCCGGACAGCGACCTGAACTTCCCGTACCGCCTCCAGCAGCTGACCTCGCTGAAGGTGTCCCCCGATTCGATCGTCCTTCGGCTGACCGACGAGGAGCTGTTCGACCACCCGTTTCTCTACATGATTGAGCCCGGCGCCCTGATCTTCTCCGAGGAGGAGGTGGCCGCCCTGCGCCGGTATTTGCTCAACGGCGGGTTCCTGATGGTCGACGACTTCTGGGGAGAGGCCGAATATCAGAACTTCTATCAACAGATCAAACGCGTCTTCCCCGAGTTCGAGCCGCTTGAGCTGCCGGCCGACCACGAGATCTTCCGGATTGTCTACCGGCTGAAGGAGAAGCCCCAGGTCCCCAGCATCCATTCCTGGCGGCGGGGCTCGGACATCACCTGGGAGCGCTGGGACGCCCGGGAGCCGCACTACAAGGGGATCTTTGACGCCAAGGGGCGGATGATGGTCATCATCTGCCACAACACCGATCTCGGCGACGGCTGGGAACGCGAGGGAGAGGACCCGGACTACTTCCGGGAGTTTTCCGAGAAGCGGTCGTACCCGATGGGGATCAACATCGTCACCTACGCCATGACGCACTGACACCGATCGGGCCGGGTCGGAAGGAGTGACCGTGTCGGCAGACGTCGATGCCTTCGAGGATGATCGCCGGGCCGTCGAGGCGATCCACGAGAGCCGGGGCCGGATTGAGCGCGAGCTGGGCAAGGTGATCGTCGGCCAGCGCGAGGCGACTCACCAGTTGCTCATCTGCCTCTTCTGCGGCGGCCATTGCCTGATCACCGGCGCTCCGGGGCTGGCCAAGACCCTGCTGGTGCGCACCATCGCCCAGGTCTTCCACCTGAAGTTCCAGCGCATCCAGTTCACGCCCGACCTGATGCCGGCCGACATCACCGGCACCGAGATCCTGGAGGAGACCGGCGACGGCCGCCGCCGGATGCAGTTCGTGCGCGGGCCGATCTTCGCCAACGTGATTCTCGCCGACGAGATCAACCGCACCCCTCCCAAGACCCAGGCCGCGCTGCTGGAGGCGATGCAGGAGCACCAGGTCACCGCCGCCGGGGTGCGGTATCCGCTGGAGGAGCCGTTCTTCGTCCTCGCCACCCAGAACCCGATCGAGATGGAGGGGACCTATCCCCTGCCCGAGGCCCAGCTCGACCGTTTCCTGTTCAACGTCGTTGTCGACTACCTGCCCGAGGATGACGAGGTGGCGGTGGTCCGGCAGACCACCTCGAAGACCCCCGAGCCGATCGAGGCCATCTTCGACGGCCCCGATGTGCTCCGCTTTCACGAGGTCGTCCGCAAGGTTCCCTGCGCCGAGGATCTCGTCCGCTTCGCCGTTCGGCTCTCCGCCGCCAGCCGGCCCGGGGAGGGGGCGCCCGGGTTCGTCAATGAGTGGGTGAGCTGGGGGGCCGGCCTCCGAGCCGCGCAGTCTCTGGTGCTGGGGGCGAAGGCCCGAGCCCTGCTGGCCGGCCGCTACCACGTTTCCCCGGAGGACATCCGGGCGCTGGCCAAGCCGGCGCTTCGGCACCGCATCCTGCTTGGCTACCGGGCGGAGGCCGACGGCGTGTCGGTCGACGCCGTCATCGACCGCTTGCTGGAACACGTCAAGGGCCCCAAGTCGTGACACCACCGCTCGACCGCCTCCGATCGCCCGAGGCCGGCTCCCCCCGGGGCCCGGCCGCGGCGATCGACCCCAGGGCGCTCATGCGGATCGACAGCCT
This sequence comes from Tautonia sociabilis, assembly GCF_003977685.1. GTDB lineage: Bacteria > Planctomycetota > Planctomycetia > Isosphaerales > Isosphaeraceae > Tautonia > Tautonia sociabilis. The sequence goes on along the minus strand of NZ_RYZH01000025.1, from coordinate 87,886 downwards.
CCAGCTGCGTGCCCGGGTGGTGGTCGAGGGGTTCATCACCGGCCTGCACCGCAGCCCCTTCCACGGGTTCTCCGTCGAGTTCAGCGAGTACCGCCAGTACTCCCCGGGAGACGACCCCCGCTACCTCGACTGGCGGCTCTATGCCCGATCCGACCGCTACTACATCAAGCGGTTCGAGGACGAGACCAACCTCCGCTGCTCGATCGTCCTTGACATGAGCCGGTCGATGTCCTTCGGCTCCGGCCCGGTCTCGAAGGCCGACTACGCGCGCACCGCCGCGGCGACGCTCGCCTACTTCCTCACGCTTCAGCGCGACGCGGTCGGCCTCGTCACCTTTGAAGACCGCGTGGTCGACATGCTTCCTCCCCGGCACCGGCCGGGACAGTTGCGCCGGATGCTGGCGATGCTGGAACGGGCCCCGACCGGCCGAGCGACCGACCTGGCCGGACCGCTCGACGAGCTGGCCGCCACGCTCCGGCGCCGGGGGCTGATCCTGCTGCTGTCCGACCTGCTGGCGCCGATCGACCTGCTCCGCACCCGGCTCGGCTCGCTGGTCGCCCGGGGGCACGACGTCGTCGTCTTCCGGGTACTCGACCCGGCCGAGCTCTCCTTCCCGTTCGAGTCGCCGGCCATGTTCCGGGACGTCGAGTCGGGCCGGGAGCTGTACATCGACCCCGGCGCCGCCCGCGACGAGTACCGCTCCCGGTTCGCCGAGCACGCCGCCGGCATCGAGCGCGCCTGCGCCGATCTCGGCCTGGAATTCAGCCTGCTGACCACCGACCGGCCGCTCGACGGGGTGCTCTTCGACTTCCTCAAGGCCCGGGAGGCCCGAGGCCGCCTCCCGGGGCGTCGACGACCGGCCGGGCCAGGAGGCGGCCGATGAGCTTCCTGACACCCCTCTACCTGCTCGGCGCGCTGGCCGTCGCGGCTCCGATCGTCGTTCACCTGATCCGGCGCTCGCCGAAAGGCGAGGTGCTCTTCAGCTCGCTGATGTTCCTGTCGCCGACGCCGCCGAAGATCACCCGCCGCAGCCGACTGGAGAACTGGCCGCTGCTGCTGCTCCGGGCCCTCGCCCTGATCCTGCTCGCCCTCGCCTTCGGCCGCCCGTTCCTGAGAAAAGAGGCCCGCCTCGAGGCCAGCGAGGCCGGCGAGCGCCGCATCGTCGTCCTCCTCGACACCAGCGCCAGCATGCGACGAGGCGACCTCTGGGAACGCGCCAAAGGCCTGGCCGACGCCGCGATCGCCGACGCCCGCCCCGGCGACCGCCTCGCCCTGCTCGCCTTCGACGAGGAGACGACCCCGGTGATGAGCCTCGACGAGTCGGACACGCTCGATCCCCGCCGCCGGCTCGCCGTGGCCCGCGCCCGGCTCGCCGACCTCTCCCCGTCGTGGCGGTCGACCGACCTCGGCCAGGCGCTGCTCGACGCCGTCGCCGCCGTTCAGGATACCTCGGACGACGAGGAGGAGCCCCCCGTTCCCCGCCTCATCATCCTCGTCAGCGACCTCCAGCGCGGGGCGAGCCTCGACGCGCTGGGCGACTTCGAGTGGCCCTCCGACGTCGTCGTGGAGTTGAAGTCCGTCGCCGATCCCTCCGGCAACGCGAGCCTGCAACGCCTGGCCGAGCCCCCCGAGCCCGGCCCCGGGGCAAAGGGGGGGAGCGGGGCCGATGTCCTTCGCGTCCGGGTCTCGAACGAGGCCAGCTCGGCGGTCGAGCGGTTCCGCCTCCGCTGGGCAGGAGGGGGCGGGGCGCCGATCGACGTCTCCGTGCCCCCGGGAGAGAGCCGGGTCGTCCGCGTCGAGCCCCCCGAGGGCGGCTCGGGAGGCGCCCTCGTGCTCGAAGGGGACGCCCACCCCTTCGACAACACCCTTTCCATCGCCGATCCCCCCCGGGTGGAAGAGACGGTGCTTTACGTTGGCGACGATGCCACCGACGATCCCCGGGGCCTGCGCTACTACGTCGACCGCGTCTTCGACGACCTGCCTCGTCGGAGCGTCCGGGTGCGGGGCGTCGGCCCGGGAGAGACGCTGGCGATCGAGGCGGAGGCGTCGGTGCCCCTGATTATCCTCGAAGGGGAGCCGGACGCGGAGCGCGTGGACCGGCTCGCTCGATTCGCGAGGGACGGCGGGACGATCCTGGCCGTGCTCACCGGCGAGGGGCGGCCCAGGGCGGTCGAGGCGATCGTGGGGACCGACCTCGGCGAGGTGGCCGATGCCGTCGCCGATCCCGACGTGATGCTCGGCCAGATCGACTTCGGTCACCCGCTCTTCTCTCCGCTGTCGGCGCCGCAGTACAACGACTTCACCTCCGTCCGGTTCTGGAACTATCGGAGGCTCGACGAGGAGGTTCTCGGCGACGCCCGAGTCGTGTCCCGGTTCGAGGGGGGCGACCCCGCCGTCGTCGAGTGGCCGGTCGGGCGGGGCCGGGTCGTCCTGTTCGCGGCCGGCTGGGCGCCGGGAGACGGGCAGCTTGCGCGATCGTCGAAGTTCGTTCCGCTGATGGCCGCGCTGCTCGATCTCGGCGGCGACGACCGGTTCGACGCGACGTCGCTGATCGTCGGCGATCCCGTTCCCCTCCCTGAGGGGGAGGGGGATCGGGCCGTTCGCACGCCGGCAGGCGCGGTCGTTGCGCTGGCCGACCAGGCCGACTGGTTTGAGGGAACCGACGCCCCCGGGCTGTACGCGATCGAATCGTCGGGAGGATCGGCGCCGTTCGCGGTCAATCTCGACCCAAGCGAGAGCCGGACGGACCCGATCGAGCTGGCCGCGCTGGAGCAGCTCGGGGTTCGCTCGGCCGGAAGGGAGGCCGACCCGGCGGCCGAGGCCGAGCAGCTCCGGCAGTTGATGAACGCCGAGCTGGAGGGGCGCCAGAAGCTCTGGCGGTGGGGGATCGTGGCCGCGATCGGGATCCTGATCGTCGAGACCTGGCTGGCGGGGCGCCTTGCCCGGCGCCGGCCGGCCCGAGCGGAGGCGATGGCGACATGAGCGGCGAACTGCGAGAAGCCCTCGGCGAGGTCGCCCGGCGCGTCCGGAGCGTCCGACTCTGGGCTGCCCTGGCGGCCTGCTGGCTGGCCTGGATGCTGCTGGGCGTGGGCCTGGCGACGCTGGCCGGACTGGGCGTCGCGATGCCGACCGGCTGGCGGCTCGCCCTGCCATTCGTCTCCCTGGCCGCGGCGAGCGGGCTGCTCGTGGCGGCGGCGGTCTACCGATCGGTCCGAGACCCGAGGCGGATCGCCCGCCGGATCGAGCGCCGCTTTCCGGAGCTGGCCACCGGGCTGATCGTCGCGGTGGAGGATGGCTCGGACCCCAAGGCCATCCGCAGCGGGTTCTTGCACCAGGAGGTCGTCCGAGGAGTGCTGGCGCACCGGGGTTCGCACGACTGGGAGGCGTCGGTTCCCTCCTGGTCGATCTGGGCCTCGGAGCTCTGCCACGCCGCCACGCTCGGCGGTCTGATCGTGGTTGCCCTGTTCCTCGCCCTTCGGGGAGGCCCCCCCGGCCCGGAAGGCTCGGCCTCGGCGGCCGACGCGGGGAGGATCGCCTCGGGGCTGGTGGTTGAGCCCGGCGACACGGAGATCGAACGCGGCACCTCGCTGCTGGTCGTTGCCCGATTCAACGACGCCGTCCCCGGAGAGGCGGAACTGGTGCTCGAGGGCGAGGGGCTCCCCTCGGCCGACTCCCGAAGGGCGATGGCCCGCAGCCTCGAGGACCCGACCTTCGCCGCCCGGGTCGACCGGGTGGAAACCGACCTCTCCTACCGGATCGCCTTCGCCGGCCGGTCGAGCGAGACGTACCGGGTCCGGGTGTTCGACTTTCCGCAAGTGCTTCGCATCGACGCCGACCTCGATTTTCCCGACTACACCGGCCTCGATCCCAAAACCGTCGAGGACATCCGCCATGTCACGGCGATCGAGGGGACCGGGCTGGGGCTCCGCGTCCGGCTGAACAAGGAGGTCGCCTCGGCTCGGCTGGTCGACGGCGAGGAGATCATCGACCTCACCCCGGTTGGTGACGGCAGCGGCACCTACTCGGCGAGCCTCACGCTGGCCGACCCCCGGCGGTACCGCATCGAGCTGGTCGACACCGAGGGCCGATCGAACAAGGAGCCGACCGAGTTGGCGGTCAACGTCACGCGCAACCGGCCCCCCGATCTGCGGATCGCCCGGCCGGCTCGAGATGTGCGCGTCTCTCCGATTGAGGAGCTGGAGCTGGCGGCCAGCATCGAGGACGACTTCGGCATCGTCCGGCATGGCGTCACCGTGATGCTCGCCGGGGAGGAGCCAACGGAGCTGGTCCTGGGAGAGCCGGGGACCGGGGTCAAGCAGGCCGAGGCCGGGCACCTGATCGCCTTCGAGTCCCTGGACGTCGAGCCGGACGAGCTGGCCTCCTACCACTTCTGGGCCGAGGACGTCGGCCCCGACGGCAGCCCTCGCCGAACATTCGGCGATCTGTTCTTCGCCGAGATCCGCCCGTTCGAGGAGATCTTTCGCCAGGGCGAGCCGCCCTCCGGCGGCCCGCAACACCAGGGCCAGGGCCCGCAAGGGGGCGCCGGGCAGCAGGCGATGGAGCTGGCCGAGCTTCAGAAGCAGATCATCAACGCCACCTGGTCGCTGCTCCGCCGCGAGTCTCCCCGATCGGCCCCCTCCGAGGCGTTCGGGACCGACGTGGAGGTGGTCCTCAGCTCGCAGCGATCGGCCGTCGAGCAGGCCGGCGCCCTTTCGGGAGAGTTGCAGGATCCCGAGTCGATCGCGGCGCTGGAGCAGGCGATCGGCTTCATGAACGAGGCCGTCGATCGGCTCTCGGAGGCGAAGGAGGGAGCCGACGCCGGGCCGCTCGACGCGGCGATCTCAAGCGAACAGGCGGCCTATCAGGCCCTGCTCCGGCTCCGAGACCGTGAGTTCCAGGTCGTCCGAGGCCAGCCCGGCCAGGCCGGAGGCGGCGGAGGGGCCGGCGGGCCGTCGCAGCGGCAGCTCCAGCAACTGGAGCTGTCCAACGACGAGAACCGCTACGAGCAGCGCAGCTCGGCCGAGCAGGCAATCGCCGAGCAGTCCCAGGCCGACCGGGAACTCCGACAGGTGCTCAATCGCCTTCGAGAGCTGGCCCGCCGCCAGGAGGACCTGAACGACCGCGTCCAGGAGCTTCAGTCCGCCCTCGAGGCCGCCGAGTCGGAGGAAGAACGCGAGGAGATCGAGCGTCAGCTCAAGCGCCTCCGGGAGCAACAGCAACAACTCCTCCGAGACGCCGACGAGCTGCGCGAACGCATGGAGCGCGAGGAGAATCGCGACCGCCTGGCCGACGCTCGCCAGCAGGTCGAGCAGTCTCGCGAACACCTCAGAAGGGCCAGCGAGGCCCTCGAGGAAGGTCGTCTCTCCCAGGCGATCACCGAGGGGACCCGAGCCGGCCGACAGCTCGACGAGCTGGGCGAGCAGCTCCGCCGTCGGACCTCCGAGCGCTTCGCCGAGGATCTTCAGCAGATGCGCGAGCAGGCCCGACAGCTCGCCGAGGAGCAGCGGCAACTGACCGAGCGGCTCGCCGAGGGAGAGGCCGGCGCCCGCCGATCGCTCCGGGACGGGGCCGAGGACGACGCTCCGGAGCGTCGGCTCGAAGGCCAGCGTGATCGGCTCGATCAGCTCCTCGATCGGATGCGGCAGACCGTCCAGGACGCGGAAGAGGACGAGCCCCTGCTGGCCGAGGAACTGTTCGAGGCCGTCCGCCGCGCCGACGACCAGGCGATCGGCGAGGCGATCGACGCCGCCCAGCAACTTGCCGGCCTCGGCATCAACGAGGAGGCCGCCCGAGCTTCGGAAGCCGCGGCTGAGGGGCTCGATCAGCTCCGGGAGGGGGTCGAACGCGCCGCCGACCGCGTCCTCGGCGACGACACGACCGCCCTTCGCCTCGCCCGGAACGAGCTGGACGACCTCGCCGAGCAGGTCGGTCGCGAGATCGACCGCGCACTCGGTCGAGAGCGAGGCGAGCAGAGCGGGGCCGCCGAGCCGTCACCCTCCGGTCAGCCGGGCGAGGGTGCGTCTCCCGAGGGGGATCGCCCCGGCGCGGGTCGGGCTCCGGGGCTCGATCGCCAGGGAGAGCCCGGCCGTCGAGCCGAACGAGGGCAACCGGGTGGTCGTCCGGGAGAACCTTCCGAGGGCGAGCAGGCCGACCCGGGGCCCCGATCGGCTCAGCGATCGCAGGACCAGGACCAGCCCGGCGAGGGGCGGCCCGGCGAGGGACAGCCGGGCGCGGGTCAGCCGGGTGAAAATCAGCCGGGCGAGGGGCAGCAGGCCGGCGAGCAGCAAGGCCAGGGCCAGCAAGGCTCCCGAGGCCAGGGTCAGGAGGGCCAGCAGGGCGGCCCAGGGGGGCAAAGAGGCGGCCAGGGCGGCTTGCGCGGCGAACCGACCGGTGACCGCCCTGCCGAGGGTGGGGGCGGCGGATCGGGAGGGCTGGATGACCTGCTTGACGGCTTCCGGATCGGCGGCCGGAGCGGCCCCGGCGGCCCGATCGTCGGCGACGGCTTCCGGGAGTGGTCCGACCGGATGCGGGACGTCGAGGAGCTGCTTGACGACCCCGAGCTGAGCGCCGAGGCCGCCCGCATCCGAGACCGGGTCCGGGGCGCCCGAGAGGAGTTCCGCCGCCACGCGAGGGAGCCCGACTGGGAGAAGCTCCAGGACCTCGTCGCCGAGCCGATCCGGGAGCTGCGCGACCGAGTGGCCGAGGAGCTTCGCCGCCTCGAGTCCCCCGATGACCTTGTACCGATCGACCGGGACCCCGTCCCCCCCCGGTTCGCCGAGGGGGTCCGCCGCTACTTCGAGCGTCTGGGGAGCGGCGAATGATGCCGACGATCGTCTGGGGATCGCCGGGCTGGTGGCTCGCGGCGACAGGGCTGTTCGTCGCCTCGACGCTCGTGGTCCTGTGGGGTTACGGCCGGGCTCAGGCCGGGCTGCCGGTGCGTCTGGTGGGGGCGGCGCTTAAGGGGGCCGCCTTCGCGGCACTGGCGCTCTGCCTGGTCGAGCCGCTGCTCAGCGGCACCCGGCCCCGCCCGGGCGCGAACGCCTTCGCGATCCTGGTCGACAACAGCGGAAGCCTCACCATCCGAGATCGGGGAGACGACCGTTCTCGAGGAGACCGCCTGCGCGAGCTGCTCGTCGGCGAGTCGGAGTGGCGGACGCGGCTCGGCCAGGACTTCGACGTCCGTTGCTACGCCTTCGACTCGCACCTTCGAGCCGTCGACGGCTTCGAGGCCCTCGCCTTCGACGGCACCGGCTCCGCGGTCGGTCCCGCCCTCTCGGCCCTGTCCCGACGGTTCCGCGGCCTTCCCCTGGCCGGCGTGCTGCTGGTGACCGACGGCATCCGGACCGACCCCGGCATGCCCGACCTCGACGGCCTGCCTCCGGTCTTCCCGCTCCTGCCCCGGTCGCGCGGGGTGGGCCGGGATGTGGGGGTGGTCGCCGTTTCGGTCAGCCAGACGAACTTCGACGCCGCCCCGGTGATCGTCCGAGCCGACGTCTCGGCCACCGGGTTGAACTGGCGGGAGCCCGTGGTCGCCGTCCTGCTCGACGAGGCCGGCCGCGAGGTCGCCCGGCAGGAGGGGAGGCCCAAGGCCGACGGCCTCCCCGTTTCGTTCCGCTTCCAGTTCCGCCCCGACCGGGCCGGAGTCTCCTTCTACTCGGTCAAGGCGTTCGGCGCCTCGGAGGAGGAGGCGATTCTGTCAGGGGAAGAGGAGGGAACCTCCGAGTCGTTCGAGCAGACGCTCGAGAATAACGTCCGGTCGGTCGTCGTCGACCGCGGCGGCGGCCCGTTCCGCGTGCTGTACGCGAGCGGCCGGCCGAACTGGGAGTACAAGTTCCTCCGCCGGGCGCTGGAGGAGGACGAGCAGGTTGACCTCGTCGGCCTGCTCCGGATCGCCCGCCGCCAGGCCCGGTTCGACTTCCAGGCGAAGGGGAGCCGCTCGGCCAGCCCGCTTTACGACGGCTTCGACAACCCGGACGACGAGACGGCCGAGCGTTACGACGAGGCGGTGCTCGTCCGCTTGAACGTCGCCGACGAGTTCGAGCTCCGGGACGGCTTCCCCCAGGCCGCCGACGACCTGTACCGCTATCACGCCGTGATCATCGACGACCTGGAGGCCGACTTCTTCACCGCGGATCAACGCGCCTTGATCCGCGATTTTGTCAGCGTCCGGGGAGGCGGCCTGCTCATGCTCGGCGGCCCGGACACCTTCGCCGCCGGGGGCTACGACCGCACTCCGGTCGGCGATCTGCTGCCGGTCTACCTCGACCGCGTTCCGCAGGGCCCGGCGCCATCGGGCGAGTACCGCCTGGTGCTCACAAGGGAGGGATGGCTGCAGCCCTGGGTTCGGACCCGAACGACCGAGGAGGACGAGCGCCAGAGGCTGGCCTCCATGCCGCCGTTCCACACCCTCAGCCGGGTGGGGGGGCTGAAGCCGGGGGCGGTTGTGCTGGCGCAGGTCTCCGACCCGAGCGGAGCGCCGTCCCCGGCGCTGGTCGCCCAGCAGTTCGGCCGGGGGCGCGTGGCGGCCCTGACCGTCGGCGATCTCTGGCGCTGGGGCCTCCGCCGGAAGGATCCGAGCGAAGACGACTTCGACCGCGCCTGGCGGCAAACGGTGCGATGGCTGGTGGCCGACGTGCCCGAGCGTGTCGAGCTCGACGCCCAGCCGGAGCCCGGCGGTTCTCCGGCCGTCCGCCTGACCGCCCGCGTCCGGGACCCGGAGTTCCGGCCCCTGGACGACGCGAAGGTCACCCTGAGCGTGACCACCCCCGACGGCTCGACCTTGGCTCTTGATGCCGAGCCCGACGACCGCGAGCCGGGAACTTATACGACCACATACGCCACCCGGCAGCCCGGCCCGCACCGCTTTGTCGCCTCGGCCGTCGCCCCGGACGGCAGCCCGCTGGGCGATCGCGAGGCCGGCTGGGCCGCCCAGCCGGCGGCCGACGAGTTCTCCCGGCTCGACCCCGATCTCGCCTTCGCCGAGGACCTGGCCAACCGAACCGGCGGAGAGGTGGTCGATCCCAACCGGCTCGATGCCTTCGTCGCCGGCCTCTCCCGACGATCGGCCCCGATCACCGAGCCGTGGACCTCTCCCCTGTGGCACCGGCCGCTTTACTTCCTCGCCGCCGCCGCCTGCCTCGTTCTGGAATGGGGGCTCCGGCGCATCAACGGACTCGCTTGAGTACCGACCGATGATCCCCCCTGCTCTGCTGGCCTTCTCCCTGGGAATCGCACTCGGCCCGGCTCCGGCCGACGACGAGCCGACGCGCCCCGACGTGCTCGTCGTCGTCGGCGCCCCGGGTTCCCCCGAGTACGGCGAGCAGTTCCGCTCCTGGGCCGACCGCTGGGCCGAGGCCGCCTCGGCCGGAGGGGCCGGGTCCTCCCGAATCGGCGACGACGAGCCGGGAGCGGTGCCCGACCGCGACCGATTGCGCGAGGCGCTGGATGCCGCCTCCGCGTCGGGGAGCGGCCCCCTCTGGCTCGTTTTTATCGGTCACGGTACCTATGACGGCCGAGCGGCCAAATTCAACCTCCGAGGTCCCGATGTGACCGCCGCCGAGCTGGCCGAATGGCTCGGAGCGGTGTCCCGTCCGCTCGCGGTGATCAACTGCTCTTCGTCGAGCGGGCCGTTCATCAATGCGCTGTCTGGGGAGGACCGCGTGGTGATCACCGCCACTCGGAGCGGCGACGAGCAGAACTTCTCCCGCTTCGGCGGGCCGCTCTCCGAGGCGATCGCCGATCCGGACGCCGATCTCGACAAGGACGAGCAGGTGTCCCTGCTCGAAGCGTTTCTCACCGCCTCCGGCCGCGTGGCCGAGTTCTACCGCACCGACGCGAGGCTCGCCACCGAACACGCCCTGCTCGACGACAACGGCGACGGCCGGGGCACTCCCGCCGACTGGTTTCGAGGGGTCCGCGCCACCAGGCGAGCCGCCGACGGCGCCGCCGCCGACGGCATCCGCGCCCACCAGTTCCACCTCATCCCCAGCGACCGCGAGCGCTCCATGCCCGACGCCTCCCGGGCCCGCCGGGATGCGATCGAGGAGGAGCTGGCGGCCTTGCGGGACCAGAAGGAAACGCTCGGGGAGGAGGCGTACTACGCCCGGATCGAGCCGCTCCTGATCGAGCTGGCTCGCCTCTATGCGTCGCTGGAGGCCGGGGAGGGACTCGGATCGGGGAGCGAGGCCCCAGGAACGAAGGGGACCGCGTCGGGGACCGATCGGGATCAAGGGCCAGGGGGCGGAGCCTCCGAGACGCCCTCGGAACGAGACGGGGAGGAACCGATCCCGTGATCGAGGCGGGGTTCCCTCTCGAGGCCGTCGGCCCGATCGCCCCCGACCGTTCCTGGCATCCCGGGAAGAGGACGGCCGGAGGCCGGAGCAGCGGAGCCGGACGGGGAGAGCGACTCGGGGATCAGAGCGTCCGGTAGGTTTGCGACGGCCGGACGAACTCCACGCCGGGGACGGCCCGGATGTGATCGATCCGGGAGGGGTCGATCGTGCCGGTGATCATGCCGAGCATCTCCTGCACGCCCCCCTCGGGGACGGCCATGCCAACGGCCCGGAGGCGGTCGGCGACCTGCTCGACATGGCCTCGGGTCCCCCGGCTGCAGAGCACGACGATCTCTTGCTCGGCTCCGGGAGCCGGCCCAGACGGAGGGCCGGACGACGGGCCGCCGCGATCAGGAGCGGGGGAGTGTCCGATCGGGTTCGGGCCGGTCGTCGGACTGCCGTAGGTCCGGACCCTGGGGATCGGGGAGGCGTCGGGCCCGGCCTTGGGAGCGGCGGCGGAGGACTTGCCCCGATCGTCGTCGTCGTGCTCGGTGCGAGCCGAGCCGTACCTCCGGATGCGACTGGCCATCGAGCAGCCCCTCCGTCCCGTCCGATCCCGGGCCTCGACTTCGACCGTCGAGCGGGACGGGGGATGATCTCCCCCGATCCAGTCTAGGGCGAAGGGAGCCGGGTCGTCCACTCCCTTCGAGGGATCAGGAGAGCGGCGCCTGGACGAGGCCGTCGCCGGCGTCCAGGCGGCCGAGACGCAGGCGTCGGGTCGTGCCGAGCAGCAGGTCCCAGAGCGGTCGGCCGCCGACCCCGTTGTTCAGCTCGGAATAGAGCGCGGCCACGCCGACGACGTGGGGGGCGGCCATGCTCGTACCGGGCAACCGTCGGAAGCGGACGGGGTCCGGGTAGCTGGAGAAGATGTCGAGTCCGGGGGCGACCAGGTCGACCTCGCCTCCCCGGGGGCCGAGTCCTCGGTTGGAGAAGCTGCCGATGTTGAGCCGGGCGTCGACGGCGCCGACGGCGAGGATCGTCGTGCTGTTGGCCGGGCGGGCGACCGGGAGGATGATCGACGGGCGGTTGCTGTCGTTCCCCGCGGCGGCCACAAGTAGGGTGCCGGCGTCCATCGACCGGCGGCCGACCTCCTCGTAGAGCGGATCCGGAGGAGCGGCGCCGACCTGGAGCCCCAGCGACAGGTTCGCGACCTGGCAGCGGCTGGCGATCGCCCAGTTGATGCCGGCCAGGATGTTCGCATCGGGCGCCCCGCCGTTGGCGGGGAAGACCTTGCCGACGAACAGCTCCGCCCCGGGGGCCACGCCGTAGGGCCGAGGACCGCAGGCGGTGCCGGCGACGTGAGTGCCGTGTCCTCGAACGTCCTGGACCGTCGGCTCGCCGGCCACGAACGATCGGGAGTTGATGCGACGTCCCGAGAAATCAGGGTGGGTCGGATCAATCCCCGTGTCGAGGATCGCCACGCGGACTCCGTTCCCCGAGAACCGGGTCAGCGGGGTCCCATCGGGCCGGAGGACCCGGATGGCCTGCAGGCCCCAGGTCGCGTGGTCGGTGTCCCGATAGGAAGCGGCCTGAGGCTCGGCCGCCTCGGCGGGCTCCTCCGCCTCGGGTGGGAGGGGCAGATCGGGGGCCTCTCTCCGGGAGAGGAGGTCGATCAACGCGGAGAGGGAGTCTCGGTAGCCTCGGAGGTAGTCGATCGAGACGGGGCCGCCAACGTCGGGCAGGAGGGGAAGGTCGGCCTCGATGAACAGAAAGCGCTCGGGGACGACCAGCTCCACCGGGCTGTCTCCCCCCGCCACGGACGACAGGGCTCGGAGCCGGCCGGGGTCCCCTTGATAGACCGAGACGCCCAGCTCTCGGAAATGGATGCCATCGGCCCCTTCGACGTCGCCGAAGTCGACCGCGCCGTCCTCGAAGTCGGCCGAGTTGGCGACGTCGCTCAGACCGACGGCGTCGGCGATTCGGTTCAGACCCTCCTCGGAGGTCGGGTCGCGGTGCACAACGACGAACCGTCCCGTCGTGTACGGGCCCGGACCGACCGGGTCGGCCTCGGAGGTCTCGGGGGCGGAGATCGGCCCCAGAGCGTCGGATCGCGGGGCATTGGACTTCTTCGATGAGTCTCTGCGCCGGGCGGCCATGATGAAACTCCCGGGAGAAGGTCGATCGGTGTCAGCTCAGGGGGGATTGGCCGTCGGATCGCCTCCGGTCAGGAGGCGCTCCCGTCGGCCCTCAGGTCGACGCGGTCGCCGCCTCGGCGGACGGTGTAGAGCCGAACCTCGTCGCCGGCCTTGCCGCCGACCTTCTCGATCACATCCCCGACCTGGAGGCCGGGATTATCCTTCCTGGCCTCGAGCGTCTGGCCGTTCCGCTCGATCCTCACGGTGCTGGCACCAAGACTCTCCGAGATGCGGTCTCCCTCCTGGAGCTGAACGGCGCTGGCGCCCGGATCGCTCGGGGAGGGCTCCGAGGAGGCCGCTCCTGGCTGCTGGACCTCGACGATGATCCGGATGGTCACCTCCTGGTTCCCCCCCGGCGCCGGGGTCCCCTCCGAGCCCCCCCCGCCGATGGCGCCGCCGATGTCCCGAATCAACCGGATGATGGAGATCACGTCTCCCACGCCGATGAACTGCGGGTTCGCTCCGCCGTAACTGGCGCCCTGGTAGCCGCCAAACGTCGTCGGGACCAAGACGTAAGAGGAGGCGATCGGGTAAGAGGAGGCGGCTGCCGCTCCCAGCGCCGAGGTAGCGGACTGCGCGCTGGCCAAGCCCGCCTGCGCGCTCGATCCCCCGACCATCGGCACCATCGCCACCGGGGCCGCCATCGGCGCCGTCAGGACCATCGGGCTGGTCGCCATGATCGGGGAGGCGATGGACATCGAATGGGTCGAGACGTAGGGGACGGCCTGGGGGACGAAGGTCGACACTCCCATCGAGGGAGCGATCGCCATCGTCGGGGTAACGGCGACGATCGAGGTCGAGACGCTCGGGACCCCCAGGCTGCCAAGCTTGTGATGCATCGAGTACTTGGTGAAGCCCAGCCCGAGATTCGCCCGGGCGGTCCCCGGTCCGACGAGCAGGACGCAGGCCGAAAGAAGCAGCGCGGGGCCAAGGCTCGCTCGCGGAGGAATCATCGCAACACCATCCTCTGGCAAGGGGTTGGAGAGGATCGGAGCCTCCCGGAGAGCGACGGGGCAACGCCCGAGATGTCCTCAACGAGCGGCGGACGACGGAGCGTGAGTCGAGTTCGGGCGTCCCTTCGCGTCTGTTCCAAATTAAACCCAGTCTATCACACAACTCGACGGGTTCAGTGAATCTCTTTGCGCAATTTGCCGCTGGTCCTTCCGTTGTGCAATCCCCGCAACTCGGAAATACACCCTGGATTCCTGGTTGAACGGGCGGGGAGCGGCTGAGGTTGGATCGTCCCGCCGGGGAAACGACGAGGGGGGAGGGGCGGTCGATTCCGCCCCTCCCCCCATCGGGAGGCCATGCGTCCGCTCCCTTCCGGCCCGGCCGGGTCAGGGGGCATGCTTGCCGAAAAGGTGTCGGTGCGGGGGGGGATCCTGGGGGGAGGGGACTGCCGGAGGAGGAGGGCAATACTCCTGGGGAGGGGGAGCCGCGGTGGGGATCGCATACTGCTGGGGAGGCGAGGGGATCGGCGCGGCCGAGGTCGTGGAGAAGGTCGCCAGTCCTCCCCCGGCGTTCTGGACCAGGGGGGAGGCGAATTCCGTCTCCTGCACCGTCTCGATCCGGGTCCGTCCGAGGGCCGTCAGCCGTTCGCCGAGCCGGGCGAGGGAGGAGGCGATGAGGCCGGGCCCCCGGACTCGGACCCGGGTTCGGGAGGCGGAGGTGGACAGCGCGACGGTCTGGTTCGTGACCGCCGCGACCCCGGCCGCCGGGGCGGCGGCGGCCGGGGCGGCCGCCATCGCGGGGGCGGCCGGAGCCAGCACGGCGGGCGATGCGGTCATCATTGGCACCGCCATCATCGGCATGGTCATCATGGGCATGGGAGCGGTCGTCATCGGTATCATCCCCGCGCCGGAGGCCGGGACCTGGGCCGGCGGGAGGAAGAAGTTCGCTGACATCGGCGCCGACACCTGGGGAGCGTAGCCGACGGCGGGCACCATCCCCATCTGGGGCATGGTCATCGGCACCGCCATCTGCGGCACGAAGGCCGGCACGGCCTGGGTCATTGCCGGGGGGGCCTGCGGGATGGCGACGGGAGGGGCCGCCTGGGGGACCGTCGAGAGCTTCGGGGGCGCCGAGGGCGGGGCCTGCATCTGTTGAGCGGAGGGAGATGCCGTCGGGGAGTGACCGGCGGGGACCACCTCGCCGTCTTGCCCTGGGGCCTCCGCTTCCACGACGATGCCGAGGCCATCCGTTGGGCGGGGGGCCGCCTGACCTGTCGGCAGGCCGAGGGCCGGAGCCGCGCCGAGGGCCACGGCCGACGCCCCGGCGAGCATGCGTTCCAGGATCTGATTCATCGGTCGATCGTCCCGTCCTTGGGTTCGAGTCCGGGGACGCCGTCCTCCGGTCGTCATCGGGCCCGGGCCAGCCATCGGAATTCCCTGGAGAAGCCGCGGAGCATCGCCTGGAGCCGCTCCTTCTGGGAGGCGGACAGCGGCTCCTGGTAGCTCTGGGGGAGCCTCAGATCGAGCCCGGCGGCGTACAGCTCCGAGGCGAGCTGGCGGGACATCGGCCCGAAGACGGCCTGGTCCCAGAGCTGCCGCACCTGGGGATCCTGAGGCACAACGGCGTCGATCCGCCGCATCAGCTCGGCCGTCAGGTCGGCGAAGGTGGAATAGAGGTCCACGCGGAAGGCGACCTCGTCCAGGATCTCCGCCACTCGCTCCGTCACCATGCCGCCGAGCGGCCCCGCCCCGCCGCCGAGGACCACCCGGGCCGTCGGCGAGGCGCTGGCGATCCCCGTCCCCCAGGCCGCCATCGGCATCGCCGAGCCCGACGCCGCCGGCGGCTCTCCCACCTCGACGGTCACGTCATCGGGCCCCAGGATCGTCCCTTCCCGGGCCACCACGAGGCCGAAGCGGTAGATCCCCGCCTCGGTCGGGACGAACGAATAGTAGGGGCCCTCCTGGGACGTTTCCCTGATCGGAGGGCCGGCCATCTGGAACCACCGGAAGGCCAGGCCCGGCCCCGGACCGCTCCGGGAACCATTGAGCGTGATCCGACGGCCCACCAACCCGATTTGATCGTCCCCGGCATCGGCCCTCGGGCCCGGGGCCGGGGCCGGCGAGGCGGGCGGCACCCCATCGGGCTCCTCGGGGAGGGCTGGCATCGGGATTGGGGCCTCGGCGGTCGCATCGGTCGCCAAGGACGGTCGGATCGGGATCACCACGCGGGCCTGCTGTGATCGGCCCTGGGAGTCGGCCACGACCAGTCGGAGCACGATCTCGTCGGCCCCGGCCGGGACCGTGAGTTGGACCTTGGGGGCGTCTGGGTCGTTCAAGACGACCGGGGGACCGGCGATCTGCTCCCAGCGATAGGTCGTCCCCGGGACCGGCTCGCCGTCGATTCCGACGGAGATCCGGGAGCCGGCGGCCGGCGTTCCCTCGTATCGGATGACCGTCTCGGCCTCGACCGGCGCCGAGGAGGGGACCCCGGCCCCCGATGGCTGGCGGGCCTCGGGAACCTGCCCGGGCGGCCGGGCGAACGCCGGGGGGGGCGACAGGGCCGGGGCCGTCGCTCCCAGGGCGAACACGGCGACGGCTCGGAGGGCCCTCGACGATCGAGTTCGGCAGAGGTTCGTCCTCATCTCGGGCCCTCCGGATTCGGGGGGGTGGTCCGCTCTCTCCTCGGGAGGGGGCTACCTTGCCAAATTTATCGTCGGGTCCGGAGACTCGGATTGAACGAATCTGGCCGATCGATCGGGTCGACGGGGGGCTCGCTTGCGTTTCAAGGCGACGCGGGGAGCGCCGTCGGGGAGCGGCTCAGTCTCGGGTCGCGGTCGTTCCGCTGGCGGCCTCCGCCGAGCTCGCCTTCGAGCCGCCCCGGGAGACGATGCGGAGCAACTCGGCCTCGAGGCGGTCGATCGCCGCGTCGAGGCTCCAGCGCTGCTCGACATCCCGACGAGCGAGGGCGCCGTCCCGGGAGGAGCGTTCGAGGTCGTCCGCGTAGGAGAGCAGGGCCTTCCCCATCGGCTCGGGGTCGGGGTCGAGCAGGAGGGTCCCGTTCACCCCGTCCCGGAGCGACTCCCGGATCCCCCCCTCGGCGACGGCGACGACCGGGGTGCCGCAGGCGTTGGCCTCCAGCGGGGCGTAGCCGAACGGCTCGAGCCGGGGAGCGTAGACCATTGCCGAGGCCCGGCCGAGCAAGTCGACCAGCTCCTCGTGCGCCACGCCCACCCTCGGTCGGAAATCGACTCCCAGGGAGGACGCCAGAGCGGTCAGCTCGTCGACGAATTGTGATTTGGCGATGTTCCCAATCCAGAACAAGGGGGGCCGACGAGTCGGCTCAATCGTGCCGATGGCCCGGATGGCGATGTCGGGGCGCTTCGCCGGGTGGAGGCCCCCCAGGCCGATGATGAACCGCTCCTTCGGCGTCCCAAGCGGCCGGAAGGCGGCGGTGTCGATGCCGAGGTAGCAGATGCGGGCCTCCAGGTCGTAGGAGCGGGCGACGCTCTCTCGGCTGAAGAGGGAATTCACCAGGATGGTGTCGAAGGCCTTCGCGTTGGCACGCTCGACCAGACCGCGATGGCGGAAGGCGCGCAGGCGGTTGTAGTCGTACACGGCCATCGCGATCGCCAGGTCGATCCTCCGGTTTTTGGGAGGGTTGGGGACCGCCAGCCAGCACGGGCGACGGCCGTCCTCCGAGGGGAAGCGCGCCTCGTAGAGGTCTCGGTTCGGCTCCTGGAGGTAGAGAACGGAAGGGAGGTCCACGAATCGGCCGATTGATGGGGCGAACTGGGAGAGGCAAGTGCCGGCGAAGAGCAGGTCGAATCCCCCCCGGCGGATCTCCTCGGCGGCCTTCTCCGCCGCCCGGTCGATCTCCCTGGCCTCGGCGAGGGCCTGGCGATAGGGCTCGGTCGTCCATCCCCAGCGTCCCCGACGCGGGACCCGGGGCAGCTCGCACGGCACCACGTGCTCGGGGATCATCCCGGCGAGGGGCAGGTAGGTCGTGTCGGCCGTCGCCGGGCACCACGCCTCGAGCTCGTGCCCCCGGGCGACCAGCCCTCGGACGTGGTCGTGCAGGGCTCGCTTGCCGCCGCCGCTCGGGAGGTTGTGCCAGACGGCGATCCTCAACCTGCGATGCATGCAGTGTCTCCCAAGGGCCTCAGGCCGTCTGGGCCGGGACGCGTTCTCTGGCGCTCCGCAGCTCCTTGAGGTAGCCGAGCGTCCGGGCGGCCTCGATGAAGGACGTCATCCAGGCGTCGTCCTTGCGGCCGGACCGCAATAAACTCTTCGCCCGGTATCGGGCGTAGCGTCGGACCAGATGCGGGGGGAAGCCGAGGACCCTCCTCCCGCCGATCTGCCGGGCGCCGATCCGGATCTGGCTCTGGCCGTCGGCCACGAACCACTCCCACACGAACCGCTCCGACATCCGACGCCGGGGGATGTAGTGCCGCACCCGAGCGGTTCCGACCCAGACGCCGGTATGACCCGAGCGGCGCAGGCGGTTCATCAGATCGTACTCGTCATAGCCGATCAGCGACGTCCCCTTGCGTCCGAGGGAGGGGTCGAACGAGTGGCCCTTGAGGACGTTCGCTCGGAAGGCGAGGTTCGCGCCGAAGGCGGTCTCCCCGGGCGTCATCGGACGCACCTCCGGCCCGTAGTCCAGCACCACGAGCGGCCCGATGAGCATCGGCAGGTGATCTCGCACCCAGGCGGGGGGCTCCTCCTCGTACCAGGGCTCGATCGGGCCGCCGAAGTACGAGGCCTCCGGCCAGCGTCGGGCGGCGGCGGCGACCTCGGCAAGCCAGGAGGGGTCAACCAGCACGTCGTCGTCTGTCCAGAGGATGATCTCTCCTGTGGCGGCGGCCAGGGCGCAGTTCCTCGCGTTGGAGTGCCCCTGCTTCGGCTCGAACAACCTCCGGAGCGGCAGGACGCCCTCGTGGCGGGCGATCACCTCGTCCGTGTGGTCGGAACTGTTGTTGTTAACGACCAGTAGCTCCCACTCCAGGTCGGGGGGAACCGACATCGCGGCCAGTCCTCGGAGGGTCTGGTCGAGCAGATCGGCCCTGTTCCAGGTGCAAATACAAACGCTGATGTCCATAAGAGTCCTCAGTCAACGGAGTGTGGGGGCCGCGCGTCTTGCTCCTCCGAAGGCTGTGCTGCTCGACCGTCGAGTCCAGGCGCGTTCCGGTTGGACGGTCAACCTCGCGAAGGCGACTCGGAAACCGAGTTGTCAGTGCGGGGGCCTCTTGGATCAGAAGGAGGGAACAAGGGGGTCAGGCGGCCCGTTGGCGGCGGGGGGCCGAAGGGGATCCGTCGGAACCCGGTGCTTCGCCAGGACGGTTCGATGGGGCTGGGCGTTTTTAATCGAGGAGGAAGGGATTGGAGGAGTTGGTGTTCGCGATGCGTTCCAAGGGGCCCGAATCCAACCCGGCCGGGCGCTCGCCTCAAGCCACACACTGAGTCGTCGCCCGTTTGAGCCGGCGCAAGAGCTCCCAAAGGACGGGAGGGGTCAGCCCTCGAGCAATCGCTCGAGAACGGCCTCTCAGGGTCCTGGTCGTCGACGGAGGATCGTGGGGGTGCTGGGCGATCAGGATTCTCGCCACGTCCGGCGCGAGTTCCGGGGGAACGTAACGTTGGACGATCTCGCGGGCCTTCAGGACGTCCAGGCCGGTCCGATGAGCGTCTTGCAGTCGATCCGACTCACTCGCTCCGTGGAGTCGAAAGTGTGCCAGGATCGCTGGCTCGTACCAAACCGGGAAGTGGACGGCAATCCGCACCCACATCTCCCAGTCCAGGGCGAACGCCAGATCGGTCCGGAAGCCGCCGAGGGCCTCGTAGGTGGAGCGTCGAACGACGATCGCAGGGCACTGGACCCGCTGCCGGAGGATGAGCCGCTCGAGCCATCCCTCGATGACGCCGGGCGAGGGCCGCTCCAGCGCCTCGATCGCGATCCAGTGGCCGAGCTCGTCGATGAGGCTGAATCGGGTGAAGGCCGCGCCGCAGGAGGGGGCCTCGTGTTCGGCCCGCTCCAGTTGCCGATAGAACCCCTCTGAGATGAGGTCGTCCTGATGTAGGAGATGGATCCATCGGCCTCGGGCCAGTTCGATGCAGCGGTTCCAGTTCCCGGCGAGTCTCAGGTTGGCTTCGTTCCGGTGGAACTCGACCCGATCGGGGGCGAGTTTGCGTACAAGAGCCTCGGTTCGATCGGCTCCGGGGGAGGCGTCCTCGACAACCCCGATCTGCATGCGCTCCGGCCCGGGATCCTGGTCCAGGACGGAGCGCAAGGTGGCTTCGAGAAACGTCGGGTCGGCGTCGTAGCAAGGGATCATCACCGACCAGAGTGGTCGGGGGCCGGGGTCCGGGAGGCAGGAGATGGGAGGTGGGGGCGGGATCATCCGCTCGCCTCCCCGGGGGAGACTCCGACGGGAGCGTCGGCCGGGACGATTGGCTCGTAGTCGGCCAGGCCCTGTCGCACGACGCCGCTCTCTTTGTTGGGGCAGGAGACGCGCACGCCAGCTCGGTCGAGTTGCTCGCGCATGTAGGGGAACGCGTCGAAGACGGTCTTGCCCTCGTGAGGGATCGTGGCGAAGTGGCGCCCTTGCTCGCGTTGGGTCGAGGTTGTCCAGTCGTCCCATCGGCCTCGGAAGCGAGCCATCCGCTCCTCGAAGAAATAGCCTCCGGAGTTGAAGTCCGTGCCGATGAGGTGAATGTGCGCCCCGGGATGCGTCACGGCCAGGTAGTTCAGGGCGCAGGTGAAGCTGGTCCTCAGGTGGAACAGCGGCTGGCCGGGCTCGGTCGCCCACGAGCCGCCGTCGAGCCAGAAATGCCGCTCCACGCGCTCCAGCCGGCTTCGAGGAGGAGGGAGGAAGGGCTCCAGCATCTTCCTCCCGAGGGCATTCCGCCAGGTATACCCGAGCCGAGCCCGAGTATACGTGAGCCTTCGGTCGTGAAAGATGCGGGGTTGGGGGGTGATGATGAAGGTCAGGCCCTCGAGCCGATTCCGCCGGCAGTGGGCGAAAATGTCTCGGAGGACGCGAGGCCCAGGCCAGTGATCCTCGGTGAACCAGACGTGCGTCGGGGTGATGCGAGCGACGTCGTGGAAGAGGATGAACTTGTTCAGGGCCAGCACGCACCGCGATCGGGAGATGGCGGCCCGGTCCGCGTCGGAGAGATCGAGTACAGACCGACCACATCCGAGCAGGAAGACGTCCTCTCGGGTGTTGGCCTCCGGCTTAAGCATTCCCGACCCTCCGTAGCTTCTTCCGGATCGGCAGCTCGCTGTCGTAGACGCGCTTGATGCCGTCCCCCATCGCGGCCTCGATCACCCGGATGTCGCGGACCAGTCGGCTGAAGCCTGAGGGCTCGACCGAGGCGGCCTGGTCGCTGCCCCACATGGCGCGGTCGAGGGTGATGTGCCGCTCGACGACGCAGGCGCCGAGCGTCACCGCCGCCAGGGTGGTCTGCAGACCGACCTCGTGCCCGGAGTAGCCGATCGGGCAGTCGAACTTCGCCTTCAAGACGGGGATGACCCGGAGGTTCAGCTCTTCGGGCTTGCACGGATAGGTGCTGGTGGCGTGGAGGATGATCAGCTTCTCCGGGTTGCAGAGGGAGACGGCGTGCTCGATCTCCTCCATGGTCGACATGCCGGTCGACAGGATGATCGGCTTGCCGGTGGCGACGGTGTGCTTGAACAAAGCGTCGTCGGTTAGGCTGGCCGAGGCCATCTTGTAGCACGGGGGGTCGAACCGCTCGATGAAGTCGACCGAAGGCTCGTCCCAGCAGGAGGCGAACCAGGCGATTCCCTTGTCCTTGCAGTAGCGGTCGATCTCGGCGAACTGGTCCTCGCCGAACTCGACGCGGTAGCGGTACTCCATGTAGGTCATGACGCCCCAGGGCGTCTCGCGGAGGATGTCGCGCTGCTCGGGGGGGACGCACAGTTCGGGAGTGCGCTTCTGGAACTTCACGGCGTCGCAGCCGGCCAGGGCGGCGGCGTCGATGAGCTGCTTGGCGATCTTGACGTCGCCGTTGTGGTTCAGGCCGATCTCGGCGATGACGTAGGCCGGATGGCCCTCACCCACGGGGCGGCCGCCGATCGCGATGGTCCTAGGCATGGTGGGGGGTTCCGTAGCGGTTGAGGATCAGGTCGGCGAGCTCCCGCAAGGCTCCGCGGCCCCCGGGCCGAGAGAGGACAATCCGGGAGGCCTCGATCGCCTCCGGGTAGGCGTCGGCCACGGCCACCGGGCAGCCGACGGCTCCCAGGCAGGGCAGGTCATTGACGTCGTTGCCCAGGTACAGGGCCTCCTCGGGCGAGACGCCCCGAGACTCCAGCCAGCGGAGAAGCACCGGCAGCTTCTCGTCGATCCCCTGGATGCACTCCAGCTTCAACTTGGCGCAGCGGGAGGAGACGATCGGGTGCGACTCCTTGGAGAGGACCAGCATGGGCCAGCCCGCCCGACGGAGACGCTCCAGTCCCAGACCGTCGGAGCGGTCGCAGACGACCGCTTCGCGGCCCTCGTCCAGGACGGTGACGCGGTTGTCGGTGAAGACCCCGTCGAAGTCGAAGACCAGGGCGCCGAGCCGATCGGGCAGCCGAGCCTGCCGGTCGGCCGCCTCTCGGCGGCGGAGCAGGGCGCCGGCGATTTCCAGGTCGGCCGGGTCGTCGATTTCCCAGCGGCGCTCCGCGGGCATCTCGTAGAGCGCCGTCTTGCCGAAGAACCGGTGCTTCGCCGCGCGGAACCCGGGAACCTTCATCGCGTAGACGGCCCCGGCCTCGAGGAACTGCGGCTCGCGTTCCTGCCGGAGCGGGCGACGGGCCTTGTCGTGGTTGATGCCGGTGCCGTCGGGCCGCCAGAGGAAGTAGTGGAAGGGGACGACCGCCAGGGCGGTGTCGGCGCTCTGGCGCTCCAGCGCCTCGATGGTGCCGTCGATGTCCTCCGGGGCCGTCAGCGGCGAGGTGCACTGGAGGAAGGCGAGCAGGTCGGGCTCATACCCCTCGCGGCCGCGGAGGACGTCGAGCGTGTGCAGCAGGGCCGACTCGCTGGAGGCCGAGTCGCCGCTCAGCTCGGCCGGGCGGTCGACCACCTCGGCCCCGAAGCGGAGGGCGACGGCGGCAATCTCCGGGTCGTCGGTCGACACGACGACCCGGCCGACGAGACGGGAGGCCCGCGCCGCCTCGACCGTCCAGCCCAGCAGCGGCTTGCCCGCCACGGGCAGGACGTTCTTGCGCGGGAGGCCCTTGGACCCTCCGCGGGCGGGGATGACGGCGATGATGTCCGACATCGAACGTCCATCAATAAAAACGATGATTGGTGATGTTTCAACAGCCGAAGTCGGCCCTCGGATCCTCAAGAAGGAGTCTCACGCCTCAGACCTTCTATGCGAGCGAAATGAAGACGGCTCATCATACCAGGCAGAGAGATCTCGTTCGATCAGATCAGAGAGCTGGCGAATGTCGTCTCGATAGACTTCAATGAGACGGCGGCGCGTTCGAGGATGGAGGGAAGGCTTGCGTGCTTTTTTTTGAAGCAGGGCGTTTCTGATTGTTATTCGGATGCCGGGAGGGATGATACTCCGGCCAATCGTCCGTATCGGATTAAGAAGCAAGAATTTTTGCAAATACGTATGTGTATAAATAGTCGATTCGTTGTATCTTTTGGTGATTTTAGGAGTGAAATTGGGGTTGGCTCCTATAAATTTGTATATGTCTTGCATAACCCCAATGGTGTCTGTTTTGAATTCTTCGTATAATTTTATTTTAATCTGAGATTGATCGAATAACTCGAAGTAGGGCCGAAGATGTTTGTAATAAAAGCCTCCCTCGATGTACCAAAAGAGCGGTCCCCAGCCGAGACGCCGGCGCTCCTCCTCGGCCTTGATCGCCTGCTCGAAACTCTCGAACGGTTCGCAATCGTCTCGGCGTGCGTGGAGGAACCTGGAGTAGGCAACCTCGACCGGATTTCTTAGCAACACGATGAGTTTGACGTCGGGTATGGTTTGTTTGATTCGCTCGGCGGTTCCGTGAATGTGAAAATATACTGGACTAACCTCTCCTCGGGCCTTGGCATCCCCCGCTGCGTCGAAAATGGACTGATACTCTTCGAGAGTGAGGACGGTGCCTCGATTCTCGCGGTCATCATCGCCCGGCCCGCAGAATGTCGGAGGCGTGCCTGCCCAGGCAAAGAAATTGGTTGCCTTTTTTGGGCTCATGAATACGTCTGGATGTTCTCTGAGGTAATGGTACAGGGATGTGCTTCCTGATTTCGGGGCGCCGATTCCAATGAATGTGGGGAGTGACATGTTGTGTCCTCTGGAGATCAATTGTATCGTAGAATTGATATTTGGCTGCATTGTAAAGATAAAGTTGTTTTATCAGTTCGCCTAAGCGTTGTCAGGACGTCAAACGGTTCGCTTCTCTACAGAGCACCCGGACCTCCAGGGAAGGCGGACAGCAATGCAGCCTGGACGTGTTGGGGAATACGACTTTAATGTGCTGTCTGCTGTCTCTCGGATTTCAAACCTTAGGCAGTTCTCGAAGCGTTGCATGTCAGTGACGTTGTGGCCATTCACGGTTCCAGTAGTGACCGTGATCGAAAAAAGGCCGGCTTTGAGCAACTTTGTGGGTAGTGCCACGACGTCCTCATAGTCTCCCGGAGTTCGGCTGGAGAGACGCTCGGGATTCATGTCTGTATCAAAAGACACAAATACTCGCTCCCCTTTGTAAGAGAGGGCGATCGAGAGGTTTCTTCCACTGACTGGTCTTCGAACACGGTAGGTGATCCGAGCATCGAGCGGTTCAAACTGGTCAATGGATGTACAACAGCGGCCTGTGCTGTTAATTAGCTTGACTTCAAGTATATTGATCGATTTTGTTTCTTCTTCCTCAAAACGGACAATTCCTACATCCTGTGACGCTCCGTTCGCGTTTTCATAGTATTCGATGCAGTCCGCGACTGCCCCCTCAAAAACCAGTTCTCCCTGTCTTAAGCAAATCGCTCGATTGCACAGCGACCGCATCATCCCCATGTTGTGGCTGACGAAGAGGACCGTCCTCCCCTCTCCTCCCCGAGCGACGTCCTCCATTTTCCCCAGGCAGCGGCGCTGGAACTCGTAGTCGCCGACGGCGAGGACCTCGTCGACGATGAGGATTTCCGGTTCGAGGTGGGCGGCGACGGCGAAGGCCAGCCGGACCTTCATGCCGGAGCTGTAGCGCTTGACCGGGGTGTCGAGGAAGCGGGAGACGCCGGAGAAGTCGACGATCTGGTCGAACTTGCGGTCGATCTCGGCCTTGCGCATGCCGAGGATGGTGCCGTTGAGGTAGACGTTCTCGCGGCCGGTGAGTTCGGGATGGAAGCCGGTGCCGACCTCCAGGAGGGAGGAGACGCGGCCGAACATGGTGACGCGACCGGCGGAGGGGGAGGCGACTCGGGAGAGGATTTTCAGGAGGGTGCTTTTGCCGGCGCCGTTGCGACCGATGACGCCGAGGACCTCGCCGCGATGGACCTGGAAGGAGACGTCGCGGAGGGCCCAGAGGAGGTCGTCGGAGTGCTCGTTGGGAGTGGGGCGGTTGGGGCGTCGGAGGGATCGGGAGGCGTCGAGGGAGCGGAGGCGATGAAGGTTGCGCAAGGGGGCGGAGAGGAGTCCGAGGGCGGCGCCGGAGAGGGTCTCATGCCGTTCTTCGGCGGAGCCGATGCGGTAGACCTTGCTCAGGTTCTCGACGAGGATCGCGGGGTCGGCCATGGTGATCAGGGCTTCCGTCGGGGGAACAAACGAGGCGTCTCGGCGGGAGCGTCGTCGAACTGAGGGAGGGTGGCGGGGGCCATGCGAGGCCCAAGGGTGGTCACCGGCGCCGGGGGCGGAACGACTCGCAGGGGTTACGGGCCGGAGTGCGAGGATGGGACACTGGCGGAGGGAATTCGGTGCCCCAGCAGGCCGGCCCGCGGCCTGGGACCGCGTTCCCCGAGGGATGCGGGCCCGGGGCCGATCGGGAGTGAGGAGGGCGGGAACGCCTGAGATCGCTCGACGGTTCTCGTCATCAGCGGCAGGCCTCCGCTTCGGGACGGCCGATGGGGTCCGGGCCCGGCTCTCCGCCCGAGAGGTCGGACCCCGGATCGACGCGACGGCCGCTCCCCTCCAGCGAGGATACGTTCCTCCAGGCCGCCTCCGCCAGGCCTCTCGCGCGTCTCTGGAGCGACCGTCGTAGCGCCGGGCCCTGCGCGACGAGATCCCGCGCCAGGGCGAGCACGTCGTCGAGCTGCTCTCCGAGTCGGAGGGCGTCGAAGGGCTGGGCCTCGGAGCCGATCAGACGGAGCAGCCCGGCGGTCTTGTGCGTGTTCGCGGTGGTCAGGATGATCGGCGTTCCTCCGGTCAGCGAGAGAATGCTCGGGTGGAATCGCCCGCTGATGCACAGCGCCGCATTCCCCAGGAGGTCGACGGCCTGCTGGGTCGGCGTGTGCAGGCCGACCATCGGCAGGCCGAGCGACCGGGCCAGGGGCCTGAGGAGGCGGACATCCGGCCCGTCTGGCGCGAACAAGACCACCTGGCCGAACTCGGAGCGGAGCCGGAGGCAGAGCGCTCGGTAGGCGGGAACGGGGTCGTAGGAGGGCCGGTCCGGTCGGAAGTAGATCGAGCTGCCCCCAACGCAGACGTAAGGGAGGGACGGGTCGAAGTCGTCGGCCGAGTCCGGCCAGACGCTCAGATAGCCGGGGCGGCCGGCGAGCGCGGCCCAGGCCTCTCGATCGGCCGGCTCGTAGGTGAAGGCCGCGTCCGGCGCGATCCGACTCGTCGCGTCGGGAAGGATCGGCTGGCAGTGTTCGGCCGACACCGGCTCGCGGAAGGTCACGTCGTCGAGCCTCGGGTAGACGGCTGCGGCGATCTCGAACGTCGCCGGGTCGCTCAGGTCGGCGGTGTGGTTGACCAGGGCGCAGGGCTTCCCGAAGTGCTCCTTGGCCAGGTAGGCGAGGAATAGCATCATCAGCCCCTTGCGCTGGCGGTCGTAGATGCTGCCCTCGCCGTTGATGAGGACCAGGTCGCAGGCCTCCAGGGCCTCGCGCTCGGGGCGGCAGCACCGGCCCTCCATCACGTGGCGGGCATGCCGGCGGAACTGCGCGAGGGTTCGGGGGATGGAGTCACCGACTCCGTAGAGGCGGTCGAGCCTTCCGAAGATCGCCGCCCTGGCCAGCCGAGGCCCACCCGGGACCTGCCGAGCCGCTTTCCAGACCGCTCGCTCGAACAGCCTCCCGGCGGCGGAGGTGACGAACCGCTCGGGCTGGTCCATGCGCTCCAGGAAGAGGGTGTGGGTGATCTCTCCCTCGCGCTCGACGATCATCCGACGCAGGGCCCGGGTGGTGGCGCGGCATCCCCAGTTGGGGTGGTCGGAGGTGTCGTTGACGAGGTAGATCTTCATGATCGCCGGAGGCTTGGGACTGGCCGGGACTCCGGCCGGAATTCGTCCGGGGGACGCGGCGGGGAGGCCGGTGGATCCGGGGCGAACCCAGTTCCTTGGCCCGACGTCGGGACGACCCGGGCCCAAGGCAGCCGGGCGCCGAAGTAGCCGATCCGGTGCCCTCCCCGGGGGGAGTCGAGGTCGATGAGCGCGATTGAGAGCCCGTTGCGCACCACGTCGAGCTGGCCGCCGACCCCGTCGTTCAGGCCGACGGTGACGAGGTAGTCCCCCGGGGCCAGCAGCCACTCCGGGAACTCGACCCGGTAGCGGGAGACCCCCGAGGCGATTCCGGCCGGCGCCGAGTCGCGCAGGTCGGTGAACAGGACCGGGGTCCCCAGGCGATCCCGGAGCGACACGGTGAGGTAGCCCGCCGGGTGTTCGGCGGCGCTGGTCGCAACGACCTCGATGGCGAACGGTTTGCTCGCGTCGATCTCGCCGAGGAGCGGCTGTCCTTCCGCATCCTTCGGGACGATCTCCAGGATCATGCCGTCCCGGCCGGGATCGGGCTCCGATCGGTATCGGTGTCGGGTCGGTGCGCCCTGCTCCAGGTACTGGGAGATGACCTTCTCGGTCGTCCCCTCGGCGACCAGCCGGCCCCCTCCGAGCAACAGGCATCGGGAGCACAGGCGATGCACCGCGTTCATGTCGTGGCTGACGAAGAGGACCGTCCGTCCTCCCCTCCCGGTGACCTCCTGCATTTTGCCGACGCATCGGGCCCGGAACGCGGCGTCGCCGACGGCGAGGACCTCGTCGACGATGAGGATTTCCGGTTCGAGGTGGGCGGCGACGGCGAAGGCCAGCCGGACCTTCATGCCGGAGCTGTAGCGCTTGACCGGGGTGTCGAGGAAGCGGGAGACGCCGGAGAAGTCGACGATCTGGTCGAACTTGCGGTCGATCTCGGCCTTGCGCATGCCGAGGATGGTGCCGTTGAGGTAGACGTTCTCGCGGCCGGTGAGTTCGGGATGGAAGCCGGTGCCGACTTCGAGCAGGGACGAGACGCGTCCGAGCATGGTGACGCGACCGGAGGAGGGAGAGGTGACGCGGGAGAGGATTTTCAGGAGGGTGCTTTTGCCGGCGCCGTTGCGACCGATGACGCCGAGGACCTCGCCGCGATGGACCTGGAAGGAGACGTCGCGGAGGGCCCAGAGGAGGTCGTCGGAGTGCTCGTTGGGAGTGGGGCGGTTGGGGCGTCGGAGGGATCGGGAGGCGTCGAGGGAGCGGAGGCGATGAAGGTTGCGCAAGGGGGCGGAGAGGAGTCCGAGGGCGGCGCCGGAGAGGGTCTCATGCCGTTCTTCGGCGGAGCCGATGCGGTAGACCTTGCTCAGGTTCTCGACGAGGATCGCGGGGTCGGCCATGGGACTCGGTCGGAGGTCGGGGAGCGGCAGCGTCGTCGTCGCGATGGGAGGGTTAGGCGACGTCGGCGAAGAGGTGCTCGCTGCGCCTGAAGAAGATCGCCCCGGAGACGAGCAAGGCCACGGCGACGACCGTGCCCTCGACCAGCAGCGCGGGGTGGTACAGGAAGGGGGGGCCGAGCAGCGAGGCGCGGACTCCGGTAATCACGGCCAACATTGGGTTGAGCGCGAAGATCGGGCGGATTGCGGCCGGGATCATCTCGGTGGAGTAGATGATCGGGGTCAGATACATGCCGATCTGGACCACGAAGGGGAGCCCGTAGGCCACGTCGCGGTACTGCACCGACAGGGCCGAGAACCAGAGGCTCAGGCCGAGCGAGGCGACGAACGCCAGCAGGATCATCGCGGGGAGAACCAGCACCGCCTCGGGCCTCGGGGAAACCGGCTCTCCGGCGATCCGGAAGCCGACCATCAGCACCCCCAACAGAACAAGGGTGATCATCAGGTCGACGAGCTTGGCCAGCGACTGGGAGAGGGGGAAGATGAGCCTTGGGATGTAGATCTTTGTCAGCATCTCCCGATTGGAGACCAGGCTGGAGCTGGCGGCGGTCAGCGACTGCGCGAAGAAGGACCAGAAGAGGATCCCGCAGAAGGCGATGAGCGGGTAGGGCAAGTCGCTGGGCATTGGGATCTTGGCGACCCGGCTGAAGACGATCGTAAAGACGATGATCGTCATCAGCGGCTGGATGAACGCCCAGGTGAACCCCAGGGCCGACTGGACGTACCGGGTCTTGACCGCCTTGATGGTCATGTAGAGCAGCAGGTCGCTGCGGTCGCGCAACTCGGCGAGGTCGATCGGCATCCATCCCGAGGCGGGCTCGATCACCAGCGGATGCGGGGCGGGTGCCGAGCCGGAGTCCGCCGGGGAAGTGGCGGTCGAGATTCCGTCAACAGAAGGGGCATGCTGACTCATCAGGGGCGATCCACCTGGCGGATGCGGGTTCGCTCTCGGGGCGGGCACCGGGTGAGGATGGCCCGGCCCTCCGTCCTCCGGGGCTCAACCCCCGGTGGAACGACCCCGGGAGAATGGCTCCTCTTCCGAGGATGCCGGGGGCGATTGGCCGGCGGGAGAGACGGTGGAGAAGAGCCGGGGAGTTGACCTGATGGAGGTCGCCTCCCGCGTTGAGGCATGATCCGATCCGGTGACATTCGAAGGAGTTCGGGGACGAAGGCCCCGGGGGGATCGATCATGAGCCGGTGACCGAAGATACCGAGCACGACTTCGCGTCGTCAATCCGCCCCACCGAGCGATGTTGCCATTTCTGCACGAGGGGGGCACTCGATGACGCCCCCGTGCCCGAGCCGACTCGACCGGGCACTGCCGCCCGAGTTGGCCCGCTCGTCGAACTCCCTCGCTCGGCCGGGTTCCCCGTCTTCGGGAGTATGGATCCCAATCGGGGGACTGGCAAGGCGTCGAGCCGGGGGCCGGATGTGGTCTCGACCGGGCCCCCGCGCCGGTCGCCGCGATCCGGGTCCCGGCTCCTCCCCCAGGACTTGGGTCCGATCGCGGGATCGGGGGCGCAGGCTCGCACTCGGCCGACTTGGCCGAGTAGAATCAAGGAGAGAATGGTGCCGACCCGGGGATGTCTCCTGGATCCTTCCCGGGCCGGCCGGTCGCGTTCCGGAACCACCGGGGAGTCGCCGCCGATGCCTCGCTTTCCGATCGATCGGGCGGTCTGGTCGCTGGCCGTCGCGGCCCTGCTGACGGCCGTTGGGCCGACCTCCCGGGCGCAGGGACCCTTCACCGGAGGGGCGGGGATGGCCGGGCTCTCGCCCCCGTCGTTCGCCCCCAACGGGGTCTGGGCCCGGGTCATCACCGCCACCCCCAAGTGGTTGGTGCTGGAAGACGCCGAGGGGAGGCAGTATCCCGTCTCGTTCTCGGCGATCGATCTGTTCGTGATCCGATGGCCCGCCAACCCTGCCCTCGCTCCTCCCGGGACGATGGCGGAGGTCACCGGGTTCGACCTGAACAACGGCAGCATCCTCGCCGGGCACGTCGACCTCTACGAGGGGTCGGCCCGATCGCTCGTCTCGCCCACCTCGCTGGTCTTGGTCGGCTACAACCGGGTGATGGTGCCGACCAATCCGTACCAGATGAGCACGTTCGGGCAGTTCACCCTGCTGCCCGGTGAGGAGTTGATTCCCCAGCGCCGGCACCTTGTCGGCCCGTTGGTGAGCGGAGCGCCGCTGGTGATCGCCGGGCCGGGCAACCAGGCCGCTCAGGTCGTGCCGGGGGCGGGAGGGATGTCCGTGACCCAGGTGACGATTGGTTCTCCCAGCTTCGTCCGGCCCGGAGACATGGTCTGGTGCCTCCCTCTTGCCGCCGGCCCTCAGACCCTCGCCCTGAGGAGGCTGGTCGTCTACAAGACGATCCCGATGGCGCAGTTCGTCCCCTGATCTCGGTCCCGAGTCGAACAACAGGGCGACCTCGGCGGCCGGGCCCGTCCTAATCGGCTCCCGGGGCTCCGGCCTCGGGGTCGAGGTCGTGGCGGACCCGGATAAAATGGTCGGTGAACATCGTGTGCCGCATGGTGCTGGGGCGCTTGGGCATGTGGCAGTCGATGCACCCCCGCTCCGGATTGACCGGACACGCCTTCTGGGCTTCCTCCAGGAGGACTGGGCCGAGCCCGGCCGGCGCTGGGCCCGAGTGACAGGATCGGCAGATCGCCTCGTACGAGGCGGGATCCCCATCGGCGTCCTGGTGCGGGTCGTGGCAGGTCACGCAGTCGAACTTCGCCGAGGGGGGCGACTTCGAGGAGCAGGCGCTCCGGGGTAGCGTCAGGGCCTGGAACCGGACGATCTCCCGCTCCTCGGCCAGCAGCAACGGGGCCCCCTGCTCGATCGGCCGGTGGCATTCTCCGCAGAGGGCGACAACCCGATCGGAGGTTGCCTCCTTGAGCCGACCGATCGCCAGGTCGGGGAACCCGAGTTCGGCGGCGAGGACGTGGTTCCCTCCCGGTCCGTGGCAGCGCTCGCAGCCGATCCCGACGTCTCCCAGGGTCGGCCCCGAGCCGGCCTCCACCTCCTCGTGATTCGTGGTGTGGCAGCTTAGGCATCGGGAGAACTCCCCCTCCCGCAGCGGTCGGCCGAGGAACCCCTCCGGGGAGTCGGGGAGCTCAGGATGGCCGGAGGTCAGGTCCCAACCGAGTCCTCCGACATAGTGCGAAAGCCGAAACTCGAGACGGCGGCCCTCGTCGTCGACCCCCACCGGCGTGATCGCGTGCTGGCCGGAACCGATGAGCCGGTCGACCACCGCTCGGAAGCGGGAGCCGGAGGCCGTCGCCTCGACGACCAGATTGTTCCCCTCCGTCCGGATCTGGTGGACGACGTCGGAGTGCTCGGGGTCGGCAATCGGGCCGTCGGGCAGCGGGACCGCCTGGGCGATCTCCCCGGCCAGGTAGGTCCGGGCATGGTGGCTCTGGCGCTGCTGGGCCGCGATCTCCCGGTGGCAGCCGGCACACCGGGAGGCTCCCACGAACGGGGCGGGCTCGACCCGCATCGGGTCGTCGTCGAACCCCAGGGCGATCGCCCGGTCCCGGAAGTCGAGGGCGGCCGGGGAGTCGCCGGCCTGGAGGGCCGCCCGGCTGAGCAGCCACCAGGACTCGGCGTCCTGCCGGCCGGCCGATTCGAGCACCGATCGGGCCCGATCCCCCTGGCCGGCTTCCAGCAGGGCTCGGGCCTCGGCGATCGGATCGGGGGCGGGGCTCGGCGGGGGGGCGTCTCGCAGGCTCATCCAGGCCCATCCCCCCAGGATCACCGCCAACAGCAGCACCACCCACAAGAACGGCCAGGGGCCTCGTCGCCCGGCCTCGTCGCCCGCGTGGAGCATCATCGTTCCCAGTCTCTGTTCGGTCTCGGGTGATTCGGAGAAGGGAGGAGGACCCCAGGGGCATCCTCCCCGACGGGGGGAGGGAATCGGGTCATCGGTGTTGGGAAGGGCCGGACGCCTGGGAGGGCGGAGAACAAGAATCGGGCACCGAGCCACCGATCGACCGTTCGACCATCTGTTCCCGGTTGTCGGGCCGGCATCCGGTCCCGGCGGCCGGGCCTGCCCGGCTCGAGGGAAACCGGGGAGCGACTGCCCTAGTCGTCGGAACCCGGAGCGTCGGTGCCCAGAGGGCTAGAGTCGCGCTCCTGGTAGAGCGGCAGGTAGCGGTAATAGACCTCCAGGGTCAGCAGCGAGAGGCAGGTCGTGTAGTGTCGGCCGGCGGAGCGTCCCCACTGGTCGGGCTGCGGG
This sequence comes from Tautonia sociabilis, assembly GCF_003977685.1. Classification (GTDB taxonomy): domain Bacteria; phylum Planctomycetota; class Planctomycetia; order Isosphaerales; family Isosphaeraceae; genus Tautonia; species Tautonia sociabilis. The sequence goes on along the minus strand of NZ_RYZH01000025.1, from coordinate 55,380 downwards.
GCGTTCGGGTCCCAGCTTCCTCGGTCGCACCCGTCTCCCTTGACCTGGTTGGCGACCAGGCCGTCCCGGATCCGGGCGTTCCAGGTTTGCCAGGGCTTGCCGCCGAGGTTGTGGAGCATCTGGGTGGCGTAATACCAGTAATATACGTTTCGATCGCCGGAGGTCATCAGGTCGCGGTAAACCTGGGCGGCTCCCTCCCGCAACGGGCGGGAGCCGGGCTTCCAGCCAAGGTACTGTCGGCAGAGCAGCGCCTCGGCGGTCATCACCGGGCTGGCTTTGCGGCCGGGGCGGTAGGAGTAGGTCGCACCGATCGGGTCGGCCGAGGCGGCGTCAAGATACCCCCGGCAGCCTTCCACGACCGGATCGGGCACCGGGATGCCGGACAGGGCGGCGCTGCGCAGCGCGAGCATCTGCCAGCCGAAGACGGAGGTGTCCCCGGAGTCGCCGGGCTGGTAGCGCCAGCCGCCGTCGAGCTGGTTCTGGGCGAGGATGATGAAGCGGATCGCCCGCTCGGCCGGCTCGCGGAGCAAGGGATCCCGGGAGACGCCGTAAGCCTCGCAGAGGGCCATCGCGCCGATGGCGTGGCTGTACATCCGGGTGTTGTCGCCGCCTCCGACGAACAGCTCGCCGCTGGGTTGCTGGATCCCCTTCAGCCAGGTCAGACCGCGGTCGATGCTGGCCTGGTACCTGCCTGGCTCGGTATGGGAATGGCCGGCGCCGAGCATCGGCAACAGGGCCAGGCCAGTGGCTGCCGAGTCCGACCCGATCGTCTCGCCGCCGGGGCACAGCCCCTGGGTACAGTGCGGCCTCGGGTCGAGCGTCCAGTTGCCGGCCGGTCCCTGGTGCCGGACCAGCCAGTCGAGCCCGAGCTCGACGGCCTGCTCCGACTCGAGCGTCCCCCCCTCTCGCCGCAGCAGGGCCGCCTTCATCGCCGCGCTTCGGCCGGAGAACGGGGCGAGCCGGGACGCTCCCCCCAGCCGGGTCGCCGAGGTGGCCACCCCCGGGACGAAGTGGTCGGGACGCTCGATGGTCAGCTCGATCGGAGACCGGGACAGCTCCGGGGCGAACCGGGCGGCCAGCTCCGGAACGTTCACCAGGCTTGGGTCGGCGTCGATCGCCAGTGACGGGGTTTCCTGGTCGATCGCGGTGAAGGGATCGCCGGCACGGTCCAGGCGATCGAGGCTGGTCAGGTCGTCGACGAGCTGATCGGCCAGGGTCGCGGCGAAGGCCGATTCTCCCGAACGACCGTCGTCGGCCGGGGGGATCAGAACGGCGACCACGGCGATGAGAATCAAGAGGACGGCGTGAGCCAGCAGGCTCCCTGCCCAGGGCGTGACCTCGTCGACCCAAGCCGGCGGCCGGCGGTCGAACCGGATCAGGCCCCGCTTCAGGGCGATCCAGGCCCGACGCCACAGCTTCGGTCGCTTCGATCTCGGCATGGATGCGTTCGTTCGCGGCGGTGAGTCGGCCGGAAGGGGCCCGGATCGGGCGGATCGGAGTGGGAAGCGTCGCGGCGCTCGGTTCAGGAGGCCAAGAGCTTCCCGGCCCCTTATTCTAAGGAGTCGGGCCAGCCCGGACGACGGAGAAGGGCTGGCGATCGGCCGGCTCCCTCGACTTCTCGGCGTCGGCCGATGGCCGGATGTCCCTACGGACGCTCGGCACCGGGATCCGATTCGAGCAGGGCGGCCGCCTCGTCCCGGAATTGCTCGGTTTCCGGGTCCGCGTCCTCGAGCCCTTGGAGCTCGATCAGTTCCAGCCCGTGATTGAACTGGCGCTGGGCCTCCTCGGGTTTTCCCCTCTGGTGGAGGATCATGGCGAGTAGGAAGTGGTCGACGGGGAGCTCCCCCTGGTTCAGACGGATCGACTCCTCCACGGCTTCCTGGGAGCGGTCGAGGTCCCCTTGGCGGTAGTAGGCGACGGCCAGGGTGTTGACGATGGCCGCCTCGCCGGGAACGATCGCGTCGGCGCGTTTGGCCAGCCAGATGGCCTTGTCGAGTTGCTCAGGGGAGCGGTCGGGGGCGTTGAGCAGGGCCCAGGCCAGGTTGTTCAGGATCGTCGGGACGTCCGAGGTCAGCCGGAGGGCGACCCGAAGCAGTCGAACCCCTGGTGAACGCTCAGGAAGGGAAGGCCTCCTGGACGACCTGCTCCGGGTCCAGCTTCCCCCGCAACCGGTTTCCGATCCGCACCCGGGCCAGCAGCCTCAGGTCGGTCCTGTCCGATTCCAGGAGCCTCCCAACCCCCTTCCCGGCCGCCCGATCAGGCTTACTCCAGTCAGGGGGCGGGGCCGTCGCTGCCGCTCATCGGCGGTACTTGCAGAAGCAGAGACGTGATTCCGGGCCGGTCGGGCCCATTTTGGGGAGGAATTCCGCCAGGTTCTCTCGCGTTGCGCGGGAGGACGGCGGGCCCCGGGCCGGAGCGTCTGGAGACCCCGGTCTTTCTGTTGAGGAGGGGAGCGGTCGACGGTTGAACGGGGGCAGTCCGCATCGAAGAGGCGGGCGACCCGTTACTCAGCCTCTCGATTCACGGAGCCTCTTCGTCGTCCAGGACCTTCACGTCCCCCCATCCCAGCCCTTCGAGCGCCCCGAGCACCTGACCGGCGTCGGCGACCACGACGGCCACCAGCCCCTCCGGCCTCAGTCGGGAGGAGGCGGCCCGGCTGAGGGCGTCGAGGTCGATCGCCGCCAGCCGAGCTGGGAAGGTGGCGTGGTGGTCGGGGGGCAGGCCGTGCAGGAACAGGTCGGCGAACCGGGAGACGAGGTCGGAGGGAGTCTCGAAGTGGCGGGCCTGGCCTTCCAGGAGGCTGCGGCGGGCGTCGTTCAGCTCCCGGGAGGTGGGGGGATGGTCGCCGAGCAGGGCCTCGATCTCCCGGGCGATCTCGAGCACCGCCTCGGCGGCGCGATCGGTCTGCACGGCGGCGGCCACGGAGAACGGTCCGGCTCCCCGTCGAGCGTCGAACGAGGATCGGACGCCGTAGGTCATCCCCTTGCGCTCCCGGAGCGACTCGTTGAGCCGGGAGGAGAACTGGCCGCCGAGGATCTGGTTGAGCACCATTGCCGCAACGTAGTCCTCCTCGTTTCTCCTCAGGCCGACGTGCCCGACCCGGACGGATGCCTGAGGGGCGCCGGGCCGGTCGACCAGAAGGATGCGGCGTCGGTGGCCGATGGGCGGCGATGGGGGCTCGATCGGGAGCGGGGCCTTGCCTTCCCAGTCTCCGATCGCGGCGTCGAGCCGCTCGGCGATCTCGTCCGGGTCGAAATCGCCGGCGACGATCCAGGCCGAGCCGACCGGCCGGTAGAAGACGTCGTGGAACCTCCTCAGGTCTTCCCGATCCATCCGCTCGACCGTCGGGATCGTCCCGACGGCGGGGACGAGATACGGGTGGCCAGGCCCGAAGATCGCCTGGAGCAGGACCTGGGAGGCGACCGCCTCGGCCCGGTCCCGTCTCGATCGCAGGGCGGCGATCGATTGGCCCCGGATGCGGTCCCATTCCGCCTCGGGGAAGGTGGGGTGGCGGAGCACGTCGACGGCCAGCTCGAGGCTCTCGTCCCGATGGGCCGACAGGCAGCGGAAGCCGACGTAAGAGCCGTCCCACCCGGCGGTGGCCCAGAGGCTCGTCGCCATCGACTCGGCCTTCCGGGCGATCTCGGAGGCCGACCTCGTCCGGGTCCCCTCGTCGAGCATCGCCGCGGTCAGGCTCGCCAGCCCGGCGCGATCGGGCCCGTGCGCCCCGGCCCCGGCGGGGACGGCCAGGCTGGCGGTGATCACCGGCAGGTCTCGGCGAGGGACCGCCCAGAGCTCCGCGCCGCAGGCCAGCACCCGACGAGACGGCACCGGAGCCCGGAACGCGACCGGGGCGCTCGGTGTCGGGGGTCTCGAGCGGTCCAGGGTCGCTCCCCGATCGGTCCCTCCTCGCCTCCCGAGCACGACAAGCTCCACCCGGGGGGCCGGTTCCCCCCCCTGCCGCAGCAGGAGGCGGCGGACGGACTCGGCGACCTGATCGGTGGTCGCCCGCTCGAACCGATCGAAATCGGTGGTGATCCGGGCCGGGTCGCCGAGGAAGACGTTGAAGGCGTTCAGGCGATCGGCCACGCCGCCGAAGCCGCCGATCGACTCCAGCGCGTAGATCAACGCCCCGAGCCTCCCGGTTCGGGCCCGGGCCAGCTCCTCCGGGTCGACCTCGAGGGCCAGAGCCCGCAGCTCGGCATCGACGAGATCGCGGGCCCGCTCCCAAGGCTTGCCCGGCCGGAGCGTGACGATGACGCTGAAGGTGCCGGCCAGCTCCCGGCCCGCCTGGGAGGCCGAGACGTTCTGCGCAAGCTGCTCCTCCAGCACGAGCCGGCGGTATAGGCGGCTCGACCGTCCCCGGGCCAGCAGGTCGCCGGCCAGGGAGAGCGGGGCGTCGTCGGGGGAGAACTGCGGCACGGTCGGCCAGGACAGGTGCAGGCGGTCCAGCTCGACGCGGTCCCGCACCAGGATGGGCCGATCCGGCAGCGGGCCGAGGGCGGGGGGCTCCGGTCGTCGGGCGGGGGCGCCGCCGGGAATCGGGCCGAAGTAGCGTTCGGCCAGGGCGAAGGCAAGGTCCTCGTCCAGGTCTCCCACGAGGCAGAGGCTGGCGTTGGCCGGGACGTAGAAGCGACGGAAGAAGGCCTCGACGTGCGCCCGGGAGGCGGAGGAGACGTCCTCCATCGCGCCGATCGTCGGCCAGTGGTAGGGGTGGTCGGGAGGGTAGAGGGCCTCGGAGAGCAGCCGGGGGACCTGGCCGTAAGGGCGGTTGGCGTAGTTCTGGCGGTATTCGTTGGTGACGACGCCCTTCTGGATCTCCAGCTTCTCGTCGGTCAGGGCTGGCAGCAGATGGCCCATGCGGTCGGATTCCATCGCCAGGGCCAGTTCCAGGTGCGCCGTCGGCAGGTCGATGACGTAATTGGTCCGGTCGGAGGAGGTGGAGCCGTTGACCGAGGCCCCCAGCGGCTGGAGGGGGGAGAAGAAGTCGCCGGGGAAGTGCTGGGACCCCTCGAACATCAAGTGTTCGAACAGGTGGGCGTAGCCGCGCTGGCCGTGCCGTTCGTCCTTGGAGCCGACGTGATACCAGAGGTTGACCGCGGCCACGGGCAGGCGGGGATCCCGCCGGACGATCACGTCGAGCCCGTTGGGCAGGGCCTGCTTGGAGAAGCAGATCGTCGGGGGGCGGGTCGGGGCGTTCATGCCGGATCGGGGTCCTGCGGGCCCGAGGGCGGAGGGCGGGTCGGCGGTCACATCCCCACCTTAGCGGACGTACTCTCGCGTGCCTACCGCTGGGCACGTTACCCTGGAACCGAGGCCGAGCCGGCGAACTCCCGATCGGAGGCGCCCCCCGCAATTGGAACATCGCTCCCTATGGGACGGCCCGGCGCGGAGTTAGAATGGACTTCAAGGTCGCGGGCGGGCATGATCGCTTGGCTCCCCGGGGGGCCCGGGATGGTCGCCCCGGGCCCGACCGCTTCGAGGGCCGTCCGGATCGAACAGGCTCGCCCGCAAGCTCGACCGGACGGGGCGCGATCGCCGCAGCAGCGAGGGCCCGTCGTCGTGAACTGGCAAGACATCCTCATCGACGCCGCCGCGACGGACACCGGCATGCGGCGATCGAACAATCAGGACCGCTTCGCGATCGTCCGGGCCAAGACCCCCGAGGCCTGGAAGAAGCGCGGGCACGTCTTCATGGTCGCCGACGGGATGGGGGCGCACGCGGTCGGCGAACTGGCCAGCAAGCTCGCCTGCGACAACATCCCGCATAACTTCGCCAAGATGAAGGTCGAGAGCACGGCCGAGGCGCTGACCAAGGCCTACCGCGAAGTGGCCAACATCATTCACGCCAAGGCCAACGCCAACAAGGACTTCCAGGGCATGGGCACCACCTGCTCCACCCTGGTCCTCGGCCCCGACGGCGCCCTGATCGCCCACGTCGGCGACTCTCGCGTCTACCGCATCCGAGGCGGCACCATCGACCAGCTCACGTTCGACCACAGCCTCGTCTGGGAGCTGATCCGCCGCAACCACCTGCCCCCCGAGCACGCCCAGAAGGCCGTCCCCCGCAACGTCATCACCCGGTCGCTCGGCCCCGACCCGAACATCGAGGTCGACATCGAGGGGCCGCACCCGGTCGAGTCCGGGGACGTCTACCTGCTCTGCTCCGACGGCCTCTCTGGCCCAATCGAGGATCCCGAGCTGGGCGCCTTCGCCTCCCAGTTCCACCCCGACACCGCCAGCAAGTACCTGCTCCACCTGGCCAACCTCCGCGGGGGGCACGACAACATCACCGTGATGATCGTCCGAGTCGGTCCCTGGGACGACCCGGACGACCCGAACCTCTCGGTCCTCGAACCGGGGGCGAGCGTCGGGGCCTCCTCGGCCAAGGGGAAGGGCTTCTCGCTGGCCAGCCTCCGCAACGCCTTCCAGCGCAAGCCCCCCTCCGAGCCGGTCGAGGAGCACATCTACCGCACCGCCCCCTGCCCGATCGACGACGCCCTGCTCAACCGGCTCTCCGAGGATCTCCGCTCCGCCCAGGCCCTCGCCGTCGAGCAGGCCTGGCCGATCGACTGGGCCACCCTCACCGCCCTCCGGGAGGACGCCAAGGCCGCCCGGTCCGCTGGCGACCGCCGCAAGGCCCTCCGCATGATCGGTGAGATCATCCTCCGCCTCGGGGTCGCCGGCCGAGTCCACCGCAAGGAGCACGGGCCGATCGGCGCCCATTGACCCGGGGCCGGCCGGCCTTCCCCGCTCCCCCTGGCGACCGACCGCTCCCCTCCCCCCGCCGATCCCGACGATGGACAGCCCTCCTCCCCGACCCGAGACGACCTGCGCCCGAGCCGCTCCCCCGGTCCGGCCCTCGACCGCCCCGCTCGTCCCCCCGCCGCACCTGAGCGTCGTCTACCGCTTCGAGGGGATCGACCATGTCGACGACGTCTACGCCGGCCGGGACGACGGCTTCGTCTACGCCCGGGACGGCCACCCGAACGCGGCCGCCCTGGCCGACCGGATCGCCGCCCTGGAGGCGGCCGACGCCGCCGCCGTCTTCGCCTCGGGGATGGCGGCGACCGCCGCCGTCCTGCTGGCCGAGACCAACGCGGGGGACCACGTCGCATTCGCCGAGCAACTGTACGGCAAGACGATCTCCCTCATCGGCCGGGAGCTCTCCCGGTTCGGCGTCTCCTCCTCCGGGTTCGATGCCACCCGCCCCGAGTCGCTCGCCGACGCCCTTCGGAACGGGACTCGCCTGGTCTTCGTCGAGACCCTGTCGAATCCCCTGCTCCGCCTTCCCGATCTCCCTCGGCTGGCCGATCTCGCCCGACAGGCCGGCGCGAAGCTCGTCGTCGACCATACCTTCGCCCCCCTGCTCTGCCGGCCGATCGAGCTGGGGGCGTCCTACGTCGTCCATTCCGGCACGAAGTTGATCGGAGGCCACAGCGACCTCACGCTCGGCCTGGTCGCCGGCTCGAAGGGGGACATCGCCCGGCTCTCGAGCGTCTCCTCCACCTTTGGCCTCTCCGGCAACCCGTTCGAGAGCTGGCTCGCCACTCGAGGACTGGCCACCCTGCCCCTCCGATCGGCCCGGGCCGGGGAGACGGCTCGGGACCTGGCCGTTCGCCTCTCCCGATCCGGCCGAGTTCGGGCCGTGCACTACCCGGGTCTGCCCGAGCACCCCGATCACGATCGGGCCCGGTCGCTGCTCTCCGGCGGCTTCGGCGCGATGATCACGGTCGACCTCGGCGACCGGGCCCGAGCCGACGCCTTCATCCGGGGGCTCCGGCACGTTCCCTTCGCCCCGAGCCTGGGAGACGTGGCCACCACCCTGAGCCACCCGTCGTCGACGAGCCACCGAGGGCAGGACCCCGAGCTACTGGACCGGCTGGGGATCACCCCCGGCCTGGTTCGCCTCTCGATCGGCCTGGAAGACGCCGACGACCTCTGGGCCGACTTCGACCGGGCGCTCGCCTTCGTCGAGTGACGGGCCTCCTCCCGACGGGGACGGCCGGAGGTCTCCCCGAAATCGATCCTCCCGCTCCTCCTCCCCCGAGGCCGCCGTGTCCGACCCGTCCCCCGAGCCGATCACGCTCGATCCCCGTCGCCGCATCCCCGTCTCCCTCGCGATGCTCGGGGGAATGGGGATCGCCCTCGGGGCCTGGCTGGCCTGGCGGGGATCGACGGCCTCCGGGATCGCCCTGGCCGCTCCCTCCGCCGTTACGCTGCTCGGCGCCCTCGCCTGGCTCATCCCGAGCCGGTCGTACCTCCACCTGACCGACCGAGGCTTCATCTATAGCACCGCCTTCAACCCCAGGCGAGTCGACTGGGCCGACGTCTCCCGGTTCGGCGTGGTCCCAGCGGAGGGTGCCGACCGAGTCGCCTGGGATTTCGCCGAGCACGACCCCGCCGAGGTTGACGGCCGCCGGAGGTCGAAGGCGAGCACCGGCTTCGAGGCCGTTCTCCCCCCCTGCTGCGGAATGTCGGCCGGCCCCCTGGCGGAACTCCTCGAGCGTCGCCGTCGGCTCGGCTCCCGCTGCTCGGGAGGCGCCGGCATGAGCGATGGGTGATGGTCGGTCGGGGATGGGGAGTGCCGGACGGACGCTGCCGGAGGCGGGACCGAAGCGCCGCCAAGGGCCTGCAGGTGCGGACCGCTACCAGCGGATCTCCCCCTCGCTGCAGCCCTCCTCGATCGTCGACTGCCCGGCACCGCCCGTCAGACCCCCCCGTACACGTAGTTCATCAGGTTGTTCCGTTCCTCCTCGGCCGCCTGATGCAGCTCCCGGATGAGATCGCCGACCGAGACGATTCCGACGAGCGACCCGTCGTCGTCGAGGACGGTGAGCTGGCCGATTCCGTGGGCGCTCATGCGCCCCATCGCGTCGTGGACCGAGTCTCTGATGGAGCAGGAGACGACGCGGTCGGTCATCACCTCGCCGATCGGCTCGTGGCAGAACTCCTTGCCGCGGTCGTGCAGGCCGCGGAGGACATCTCGTTCGGTGAAGATGCCAACCAGCGCGCCGTGGCCGTCGACGACCGGCAGCGAGCCGATGTTGTGCCGGACCAACTCGGCCACGGCCTCGGCCACCGAGGCGCCGGTGCCGATGGTGATCACGGGACGGTCCTTGGCCGACAGGACGGTTCGGATCTGCATGGTTGAGTCCCCCTCGGCGGCGGCGCTTTCGAGATGGGAAGCCGGGCCAGGTTGGCCCGGGGGACGCGCCTGGGATGGGAGAGAAACGTGTGGAGACGGGACTAGCCTGTACATCTTGGGTCATAACGACGCTCGATGCAACAGGAATCCGGCCGAGATTGACGAGCCGCGCGTTTCTTGAGGAGGAGGGTCGCCCTGCGGAGCCCGGTGTGGGAGGTGGATCTCCGTCTCCCGGTCGCTGTCGCTCGGGAGGCGGAGCCGGGCCGTTCGGGTCGGATTGTCGTCGTCGTGGGGGGGCCTCCGCGATCCGGTGATCGCCGGATCACGGAGCCGCCGGGAGCCGAGGTCGCCGGGAGCGGCTCGCCCCCGGCGAACCTCCCTGGGGCTCGGCTCGGCGATTGGCACATGATCGCATTCTTCGCACCCGATCGCATTAATCGTCGGTCGGATCGCGTCCCTCGGCCCGGGCGATCACGTCCCGGAGGCGGATGTGGAACGGGCCGAGCTTGCCGCCGTAGTTGCCGGCGGTGATCGCCACGATTCCTGGCCTCGCTCCGGCCCGGAGGCCGGCGAGGGTGGCGCGCTCGACGGCCTCGAGCGTCAGGCCGTCGATGACGATTTCGTACGAGCAACGCACCTCGGGGGGCAACTGCGATTCGACCAGCCCCCGCAAGGTCGGCGAGAACGCGGTGTTCGAGCTGGCGATCAGCCCCTTGTACTTGCTGCCGACCTTCGAGCCCGACCGGGCGATCCCCCCCGGGAAGGGCAGGATCACTCCCGGGACGTGTCGCATCGCCTCGACGGCCGCCTCGGTTGCCTCCAGGGTGCTCCTCGGCTCGGTGCCGAGCAGGATGATGTTCCCGCCGGCCACGCCGACGGTCGTGCCGAACGACTCCTCACAGGTGAATTCGCCGTCCATCACCGGGACGCGCCAGAAGCGTCGGCCGCCGATCTTCTTGCTGATCTGCCAGCCGTCGCCGAAGTAGCGGAGCTTGCCGCCGACCACGATGGGCCCGGGGTCGGAGCCGATCGGCAGGCCGTTGTAGCAGGCCGAGGTGGGACAGGTCATCACGCACTGGCCGACGCGACGGATGAGGGCCTGCTCCAGCGCCTCCCGGCTGAAGGCGAACGCCAGCACGGCCACTCCTGGCCGGCCGTCGGGCGTCTCCTCGGGAGTGAGCGGGCGCTCGATGGCCGCCTCGGCGTCGCAGGCGATCACGCTCGAGGCGTATCCCGTCATCGTCCGGCCGGCGATCTCGGCCCATCGGGGGGAGTCGGCCGTGAGGATCAGCCGCGCCCCGGTCATCGGGAAGGCCTCGGCGAAGGTGTCGACGATGGCGACGCCGTCGAGCTGCATCGGGGGCTCCGGCGGGAAGGAGGGAGGGGGATCGGCGGTCATTCGGGGATCGAGTCTCGGCCGATCCGGTCCAGCAGTCGGCCGAGGACCTCGGCGGCCGACGGCCGGATCGGTTCCAGGGGGGGGCGGAGCGGGAGGGTGACCTCGTCGGACCTTACGATCGAGCCGCCCTCGTCGAGGGCGGGGGTGCCGGTGGCGATCGCCACGACCCCCGGCTCCGACCGGGAGGTCGCCGCCGGGCCGATCAGCACGAGCGGCACGCCGGGGGGGCGGTCGACCTCCAGCTCCTCGGTCGGCTCGCCGAGGACGAGCACGGCGTCGGCCTCTCCCCGGAGCAGGCGAAGCTCGGGCTCCGCGTCGCAGGGCAGGAACCGGGGGGCACCGGCCGAGAGGTCGACCGAGAGCGGGGCGCCCAGGCGGGCGGTGAGCACCGCCTCCGCCCCGGTCGGGTTGCCCGGGCCGGCCATCGGCAGGGCGACGCATCGGGTCGAGGCCTTCAGGTCGTCGAGCAGCCGCATCAGCGCCTCGATCGCCTCGGCCCCTTCGCGGGCCAGCTCCGAGCCGAACAGGATCGCCCCGTACCTTGCCGCCCTGAGCCGATCCGCCCACTCGAGCCACGATTCGAGAGGGGCACCCGAAGCCCGGACCAGCCGATCCGGGTCGCTCGGGATCCCGAGGACGGCCGCCCGCAGCGCCCGGAGGGCCTCGGCGTGGCTGCCCGGCCCGACGGCGATCGCGCCGTCGGCCCAGGAGCGGACGGTGGACGAGCCGGAGTCGACCACGAGCACGGTTCTGCCCGCCCTCGCTTCCGGGACGAACCGGCCGGGTCGGTCGATTAGGCGCTCTCGGAGGCGGGGGAGCCCCGGTTCCGGCTCGAGTCCCCAGAGCAGGATTAGGTCCGCCCGGTTGGCGACCTCGCCGAAGGACCCGAGGGCCGCTCCGGCCCGCTGGATCGCCGCCACTCTTGGCCAGGCCTCCTCGGCGTGGTCGGGGCCGATCGTCGCTCCCAGCCGGTCGGCCAGCCGGGCGGCGATCGCCTGCGCCTCGGTGGTCGCGGCCGAGAGCCCGGCGATCGTCGGCGCCCTTGACGCGATCAGGATGGCCGAGGCCCGGCCGATGGCCTCGTCCGTCGGGACCGGGACGCCGTCGACGGTCGCCTCCGGGAGTTCCTCCCGCCGATGATCGGCCAGAAACCAGGCCCGTCCTCGCTCGCAGGCCCGATCGGCCCGGATGACCCGGCCGTTGGCGACCGTCAGCACCAGGTCGTCGCAGAGCAGGCCGCAGGCCGGGCAGGTCGCGTCCTCGACGCGACGGGGATCGATCGGGGGGGAAGTTGCTGTGGTCATGGGAGGCTCGGTAGGGTCGTCGTCGCCCGGTCCCGGGCCGGACGCCCGCCATCCTACCAGGAGGTCGGCCCCCCGGCCACGAGACGGGGACGGGGGAGGAGCGGTCCTCGGCCTTGATTCCGCCGCTCGTCCCCATCATCATAAAACCCATCGACGTCCCGGGCTCGGCGGCGGACCCCGCCTGACGCCCGGCCAGTCGCCCGGGCTCGATCCCCGCCGGGATCGCCTCGGGATCAGGGAATGAACCGCCGGAGATCGCACCGATGATCCGAACCGTGCTCGCCGCGCTGCCGATCGCCCTGCTGCTCTCCGGGCCGTCGCGGGCCGGCGACGAGGCCCGCAGCGTGCTTGACTTCACCGTCGCCGACATCGAGGGGAACGAGGTCGACCTGTCCTCCTTCCAGGGAGAGGTGCTGCTGATCGTCAACACGGCCAGTTATTGCGGCTATACCCCGCAGTACGAGGGCCTGGAGGAGCTGTATCGCACCTACGGCGAGAAGGGCTTCAAGGTCCTCGCCTTCCCGGCCAACGAGTTCGGCCAACAGGAGCCCGGTACCAACGCCGAGATCCGATCCTTCTGCAAGTCGAACTACCAGGTTACGTTCCCGCTCTTCTCGAAGATCGTCGTGAAGGGCTCGGGCATCCACCCGCTGTATGCCTTCCTGACCGATCAGGAGCTGCACCCCCAGTTCGGCGGGCCGATCCGATGGAACTTCACCAAGTTCCTTGTCGACCGCGCGGGGAACGTGGTCGCCCGTTTCGAGCCCGGGGACGATCCCAAGTCGGACAAGGTCGTCGATGCCATCGAGAAGGCGCTCGCCGAGTCGAACTGAGCCGGGGGGACCAGAGGCAGGACTCCTCGTCGACCGCGTCGACCCCTGGGCCGACGCGGTCGCCCACCTCCGCGCCATCGACCCGCGCTGGCACCCCCTGATCGACCGGATCGGCCCCTGCCGGCTCCGACCTCGGCGCGATCGCTTCGGCATCCTCGTTCGAGCCATCATCGGCCAGCAGATCTCCACGAAGGCCGCCTCCTCCATCAACCGCCGCCTGCTGGACCTTCAGGGCTCCGACCGCCATCTCCCCGATTCCCTCCTGGCCCTGGGGATCGACGGCCTCCGGTCCTGCGGCCTCTCGGGGGTGAAGGCCGGCTACGTGCGGAACCTCAGCGAGGCGGTCGCCTCGGGGAGCGTCCCCCTTTCCCGGATCGGTCGGCTCCGGGACGCCGAGATCGTCTCCCTGCTGACCGGGATCAAGGGGATCGGCCCCTGGACGGCCGAGATGTTCCTGGTCTTCGCTCTGAACCGCCCCGACGTGCTCTCCGTCGGCGATCTCGGGGTGAGGGCCGGCATCCGCTCCCACTTCGGCCTCGACGCCCTGCCGACCCCCCGCCAGTGTCTCGACCTGGCCGAGCCGTGGCGGCCGTTCCGGTCGGTGGCCATGTGGTATCTCTGGCGAGGCCTCGACTCCCCGCCTCCTGCTCCGTCCGTCCAGGCTCCCTGACGACGAGTCGAGACGCCAGACCCGAACCGAACGGGACCGACCGATGCCGCCGTGTTCTCCCCTGCTGATCGCCCTGGTCCTGTTCGCTCCCCCCGACGGTTCTCCCGAGCCGTTCCGCCCCGAGGCCGACCGCAACGGCATTCTTGAACTGCCCGCCCGCCGCGCCGTTCTGCTGGGCGACCGGCTGCGCGTGGCCGGCGACCCCGAGTTCGTCGCCGACTGGACCGAGCCGACCGACCGCGTCCGCTGGGACTTCTCGCTCGACGCTCCCGGCCGCTTCGTTGTCCTGGTCGAATACGCCGCCCCGATCGGCCGGGGCGGGGCCGCCTTCCGGGTGATCGCGGCCGACCAGGTCCGCGAGGCCACCGTGCACGCCACCGGGTCCGATTCCCGGTTCCTCCCCCAGCCGATGAAGGGGGCGATCGACCTGCCGGGAGGCCGGTCCCGGCTGGAGGTCCGGGCGTTGGACGCGCCCGGGGGATTCGTCATGAACCTCCGCCGCGTCCGGCTCGTCCCCGCCGAGGAGTGACCGATCCATGCGGTTCGATGTGCTGATCAAGGGAGGCCAGGTCGTCGACGGCACCGGCGCCCCCCCGTTCCGGGCCGACGTCGGCCTGCTCGACACCACCATCGCCGACGTCGGTCGGCTTGACGGGGCCGAGGCCGCCCGGGTCGTCGACGCCGACGGCCTCTACGTCACCCCCGGCTTCATTGACACCCACGTCCACGGCGACCTGATGCTCCTGGCCGACCCGGTCCACCGGCCGGCCCTGAAGCAGGGCGTCACCACCTACGTCATCGGCCAGGACGGCGTCGCCTTCGCCCCCGCCTCTGCCCGGACGATGGACTACATGCGCCGCTACACCCACGGGTTCAGCGGCAACCCCGACTCGATCGAATACGACTGGTCCACCGTCGCCGAGTACCTCTCCCGGTTCGACCGCACCACCGCGCTGAATGTCGCCTTCCTCATCCCCAACGGCAACGTCCGCATGGAGGTCATGGGCCTGGAGACCCGTCCCGCGACCGACGATGAGCTAGCGGCCATGCGCCGGATCGTCCGGGAGGGGATGGAGGCCGGTGCCGTCGGCATCTCCAGCGGGATGGACTACATCCCCAGCCTCTATGCCGACATTCGAGAGATGGCCGCCCTTTGCGAGGAGATCGCTCCGCTCGACGGCGTCTACGTCTCCCACATTCGCGGCTACGGCCCGAAGGCCCCCCAGGGGGTCGCCGAGATGGCCGAGGTCGCCCGCCGCTCCGGCGCCGCCATCCACGTCTCGCACTACAACGGCCCGGCCGACATCCTCTTGCCGCTCGTCGACCGCACCCGGGCCGAGGGGATCGACCTGACCTTCGACAGCTATCCCTACCTCGTCGGCAGCACGATCCTCGGCATGGTCTCCCTCCCGTCCTGGGTTCAGGAGGGGGGGATCGAGCCGACCGTCTCCCGCCTGAGCGACCCGGCGATCCGAGCGAAGTTGCACGCCGAGTGGTTCTCCGGCGCGATTCCCTATCCGCTCGACTCGATCACCCTGACGATGATCGCCCACCCGGACGACCGCTGGGCCGAGGGCAAGAACCTCGTGGAGGCCGCCCGGCAGGCCGGCGTTTCTCCCGGCGACTTCGTCTGCGACCTGCTCGTCCGCTCCGGGATGGCCGTCGGCATCTTCGGCGCCCGGGCCGGCGACCGCACCGAGGCCGACATCCGAGCCATCCTCCGCCACCCCGCCCACATGGCCGGCTCCGACGGAATCTTCTGCGGCAGCCATCCCCATCCCCGAGGCTGGGGCGCCTTCGCCCGATACCTCGGGTATCACACCCGGGAACTTGGCGATTACGACTGGGGCAGCGCGATCGTCCACCTCGCCAGCCACGCCGCCCGACGCTACCGCCTGACCGATCGCGGCCTCGTCCGCCCCGGCTTCGCCGCCGACCTGGCGATCTTCGACCCCGCGACCATCGCCGACCGCTCGACCTACGCCTCCGGCCGCACCGAGGCCGAGGGGGTTCGTCACGTCTTCGTCAACGGCACCCTCGCCCTGTGCGACGGCGAGCCCACCGGCGCCACCCCGGGCCGGGCCCTCCGAAGGGGCTGAGCCGCGCTCCCCCCTCGGCCGGAGACGCTCGGACCCGGCGAGGGATCGGGAGCCGAACGCTTCCGGCCGAGCCGTTCGACCTCCGTTCCCGGCCCTCCGACCTCAAACGCACGGAGCCCGGCGTCCCCGAAGGGGGGCGCCGGGCTCCGGGAGCATCGGGCGGGAATCAACGCGGAGCCCCCGGCGCCAGGAGTCTCCTCACGCCGGGGTCGCCGACAGGGCGGAGGCCCTCCGAGGGCGATTGCCTCCTCGAACGGGGGCCGGCGGGGCCTTCCCCAGGAATTCCCGAGCGAGTTCGAGATGGGAGAGGTCGGCGATGGACTCGACAACCTTGTCCGGCCGGTAGGCGTAACGGCCCACGTCCTCCCGGCGGGTCCCGCCGCTGAGGACCAGGATCGTCTTGAAGCCGAGCTGGACCCCTCCCAGGATGTCCGTCTCCATCGTGTCGCCGATCACGACGGTCTGATCGGTCGTCAGCCCCAGTTCCTTCCGGGCGCCCCGCAACATCACCGGGCTCGGCTTCCCGACGCTGAAGGCTCGGGTGCCGCTGGCTGCCTCCAGCATGGCGACCGTCGCCCCGCACCCGGGCCTCAGGCCGCTCTCGGTCGGGCAGTTCGGGTCAAGGTTCGTGGCGATCAGCTTCGCCCCCCCCAGGATCATGCCCAGGGCGGCCTCGACCATCTCGAAGCTGATCGTGCGCCCTTCTCCCACGATGACGTAGTCCGGGTCCCGGTCCACGATCGCGTAGCCGTTCTCGTGCAGGGCGTTTAGCAGCCCCCCTTCCCCGATGACGAAGGCCGTCCCCCGGGGACGCTGCTGGGCGAGGAAGCGGGCGGTCGCCATGGCACAGGTGTAAATGTGCCGTTCATCCACATCGATTCCCAGGCGTTGCAGCCGGGTCGCCACGTCTCGCCGGGTTCGTTGACTGTTGTTGGTCAGGAAGCGAAAGGGGACATCGGCCTTCCGGAGTTCGGTGATGAAGCGATCGGCCCCGGGGATGAGCTGCCCTCCCCGGTAGATCACCCCGTCCATGTCGATCAGATATCCGAGCATCAGGAGATGTGTCTCCTCGACTTCGATCTCGACCTTGCCGTGAGCGGCGGCCAAGTGGGGCGGTCACGCACCTGGAGAGGGCGGCCCCGGCCCGTCGCTCGCGGCCCAGACCTCAGGGATAGCGAAGGGCATACCGGCGTCCCCCCCTCCGGTGCTCCTCCCGGCTCGATCCGGCTGAACTCACGCCGAAGACGGCACTTCGGGCCAGACCACTCCTTCCCGGCCGCCGCGCATCCGGGCGGGCCGCTGCTCGTCGATTAGGCACGGCGAGGCCCGGCGCGGGCATCGGGTTCGTTCTCGGGGTCCGGTGGCACCCGGAGGAGCGACCGCCCTTGCCGAGATCGAGCCCGGGGGACCGGAACCCCCGGAGACTCGGGGAACCCCGAAGCAATGCGAAGCCGGGAGGCCTCAGTCGGACGCACCCTCCTCCCGGAGCATGCGGACGACGTTCATCATCCCCCGGGCGGTGTGGTAATTCGCCTTCCACTGCGAGGCCTTCCGCCCATCCCCTTCGAGGTTCCCCTCGCGGTCCGTCGGGGAGAACCAGCCGCCGGACTCGGAGTCGATCAGGTGAGACTCGATGAACGACCACTGGTGGCGGAAGGCCTCGCCATCACGGTCGGTTTCCCGACCGAACCGGCGGTGCATCAGAGATAAGGGGTTGAGCCCCTCGGCCTGGGTCCACCAGACCTTGATGGCGTCGTGCACGGGACCGAAGACGTCTGCCTGGGCGCTGATTTTGCTCGCGAACACACCCTGGTTCAATGTTCCCGGGAAACGGACGATGCCGATCGATTATCGCGACGAAGGGGCGGTCACCATCGTGGGGAACGTCGCCGGAGTGCTCAGCGACGCCCGCCACTTCGACGCCGCCCGAGACCTCGACGCCCTGCTCGACCAGGGCCGACGCCGCTTCGTGATCGAACTCAGCGGCGTTGGTTCCCCCGGCCCGACGGCCCTCGGACTGCTGATGACCCTCGTCCGCCAGATCCGACGCCGAGGAGGCGAGGTCGCCTTCGCCCGGGTCGGGCGCTCGACGATGCAGGTCTTCGAGGAGATGCAAATGGACGCCCACGTCGACCTCTTCCGCACCGTCGCCGAGGCCGTCCAGTTCCTCCGCCCTCTCGGGGAGGAGCCCTCCGGGTGCGACGACCAGGCTTGACCGGAACACCCTGACTCCTGAGCGTCTCATGGACACTGAAGGACGGAGCGAAGCGCCCTCGAGGGCCGAGATCGACGCGATGCCCGGCCCCGTCCTCCTCGAATTTGGGCCCCGACTGGTGCGGCCACTGTCAAGCCCTCGCCTCGGTTCTTCTCCGGCTGCTGGTCGAATTCCCCGAGGTCCGGCACATCGCCATCGCTGATATTCCCGGCCTCCCCCTCGGCCGCTCCTTCCGAGTCCAAACGGTGTCTGTGTCCCCTGTGCCGCTTGCCGACCGCCTCGACGATCAGGCCCGCAACTCGGCCACGACCGCCTTCACGTCCTCGGATTCGACGTCCTTGCCGGCGAGCGTCTTCATGGCCAGTCCCATCGCCGGGCCGTCCTTGGGAGCGGCCTTGATCTGGTCCGAGACGGAGGCGAGCTCCCGGGCGATCTGCTCCCGCGAGAGGGTGGCGGGAACCCACTCCTCGATCAGTGTGATCTCCTCGGGACTGAAGGCGGTCTGGCCTCCCCGGGCTTCCTTCAAGATGCCTCGCATCTTCTTGATCGCCTGGTCGTCGGGCACCTCCTCGCCCGATCCGGTCGTGAGCTGGGCGATCCAGTAGCGCAGGAAGTTGGTGCGGACGGTGTCCCGGGCCTTCATCGCGTCCTTCAACTGGTCTCGCATCCGCTGGACGATGGCCATGATGATTCGTTCCTCCGAGAGGATCGACTGAGTTCGATTCCGAGAGCGATTCCGACCCTGATCTCGGACACGGCCGAGTCCGGGTCGGGTTCACCGCCCCTCCGATTGGTCCCGTTCCCTCTCGCCAGCCGGTAGGATGGACGGGGCCGTGATCGTGATGGAATCCCAGTGTAACCGACCGAGCCCCCCGGCAGCCCCATGAGCGACTGGAAGCCCCGGATGAACACGGCCGTCCGCCTGCTGGCCGAGCAGCTGGCCGGCATCCGGACGGGGACCGTCGACGCGGGGCTCGTCTCCAGCGTCCGGGCGTCGGTGAGGGGGAACTCGGTGCCGGTGGGCAGGATCGCCTCGGTGTCGGGCCGAGGGGATCGGCTGGTCGTCCGACCGTTCGACCCGGCCGATGTGCCGGCGATCGTCCGGGCCCTGGCCGAGGCGAAGCTCTCCGCCTACGCCCTGGATCCGAGCGCCATCGCCGTCAGCGTCCCTCCGATCAGCGGAGAGCAGAAGCGGGAGGTCGCCCGCCACGTCCGCAAGCTCGGCGAGGAGGCCAAGGTCGCCGTCCGCATGATTCGGCAGGACGCCCGCAAGCAGATCGCCGCCCGGGGACGCGGGTCCGAACGCGCCGTGCAGGAGGCGACCGATGCCGCCGTGGCCGAGATCGATCGGCTCGTGGCCGCGAAGGTCGCCGAGGTCGGAGCCTGATCGCGGGGCCCAGCCCTCGGCCTCGATCCCGGGCTCGATCCGAGGGCGGATTGCCCGGGAGATCGGCGGAGGCGATCATGGTCCGGGGCTCCTCTCCCCCCGGATCTCCCCCGGACCCTCCCCGAGCGATGAGTCGACCCGAGGATCCCGACGCCGTGACCATTCTGCCGCTTTCTCTCTTCGCCGCGCTGACTATGCCGAACCCAATTGCCGAGGCCGTCGACGTGACCCCGGTCCGCTACACCCTCCGCTTTCCGAACCCCGAGACGCACTACGTCGAGGTCGAAGCCGAGATCCCGACCGACGGCAAGGACGCCGTCGAGCTGTTCATGGCCACCTGGACCCCCGGCTCGTACCTCATCCGGGAGTTCTCCCGACACGTGGAGGGACTGCTCGCGAAGTCGCCGGGAGACGAACCGCTTCGGGTCGAGAAGGTCCGCAAGAACCGCTGGCGGATCGCCTCGGAGGGGCTCGATCGGGTGATCGTCTCCTATCGCGTTTACTGCCGGGAGATGGGGGTGCAGACCAACTGGGTCGACTCCTCCTTCGCCCTGATCAACGGCGCCCCCACCTTTCTCTCCCCGGCCGACTCGCCCCCCCGGCCTCACGAGGTCGCCGTCGAGCTGCCCTCGACCTGGACGCGGTCGATCACCGGCCTGCCCGACGCCCCCGGCGGCTCCCCCAACCGCTACGTCGCCGAGAACTACGACGTCCTGGTCGACTCTCCCCTCTACGCCGGGAACCCGAGCGTCTACGAATTCCAGGTTGACGGCATCCCCCACCTGCTCGTCAACGAGGGGGAGGCGGGCGTCTGGGACGGCCCGAAGTCCGCCCGCGATGCCGAGGCGATCGTTCGCGCCCAGCGCGACTTCTGGGGATCGCTGCCCTACGATCGCTACGTCTTCTTCAACCTGCTCACCGAGGCCGGCGGCGGCCTGGAGCACCGCAACTCGACCGTGCTGATGACGAGCAAGTGGGCCACCCGGTCCCGGCCGACCTACCTCTCCTGGCTCTTTCTCGTCAGTCACGAGTATTTTCACACGTGGAACGTCAAGCGTCTTCGTCCGGTCGAGCTCGGGCCGTTCGACTACGAGAACGAGGTCCATACCCGCAGCCTCTGGGTCGCCGAGGGGATCACCAGCTACTACGACCGCCTCTTCGTCCGCCGGGCCGGTCTCTGCTCCGTCGAGGAGTTCCTCGCCGGTGATCCCCCCCGGCCCGGCTCGGGCGACGACCGCGCCAAGAGCGACATTGAGCGCCTTCAGGAGACCCCCGGCCGGCTCGTCCAGCCGCTGGAAACCTCCTCGTTCGACGCCTGGATCAAGCTCTACCGCCGAGACGAGAACTCGGCGAACACCAGCATCAGCTACTACACCAAGGGGGCCGTGGTCGCCTTCCTGCTCGACGCCGAGATCCGACGCGCCTCGGGAGACTCGAAGTCGCTCGACGATGTCATGCGGCTGGCCTTCGAGCGCCACTCCGGAGCACGAGGCTTCACCCCCGATCAGTTCCGAGCCGTCGTCGCCGAGGTGGCCGGCATCGACCTCGATCCCTGGTTCGAGCGGGCGCTGCAATCGACCGAAGAGCTCGACTACGGTCCCGCCCTCGACTGGTTCGGCCTTCGCTTCTCCGAGCCGGACGACGCGGAAGACGGTCCCTCAGCGGACGATCACCCCGCCAAGGGCTGGCTCGGCCTCGACACCCGATCCGAGGGGGGCCGGCTGGTCGTCTCCGGCGTCAAGCGCGGCACCCCCGGCTTCGAGGCCGGCTTCAATGTCGGCGACGAGATTCTCGCCATCGGAGCGCTTCGCGTTCCCCCCGACGGCTTCGCTCGCCGCGTCGGCCTCTATCGCCCCGGCGAGACGGTTTCCGTTCTCATCGCCCGCCGAGAGCAGTTGATGCGCCTCGACGCCACCCTCGGCCAGGCCCCTCCCGACCGCTGGCGGTTGGAGCTCAACCCCGACGCGACCCCGGAGCAGGTCGCCCGGCGCTCGAGATGGCTCGGGGAGTGATCCCGAACGTCGAGCAAGGTCGACGATCGGATCGGTAACCGGCTGGCGCCGAGTCGCTCCTGGTTCTCGACCGGGGATCGACTCGGCGCCCGGCTCCCTGAGAGATCCGACTGCTCCTCGATCCGAGTCCTGCGGTCCGAGCATCGGCGGGGACGGATCCCAATCAGAAGTGCGAGGGTTGATGAGCGGATGACGAAGGCCGGGAGCCCCGGCTCCGGGGAATCGCGCTGGGAACGCGGAGCCTCCGGTCGTCCCCGCTTCGCCCGGTCCTCAGGCATCAACCGTCGGCCGATCCGTTCTCCTTACGGCAGCTCCCGGATCCTCAGCCCCTGGAACTCGATTGGCGATCCCTCCGACTCCAGGCAGAGGTACCCGCTCGACGGGTTGCACGCCTGGCCGCCAGAGACCTCCTTGCCGTTGACCCAGAGGCGGATCTCGCCGTTGATGGCTCGGATGTAATAGTGGTTCCACTCTCCGGTGTCGAGGCAGCGGTTCTCGGTCGGGAAGCTGCGGGAGCCGTCGGGGGAGGTCGGCTCGAAGGGGGACATGGTCGAGGTGCCCACGGGAAAAACGTCGCCGTGGGTGGTGAACCAGTCTCCCTTCTTGCCGGAGTGCTGCTCATAGTGTTGCGTGAAGGCATTATCGAGTACCTGGACCTCGATGCCTCCCCGGGGCAGCCGGCCGCGCTCGATCCCCTCAAGGGCCTCGGCGGGAGACCAGACGAAGATACCCGAGTTGCCGGCCGGCTTCAGGTGCCGCCAACGGACGACCAGCTCGAAGTTCGTGACGGGCTGCTTCGTGCGGGTCACGCCGACCGGCTGGCCGGTGCACCGGATCAGGTCCCCCTCGAAGGTCCAGGTGTCGGGGTCGGTGTTCACGTTCTCGAAGTCGTCGGCCCCTAGGGCTCGCCAGCCCGGTTCGGTGCCGTCGATGATGGCCTTCGGGGCCTCGGCCGGCTCGTCGGCCCAGGCGAAGGCCGGGGAGATCGCCAGCAGGCCGGCGATCCCGATGCAGGTCATCCGAGTCATCGCTGTGCTCCTCGATGCGTCGCGTTCGGAGGGAATCGGCGGTGTTCCGCCCCTCGGAAGCCTCCGGGGCCGGTTGGCCGATCGTCGTCGGGGAGGGTTCTCGGCACCCCGGGGAGACGGATCGCCGATCCGACCGGGAGCCGATCGCCGGTCGAGTGTGCCCGGTCGTCGCGGCCTTCGCAACCGTCCGCCGGCCCGCCGAGCCTTCCGGGGCCGCTCGATCGCCTGCTCGACGGAACGCTCTTCCTTGCCGATCGCCTTCCGAGGTCCTCGACCAGAGCCGATCGGGGCAATGGCCGCCCTTCCCTCCGGAAGCCTCCCCTCCGAGAACGGCCGGATCCTCCGGGACGACGGATGACCGAGGCTCCCGCGGCCGAGCGGAGCCCGACGGGCCTTCGGCCAGCGACTCGATCTCTCGCCCGGCTCAGGGAGGATCGTAGCCCCCGGGGTGCCACGGGTGGCAGCGGAGCAGTCGGCCGGTCCCCTTCCAGAGCCCTCGGAACAGGCCGTACTTGCGCAAGGCGCCGACCATGTACCGGCTGCAGCTGGGCTCAAACCGGCACACATTTCCCAGCAAGGGGGCGATCGCCAGCTGATAGCCCCGGATCAGCAGGCAGATCCCCTCCACCGCGATTCGGCCGGGCCATCGCCAGGGGCGGATCGTCATGGCGTCGCCCCGGCGGGTCGATCGCGGTCTCGGTCTCGAGGAGGGCGTCCCCGATCCCGGGCGAGGCGGCCGGCGACGGCCCGGGCCAGATGGGGAAGCGATCGGCTGACCTGGACGAAGGTCAGGGAGCCGTGCCGGGGGACGACGACCAGGTCCACCCCGGCCGGCAGCTCGGTCTTGTTCAGGCGGAAGGCCTCACGGATCAGACGCTTGACCCGGTTGCGGTCGGTGGCCTTGCGGATCCGCTTGCGGCCGACGGAGATGCCCAGCCGGGGATGGTCCTTGCCGTTCTCGGTGCCGTAGACGATCAGCGCGTCGTCGGAGGCTGACCGCCGACGGTCGAAGGCACGGCGGAAGTCCTCCGGGCGGTTGATGCGCTCGTGGGGGCGGAAGGTCGCCCGGTTCATTGCGGTCCCTCGGTCCGATCCCGGTCGTCGTCCTGCTCCGGCCATCGGACGGGGCGGGGGTTGCCGAGCCGATCCCGGATCAGCCGGCCTCTCCGGGAGAGGTGCCAGAGGAGCAAGCCGCCGATTCCCAGCACCGACGCCAGGATCACCGCCAGCAGCTCGGCATACGCCGTTCCGACCCGACGGCGGGCGTCCGGGTTCCTGGCGATCGCCCCGCGATCGGGGCCGGGGTGTCCGCTCATTGGTCCTCGTCCGGCGGCGGATCGGCAGCCAGCTCGGCGTCGATCGCCTCGGCCAGCGCGTGCAGCCGACGACAGAGGGAGTCCATCTGCTCCCGGAGCCGGAGGATCGCCTCGATCCCCGCCAGGTTGATGCCGGCGTCCCGGTGGAGGGTAACTACGGTCCAGAGCCGTCGGATCTCCGACGGCGGATACCCTTCGAGCTCCCCCTCCCGGACCGGGCGCACGAGCCCTCGGCGCTCGTAGGCCCGGAGCATCCGGGAAGAGACGGCCAGGCGTTGTGCCACCTGATCTCTCGGGAGGATCGTCGGATTCATCGCTCGGTGTCCCGGCTGGATGGGGAGGCCCGGCAAGGGGGAGGTGGTCGATCCGATCCGGGCGGGCCTCACCTCACCAGAGCCCTCGGCGCGGGTCGGAGGGGTTCCGCCGGGCGAACTCCTCGATGAGCCTCCGGCTCTCATCGTCGACCGCCTTGGGGACCACCACCTTGAGTACCGCGTACAGGTCGCCCGCGGGCTGGTCCCCCCGGCCGGGCACCCCTTGCCCTTTCAGCCGGAGTTTCTGGCCGGAGGAACTGCCCGGGGGGATCGTCAGCGTCTTCAGGCCGGCGAGGGTCGGGCAGTCGACCCGGGCGCCGAGCACCGCCTCGCTGAGGGTGATCGGCAGGTCGACCAGGAGATCCTTCCCCTCCCGGCGGAAATAAGGGTGCGGATCGACGTGGACGGTGATCACCAGGGCCCCGGGCGGTCCCCCCAGCGGGCCGGGGTTCCCCTTCCCTTTGAGTCGGATCTTCGCCCCCTCGGTGATGCCGGGAGGAATTTTCACGGTCAGGGTTTCGGAGGTCCCGTCGGGCCGGGCCACGACGATCGACTGCTCGCCGCCGGTGACGGCCGTCAGGAAGGGAATGCGCAGCGACGACTCGACGTCGCTGCCGGCGCCGACGCCCCCGCGGTGGGCTCCGCCAGCCCGATGGCCCCGGCGTCCTCCCCGGACGCGGCCGAGGATCTCCTCGAAGATGCCGCCGCCGAGGTCGAATCCCTCGGTCGGGCCGGCCGCCCCTCCCATGCCGCCAGCGGCGCCGGGGCCGAAGAACTGTGAGAAGTCGATGGTCTCGAACCCTGGAGCCTGCCGGGCCGACCACTCCGCTCCGCTGGTCCGGGGGCCGGCCGCGGCGGCGCCGTGGAACGCGGCGTGCCCGTAGAGGTCGTAGAGCTTCCGCTTCTCGGGGTCGCTGAGGATGTCGTAGGCCTCCTGGACCTCCTTGAAGCGCCGCTCGGCGGCCTTCTTGTCGTCGGGGTTGAGATCGGGGTGGTGCTTTCGGGCGAGGGCGCGG
The DNA here is from genome assembly GCF_003977685.1 of Tautonia sociabilis. GTDB lineage: Bacteria > Planctomycetota > Planctomycetia > Isosphaerales > Isosphaeraceae > Tautonia > Tautonia sociabilis. The sequence goes on along the minus strand of NZ_RYZH01000025.1, from coordinate 30,639 downwards.
TAGGCGCGCTTGATCTCCTCGGCGGAGGCTCCCCGCTCGACGCCCAGTACTTCGTAGAAGTCGCGTTCCGGCATCGCGTTGGTGGCCCGGAGGGCTCGATCCGGGAGGCAGGGGGAGGACAACCCGCGTCGCGGCGGACCAAACCATGATAGGCTCCCCCGTCGCTCCGATTCAAGGACGACGGCCCGGGGCCGGCAGGCACGACCCTCGCCGCCGGCGGTCTGATCGCTTAGAATGCAGGTCGGATCGGGGATCGGCTCGAGACTGGGGAACGCCCGCCTCATGGACCGCCCGCTCGTCGTCATCCACGAACGCCGGGGGTACTGGGCCGGCCAGCTCCGGGCCCGGCTCCACGATCGGCCCGCCCGGTGGCGGGAGACCCGGGGCACGGCCGACCTGCTGCTGGCGGCCTCTTCCTCCCCCGTGCCGATCGTCATCCTCGACCTGGGGGACCGGCCTGCCGAGGTGCTCGAGCGGCTCGTCCGCCTGTCCGTCTCCTCGCCGTCGTCCCTGGTGCTGGCCCTCGATCCGGGAGATCGGCCTGAGCTCCGCCAGCCCGCTCGGGAGTTCGGGGCCTCGGCCTTCTGGCCCGGCTTCGCACCGCCGCCGAGGGTGGCCGCCCTGGTCGACCGCTGGCTGGCCCTGGCCCGCCAGCGCCTCTCCCGGGTCGGCCGAGCCGCCTTGCCCGAGGCCGAACCCGACCCGGCCGACCCGATGACCCTGCTGGCGACCTGATCCAACTGGTCCACCCCCAACCGACCCTCGTCCTTCTCCCCCCCCGATCGAACTCGCCGCGGCCCGATGCCCGAGAGGAATCCCCGATGCCCGCTGCCCATCCCTCCGGCCTGACTGAGCAGGAGGTGCTCTCCGCGTTGAAGGGGGTCCAGGACCCGGATCTCCGGCGCGATCTCGTCGACCTGGGCATGATCAAGGACATCCGGATCGGCGACCGCACCCTGGAGCTGACCGTCAACCTGACCACCCCCGCCTGCCCGCTCAAGGGGAAAATCGAGGCCGACGTCCGAGAGGCCCTCACCCGACACCTCGGCACCGATCGCGAGCTTCGGATCACCATGGCCTCCGACGTCCGAGGCAAGGGGGTCCTCGAGAAGGGGGACATCCCCGGCGTCCGCAACGTGATCGCCGTCGGCTCCGGCAAGGGGGGGGTCGGCAAGTCGACCCTGGCCGCGGCCCTCGCCTTCGGTCTTCGGCAGTACGGCTCCCGGGTCGGCCTGATGGACGCCGACGTCTACGGCCCTTCGGTGCCGCACTTGGTCGGCGCCTCGGGCCGGCCGATGGCCAAGGGGGAGCGGATCCAGCCGATCGAGGCCAACGGCCTGAAGCTCATGTCGATCGGCTTCCTCGTGAAGCCCGAGCAGGCCGTCATCATGCGAGGGCCAATGCTCCACGGCATCGTCAACCAGTTCCTGCACCAGGTCGATTGGGGAGAGCTGGACTACCTCGTCATCGACCTGCCCCCCGGCACCGGAGACGTGCCGCTGACCCTCTCGCAGAGCCTCCCGCTGACCGGAGCCGTGGTCGTCTGCACCCCTCAGGAGGTCGCCCTGCTCGACGCCACCCGGGCGGTCTCCATGTTCCGGCAACTCAAGGTGCCGCTGCTGGGCATGGTCGAGAACATGAGCTTCCTCGACATCCCCGGCGGTGAGCGAATGTATCCCTTCGGCCACGGCGGAGTCCGGCGACGGGCCGAGGAACTGGAGGTCCCCTTCCTCGGTGAGGTCCCGCTCGTGCTCAACATCCGGGAGCTCGGCGACGTGGGCAAGCTCCACGAGGTGCTTGACGAGGGCTCCCCCTCCCGCCCCGACCTGCTCAGCGTCGTCGAGGCCCTGGCCCAGCAGATCAGCATCCGCAACCTCAAGACGCCCCGGATGCCGAAACTGGAGATCCTCGGCTAGTCCGGGGAGATCGATCGGCCCCGGAACGCGATCGGGCCGGCCCGCGAATCGAGCCGGCCCGATCGGGGGCGGTCGGTGATGAAGGGAAGCGGCTCAGAGCGCGATCGGCCCGTCCGTCTCCGCCGTGTAAGCGAGGCAGGCCCGGATGTCTCGCTCGGTCAGCTCGGGATAGTGGCGGAGAACATCGTCCCAGCTCCAGCCGTCAACCAGCAGCGAGACGATCTGGCCGGCCGTCACCCAGGTCCCTCGGACCACCGGGGACTCGTCGGAAACCTGATCGTCGAAGGCGAGCCGGTCACGCCAGTAGCCGTCGTCGGGATTGGCCTCGGCCCGGCCGGAGTCAGGCTCTGGGGCCGGCTCGGCCGCCGGCATCGCTTCGGGGCCGCCGGGCAGCGGGGGCAACTCGTCGACGTCTCCCAGCCGGGAATCGACGCTCGCTGCCCGGCCCCATCCCGTCCTCCTCGAAGCCTTCGAGGCGTTCAGGGCCGCGATCGCGCGGTCCATCGACTGCTCGGCCTGCGCGATCCGATCGCCCATCGCCTCGGGGTCGAGCCCCTCCTCCCCCAGGATCGCCCGCAGGCGGCAGGCGGCCAGCACCACCCGGTCGGCCAGCAGGCCCTCCACCAGCCCGACCGGAGCCAGCTCGGCCCTCAGCCCGTCCAGCGTGCCCAGAAACTCCCCGGCCGAGCCGCCGAGCACCCCCAGCGGGGCGCCGACCCGTTCCGTCTCGGTCGGGGCCGGGTTCGCGATCGCGTTCGTGTTCGTGTTGAAGTTCGCCAGAGTCGTGTCCATGAAGATCCTCGTCGACGTCAATCCAAGAGGCTGCGTTTCGTCCGAGATGGTCGCCAGGAAGGGGATGCGGCTGCGGATCGAATCGTTCGAGATCGGGGACATAAGCGGGGGCTCCATCGCGAGGTCTGTCTTCGACCGTTCGCCTCGGGGCGATCACCTTCGATCGCTGTCTGCGTGCCTGACGTCGAGATGATCGATTTTTTTGGCAATGCCGGTCACAAAAGGAGGGCAATTTGTCGCAATTTTAGGCGTTCTTGTGGTGTAAGTTCTGGAAGTGAAACGGGATAGAATCTTGTCCGGATTTCGTCGTCCTGCGCAACTGAGGCCCGTAGGCCCTGGAGGGATCGCGGAGCGCTCCGGATCGGGGCTCGAGGGGGAGTCTGCGGTGGGCTGGTTGATCGGTTTGGCGCCATTGGATCGGCGTTCGCCCGCGGGGGGCTCGTCGAGGGGAGCCTCCCGGAGTTGGGCCGCCGGGGGAGCCGACTTGGACCCCGTCCCGGGCCGGCATGACTTGTCTGGTCGCTCGATCCCGAATCAAAAACTCCCCGCGCCGGCCTCGGGACCGGAGCGGGGAGTCGAGTCCAGCTCGATTGGGCGGTCGGAAGGGATCGCATGGTCCCGACCGAGCCGGATCAGTACTGGTCGGCGCTGATGACCTCTCCGCCGCGACGGGTACCGAGGGCCCACCAGGTCTGCAGGTTCACCGTGTCCTTGATGAACTTGACCGAGCCATCGGCCATGCACACGTTCACGCCGCCCGGGTGGTTGCTGCTCGGTGCCGCGGCGCCCAGCACGTCGTGGCCCCAGCTGTTCATGTAGCGGTTGCCGCAGCTCAGGCCGTTGGGCGGCATGTAATGGTTGTAAACGGCGTAGTTGATGTACGCCGGGTAGGCGCGGAACCAGAAGGCGCCTCGGATGCCGCTGACGGCCGTCTGGGTCGGCGGGAGGCTTCGGCAGGCCTGCACCAGCGACTGGGCCACGTCGAGGCCTTGGTTGACGTTGTTGACTTCGGTGCGGAAGAAGACACGCTTGGCGTCCTCTCCCGAGCCTGGCACGATGGAACCGGCGTTGGGGTGGCCGGTGAGCCGCTCGCTCCAGAGGGCGGTGTTGCTGGTGCCGTCCCGGATGTCGGAGATCTTCACAGCGCCGGGGGTGGTGCGCATCGACGAGGGGACCGGCCAGGTCCCTTGGCTGGGGATCAGCGTGCCGGTATAGCCACCCAAGGCGAAGGGGCCGCCGACATTGCCGAAGTAGCTGCAGAGGGAGGTCTGGCGGATCGGAGCGTCGGAGGGGCAGAGGAAGGAAGAGACCTGGGTGTTGAAGACCGTGGCGTTGGTGGCGTAGAGATCGCTGCCGGCGGCATTGGGATGGACGGCGCCGACGTTGTAGGCGTTCCACATGTTGCCCTGCTCGAAATATTGCAGGACGCTCAGCTGCATCGACGGTCCCCATCCCCAACTGTCCTTGGCGGAGGGGTACATCACGCTGGGGATGAAGCTGCCGTAGGTACTCTCATAATTGTGGATGGCCAGGCCCAGTTGCTTCAGGTTGTTGGTGCACTGGGCGCGTCGGGCGGCCTCTCGGGCCGACTGCACGGCCGGCAACAGCAGGGCGATCAGCACGCCGATGATCGCGATGACCACCAGCAGCTCGATCAGGGTGAACCCGCTGCGTTTCTTCTGAGGCATGGGGATGCTCCTCGGGTGCCGATGATCGGAAAGAATTGATGCCACCGCTCCGACTGACGGCCGAGGCCCTACGGACGGGAGCGGGAATGCGGCGCGGCAGGCCGCCGGTCGGCGAGATGCCGGCCGGCTCGATCGATCGTCCGGAGCTCGGCCGAGGGCCGAGGAGCCCCGGAGTGGGCGGTTCACATCTCTCCCGGAGGGGGCTCCGGCGCGGCCGCACCGCCGCCGGATTCGGTGTTCTCCGGGGTATAGGGCTCCGGCGCGGGCCCCGACTCCCGACCGCCGCAGCCGGCCACGGTCCAGAGGGACAGCGACAGCAGGGCGATGCCGAGGGTCGACCGCGGGTGACGCCAGGTTTCCATGGTGCTTCCTTCGTCGAGGAACGCGGCTGAAGTCCTAGAACTGGGAATCGATACCGAGGTGAATGGCGGAACGGGCTTCCCGAGTTCGGGATGCAAGGCGCAGCGGGATCGGGTCCGAAGAATTCGGGAAGACGTACCGGCTGAACTCGATCCAGACTGAAGGTCGGATCGCGGTCGAACAATCGCCAGGCCTGTCGAGGGTCGTCCGCCCGCGCGTGCTCATCGAACCCGCCGAGACTCGAGACTCCCGATTCATGGAGAGGAAAGTCAGATCGGGGACGGAGCCATCGAGTCTTTGGGAGAAAATCCCTGATTGGGAATGGTGTGTCAAGCGTCTTCCGCTCAAAAAGGTCGATCCAATGAATGAACCCGGCCGGATGGAGGCCCCTAGCGAAGGGGAGCGGGGCCGGTCGACGCGGCGATCGATCCGCTCAGCCGACTTCCCCGACCGAAGGGGACCGGGAGGAGCGATCCCTCGGTCGGCCGTTGCCGTATCCGAGCGGGGGGCGATTTCGCTAAGATTCTGGGCGGACGATGGCCGGACCACATTCCTACCTGGAGTTCCCATGACCGCGCAGACCTCGGGCCGCGACGTTCCCTCTCTCTCGCCCATCCGCCGGGTGGCCATCCTCTTCGCCGGCGGTCCCGCCCCGGCGGCCAACGCCGTGATCTCCACGGCCGCCGCCTCCTTCCTCCGCAAGGGGATCTCCGTCGTCGGCATCCTCAACGGCTATTCCCACCTCGTCGAGTTCGGGCCGGACCACCCGATGATCGAGGGAAAGCACTACATCACCATCGACTCCCGGAGGCTTCGGCGCACCCGAAACAGCCGGGGCATCATGATCGGCACCGCCCGCACCAACCCGGGCAAGCACGTCAACAGCCCCGCCGAGCTGGCCGACCCGGAAAAGAACGCCCCGCTGCGCACGGCGCTGGCGGCCTTGGCCTCGCTGGAGGTCGACGCCCTGGTCTCCATCGGCGGCGACGACACGCTGAAGACCGCCAACAAGCTGAAGTCGGTCCAGGCCCACCTGCCCGAGGGCTCCCGGCGCATCCGGGTCGTCCACGTCCCGAAGACGATCGACAACGACTACCTCGGCATCGACTTCACCTTCGGCTACTTCACCGCCGTCGAGACCCTGGCCGGCGAGATTCGCAACCTCCTGGCCGACGCCGAGGCGACCCGGGCCTACTACCTGGCCGAAACCATGGGACGATCGGCCGGCTGGCTCGCTTACGGAGCCGCCATGGCTGGAGAGGCGAGCCTGGTGCTCAGTGTCGAGGACATCGAGGGACGCTTCGCCGCTCAGGAGCCGGTCCTTGACCCGAAGACCGGAGAGCCGGTCGTCGATCCGAGCACCGGCCAGCCGAAGACTCGGAAGGTGATGAACCTCGACGAGGTCGTCCGCTACATCGTGGCCGCCATGCGCGCCCGGGAGCGCGACGGCAAGGAATTCGGCGTCATCGTCCTGGCCGAGGGGCTGGCCGAGTTCCTGCCGTCGGACTATCTCAAGGGGGTCCCCCGAGACGACCACGGCCACATCTCGATCGCCCAGGTCGACCTCGGCCGCACCTTCGCCCGGCTGGTTTCCGAACGCTTCAAGCAGGAGACGGGCAAGTCGCGCAAGGTTACCGGCCTGCAGCTCGGCTACGAGTCCCGATGTGCCGCTCCTCACGCCTTCGACGTGATGCTCGGCAGCCAGTTGGGCGTCGGCGCCTACCGGGCCCTGATCGAAGAGGGGCACGATGGCGTGATGATCTCCGCCGCCGGCCAGCTCGACCTGAACTACGTCCCCTTTGAGAACCTGGTCGACCCGAACACCCTGGTGACGGTCGTCCGCTACATCAAGCGGAACTCCGACTTCCACCGCCTCGCCCGCTTCCTCGAGACCGAGGTGGGCGAGTAAGCCAGCCCTCGGCGCCGGATCGGCCAGCCACCGACCCTTCCCGCCCTTCGGGTTCAAGGGGAGGGTCGCGACGATCCGGCTCGGTCCGGGACGATCGATCCCCGGGCCGCCCGGCGGCGGGCCTCGGCCCTCCAGCTCAGGGCGAGCTCCGGGAGCAAGGCCGATCGGCAGATCTCCGCCAGGTCGGCCAGGGCTGCCGGGTCGTCGGTCCTCCCCAGGTCGTCGGCGAGCCGGGGCCCAAGCCGCTCGGGGTCGAGGCGTTCTCGGAGCCGATCGACCCACGCCGCCTCCTCGGCCGCCCGGTCCGGGTCGCCGGCCATCGCCAGCGCCCGGGCGAGCCGGGCCCGGAGTCTCCAGTCGTGCGGGGCCTCGGCCAGCACGAGCCGGAGCTCCTGGGCGGCCCGGGCGGGGAGGCCGTCGTGATCCAGGTCGAAGCGGGCTCGGAGCCGGAGGAACGTCGGATCCCGCTCGCGATCGGGGCCGCCGGGCCAGCCGTCGAGAACGGCCCGGGCCTCGTCGACCCGGCCGGCGTCGAGCAGGGCCTCCACGAGCACCTCCCGGGCCCCCCGATGCCCGGGGGATCGCTCCAGGAGCCTTCGCAACTCCGAGATCGCGTCCGGGCCCGGGGCCGCTCGATGCCCGACCCGGGGACGGTCGGCCGGCGCCGGGGCATCGTCCCGCAGGAGGCGACGGATCCGGGCCACCCGGGCATCCAGGTCCTCCGGATCCCCCTCGATCCGAGCGGAGAGCGCCCGGCTCGCCTGATCCTCGGGCACGTCGGCGAGGAAGGCGAGGGTGATGGCCGGCAGCACCTCGGCGAGGTCTGCGGGGGGGAGGGCCCGGGAGGCCGCCCGGAAGGCGCTCATGACCTCCAGGTCCCGCTCCTCCACGCGGAGCCGGTCGACTCGTCGGATCCAGTAGCCAGGATCCGTCCACGATCCCGGCTCGTCGAGCGTTTCGATCCCCTCGGGGGAGGAGCCTTCGGAGCGAGGAGGAGCGACCTGGCCTCCGTCCCGATCCCTCCGGATCGAGGGCCCGAGGGCCATCGCCAGGAGCCCGAGGGCGCCGAGGACCGCGCCGACGGCCAGCGCCGGCCAGCTCGCCCGGGGCCGGTTCGGGAGCCGGACGGCTCCTCGGCCGCCGGTCGGGCGTCGCTGGCCTCGGGGGCGGCCTCGGCTCGGAGGTCGTCTCGACATGGGAGGCAGGCAAGGAGGGTCAGGGGCGTCTGGCGAGGGACAGGACGATCGTGGCGGTCCGGGCCGGATCGGATCGGATCGGATCGGATCGGATCAGACGGCCTCGGGCGGTCTCCGGGAGGGCCGGTCAGTCGAACTCGTCGAGGTCGATCGCGTCGGGGGCCTCGGCGAGGCAGCGGTCGATGAAGCGGGGGAGGAACCGATTCACGAAGGCCGAGACGGCGATCTGGGTGTTCGGGTTGTCCATCCCCCAGATGCTGGCCTTCAGCTCGTTGAGGTCCGGGTCCATCTGGATGAAGTACTGGCCCTCGACCGCCAGGGAGAGCGGGAGTTCCTCCAGCCACCGATGGGCCAGCAGGTTCACGCCGGGTCCGCCGACGGAGATCGTTGGCAGTTCCTGGAACGTCTCGTCGTGTAACCAGCGCAGGTCCGAAACTACCCGCACCCGGAACCCGAGCCGGTCCCCCTCCCGGCCGAGGAGGTGCTCCTCCACCTGCTTGCGGAGGTAGTAGGCCAGCGGCCGATCGACCTCCTCGGCCCGAAGGGCGCTGCCGGTGACGATCAGGAGCAGTCGGGCGGAGGAGGAATCGGCCATGATGGTCCCGGGGCGGATCGTGACGGGCTCGGCTCGGGGCGAGGCGGAGGCTCGCGCCCCGAGACGATCGATCGGGAGGTCGGCCGTCGCTCGGAGACGTGTCGGGCCCGGTGGCCCCGGTCCCATGCTACGGAGGCGCTCCCCTGGCGACAAGGCATCCTCGCTTCTCCCAGGGCGGTCAGCCCGACTCGTATCGGCCTGCCCCCGGAGCGGCTGATCGCGGAGGCCGGGACGAGCCGGCCGGACGGTTCGCTTCATTAACGCGGTCCACCCGCCCCGCTGAGTAAATGGAGCCAGAGCTTAGGTCGGAAGTCGTTCCAGGGATTGGGCTTCCGATTTTCGTTTTCTGTCCTCGCCCGCGTTGATGCGTGCTCCTGCCATCACTCTTGGACCGCCCGATTCCGCCCTTCGCGATCCGCCGGCTGCTGGCCTCCGGTCGGGAGGAGTCTTCAGCGGTCGTCGCGGGCTTCCGATTGCCCCAGCCCAAACAGGTGGCGAACGGCGTCTACCAGAGACCTCCCGTGGCCGTCGGCGGCTCCGGTGGCCGATCGCAGGGCGGATCGGGGATGGTGCAGCAACTGGTTCTGGAAGCGGTGCAGGGTCTGGGCGATCGCCTTGCGGTCGTCCTCGCTGAGGTGCGGCCGGGAGGCGAAGAGGCGGTCGAGCTCCCGGGAGCGGACGGCGTCGGAATAGTCGCCGAGCTGGCGGAGAATCGAGCCGGCGAGGTGGCGGTGTCGGATCGCGTCGGCGCAGGAGGCCGTCTCCTCCTGGACGATCGCCGAGGCGGCCTCGACGGCTCGGAGCCGCTCGCTGCGGTTGGCGTCGGCCTGGGCCTGCAGGTCGTCGACGCTGTAGAGGGTGACCGTCTCCAGGTCGTTGATCCTCGGGTCGAAGTCCCTGGGGACGGCGATGTCCAGGATCAGCGAGTGGCGGTACCGTCGGGCCTTCAACACCCGGGAGTAGGTCGCGAAGCTGACGATCGGCTCGGCCGAAGCGGTGGTGCTGACGACCACGTCGGCCTCCACCAGCGCCGATTCCAGTTCCTCGAACGGCAAGGCCCGGCCCCCCCAGGCCCTGGCGGCCTCCTGGGCGCGCTCGGGGCTGCGGTTGGTCACCAGGATCCGGCCGGGGCGGAGCGGAGCCAGGTGCCGGAGCGTCAGCTCGGCCATCTTGCCGGCGCCGATGACGAGCACCGCCTTGTCGTCGAACCGGTCGAAGACCCGGCGGGCCACGTCGACCGCCACGCTGGCGATCGAGAGCCGGCCGCGGTCCATTCCCGTCGCCTCCCGAACGCGCTTGCCGACTCGGGCCGACTGCTGGAAGACCTCGTGCAGGATCGGCCCGACCGCCTCGGCCTCCCGGGCGGCCTCGTAGGCCTCCCGAACCTGTCCCTGGATCTGCCCCTCGCCGATCACCAGGCTCTCGATGCTGCTGGCGACCCGGAACAGGTGCTCGATCGCCTCCTCGTCGTGGTAGTCGACCAGATGCGTGGCGAACACGCCGAGGTCGACGCCGTGGAACTCCGCCAGGAACTGGGTCAGATCCCCGACTTGGGGGATCGTGCTCGGATCCCCGGCGGCATACACCTCGACCCGGTTGCAGGTCGACAGGATGGCGAACTCCACTCCGGGAAAGCGCCCCTTGAGGGCCTCCAGCCCCTCTCGGCGTCTCGAGCCGTCGAAGGCGATCGCCTCTCGAACCGGCTGAGGAGCGCTATGGTGGTCGACGCCCAGCGCGAGCAGCTTCACGGCGTCACCTCCAGTCCCCGGGCGATCCCATGGGAGGTGGGCAGCAGGAGGTCGACGCCCAGCAGCGTGAACAGCAGGAAGGCGAAGGCCAGGGCGGTGAGCAGCATCACCGCCTTGCCCCGCCACTCGGGCCGATACCTCACGTGCAGCAGCACGGCGAACACCACCCAGAGCAGCGCGGCGCTGATGACCTTGGGATCCCACCAGTCGAGCACCGCCGCCCCCTCCCTCCGGCTGGTCGCATTCAGGATGACGCCGATCGCCAGACCGGCTGTCAGCAGGGGGAACGCCAAGGTGATCGCCGCCCGGTTCCAGCGCTCCGACTGTTCCAGGCTCGGCAGCGCGATCCCCACCCGCAACGGCCGCTTTCGCTTCAGGCGGTTGGCCTGGGCCAGGTACATCAGGCCCGAGGCGAAGGCCACGCAGGTGCTCACCGCCCCGAGCAAGAGCAAGACGCCGTGGGCGGTCCCCCAGACCGTTTCCCAGCCGCCGAGCCGAGTCCAGTCGGCTCGGGCCTCCGGGGGCATCGCCACGGCCGCCCCGAGCAGGGCCAGTACCATCGGCAGCACGAAGGCCCCCACCGTCGCCGGCTTCGGGGCGCTGACGGAGAGGTACAGATCAATCGCCACCAGGATCCAGGCCAGCACGAGCAGCGAGTGAAACGCCGAGGTGATCGGCAACTGGCCTTCCCTCCAGGCCAGGTTTCCGAGGAAGACCGAGTGCACCAACCACCCCAGGAGCGTCAGACCCAGCGTCAGGTGCCAGCGGATCGGCGCCCGGGCGACGAGCCGGGCTAGTTCGGCGGCCAGGGCCAGGCCGTAGGTCCCGGCGAAGCAAAGCACGCTGAGTCGGTCGAGCATGGCGGCGGGTGTCGTGGGTGCTCGAAGCGGCGGGGACCGGGGCGGCGGCCGACGACGGCCCCTCGACCGAGAGCCATCCCCTCCCCGGTATGCCTCTAGTGTATCCCACCGCTCCCCCGGATCCCAGCGGCGATCCGCTCCCCAGCCTCCTTGGCCGAGTTCGACCCGCCTCCGGCGCCCCCGACGCTCGCAAGAAACCGCGAGCCGAGTCCTCGGTCCTCACTCCTTGCCGGCCGCCGACGCTCCTGCCCTCCCCGTCTTTTGGAGCAAGGGGACATCCCAGAGTGCGACCTGGCGGTCCAGCGCTGCCGACAGGAGGGTGCGGCCGTCGGGAGAGAAGGCCAGCAGGACCGCCGCCCCCCGGTGATAGCTTGGGCCCTGGAGCATCGCTCCGGAACCGAGTTCGAGCAGCCGGATGGCCCCGTCGTGGGCCCCCATCGCCAGCAAGGAACCGTCGGGCGAGAAGGCCAGGCTCGACACCTCGACGGAGGGAGTGTCGACCGGCTCCCTCGCCGCTCCGGTCGCCGCGTCGAACCGAAGCACGGTCCACTCCCCCCCCGGGCGTTGGCAGGCGACGGCCAGCGTCGTTCCGTCGGGGGAGAAGGCCAGGTCGTTGATCCTGCCGATCCCCGAGCCGGGCCGGGCCACCTCCTCCTTCGAGGACGAGTCGAACAGGACCAGTTCGCCCTGGTCGGAGTAGTTGACCGTCCTCCAGGACGAGGCGGCCACCCGATCCCCCGCCGGAGCGACGGCGAGCCGGGAGACGGTCGTCTTGAGGGTCGCTCCCAAGACCTCCAGCTCCCCAGACTCGACATCGAGGAAGGCGACCCGGCCGGCGTCCTCCTCGTCCTCGGTGCCGAGCACCAGGGTCGAGCCATCGGGCGAGAACCGCATCGTCGCGATCTGATCGGGAGACTTCAGCACCACTCGTCCCGTCCCAAGCGCCCCCGTGTCCCACCGCATCAGGACCGCGGCGAACTCGGGGGAAGACTCGTAACCGACCGTCGCCAGGGTTCTGCCGGACGGGTCGAAGGCGACGGCTGAGACGAGGGCGGGCTGTCCTTGCAGGGTCGCCCGGTGGGCCGGGGGCTCGAGGTCCCACAGCGCGACCCCCCGCTTGTCGCCGACGGCCAGGAGCCGCCCGTCGGCGGAGACGGCCAGGGACGAGGGCTGGGGGGCCGTCGGCAAGACGGCCCGGATCTCGGGGACCGATTCCGCAATCAGCGCCGTTGGGCGATCCGTCGCGAGCACCGCCTCCTCGCCGGCCGCCGCCGCGTCGATCGCGGCAACCGGATCGATCGGCTCGACTGGCCTGCCGCACCCGGCCAGCGATCCGATCAGTGCCACCGCGGTCACGCCCTCCAGCCCGGATCGTCGAAGATCCCCCGGGCTCCTGCGCTTCAATCCGATCATGGACGACGACCCCCCTGGACGAGGATTCTGGGCAACGGCGATCGGCCCGGGGCCGTGTTCGGCTCCCGGGGCACGCATCGCGTTGCATCGCCTCGGCCGGTCTCCCCCTCGCTCGGCGACGGCCGCCGGCTTTGGGCCGGAGCCGGCGATTCTACGAAGGGAGGCCTCGCCGACGACAGGGGCCGGTCTGCCTCCCGGTCCCCGGCCGCCCCTCCCAATCGAGGTCGAGGAGCGACACCGGCAGGGGCCCTCGCCTCCCGATCGGGAAAAAGAGCAGCTCGGGGCTTGCGATTGGTTTCATCATGGGGTATTCAAGATACGTTCGCGTTCTTCGGGCGGGACCTGTTCCACTCTCAGCCCCCCCCGCCACAATCAAGCCGATTCGGATGGGGTTCCCCACGTCATGAGGCCCGAGCCGCGTCTCGAGGCAGGTCCGATCCGGTCGCTCGCGGCCCGGCCGCTGGCGGCGGCGATCGTCCTCTGCACGGGGGGCTGGCTCACGACCCCGGCCCTCGGGCAGCACTGCGGCTCCTACGTCTCCCGGCCGGGGGACCACGTCCTGAAGGTGGTGCTCGGGCTCTCGGCCGTCACCGATGAGGAGGCCACCCCGACTCCCTCCTCAACGAGCCCGGACCAGCCGTGTTCCGGACCGTTCTGCTCCCGGGCCCCGGAGACCCCGAGCCCGGCTCCCGTCCCCCCGGCCCCCTCCTCCGTCGAACACTGGGCCGTCCTCCCCCGTGATCGAGGGGCCGAGGTCCCCAGTGCCTCCCCCTGGCCTTCCTCCGAGCCCTCCTGCCGGCCCGATCGACCGATCGGCGGCGTCTTCCATCCTCCGAGATCGCGCTGACCTCGGCTCTCCTCGCCGAGTCGACAGCCGTCCCGCCGCGAAGGCCGGTCCACGAACCGGCCACTGCCCTCGTCCGACCGAGGCGTTCCGGCTCGCTTCCGCAGTGGCGTCCTCCTGTAGGGTCGCCGGCGGGCGATCGCCCGAGACACTCCTCGCCGCGGCGGAGCACGACCGTCGTCTCCCGAGAGTGATCTTCCGATCGCAGCACGCCCGAGCGGAGGCACCGGATCCCGGATCGGCCTGATTCCAGGCCCCCTTCCGGAGCCGTTCCCCTCCGATCGGGACGGTCCGAATCGGTCGAGACAGGACCGCCTTCCCTCTCCCGGTTTCGGCCGGCTCGGGACGGCGATCCGGTCGCCGTCCGTCGGGGCGTGCCCATCGGCCGCGATGCGATCAGCATGTGTCAGCGTCAGGTTACGTGGATCGAAGCCCCACCATCGAGATCGTACCGAACAGACGGGAGGATCGGACGATGCATCGTCATCGCGCCGCGTTCACGCTCATCGAATTGCTCGTCGTCATCGCCATGATCGGCGTCCTGATCGCGCTCCTGCTGCCGGCGGTCCAGTCGGCCCGAGAGGCGGCCCGACGCGCTCAGTGCACCAACAACCTGAAGCAACTGGGGATCGCCCTGCACGCCTACCACGACGCCGTCGGGGCGTTCCCGCTCGGCCGGACGATTCCCTCCAATGCCTCGTTCTCGCCCATGGCCCGCATCCTGCCCTTCGTCGAGCAGGCGACGGTGGCCTCGGCGCTGAACTTCGATCTGCCGTGGACGACCACCGCGAACCAGACGGCCACCTCGACCTCGCTGGCCCTGTTGCTCTGCCCGTCGGATCCGACCGCCGTGCCGGACGGCTGGGGGGGAACCAACTATCGGTCGAACGAGGGGACGAGCGTCGTCATGTGGTACGGCACGAACGACACCGCGGGGGTCAACGCCGGCATGCCCGCCCCCAACGGCCTCTTCTTCTCGAACGCGCGCTACACGGCCGCCGACGTCCGAGACGGTCTGAGCAACACGGCCGCCTTCAGCGAGCACGTCCTCGGCGACTTCGACAACACCCGGGCCACCCGAGAGGCCGACACCTTCTGGCCCCAGACCTACCCGGCCAATGCCGACCAGGCCGTGCAACTCTGCCGACAGATGGACTGGCGAGACCTGTCGTACCAGCGCGTCAGCGACGTCGGCGCTCCCTGGATCTACGGCTATCACTCGACGACCAGCTACTGGCACTCCGGGCCGCCCAATTCCCTCTCCTGCATGTTTCCCCCCTCCCGGATCATGACCGTCGCCAACAGCCGGCACCCCGGAGGGGTGAACGTCGGACTGGCAGACGGCTCGGTTCGGTTCGTCAAGGAGACGGTCGCGCTGCCCGCCTGGCGAGCCCTCGGCACCCGGAATGGCGGCGAGGTCATCTCTGCCGACGCCTTCTGACGGGGGAATCGCTCCGATGAACCTTCTCCGAGCCGTCCTGGCGGCTGCCCTGCTCTCCCTCTGCGCGCCGGGCTGCGGCCCGGCCGCCCCCAAGGAGCGGTCGCTCGACGAGGCGGCCGCCCGCCTCGCGCTGGCCGAGGCCCTCGACTCCTGGAAGGCCGGCCGTCCGCACTCCGACCCCTCCGAGGAGGAGCCGGCCCTCCGGGTCGCCGACGAGGACTGGCTGGCCGGCGCCCGGCTCCTCGACTACCGCATTCTCTCCGGCGATCACGTCGTCGGGGCCACGCTCGCCTGCCCGGTCGCCCTGGTGCTGGCCGGCCCGGACGGGCGCCGGGTCGAGCGGCAGGTCACCTACGCCGTCGCCACCGACCCGGCCCCCAGCGTGATCCGGCAAGATTGATCGGAACTCTCCAAGAGCGATAATCTGAGGATTTGACCATGAATTCGATCGATCGGACCCGATCCCTCCTGCTCTTCCTCGCCGCCTCCCTGGCCCCGGCGATCACGATCGCCCAGGACGATTCCCCTCCCCCCGGGACCAGGCCGGTTCCCGTCACCCGGGAGGACCTGAAGCAGGCGCTCGAGCAGTCCAAGCGGAGCACTCCGCGCCTTCCCTTGCCCCCGATCTCCGACGAGGAACGCCAACGGGCCGAGGGCGGATCCTTGGGAGTGGTCAACAACGGCCGGATGCGACGCGACTACCTCCCCCCCGGCTTCGTCGCCGGTGGCTTCCCCTCGAGGGAGGAGCCGGGGATGACGCTCGGCTATCCGTTCCAGACCACGCTCTTCTGGATTGTCTCTCGCGCCAATAACTGCACCTATTGCCTTGGCCACCAGGAGAGCAAGCTCGCCGCCGCCGGTGTTCCCGAGGACCGCGTTGCCGCTCTCGACGGAGACTGGTCCGGCTTCTCCCCCGCCGAGCGCGCCGCCTTTGCCTTCACCCGGGCCCTGACGACGACCCCCCACGAGATTGGCGACGACGATCTCGAGGCCCTCCGCGCCCACTACGACGACGACCAGATCACCGAGATCATCTACGTCGTCTCCAGCTTCAACGCCATGAACCGATGGACCGGCGCCCTGAACATTCCCCAGGAGGAGCATCGCGAGTATCTGACGCCCACCGCCCCCGAGTTCCGCTCGCTCGTCACCCGTGTCGCGCCGATCGGCCCGGCTCGTCCGGGTCCGGGCACTCGGCCCGCCTCACCCTGGCATCGGCCGGCGCTGGAGTCTCGGTCGGAGGTCGAGGAGCGGATCGAGTCGGCCCGATCGCGATCCCCCCGGGTCAGCCTGCTCGACGCCGAGACGACCCGAGCCCGGGTCCAGGAACTTGGCGAGGGCGAGCCGCCGAACTGGATCCGACTGCTCGCCCGGTTCCCCAAGGTCGGCGTCGATCGTATCGCCATCCTCCGGGCCGTCGAGCGGGAAGGGACCCTCGACCCCCTGCTCCGCTCCCAGGTCGCCTGGACCGCCGCCCGGCTCGACCGCTCCTGGTACGCCCTGGCGATCGCTCGAGAACGGCTCCGAGCGGCCGGCCAGTCCGACTCGGAGATCTTCGCCCTCGACGGCGACCTCTCCGAGCTGTCCGAGGCCGACCGCCTGGCCCTTCGGTTCGCCCAGAGGCTGACCGTCGACCCGGCGCTGGTCTCCGACGGCGATGTCGCCCGCTTGCGCGAACACTTCAGCGATCACCAGGTTGCCGAACTGGTCGCCGTCGTCGCCGAGGCCGCCTTCTTCGACCGGCTGACCGAGGCGGCCGGCTTGCCGGTCGAATGATCCGAGCCCGGCCCTTCCCCCTGTCGCTTCGGGGAAGGGCCGGGTATGGATGGGATCTCGGATCGGGCCCTCCTCGATCGGGGCCCGGACCACCGCGTTCGAGTCGAGGAGCCCTCCGATGAGCCGACGACCCGGTCCCGCCCCCACCTCCTCCCTGGTGGTGGCCGCGGCCCTCGCGATCGCGACGTCCTTCCCTCCCGCGGTTTCGGTCGCGGGAGAGGACGTCGAGCGTCCCCGTCCCGAACTGGCTCCCGAGGCCCAGGCCCTCTGGGACTCTCCCCTGGCTGATCGGGCCGGCGCCTGGCTCTCCGATCGACTCGAGGCGCTCTCCCCGGAGGATCGTCCCGAGTGGCTCCTCATGTTCGCCGACATCCTCCTCGGGAAGCAGCTTGGCAGCCAGGACGGCTGGTTCAGCCGTCCCACCGGGGGCTCTCGCTTCGGCTGGGAAGAGGTCCGGGCCGAACTCGACGCCGACGGTGATGGGCTCATCGCCCGTCGCGAGTGGCCCGGATCCGACAACGACTTCCAGGCCGTCGACGCCAACGCCGACCGCCTTATCACCGCCGCCGACTTCGACTGGTCCGAACACGCCCTGGCCGGTGGCCCCGGCGTGGCGCTCTACTACCTGGCCGACGGGGACGCCAACGGCAAGGTCACCCGGGCCGAGCTGCTCGCCCTCTTCGACCGCCTCGACGAGGGCCAGCTCGGCTTCCTGACCCGGGACGAGCTGAAGGGGCTCTTCGAGCCGGGCACGATGAGCCGAGTGATGATGGCCGGCGGCATCAAGGGCCAGGGGCCTCCCCCCGACCCGAACGGCCCGAGCCGCTCGACCCTGGTCCGAGGGCTGTTCACCCAGGAGATCGGAGCCCTCTGGCCCGGCCCCGACGTCGGCGACCCCGCCCCCGACTTCACGCTCCCGGCCATCGACGGCGACCGCGACGTCACCCTCTCGTCCTATCGCGAGCGGCTGGGCAAGCCGATCGTCCTGATTTTCGGCAACTTCACCTGCGGCCCGTTCCGCAGCCAGGCCGGCAACGTCGAGAAACTCTACCGCCGCTATCGCGACCGGGCCGGGTTCCTCCTCGTCTACGTCCGGGAGGCCCACCCGACCGACGGTTGGCACATGCTCGACAACCACCGCCAGGGCTACACCCTGGACCAGCCGACCACCTTCGGCGAACGCCTCAAGGTCGCCCAGCAGTGCCGAGCGACCCTCGACCTCGGCCTGCCGATGGTTGTCGACGCGGTCGACGATCCGGCCGGCACGCTCTACAGCGGCATGCCTGCCCGGCTCTACCTGATCGACCAGGACGGCCGGGTCGCCTTCAAGAGCGGCCGGGGCCCCTTCGGCTTCAAGCCCCGAGAGCTGGAGCAGGCCCTCGCCCTGCTGCTGGCGACCGATCGACCCGAATCGTCCGACCCAGGAGAGTCCACCTCCCCCCCCGCCGAGGAGGCCGGCTCGTTGGCCGAGGACGGGGACCAATGATCCCGGATCGTACCGATCGCGGATCCGTCGAGCCCCGCGAAGCGCCGGGGAGGGTCGGCCCTGGCCTCGCTTCCTCAGGCGTTGGTCATCGAAGAAAACCGGTATGATGTTGAGTTCCCGGGGAGGACCGGCCCCCGGACCGGGCCTCGGCTCGCCGAGGCGGCCTCCTGGGCCGGGATGGCAGGCCCGCCGAGGATGACGGCGGCGGGCCGTCCCGGGTCAGGGATCCTCCCCCGGCCGGTCCACCGGTTCCAGGCTGACGTCGTCGACCCAGAGCGCGGCGGGCCCGTCCCCCTCGCAGTCGAGGATGAACTTCAACTGCATCGTGGTGGCCCTCGGGTCGGACCGGAAGCGATGCTCGACGAGCGTCCAGCTCCCCAGCCGCACCAGCTCATCCACACGCTTGGACTCGGTCAGCATGCGATAGGCGTTGGGGACGTCCTGGTACTGCTTCAGCTCGACCCGGGCCCCGCCGGTCGAGTCGAGTGACCGGAAGTAGCGGAACCGGAGCCTCATGTCGGCGTCCCGGGGGACCTTCAGGTCTCGGAACTGGAAGGACCGGAACCCGGCGAGGGCGGCGTCGAGATAGAGGCTGTTGGGTGGAGAGAAGTAGACCCGGGGGTCCAGGCGCTCGGCAGGGATCGGACCGAGCCGGTCGATCGGACCGTCGGGGCCGGCGGGCCGTTCCAGGAGGACGGCGTCGCGGAAAGACGCCGGGCCGATCCGGAGCGAGATCTCGCGCTCTCCGAGCAGCGGCTCGACCGGACCGTGCAGGTGGTGGCGATGCTCCAGGCTCAGCCGGGCGCGGAGGACGTCTCCGGGAGGGACGAGCATCGGCCCCTCCGGTAGCGAGCAGTCAGCCCCGGGGACCGGCTCCGGCGGGGCCGGCTCGTGATCGGGCCAGACCTGAAGCGTGGCCCGCTCCTCGCAGCAGTCGGTTGGCTCGTCGCCATCGAGCAGCATGGCGACCGATTCGAATCCGTCGCCGGCGCTCAGCGCGTGGTCGGCGCGTCGGGGGAGCCCATGCCCCTCGGCCCGGGAGTTGGAGGCCCAACCCTCGACGGTGCAGAAGACCGTCCCGGGTTCCACGACCAGCGGGGCCCGGCCGGCGTTGACCAGGCGATACTCGACCCGCCAGGTGAGCCAGCGTCGGCGATGGTCCCCCTCCTCTCCGCGCCCGGGGCGGGAGAGGGAGAGCGAGCGATCGACCCGTTCCAGAGTCGGGGAGGCGACGGCATCGCCGGTCTGCCGGGCATCGGCCGTCGTCGCGATCAGGGAGAGCAGCAACAGGGGGCCGCCAAGCGGCCCGGCGGCGCGGGAGAGAGTCGGGCCGCGCGGCCTCGGGCGGTCGATCACCATGGAGCTCCTCCGCGTCCGTGGAGGGCGCCCCGCCCGGCCGCTTGCGCGCGGCCGGCCGCCGGGGCGTCGCGATGCGTCGCGCTCTCCCGGGACGCGGGAGGGGAAATCGCCCCGGGCCAGCGCGGACCTTACGAAGTATTCCCGAATCGATCAATCCGAATCTCGCGAGGGGCCCAGACTAACACCACCGGCCTTCTCCTGGGCGACCGGACCTCATCGTCCGATCCAATCGTCATGGCAGAATCGGCGGCCATTGGGAAGGAGACCCTCTTGATTTCCCGGCGCCCGGGGCGACGTCGCTCCGGGCGCGGGCTCTCCGGTGGACCTCGTCAGCGTCTCCTCCGGAAGTCGCCGTTGGCCGGGTCGATCCAGCCTGGGTCCGCGATCAGACTGTTGGGGTCCCAGCCCAGCCGTTGCCACTCGGCCAGAGTCTTGTATTGATTAGACACATCGTCATAAAAAATTCTCTGTTTTGGAACAGATGACCAGTATTGATTGCGGTCGATGACCCGAGAGTCCGACTTGGTGAAATTCACCGAGATCGCCTCCTCGTCGGCCCCCGACGGCTCGTCGTAGAAAAACACGTTGTCCAGGATCTCGACTTCGCCGAGATTAGCCCGCAGGGTCAGTCCCCGGGTGACCGAATCTCCCTGGGGAATGTAGACGTCATTGCGATAGAATCCAAATCGCGATCCGTTGGATCGGGGTGTGACGTCCGCGACCCGGCCCCCGTTGTCCCAGTACTTCGAGTCCCGGATCACCACATTCGCAATCTGGTCGAGCCAGCTTCCGAATGCCTGGAAATTGTTCCTTGGCCCCACGTGGAAGGCGGAGTTCTGGATCACCGTGGTTCCGACGGGGGTGGAGGTCCCCTGTCTCGTCTGGTTGTACCCCGGCCCGTTGGAGGGGCCCGCGAAGTCGACCCCGTCAATCAACGAATGCGACTCCGACTGGCCCGGAGTCACGTCGGTCTGGAGAAACTTGATGGCGAAGTTCAGCGACGTCTCCGGCACTTCCTCGAACCGGAGCCAGCGGAAGAGCATTGTGTCGTAGACGATCAGGTACGCTTGCTGGGCCAGCAGCGGAGAGGCGTCCGGACCGTTGCCTCCTCCCGAGATCGAGCCCCCCACAACGCTCAGGGACCGCGCCGCCTGGACGAACAGACCGACGTCCCGGTCCAGCGAACCGACCAGCCGAGGGCGGTCGAACGTGGTGTTCCAGAAGACGAATCCCTCCCCCTGCTTGCCGTTCCCGGGGGAGAAGTTCGATGCGTTGATGATCACCGACGCGGAGGAGTTGTCGGTGTTGCCCGTCGTGGTCAGTGTTGAATTGAGGATGTGGACGTTCGCGATGTACGAGGAGAGTCCGCTGTCGTTCTTCGCCGCGAAGACGTAGTAGGAGACATCCGTTGCCCGGATGTCCAGGCCGTCGAAGACGACGTCCTTCGTCGAGTAGCCCTCCTCCGCCGAGACGTAGAGCGTCGAGTTGGAGGAGTAGAGAACCGGCAAGGGAAGAGTCGGATCCCCGTAGGACGCGACCCGGATCGGACTCGAGCCAGTGTTTCGAAGCCAAATCCTCCCGGTGTCGAAGTGGGACCCGCGCTTGATCCACACGCGGTCGTCGCCGGCCTGCTGGATCGCCGATTTCAGCTCCGCTCCGCTGGTGAAGGGCGCCTCGATCGAGCCGTCGGGCGGACCATGAGAGATTCCGTCATAGTTCGAATCGAAATAGATGTCGCCGCCGGCCCATGCCATCACGGACACGGAGTCTTCCGAGCTTCCGGCGATTCGGTCGCCGATAAGCACCTTCGGCGGCGCCGAGCCTCCCCCGATCAGCCCCCCGTCCTGGGCGGTCAGCGAGAGCCGATGGCCGAGCAGGTCCCCGCTCGCCTCGATCCAGTGGTGAGGACTCGTATGGACGTTCCCCTGACCAATGTTCGGCAGGGCGGCCAGAGCCGAGACGATCTCATCCGTGCTTGCGTTGTACCGGATCGGTTCGGTGATCATGCCGGGGCCGCCATCGACCGACGCGATCAGTTGGAAGGTTCCTCCCGCCGCGTTGACGACCTTCACCTCTTGCAGCGACGGCCGCAGCAGCGAGTGGGTCGAGGCGGTGATGATCCGGCCTTGATCATCCTTGCCCCGGACTGTCAGGGTGATCGTATACGTTCCTGGAGATCGGTAAACGTAGGAGGCCTCGGGGCCGGTCTGGTCGGAGTTGGCGTTGACCAGGGCCCCGGTCACGGGATTGACGAGCTCCTCTCGGCCGAAGGGGTCGCCGAAGTCCCAGGAGTACTCCAGGTCGGTGTAGGCATCCCCCGCGTCGGTCGTGGTCAGGGCGGCGGAAACCTGGACGATCAGCGGCTCGAACCCCTCGGTTCTCGTGATGGTGATTCTCGGCGTGATCTCGGTCAGGCCGGGGACCGCCGGCCTCCCGCCGAACGCCGAGACTCCCGATGCCTGGCCGAGGACGACGTAGGACACCGCCTCGCCAGCGACCGATCGTTCGCGGTCGGCCCATCGGTCCTCCAGCGCCGCCAGTTGGAGGCTGTCCGGCCGCACGGGGTCCGACCCCGAGAGCACCGCCCAGGAGCCGTCGAGGCCGTTCATCGTCGCACCGGAAACCACCGCCGCCGACGCCGAGGACAGACCCGACAGCGGAGCGATGAATCCCGGGGAGTCGTCCAGGCCCCGCACCGTCGGGCCGGTCCGGCCGGCGATCACGTCAATTCCGCCCAGGTGATGGGCTCCCGACTCGAAGACGAAGTACCCGAGCGTCTCGTCCGATCGGACCTGAGTGGGATCCTCGCCGACGTGCATCCCGACGTACAGATCCGTCGTTGTCGGGGCCTCCACCCGGGAGGCTCCCCGGGACCAGAACATCGAAGGCCTCGGGTCGTTGGCGGTCATCACCTGACCCACAACGACGGGAGCCCGGTATTGCTGCTCGTAGTCGACGCGACGGCCGACGAACGAGGCGTTGGCCCCCCCGTGGTCGGCCTCGGTCGCGATGATCTTGTGCGCCTCCATCGCCACGCCGTCGGCCTCGGAGGTATACGTTCCCTCTTCGGCCACCAGGTAGTAGACGGGCACGGTCGCCGAGAGCGGGGGCTTGCTGGAAACCCGATCGAGGACGATGTCGTCGATGAAGGAGGTGCTGGCGCCGCCGGAGGAATTGATTCCGACGAAGGAGAGGGTGTGGGCCCCGGCCGGGAGGGTCAGCGCCAGGCTTCGTGCTTCGTAGGAGGTGCCGGCCGGTTGGACGCGGGCCAGTTCGACGCCGTCGAGGAGCACGGCGAAGTCGTGGGCGCCGGCCTGGTAGTTGCCGCGCTGGGCGGCTCGGAAGCGGAGGCGGTAAGAGCCGGCGGCGTTGGCGGGGATGGAGAGCGTCTGGGAGACGGAGCCGGTCTTCTGGAGGAAGGCGACCTGGTCCCCCTCGGGAGCGTTGGGGTTGCCGGCGGTGAAGGCGGTGCCGTTGGCGGTGACGCCGGCGGTGCCGGCGAAGGACCAGGCGGAGCCAGCGGGGCGATAGAGGTAGGAGCCGCTCGAGCCGTTGGGGCCGGCCTCTGGCACCTCGAACCCTCCGTCCAGGAGTGTCGCGGAGGAATCCTGGGACGAGGCGAGGAAGGTGGCCGAGAACGCGTCGTTCGGCTGCATGCCGAGGCCGTCACCGTCCTGGTCCATGAAGTTGCCGGCCGGATCCAGGATGGCCGGGCCGACCACCAGCGTGTAGCTCCCCGCTTCGACCGATCCGAATCGGATTTCCACCTCCCTGTCCCCCGAGCCGGCCACGACCGACACGTCGGCCACCGCCACGGGGCCCGAGGGGCCGACGAGCGAGGAGACGTCCTGGGAGGAGAGGCTCGAGGGCAGGATCGGCTCGCTGAAGGTCAGCCGGATGACACCGACGGGGTCCCCCGGCTTGGATTCGAGCGCGGCGGATTCGACTCGGGGGCCGTCCGTCTCGCTGGTGATCGCCCGGCCGAGGTCGAGCCGGCCGCCGGTCGCGACCTTGCCAGCCACGCTGGAAACCGGGTCGACCGTCGCGAGCAGCTTGGCGATCACCTGCTGGTAGGACCAGTCCGGGTGCAGGCCCCAGAGCATCGCGGCCGCCCCGGCAACGTGGGGGGAGGCCATCGATGTGCCGCTGAGGTTGCCGTAGCGATTGCCCGGCAACGTGCTCAGGATCGACACGCCGGGCGCCGCCAGGTCAACGCGCTGCAGACCGTAATTGGACCAGCTCGCCAGTTGGTCGAGGCGATCGGTGGCCGCCACGGAGATGACGTTGTCCTGCGCGTACGCGGCCGGGTAGCTCGGGTTGGTGTCGACATTGACGCCGCTGTTGCCCGCGGCGGCCACGAAGATGTGGCCGGCCTCCCGGGCCCGGTCGATCGCCAGGGAGAAGAACGTTTCGAAGCCGCTGCCGCCGTAGCTGTTGTTCGAGACCTGCGCCCCCATCGCCACGGCGTAGTCCAGCGCCCGGATCGCGTCGGAGGTCGAGCCGCTTCCGGAGGCGTTGAGGAACTTCAGCGCCATCAGCTTCACGGTCCAGTTGACCCCGACCACCCCGATGCCGTTGTTCCCGACGGCGCCGATGGTGCCGGCCACGTGCGTGCCGTGGCCGTGGTCGTCGGCGACGTTCGGACTATTGGCGACGAAGTTCCAGCCGTGCGAGTCGTCGACGTAACCGTTGCCATCGTCGTCGATTCCGTTGCCGGCGATCTCGCCCGGATTGGTCCAGATGTTGGCGGCCAGGTCGGGGTGAGTGACGTCGATCCCGGTGTCGATCACGGCGACGATCGAGTCGGCGCTGCCGGTGGTCACGTTCCAGGCCGACTCGGCGTCGATGTCCGCCTCGGGGAGGGACGAGTTCCGCAGCCCCCAGAGCGCGCCGCTTGTGAAGCCGGGGTCGTTCGGCGAGGCTTGCAGCGACAGGACGTAGTCTGGCGAGGCCTCCAGCACCCGGGGGTCGGTCCGCAGGGACGCGATCGCCTGGGGAACGGTCGTGCCGGCCGGCAGGTGCAGGACCCGAAGCTCGGGCAGGAGATTCGGAGCCGGGCGGTCCTCCCCCCCTCCCTCGAACCCGGCGGCCTCGGGCCAGTAGCGGACCAGCAGGCGATCGGGCTCGTACGAATCAACCTCCATCCGCAAGGCGTCGAGGGACGGGAAGGCCGGCACGTCGAGGCTCAACATCGTCCGGGACTCGAGGACGACGAGCCGCGGCGCCTGGCGCGTGGAGCGTCTCTGGCTGCGGAGCATGGTTGCCTGACCGTCGTGATGTCGGGGAACGGGAGACGGACGCGGGCGAAGGGGACGTGGAGCGATCGCCTCTCGGCTCGGATCGGCCGAGAGGAGAGGCCCATCGGGGCCCGGGATCCCACCACATCCGGGAACCATACCGGAACCGGCACCTCCGTGTCATCGCCCTTCCGGCTGGATTTCCACCATGGTTCGAAAAGGCAACAGGCCGGGGGAGCCCGGGCACCCTCCCTGGCCCCTGCCCGTCGACCCCGGCTTCAGCCCCGGCCCCGGGGAGGTCATAATGGCGGTCGACTTCCGGGAGGTTCCCTCCGCCGCCTTGAGCCCGAGAGACCGAAACCGATCATGAGCCGTACCGAACTGGTCGTGGCCGAGCGGGCCGCCCGGGCCGCCGGGGAGGTGCTGGGCCGGTGGTTCCGCGAGGGCGTCTCCCACCGTTCGAAGGAGGTCGCCAACCTCGTCACCGACGCCGACCTCGAGGCCGAGCGCGCCATCGTCGAGGTGCTCTCGGCCGAGGTCCCCGGCCACTCGATCCTCGGCGAGGAGGAGGCCCGGGTCGGCTCCCCCGAGGCCGAGCACCTCTGGGTCGTCGACCCCCTCGACGGCACGAACAACTTCGCCCACGCGATCCCGCACTTCGCCGTCTCGATCGCCTACTACCGGAACGGGATTCCCGAGGTCGGGGTCGTCCTCAGCCCGATCCGGGGAGAGTTCTTCACCGCCACCCGGGGAGGCGGAGCGTTCGTCGACGGCCTCCCGGCCCGAGTCGCCCGGCACGAGAGGCTTGACCAGGCGCTGGTCGGCGTCGGCTTCTACTACGACCGAGGCGCCATGATGGAGGCCACGCTCCGGTCCATCGGCGACCTGTTCCGCCGCAACATCCACGGTATCCGACGCTTCGGCACGGCGGCCCTCGACCTGTGCATGGTCGGCTGCGGCCAGCTCGGCGCCTTCTTCGAGTACCAGCTCTCCCCCTGGGACTTCGCCGCCGGCCGACTCTTCGTCGAGGAGGCGGGGGGTCGAGTCACCAACTGCCTCGGCCGACCGCTCCCCCTGACCGTCTCCAGCGTGCTCGCCTCCAACGGGCCGCTCCACGAGGAGACGCTGGCCGTTGTCCAACGTCACCTGCCCGAGGACCACAGGGGATAGGCCCCCCCTCCCCTGCCCTGCCCCGCTCGGCCCGGCTCCCCCTGCC
Organism: Tautonia sociabilis; assembly: GCF_003977685.1. GTDB lineage: Bacteria > Planctomycetota > Planctomycetia > Isosphaerales > Isosphaeraceae > Tautonia > Tautonia sociabilis. The sequence continues at coordinate 4,803 of NZ_RYZH01000025.1, read as the reverse complement.
CTGCCCTGGGACGGGACGGGCGGGGTAATCAATCGCGGCCCAGAACACCTCGGGGGAATCGGTTGCCTCCCTGCACCGTCTCCCAGCTCGATCGCCGGTACTCGACGGTCGGGACCCGGGGGGCCGAGGGCAGGTCGACGGCCACCCTGCCGGAGGTGCTCGGCTCGGAAGCCGGGCGGACGGCCCGATCGGAGGAGGCCGCTCGATCATCGGCCCGGGCCAGGGCGTTGTCGGCCCGAGGAAGGATCAGGGAGCCCGGGGCCGTCACGGGGCCCGGGATCGACGGCGGAGGCGGCAGCGCCGACGAGGAGGAGGCGCCCGAGTCGGCCAGCAGCTCGTCCCCGGGACGGCCGGAGAGGTCGAACAGGGGGATCTGCTCGTATCCCAGAGACTCTTTATCGGGGCGGACGAAGGACGCGAGCCAGGCGGGGTCGGGCTCCGGGTTCGGCCGGATGTTGGAAAGCCTCATCTCCAGTTCGGCGACGTCGGGGATCGTCAGTCGGACGACCGACGGGATCTCGACCCGGGCCGGCGGCTCCGAGCCCCCCGTCGGGCCGACCGAGACGGCGACCGGCTGTTCGACCCTGGCGCTGGCCACCAGCCGGGACCGGTCCCCCGTGTAGAGCCGATGCTCCACGATCCGCTGCTTCGAGACGCTCAGGACCGACTCCTTGATCGTCGTTCCTCCGCCGGGGAGAGCCCTCGTCTCCACGAGCGTCAGGACCTCGGGGGAGGAGCCCCGCTCGATCTCCACGTCGGCCGGCAGCGACTCAAGGCCGAGGATCTCGAAGATCCAGTCCGCCCGCATCGAGGTCAGCAGCGGGTCGTTCAAGCCACCGAGATGCGAGTGGCTCGCGACGACGATCTCCCGGGACTGGTCGTTGGCGAACCAGAACTCCTCGTCGTTGGAGCCGATGTCGGCGATCGGCATGGAGAGGGTCTTGTTCAGGATCACCCGGAGGTTCCGGGGCCGTTCCACCCGCAGGTATCCCTCGGCCGTGCCGCCGAGCACCCCTCCCAGCGGGACGCGGCGGTCGCGGCCCTGGTCGTCGGTGAAGGTCTTGACGTTGACGTTCAGTTCCGACTTGAGCGCCTGGACCAGCTCGGCCCGGCGCTCGTGCTCCAGGGAGACGAGACGGACCACCTCTCGAGGGTCGGGCTGCTCGGGGCGGGGAGCAGCCTGGGCCACATCCCTCCGGAGCAGGTTGTCCTGGAAGGATCGGCACCCGGGGCTGGCCGGAACGGCCAGCCCGAGCGCGAGCAGGAGCGCGGCGTTTGATCGGGACATGGGGCCCTGCCGTCGGTTCGAGGACCGAGTCGGGATCGCTCGCTTCTCCTCGGTCATGAAGGCCCCGAGGCGCCGCCGGTTGGGAGGGGAGACCTCGCTGGATGGGAATCGAGGGGGGGCGGACCGTCGGGACGCGATCGCAAGGGGAAACGGACGGATCACACCAGATTCTTCCCCGACAGGCAACCCGAACCAAGCCCGACGCCTCCCGATCGGCGCCCGGACCTGCGGCGATCGCGGTCTGTGACGGTCGCCCGGCCGGCGACCGACGGGCCTTCCTGGCAATGGGGGAGACCAGGTCCGGGATCCGACGGGGCCGACCCCCTCCCGGACGGGAGGGGGCCGGCCACTGTCCCGAGGGCCCGCCCGCCGCGATGTCGGCTCTCCTTCGAGCTCAACGGCCGTCGCGGGGGGCTGCCTGGCCGCTCGGGATGGCTTCAGGCCGACTGGAGGGCCGGCCTCCGAGACCGCCGGGCAGCACTGGCCCTCGGCCGCCGGCCCCCCACCGAGGCCGGCGGGCTCCAGTCGTCGTCGAGCTTGCGGACCGCCCGGACCTCGATCTTGCGCACCCACTCCCGGGTGACGCCGAGCCGGCGGCCAATTTCCTTGAGCGTCATCGGCTCCCGGTCGCCAAGGCCGAAGCGGAGCGTGAGAATGGTGCGCTCCCGGTCGTCGAGCCGGGCGAGCCGTCGCATCAGGTCGCGGCGGTCGTCATCGGCCTCCATCGGCGCCTCGGGGGCCTCACGAGGGTCGGCGGCCTCGTCCAAGGCCCCCCCCTCGTCAGACTCTCCCCCGCCGGGCAGGAGCCGGCAGGCGAGCAACGCCTGCTCAACCATCCGCCGCTTGGCCTCCGACAGGCCAAGCGAAACAGCCAGGTGCTCGAAGGTGGGCGCATGGCCAAACTCGCGGAGGTAGGCGCGCTCGGCCCGTCGCCACTTGGTCAGCAAGCCGACCATGTGGGCCGGCAGCCGGATGGTGGCCGTGGTCGTGATCAACGCGTGCCGGATCGCCTGCTTGATCCAGTGGCTGGCGTAGGTGCTGAACCGGGTGCCGAAGCGGGGGTCGAACTCCTTGGCGGCCCGGATCAGCCCAAGGTTCCCCTCGCCGACCAGGTCCTCCAGCGCCAGGCCGCGCCCCTCGAAGTCTCGGGCGACCTTGACGACCAGCCGCAGGTTGGCCCGGATCAGCCGAGCCCGAGCGGCCTCGTCCCCCTCCCGAACCGCTCGGGCCAGCGCGACTTCCTCGTCGGCGGTGAGCAGGTCATGGTCGCGGATCTCGCGCAGATAGTCGCCCAGCGGGCTACTCGCGGCCCGTTCCCTGGTGCAGCTGCGTCCCATCGGTGGCTGCTCCTCACTGATGATCGGCCCGATCCCAGTCGATCGTGCCGGACTTCCGCGCCCCCCCAGGCCATCGACCCACCCGCCCTCGATTCCCTCTCGCGGGTCGAATCGGCCGGGTCGGATCACGCGATCGAGTCGAACATGGCTGCGGCTTGCATCCCTGGACCAGGCTTAACTAAGGGCGATCGTCTCGCGCCGAGGCTGCCGGATACGGCGGCGTCGCGCGTGACCGTCGATGCTCTAGTGGCAATCTCTCGGGGCGACCGGACAGGAATCTCCGCCGATTCCTCGGGGAATAACGCTTCAAATAGCCAGCGTGACGCCTAATCCCTGGAACGAGGTATTTGTCCCTCGTACCGGAAAAAAGGTGCTATTTTGGGGTGTCTTGCCGGCCTCGTCGGCGTAATCTTAGAAAGAAGGGGCCCCGCACCCCGGCGGGACAGCCCCGCCGGGCGAGCCCGCCGAGGAGCTGACCCCGATCGGATCGGGGCGACGCCGTGGTCGCCCAGGGGGTGAGGCGGGCGGGCCGGAGGACGGGCGGGATCCCAGGGCGAGTGGCACGATGAACGAGACCACCTTCGCCGAGCTGGTCCGGCGGGCCAAGGCCGGTGACGAGCAGGCCCTCAATGCCCTGCTCTCCGAGTTCGAGGACGACGTCCGCCTGGCGGTCCGCCGGCAGCTCCCCCGCGTGCTCCGCACGCAGTTCGACTCGATGGACTTCGTCCAGCTCGTCTGGGCCAGCGTCTTCGCCGGGGAGGCCGTCGACCCCACCCGGTTCGACAACCCCCAGCACCTGCGCGCCTTTCTCACCGGCGTCGCCTGGAACAAGGTGCGCGAGGAGTACCGCCGCCGCACCCGCACCCGGAAGTACGACATCGGCCGGGAAGAGCCCCTCTACGTCCGCCGAGGAGACCGCGAGGAGCCGAGGGAGGTCCCCTCTCCCGAGCCGACCCCCAGCCAGAACCTCCAGGAAATCGACCGCATGGAGCAGCTCACCGCCGGCCGATCCGGGCCGGAGGCGGAGGCCCTTCGCCTGCGAAGCCTGGGGCTGACCCTCGAGGAGGTCGCCGCTCGGGTCGGCCTCAGCGAGCGGACCGTCCGACGACTCATCGAAGACTCCCGACGCCGGATGGAGCAGCGGCAATGGCGATGATGCCCGGCCCCGGCCTCCCCCCCAGGCAACCCGTCTCCCCCCCTCCCGATCGGGACCGGCTCCGCCTCTGGACCGATTCGCGTCCTCGGTCAGAGTCGGCCGCGCCCCCCGAGGCCTCGACGACCGCCTTCGCCCTGGAGGCGGCCATCGAGGAGTTCACCCGGCGCTGGGACAACGGCGAGGGGCCGACCGCCGAGCAGTACCTCGACCGCCTGCCCCCCGGCGACCCGGACGGGGCGCTGGAGCTCATCTATCACGAGTACTGCCTCCGGGCCTCCTCGGGCCGCCGCCCCTCCCCCGAGGAGTTCTCCCGCCGCTTCCCCGAGCACGCCGACCGCCTGCTCCGGCTGATCGCGCTGCACGACGCCCTGCCCTCGATCGGCCCCGCCGACGTGCCCTCCCCCGCCTCCCCGTTCGAGCCCGGCGACGAGATCGGCCCCTACCGGCTGATCCGAGAGCTGGGCCGGGGAGGCTTCGCCCGCGTCTTCCTCGCCGCCGACGCCGAGCTGGAGGACCGCCTGCTCGTCCTCAAGGTGGCCAACCGCCCCTCGGCCGAACACCGCTACCTCGCCCGGGCCCCGCACCCCCACATCGTCCCGATCCTCCGCGAGCGGACGACCGAGGACGGCCTGCAATTGATCTTCATGCCGTTCGTCGGCGGCTGCACCCTGGCCGACGTCCTGGCCGAGGGACGGCTTCGCTCCCGGCGCCCCGAGCGCGGGACCGACCTGCTGACCGACCTCGACCTCCGCTCCGCCCCCGAGTACGCCCCCGCCACCGCCGCCCGGCCCTCCCGCGAGATGCTGGCCCAGATGAGCTACGCCCAGGCCGTCTCCTGGATCGTCGCCCGACTGGCCGAGGCACTCGACCACGCCTACCGCCGAGGCGTGACCCACGGCGACCTGAAGCCCTCGAACATCCTGATCGGCGCCGACGGCCAGCCGATGCTGCTGGACTTCAACCTCTCGACCGACTGGAGCCCCGGCCCCGCCTCCCCCGCCGGCCCCTCCTCGCGCGACCCC
>NZ_RYZH01000024.1 GCF_003977685.1 Tautonia sociabilis | reverse complement strand
TCCGCCTGGCCGAGAAGCGGCCTCGATCCTGGGAGTCGGTCGTCGTGCTCTTCTTGGTCATCTTTGGTACTCCTTCCGGGACCATTATGGCCCATGAAAGTGTCCAGAGAATCCCTCAGGCTAAGGATCACCGGTGCCCATGAGCACAGCATTCTTCTCGCCCTGGCGCCCTATTACGAGCAGGCGAACGTCTACAACGCCTTCAACGTCAACGTCCATTACACGGGGCCCGACACCACCGGCGGGGCGGATATCAACTGGACCATGACCAACATCGGGGTGAGCACCATCTGGTGCCCCAGCGACCCGGATGTCCAGGAGATGCGCCGGTTGACCTACTGGCTTGGCTCCCAGGGCGGCTTCCCCATGCGATACACGAGCTACAAGGGGAACGCCGGGCCCTGGCCCACGCCAGCCCGCAGCACCGACCCCGCCGACGCGATCTTTGGGGCCCAGAAGAGTAATGCGCTCGGCCTGTTTTACTATTACAGCAGCACCAAGCTGTCTGACATCCGGGACGGCACGAGCAACACCCTGATGTTCGGCGAGACCGCCTACGGCCTGCTCGACGAGGGATCGAAGGTCGAGTGGCACTGGTGGACCTCGGGGAACTACGGTGACACGATGTTCACCACGTATTACCCGCTCAATCCGCACCGAAAGCTCGCCAACGGCACCTCGGTGGGCGTCAACACCAGCGTCTTCGTCGTCACCGCGTCAAGCCTCCACCCTGGCGGAGCCAACTTCTGCATGGCCGACGGCTCGGTTCGCTTCATCAAGGACACCGTCAACACCTGGCCGCACAACTCCAACGGCTCACCGACAGCGGTGACCGCGAGTAACGGCGTCTTCACGGTCGGCCCCCCTGGCTTCGGTGTCTACCAGGCCCTTTCCACCCGCAAGGGCGGCGAGGTGATCTCCGCCGACCAGTACTGACCCGATCGCGGCTCCGGCGACCGGGATCCGGAGCCGGCATCTTGCCCACGCCCGAGCCCGCTCCCCTGCCTCATCGCCCGGCCCCCACTCCCGCCGACCGGCTCCGCCCCCCGGAGCCTGGTCGGCCACGGGGACCGATCGTTACCGAGGAGTCCTTCCCATGACTGATGGACTGAACCGCCGATCGTTCCTCACCGCCTCGGCCGCCGCGGGGCTCTCCCCCCTGGCCATTGGCGCCATGCCGAGGAAGCCGGCCGGCGCCGGCAGCCCCGTGATCGTCGCCAGCGGCAACGGCTTCCGCTACCTCGACGAGGCGATGGAGAAGCTCCGGCAGGGGACCGACCCGCTCGACGCCGCCATCGAGCTGGTCGCTCACGTCGAGGCCGACCCCAACGACCGCTCCGTCGGCTACGGCGGCATCCCGAACGAGGATGGCGTCGTCGAGCTGGACTCGGCCGTCATGCACGGCCCGACCCACGGCGCCGGCGCCGTCGCCTCGATCCGGGACATCATGCACCCGGCCGCCGTCGCCCGGCTGGTCATGCAGCGCACCAAGCACGTCCTGCTCGTCGGCGAGGGGGCCAAGCGGTTCGCCCTGGCCCACGGCTTCAAGGAGGAGAACCTGCTCACCGACGAAGCCCGGGAGGTCTGGCTCCGCAACAAGGAGCGGCAGGGCACCTACTGGGTCCCCGCCCCCGACGACAAGGTCGCCGCCCACATCAAGCAAGAGGCGGACAACCTCACCACCGGCACCATCCACTGCTCCGCCCTGGACACCCACGGCGACCTCGGCTGCGTGACCACCACCTCCGGCTGGGGGATGAAGATCCCCGGCCGCGTGGGAGACTCGCCGATCCTCGGCGCCGGGCTGTATCTCGACAACGCCGTCGGCTCCTGCGGCTCGACCGGCCTGGGCGAGATCAACCTGCTCAACTGCTCCTGCTACCTGATCATCGACGAGATGCGCCGCGGCAAGCACGTCAAGGACGCGCTGGTCGCCTCCCTGAAGCACATCGCCGAGGTCACCAGCCGCAACCCCCGCTACCGAGGGGAGGACGGGAAGCCGAACTACGGCGTCACCTTCTACGCCGTCTCGAAGGACGGGCAGTACGCCGGCGCCAACATGGTCGGCGGCGCCCGCATGGCTGTGCACGACGGCAAGGAGGCCAAGATGGTCGACTGCGTCCCCATCTTCGAGTGAGCCCGAGGCCGGACCACTCCCCTCCCCGATCCCGGCGTCCGGCGGCCCCCGCCGGACGCCGGCCCCTCCGCTCAGCGATCCCCTGACCTCCAGGCCTCCGGATGCGCCGAGAGCCAGGCCGACAGCCGTCGGGCCGCCCCGGTTCGGGGGAGCGCGTCGAGTTCCTCGATCGACTTCCAGGAGACGTCCGAGATCCCCGGGCCCGGCCGAGGCTCCCCCTCGATCGGCGTCGCGACGCGGGCCGACAGCGAAACGCGGTGCCTGGTCACTCCGTACCGGATCGAATGGACCTCCGGGCCGACCCGCAGGCCAACGCCCGTCAGTTCCTTGAACCGAGGGGCCAGGTCGTCTCCGACGCCGGCGCCAGGCCCCCGACCAGCGGGGTCGGCCCCGGAGAGGTGGACCGTTGGGAACTCGAAGAAGTGCTCCCAGAGCCGGCCGGGCCCCCGTTGGACCACCAGGACGCGGCCCCGGACGTCAACCGAAACCACGCAGACCTCCGAGACCTCCAGGGGCGGCGTCGGGGCCGCTCGCCTCGGCAATTCGTCCTGCCTCCCCTCGAGGCGGGCGAGGCAATCGGAGGCAACCGGGCAGGTCAGGCACATCGGCGCTCGGACGGTGCAGATCGTCGCCCCCAGGTCCATCATCGCCTGGTTGAACCGCCCGGCCCCCTCCGGGGGGACCAGCCGGGCCGCGGCCTCCCAGAGCCGGGCCTGCGACGGAGCGGAGCGGACGTCCTGCTCCCAGCAGAGCCACCGAGCGAGAACGCGCTGGGTGTTCGCCTCCAGGATCGGCTCCGGGCGGTCGAAGGCGATCGATCCGACCGCCCCGGCGATGTACCGTCCGACCCCCGGCAGCGTTCGCAGCGCCGCTGGGTCCTCCGGCACCCGGCCGCCGTGCTCATTGACGATGGCTCGGGCGGCCGCCTGGAGTTGCCGGGCCCGGCGATAGTATCCCAGCCCCTCCCAGGCCTTGAGCACCTCCTCCTCGTCGGCCAAGGCCAGCGCCTCGGGAGTCGGGAACCGCCGGATGAACCGGGAGAAGTAGGGCCCGGCCGCCGCCACCGTCGTCTGCACGAGCATCACCTCGGCGACGAGCACCTTGTACGGATCCCGGTCGGCCCTCCAGGGCAGGGCGGCCCGGCCGTCCCGGTCGAACCACGAGAGCATCGCCTCGCGCACCCGGGAGACCCAGGACGGGTCCGAATCGGGCCTCTTCGATTCCGGAAGGGCCCCGGTTCTTCTGGCTCGTCCCATCGTCCTTCTCCTCCCTCTCCCCCGCCAATCCCCCGGATCCGGCCTCCAGCATAGCAGGGGAACAGCCGAATCCCCGGCCGACTCGACCCGCAATTCCCCGCAATTCCCCGGGGATCGAACGACACGCCGCCTTCCTAGTCGTAGAGTCCTCCTGACGGGGAGAATCGGAACCGGATGCCGAGGACCACGAGCAGCGAGCGTCAGTTGGAATCAATCGCCTGAACCGGACAAAAAAAACCGACAACCCGCAAAATTTCGCTTGACGTCCCAGCTTCGCGGTTCATATTGGTTGTGCAGGGAGGTGAGCGTGCGGGCGTGCGGCCAGAGCGGCTCGATGAAGAGCGCACGGGCGGCCGACGCGACCCGCGGAAATTGCCGACGCTGGCAACCAAGCTCCCCGGAACTACCCAATCATGGTCGATTACAGCAGCGAATGCATCGCTGGCCTTTCGCCGGTCGGCGAGGCGAGTGTCGGTTACTCCCAGGGCTTCGGAGTTGAGGCCCGGACGGATCGGATGCCCGGAGACGAGTTCGGGAGGCTGGTCCGCCTGGTCCGGGAGAACGAACGGCTCCACGCGGAGCTGGAGGCGGTTCGGGTCCGGACGAATCGGGCCTGGGCCTACCTGTCGGAGCCGGGGTGCAACGCCGCCCTGGCGATGGCGCAGCTGGACCGGCTGCGTCTGAGGAGGTCGGCGCTGCTGGCCCATCTGAGGGCCAACCGCATCGAGGCGAGGGAGTTGCTCGGCGGCAGGCCGACGGCCGACGAGCGGGTCGAACTGAATTGAACCGAGAAATCCGCCGGAACTGGACCACACCTTGGGACAAACACCTTTCGGAGAACGACCGTGCGATCGGAGAATCCTCGCAAGGAGCGGACGCCGCTGACGGAAGCGCAGCAGCGGTTGGCGGTGCAATACCTTCCCATGGCCAGGTCGCTGGCCCGACCGTTCAAGGAGCAGTTTCCCGACATCTGGGAGGAGTTCGAGTCGGCCGCCTGCATGGCGCTGGTGGAGGCGGCTCGATCGTTCGAGCCGGCCCGGGCCGTGAAGTTCTCGACCTTCGCCCGGCAGCGGATCTGGGGAGGGCTGTGCGACGTTCGCCGGGAGCGGCTTGTCCGGACCCGGAATGAGTGCCGGGCCTTCGCGGGCTCCGACGGGACCTCGGCCCCGATGGAGGAGATCGCCCGCGACGACCGCCCGGTCGGCGCCGACCTGGAGGCGGTCGAGGCCGTGGAGTCCTGGCTCCGCAAGCTTCCCCGCCAGCACGCCAAGGCGTGCCGCCTGATCTACCTTGAGGACAAGACTCACGCCGAAGCGGCCGAGATCCTCGGCTATTCCCCCTCTCGGATCACCTACCTCCACCTCGAGTCGCTGGCGATGCTCGGGGACGCCGTCTGTCCCGGCTTCAAGCCCATCCACCGCCGCCGGGCCCGCTCCCGCGGCGCCGTGCCTGCCTGACGGCCGGCCGGTTGGCCGATCGTCGAATCGTCCGCATCCGAAACGCTCTGTCGAACCTCAACGCACCTGGTCATCACGAACTGGTCCCGAACGAATCAACAGAAGGAAACGACGATGCTTGTCCTGAAGCGCAAAGAAGGTCAGTGGGTCGAAATCATCCACCGCTCCGGCGATGTGATCCGCCTGCGGGTCTACGACATCCAGTCCTCCCCCGGTTCGCCGAGCCGGGCGAACCTCGCCTTCGACGACTCGGCCCGGAACTTCGAGATCCGACGCCCTGAGCGCCGCGTGACCGTGCCGAATCCGGCCGCCCTCCCGGCCGCCCTGGCCGACGCCGGGGCCCCGGCGGATGGCGGGATGCCGCCGGCCGTCGAGGAGCCGGCGGCCGGTCGGGAAGACCAGTCGGCGATCCTCCTTCCCGGGATTCCGGCCTCCGAGTCGATCGGGGCCGAGTGCTCCTGATCCCGGGATGCTCGAGACCGATCCCCGGCCCCCGCTCCCCGCTCCCGGGGCGCGGGGGTCTTCGTCGTCCGGTCGGGGATTAGGCCTGAGGAGGGAAGAGCGCAAGCTCTCTCAGCGGCAGGGTGATCGAGAAGTCGTCCCGCTCGACGGCGGCCACGAAGCGCCGGAGCACCAGCTCCAGGTGCTCGATGAGGTCCGGGTGCCGCTCCGCCACGTCGTTCTGCTCCCAGCGGTCCTCGGGCTTGCGATACAGCTCGACCCGTCGGGGAGGGTCGTCGGGGTCGGCCTCGATGGGGACGATCAGGTGCCAGTAGTGGGTTCGCAGCGCGAACTCCTCGACGTCCATGCCCATGCAGGCGAAGTCCCGGAATTTGGTCGCTCGGCCTCGGATCAGCTCCAGCAGGTCCCGGCCGTGCATCGGAGGGCGGTCCAGGTCGGCGGGAGATTCGCCGGCCCCCAGGGCCGAGAGGATCGTCGGCAGCAGGTCGACCGTCTGCACGATCGCCTGATGCCGTCGGCCGCCGAGTTCCCCTCCCGGCAGTCGGACGATCAGCGGGGAGTGCACTAGCTCCTCGTACAGCCAGGGGCGATAGCGGCGGACGAAGCCGTGCTCGCCGAGAGGCTCCCCCTGGTCGGAGGTGAACACGACGAGCGTGTCGTCCAGCCTGCCCAGGCGGCCGAGGGCGTCCAGCAAAAGGCCGATCTGCCGGTCCAGCGCCGTCACGGCCCCGGCATAGGTGCGCCGGAGCCGGAACAGCTCCTCCTCCGAGAGTTCGTCTCCCACCGGCCCGGGGGGGACGTCGATCAGCACCGGGACGTCCTCGACGAACAGGTCGTCGGCCTGCTCCTCGCCGTCCTCCTCGACGAGGTCCCCCTCCTCGCCGGCCTCGAAGTCGTCGGGCTCGACGCTGACGTAGCGGTCCCGGTCGGCCGGGGGAGGATCCCAGGGTCCGTGGGGGCTGAACAGGTCGAGCCAGAGCACGAACGGCGACGCATCCCGAGGCGACCGCTCCAGCCAGTCGATCGCCGCCCGCACCGCTCTTCCCGACCCGGCGTTCTCTTCCGAGTTCAACCTCAGCACGGCTCGGTTGCGGAGATATTGCTCCCACCGGAGCCTCCAGAGCTCGCGATCCGGGTCGTCCTCGGGAGGGAGCCGGAGCCCCGGCTCATCCTCGATCGACACCCCCGAGGCCCTTGGGTCGTCGGCCCGGATGTAGGGGTCGTATCCCTGTCCCCGGATCCAGACGACCTCATCGAACCCCCGGCCGAAGCCGTGCCCGGCCTGCCGGAGCATCGGCACGTCGGAGATGAGGGCCGACCGCACGCCCCGGTCATAGAGCAGATCCGGCAGGATCGGCTCGTCGGGCCGAAGGGGGGTCCAGCCCTGGTCGGGGTCGGGGAAGCCGTAGCGGCCGGTCCACCAGCTCCGTCGAGTGGGCAGGGTGGTCAGGTTCTCGGGGTAGTGGTGGTCGAAGACGACCCCCTCGCTCGCCAGGCGGTCGAGGTTGGGCGTCTCGATCCAGGCGTTCCCATACGGCCCCAGGAACCCGAGATGCAGCCCGTTGCAGGCGATGACGATGACATTCATGCCCCCGATTGTAGCGACCCCTCCCGCTCGGGATGAAGGGGAGCCGCCGGGGGGAACGATCGGGAGGTGGGACGGCTCGCCCACCGGGTCAGGCGAGATGCCCCGGCCAAGACGTCGCCGAGGCGCATCGACCCGGTCGGTCGGTCCGTCGCGAGGCGCCCGGCTCCCTCCCGACCACCGCCGGGGGACGGCGTCCTGGCTCCGGCCTCAGGCGGCGTCGTTGCGGCCGTCGGCGGCGGGGGCGGCGGCCATCGCCGGGGGGGCCTCTCCCCGGGCGATCGCGTCGATGACGGGGCGAGGGGCGTCGTTGACCCGATCGCCGAGGGCGCGCTGAAGATCGGCCGTCAGCGCGGCGATGGCCTCCTTGCGGGGCAACTCGGCGTAGTCGGCCACCCGGATCGGCGGCAGGATCTCGACCTCCGCCCGGGATCGATAACGGAGAAAGCGGTCGGAATACGTCAGGCGGATCGGCACGATCGTCAGCGGCTCCTCCCCCAGGTCGTTTTGCACCAGCAACGACAGCCAGGCGGTGCCCGGCTTCAGCGGGTGGACCTCCCCCGGCGCCAGTCGGAAGATGTTCCCCTCGGGGAAGATGACCAGCGCCTGGCCCGATTGCAGGATCTCCCGGCAGTGCTTCAGGGCGCCGGGGGTGGGCCGGGCGGTGTTGATCGGGAAGGCGCCGAGCCGGCGGATGAACCACCCCTGGACGCCCCGGGCGACCTCGTCGTGCGAGGTCAGGAAGCGGAGGATCCGGAACTTCGGCGCCCGGCACAGGGCCTCGTAGAGCATGATCGTGTCCCACCGCGTCCGGTGCGTTGGAGCGAGGATCACCGGTCCCTCGGAGGGCAGGCGCTCGGGGTGGAGCACTCGGACCCGGAAGTAGGTCCGCACCAGGACCCAGTGGATCGGCCAGACGGCCCAGATCAGCCATCGGGAGACGTGGGACCTCGGCGTCTCGGGGGCGGCGGCACTCATCGGCGATCGACTCCCATTCCCGGCGACGGCCGGGGATTCGCTCGCGTTTTGGATCATCAACTCGCTACCTTACCCTGCGAGGGCTCCGCTCGGCAGTGCCACCCCGGACCCGGACCGAATTGCGCCTGGGACGGCCCCGGCCGGCCGGCTAGAATGCGGCTCGGGACGCGAGCGGTCCCCGATCGGATCGACCCGGGCCGGGCCGGCTCGATCCGCCCTCGAAGCCAAAAGCGCCCGGGACCGGGACGAGGGGCCTCGGCATGGCATCGGGCGATCCTGAAGACGATGGGGGCTCGGTCACGCGCTGGATCAGCCAGCTGAAGGCCGGCGACGCCGAGGCGGCCCAGCCGCTCTGGGAGCGGTACTTCGACCGCCTGGTCCGCCTCGCCCGTCAGAAGCTCGCCGCCGGCCGACGCCTCGGCGGGGACGAGGACGAGGAGGACGCCGCCCTCTCCGCCTTCGAGAGCTTCTGCGCCGGTGCCTCCCGAGGCCGATTCCCCCTGCTCGGCGATCGCGAGGACCTCTGGCGACTGCTCGTCGTCATCACCGCCCGCAAGGCCGGCGCCCAGGCGCAGCGCCGGCGTGCTCAGAAGCGAGGCGGCGACCTCCGCCGCCTCGACACCGCCGGCATCGGCGACGACCCCGAAGGCCTGATCCTTGAGGAACTGGCCGGCCCCGAGCCCACCCCCGAGTTCGCCGCCATGGTCGCCGAGCAGTACCAGCTCCTGCTGGACTGCCTCGGCGACGACGACCTCCGCCGCGTCGCCGTCTGGCGGCTCGAAGGGCTGACCAACGACGAGATCGCCGACCGCCTCGGCTGCGCCCGCCGCACCGTCGCCCGCCGGCTCGACCTGATCCGGAAAATCTGGTCGAACGAGGACGACGGCGAACGCGAGGCCGGCCCGTGACCCCTCGCGGGCGATCGGTTGCAAACCCTCGATCCGATCCCGAAGATGACCGTGGCCAAGGCCCGCCCAGTCCCTGGACGACGGAGGGGGAGCGATGTCCGAGCCCGGGACCACGGAGCCGATGGACGAGACCCTGTCGCTCGACCGGGCCCGGCTGGTCAACGACGTCTGCGAGCGGTTCGAGCTCGCCTGGGACGCCGAGCCCCGCCCCCGGATCGAGGACGTCCTGGCCGGGGCCGGGGCGACCGGCCCCGAGCGCCGGATCTTGCTCCGGGAGCTGATCGCCCTGGAGCTGGAGCTGCGCCGGGGGCAGGGCGATCGGCTCGACGAGGCCGAGTACCTCCGCCGCTTCCCCCGCGACCCCGAGGTGATCGACAGCGTCTTCCGAAGCATCGAGCCGGAATCGATCGCCGGCTACGAGCTGCTGGGGGAGCTCGGCCGGGGAGGGATGGGGGTCGTCTACCGGGCCCGGCAGGGGAGCCTCAATCGCCTCGTGGCGTTGAAGGTGATGCGGGCCGGGCGGCTGGCGTCGGAGGCCGAATCGCGTCGGTTCCGCATCGAGGCCGAGGCGGCGGCCGGCCTGAAGCACCCGAACATCGTCCGCATCTTCGAGGTCGGCTGCTGGCGAGGCCTGCACTACTTCAGCATGGAGCTGATCGAGGGCGGCAGCCTCTCCCGGCTTGCCCCCCGGTTGCGGGACGAGCCCGAGACGGCGGCCGTCCTGCTGGTGAAGGTCGCCCGAGCGGTCGACCACGCCCACCGCGCCGGGTTCGTTCACCGGGACCTGAAGCCGTCGAACATCCTGCTCGACGGCGGCATTGGCGACCCTCCCGGGCGCCGGGAGCCCTTCGTCACCGACTTCGGGCTGGTCAAGCGCGTCGGCCCTGGCTCGGAGGACGGCCCGACCCGGCCCGAGGGGATCGTCGGCACGCTCGAATACATGGCCCCCGAGCAGGCCCGAGGCGGGCCGATCGACGCCCGAACCGACGTCTACGGCCTCGGGGCCGTACTCTACGCCCTGCTCACCGGCCGCCCTCCCTTCCGGGCCGACTCCCCGATGGAGACGCTCGTGCTGGTCAACGAGCGAGAGCCCGAGCCTCCCCGGCGGCTCAACCCCCGGGTCCCCCGCGACCTGGAGCGGGTCTGCCTCCGATGCCTGGAGAAGGACCCCGACCGCCGCTACCCGTCGGCCGAGGCGATGGCCGAGGACCTCGACCGCTTCCTCCGGGACGAGCCGGTCCTGGCTCGGCGGCTCGGCCTCGTCGGCCGACTGCGGCGCTGGGGGCGCCGGGAGCCCCAGCTCGCCTTCCGGCTGATCGCCATCGGGGCCGCGACGGCCTTGACCCAGGCCAACTACCTCGCCAATTCCCCGACAATCCGCCGGGGAGATCTCCACGTCCAGGTCACGATCGCCGAGGTGCTCTGGCTGATCGCGGCCGTCGTGCTCCAAAGGCTGGCCCGGCGATCGGGCCGCCCGGAGCGGCTCTGGCCCGGGTGGGTCGCCCTCGACGTGGCCACCCTGACCTTCGTGGTCCGGCTGCTGGGGGGAGAGGCCAGCGTCCTGGTCGTCGGGTACCCGGTGATCGTCGTCGCCGCCGGGCTCTGGTCCCGAGAGTGGCTCGTCTGGGTCGCCGCCGGGCTGGCGTCGCTCGGCTATGCCGCGCTCTGGGCCGAGCACGTCTTGACAGTCGGATTCGAGCGCAATTATTACCTGAACATTGTCATCGCCTCGCTGTTCGTCGTCGCGGCGATCGTCTCCCACCAGGTCCGCCGGCTCTGGTCGCTCGGCCGCTACTACGACCACCGGCCGGTTCCCCGATGACGCCGCCGCCCTCCCCTCGCGGCGGACGAGGCCGGTCGTTAGTTTAGGGCGAGACGATCGGGCCGGGCCCGCCGTCGGCCGGGGGTCGGCCGGGGGCGTCCGACGGCCGACGGCCCGATCGCTCGATCGAAACCGGGAGTCGACGCCCATGACCCGACGCCTCACCCTCGCCTGCCTCGGCCTGCTCGGCCTCGGCCTCTCCCTCGCCGCCCCTCCCGCCGGCTCGGCGGCGCAGGAGGACCCGATCCGGTGCCTCATCATCACCGGCGACCACCGCGGCCACGACTGGAAGGAAACCACCCGCATCCTCGAAGCGTTCCTCGAGGAAGGGGGCCGCATCGTCGTGGACGTGACCGCCACCCCCGCCAAGGACCTCAACCCGGAAAACCTGGCCAGGTACGACGTCCTGCTGCTCAATTACCGACAGGGGAACGAGCCGCCGTCGGGGACGGTCTGGACCGAGGAGAACAAGCGGGCGCTGCTCGACGCCGTCGAGGGCGGCACCGGCCTGGTCGTCTACCACTTCGCTTCCAGCGCCTTCGCCGATCCGAACTGGGAAGAATATGAGCGCATGATCGGAGGAGGCTGGCGCACCCAGGGCTTCCACGGGCCGAAGCACAACTTCACCGTCAAGAAGGCCCTCGTCGAGCACCCGATCTCCGCCGGGCTCCCCGAGCAGTTCGCGCACGAGGTCGACGAGCTGTACCAGAATTCCAAGATGGTCGAGGGCAACGTCGTCCTCGCCACCGCCTACTCCGACCCGAACCTCCCCCGAGGCACCGGCAAGGACGAGCCCGTCATCTGGGTGAACTCCTACGGCTCTGGCCGCGTCTACAACAATGCCCTCGGCCACGACGCCACCGCCATTTCCGACCCCCTGTTCCAGGAATGGATGCGTCGAGGAGTCGAATGGGCCGCCACCGGCGAGGTGGCCGCCTCGGGCGGGAAGTAGGCGGCCGGCAGGGCGCGACCAGCCGCGCGCCGGAGGGCTCCCCGCCCTGACCTCCTGGCCTGTGCCGCCTGCCGGCTGCGATCACTCCCCTGCCCCGACGGCCCCGATCCAGGCGCCGGCCCCTCCCCCGGGGCCGGCCGCCGACCCGCCAGGATCCGTCGCATGAGTGAAGCCCCATCTCCCCCGCCGCCGAAGGGCCAGCGCGACTACAGCGGCGTCCGCCTGACCCGGCATGCGATCGAGCGGTTCGTCGAGCGGTTCCACGTCCCGGTTCCCGACGCC
Source organism: Tautonia sociabilis (assembly GCF_003977685.1). GTDB lineage: Bacteria > Planctomycetota > Planctomycetia > Isosphaerales > Isosphaeraceae > Tautonia > Tautonia sociabilis. Next base: position 86,638 of record NZ_RYZH01000024.1, on the reverse strand, counting down.
GAGCCCGCCCTTCGGGAGAGTCTGTCTCGCACCCGGAGGCTCGGACGCAACCGGGAGAATGGCGCCGTGGCGGTCCTCGGCCTGCACCGGGGAAAGATGCTGGTGGCGATCCTCCAGGACGCCTCCTGCCTGACCGTCCTCACCTGGCCCCTCTTCGAGCCGAGGCTCCCGGAGTTCGGCCGAGCCCGGCTTCCCCGAAAGCGGGGGAGGATGCTCCGGAGGCTGGCGGGGGAGTCGGAAACGGGGGAGGCCCCGATGCCCGACGACGGAGCGCCTCCCGGGAGGGAACCGGGCCGCGGAGGAGCCGCATCATGATCGTCGTGCTGATGGGAGTGACCGGCTCGGGCAAGACGACCGTCGGTCGGGTCCTCGCCGACCTCCTCGGCTGGACCTTCCTCGACGCCGACGCCTACCACCCCCTCGCCAACATCGAGAAGATGCGCCGGGGCGCCCCCCTCACCGACGACGACCGCCGCCCCTGGCTCGACGCCCTCGCCCGGGTGATCGACCGGGCGCACGACTCGGGCGAGAAGATCGTGCTCGCCTGCTCCGCGCTCAAGCACTCGTATCAGGATTACCTCAAGCACGACCTCAACGACGTCCGCTACGTCTGCCTCTGCGGCCCCGATGCGCTGATCGCCAAGCGGCTGGCCGCCCGAGAGGGGCACTTCATGGACCCGGGCCTGCTCGAGAGCCAGCTCGAGTTGCTCGAGCCGCCGGAGGACGCGATCCGGGTCGACATCGGCGGCACTCCGGAGAAGATCGCCGGGGAAATCCGGGGCCGGCTCGGCCTCTGACGAACCGGGCCGCTCAGCGTCTCCCCCGAGACGGGGGAGTGCTGTCATCCTCGTTCTCCTGCTCAACCCGAGCCAGGTCCTCGTCCTTGCCGGCGATGAGGATCGTGTCCGAGTCCTTCAGCGGCGCGTCCGGGTCGGGGATGGGAATCATCTCGTCCCGAAGCATGTCGTGCACCGCGATGACCGAGATCCGGTAGCGCCTCGGCAGCTCCAGCTCTCGGAGCGACCGGCCGATCCAGCGCGTCGGCACGGCCAGCTCCTGGATGCTCAGCGAAGTTCCCATGCGGATATAATTGAGAATTCCCTTGCTCGCGATCCGGGCCGCCAGCCTCAGGGCGCTCTCGCGTTCGGGGAAGATCGACTCGGTCACGCCGATCTTGTCCATGACCCGGGCGTGGTTGATGGAGATCACCTTGACGAAGATCTCCTCGACCTTCAGGTCCTTCAGCGACATCGTCGCCAGGATGCTCGCCGTGATGTCGTCGCCGGTGGAGACGACGCCCACGTCGGCCTTCTCGGCCCCCAGGCGCTTGAGCGTCTCGATCTGCCGGCCGTCGCCGACGGCGGCCGTGTTCACGTAGGGCGCGATCCGGTCAACGGCCGCCTCGTCGGTGTCGACGGCCACCACCTCGTGCCCCTGCTCGTGCAGCTTCGCGGCCAGCGTGTGCCCGAAGTTGCCCAGGCCGACAACCACGAACCGCTTCTTCTCCATCGGGAGGGCTCCTCGGGGGTGATCGGGGGCGTCCTCGGAGGCGACCCGACTCCCATTATCCGATAACCACATCTTCCTGGGCGTACCGGAACTCTCCCAGCGGCCGGTACGCCGCCACGGTGAGCGCCGAGGCGACGGTCGGCAGCCCGACGCGCCCCAGGAACATCAGGACCACCATTACCAGCTTGCCGAAGGCGCCCAGCCCCGGCGTCGTGTCCCGGCTCAGCCCGACGGTGTCGAACGCGCTGACGGATTCGAACATGTAGTCGAGGAAGCGGTCCGGCGAGCTGCCCTCGCTGATCACGACGAGCAGGATGCACCCGGTGACCAGCGCGAAGCCCAGCACGATCAGCCCGACGGCGCGCTGGATTGTCTCCTCGGGGACCGTCCGCTTGAGGAAGCTGGTGACGCCCTGACCTCGAATCCGGGACCAGGCCAGCAGTCCGGGGAGGGCCACCGTGGTGACCTTCAGCCCGCCGGCCGTCGAGCCGGGGGCGCCGCCGATGAACATCAGCAGGATGGTCAGGAAATTGGCGCCGACGGTCGCCTGCACGTAGTTGATGTTGTTGAAGCCGGCCGTCCTGGGCGTGACGCTCATGAACAGCGCGTTGATCAGCTTCGCCCCGGTCGACATGCCGGAGAGCGTGTTGCCCCACTCCAGCAGGGCGAAGAACAGCCAGCCGGAGAGCACCAGCAGGGCCGTCATCACCAGCACGATCTTCGAGTGCAGCGACATCCGGAATCCCCTCCGGGCGCGCCGGGCCTTGACGAACGTATACATCTCTTCCAGCGTTAGGAACCCGAGCCCGCCGACGACGATCAGCCCCATAATCGTCACCAGGGTCAGGGGCCAGGTCTGGAAGCGGACCATCGAGTCGCTGAACGTCGAGAATCCCGCGTTGCAGAAGGCGCTGACCGAGTGGAACGCCGCGTGGCCGACCCCTCGGATCGGCCCGAACCGGGGCACCCAGAGCGCCGCCAGGACCAGGAAGCCGATGAGCTCGAACCCGAGCGTGAAGAGGATCACGTGCCGCGTCAGGCCCCGGTAGTCGATCGTCGGCACCGCCTCTCGCGTCCCCGAGGTGATCGCTTCCTGCCTCAGCGACGGCCGGCCGCCCATCGCCGCGATCAGCACCGTGGTGAAGGTGATGATTCCCAGCCCCCCGACCTGGATCAGCAGCAGCAGCCAGAGCTTTCCCCAGATCGAGAAGTAGGTCGCCGTATCGACGACGATCAGGCCGGTGACGCACACGGCGCTGGTGGCCGTGAACAGCGCGTCGACGATCCCCAGCGGCCGGTTCTCCCCGGCGTAGAAGAAGGGGACGAACCGCAGGCCGAGTGCGCCGATGAGGATCAGCGCGGCGAAGCTGCCCAGAAACAGCCACTCGGGAGTGATCTGCTCCCAGGCGTCCCGCACCGACGCTTTCCTCGTGCGCGCGGCGGAATCGAGCTCCCACTTGTAGATACGCCGCCGTCTGACGGGGCTCACGGTCTCGGGTCCTCCGGCGGGGGCCGGGAGAGGGAGGGGGAGGGGGGAAGGTCGGCCCCCCCGATCCGGGGGGGGGCGGAGGGCCGGTCGAACCGGGAGAGGCGGGGCTCACGTCCCGATCCCGCTAGCCGAGCCGGGCCGCCACCTCGGCCGCGACCGCCGCGGTGAACGTCTTCGTCGACTCCGAGCCGCCGAGGTCCTTCGTCCGCACCCCCCGGCGGAGCAGGTCGAGCGTGCCGTCCTTGACGGCCTTGCCCACCCGGATCTCGCCGAGCTGGTAGAGCAGCATCGACAGGGCCAGGAAGATCGCGGTTGGGTTCGCCAGCCCCTTGCCCGCGATGTCCGGCGCCGTGCCGTGCGCCGCGTCGAACAGCGCCACGCGGACCACGGCCGAGGCGTCGAACGCCAGGTTCGCGCTGGCGCCGATGCCCAGCGACCCGGCCAGCCCGCAGGCCATGTCCGAGAGGAAGTCGCCGTACTCGTTGAGCACCAGGATCACCTGGAACAATTCCGGCTTCATGATGATCTTCGCCAGCAGGGCGTCGAACAGCTCGGCGTGGTGCGGCACCTCCGGGTACTCGGCCGCCACCGAGTCGGCGACCGACTGGAACAGCCCGTCGGTCGCCTTCTGGATGGTGTACTTCGACGCGCTGGTGACGTTCTTGCCGGTTTTCCTCGCCAGGTTGAAGGCGTATCGCGCCGCCTCCAGGACCGGCTGCCGCTCGACGATCCGGAGGCTGACGGCGCCGCTGTCGCCGATCATCCGGCCGGGGTCGTCGTAGGTGCCGCCGGTGGCGATCCGGATGATGTCCACGTCCAGCTCGGGGCGGAAGTTCGTCGGCACGCCGGGGATCGTGTACACCGGCCGGTGGATGACCGACAGGTTCAGCCTTCTGCGGAGGACCTGATTGGGGCTCTCCTCGGCGGTGATCGTCGGGTGCTTCAGGGCGACCTTGTTGGCCTCGATCGAGGCGACGGCCTCGTCATAGATCGCCCCCTTGCGCGCCCGGCGGTTCTCCAGCGACAGGTCGACCGGCTCGAAGCGCAGGTCGATTGGCAGGGCCTCGCTCAGGGCGTGGACGGCCTCCGAGAGCTCGGCGCCGATGCCGTCCCCCAACAGCTCGGTGACCTTGTACGACGGTCGCATCGATCGACGGATCCCCGCCCGGCCCGGCCCGCCGCGCCGGGCGGACGCCCCCGGGCCGCGACACCGCGCGACGACTCTCCCCGGATTGTAGGGAACCGCCCGGCGCGGCGTCAAACCGCTGCCAGCTCCCCATTCTCCCTCAATCGGGCCTCCCATCGGCTCGACCCCGGGCCGGGGATCGTTGTAAAACGGAGGAGTGGGCGCGAGGGTGTCGACGCACATTGGCCCGAGGAGGATCGAGGCCCCGGATGGACCGACCGGATCGCCAGCAGCCCGGCGCCGCCCGATGGCTTTACCGGGCCTTGACCACCGCCCTCGGGCTGATGATGCTCCTCTCCGTCTGGCTGATCGCCCGGCCCTCCCCTCGGCCGGCCGGCCCGGACCGGGGCCCCGGGGAACGAGCGTCATCCCTCGCCCCGACCTCGGGCGCCCCGGCAGTCGACGGGGAGGCTCCGGCGCCGATCGCCGGGGCGGAGCGATTCCCGAACACCGCTCCGGGTGTCTCCTTCGTCGGCGACTCGGCCTGCGTCGGTTGCCATGACGAGATCGGGCGCTCCTATGCCGAGCACCCGATGGGCCGCTCGCTCGCTCCCATCGGCTCGCCGCCCGGAGACGGCTCCGGCTGGCCCACCGAGGCCGCCTTCGAGGCCGCCGGGCTGCACTATGCCGTCTCCCTCCGAGACGGCGCCCTCGTCCACTCCGAGACGGTCCGGGATCCCTCCGGCGTCTCCCTGGCCCGGGCCGAGGTCGAGGTTTCCTACGCGCTGGGCTCGGGCACTCGGGGCGTCTCCTTCCTGATCGAGCGGGGGGACGGCTTCCTGTACCAGTCTCCCATCTCCTGGTACGCGCAGGAGGGCCGATACGACCTGGCCCCCGGCTACCGCCGGAGCAACGCGCACTTCGAGCGCCCCATCCCGGCCGACTGCCTCTTCTGCCACGCCGGGAGGGTGCAGCCGGTCGACGGCCCGGTCAACCGTTACGGTCCTCCGGCCTTCCTCGACCTGGCGATCAGCTGCGAGCGTTGCCACGGTCCGGGGAGGTTGCACGTCGACTCCCTCGGCCTGGAGGACGACGACGGCCATCCCACGATCGTCAACCCCTCGGACCTGGAGCCCCCGCTGCGAGAGGCCGTCTGCCAGCAGTGCCATCTTGGCGGCGAGGTCCGGGTCGCCCGCCTCGGCCGGTCGCCAATCGACTACCGCCCCGGGCTGCCGCTGGAGGCGTTCCTGGCCGCCTTCGTGCGAGACTCCTCGCAGGCCGATTCCGGCCCGGCCCACGAGGCCGTCGGCCACACCGAGCAGATGGTTCGCTCCCGCTGTTACCTCGGCAGCGGAGGGCAGCTCGGCTGCACCTCCTGTCACGACCCGCACCGCCGGCCCGATCCGGCCGACCGCGTCGCCTTCTACCGATCACGCTGCCTCGACTGCCACGGCGACCCCTCCTCCTGCTCCCTCGACGAGGCCGACCGCCTGGCTCGAAGCCCCGAGGACGACTGCACCTCCTGCCACATGCCTCCCGCCTCTCTGGGCGACATCGCCCACACGGCGCAAACGCTGCACACGATCCCCCGACAGGTCGCCCCCTCCCCGCCCCCCCCCGCTCCCGCTCCCAGGAGGTCCGACCGGACCCGGCTCGTCGCCTTCCACTCGGGGGGGGAGCACGCCCCCACCCCCCGAGATCGAGGCATCGCCCTAGCCCGGTTCGCCCGGGAGAAGGCGGCCCCGGCCGAGGCCCCCGCCCTGGCCCGGGAGGCGGTCGCGGTGCTCGGGACGGCGCTGACCTCCCGGCCAGACGACCCCGACGCCTGGGAAGCCCTGGCACTGGCCTACCAGGTCCTCGACCGCCCGGTCGAGGCGCTCCGGGCACTCGAACGAGGGATCGCCCGGCACCCCTCCGAGACGGCCCTCGACGCCGCCTGCCTGCTCAATGCCCGCCTCGGCCGGTTCGACCAGGCCTCGGCGCTGCTCGACCAGGTCCTCGACCTGAACCCGACCCGGTCGGATTATCACTTCCAACACGCCCAGCTTCTCGCCGGCCTCGGCCGGTTCGCCGAAGCCGCCGACGCCTGCCGGGAAGCCCTCCGCCTGGCCCCGACCGACCTCGACGCCCGGATCCTCCTCTCCCAGCTCCTCAACGAGCTGGGGATCTCCGCCGACGCCGACGCCGACGCCGACGCCGACGCCGACGCCGCCACCAACGCCGACGCCGACGGCAACGGGGACGCCGATCCCGGCCCGGGAGGGTGAGCTGTGCCCCTTCACTCGGGGGATGAGCCGCGACGATCGTACCGATCACTCCGAGCGGAGCGTGCGCGCGTGCATTTCCGGCGCCTTGGCACACCCTCGGAAGCGGGGGTATAATCGCTCGTTATCTCGCGTCGACGGGACGATCGGGAACCCGGGGCCCTCGCGGCCTGGCCCTCGGCGACGAGCCTTCACGTCTCGCCCTAGAGCGCGTCGGTCGCCCATCGACCCACACGGAGAGGTCCGATGTCCACCGCCGGGAAAGTCCTCTCGGTCCTGGTCGCCCTGATGGTGCTGGTCTCGATCTACCTGCTGTCGATGGTTTCCCAGCTCAACCGGAGTTGGGGGAGCCGCATCGAGACGGTCGCCCAGCAGAACGAGCAGGCCGCCGAGCAAATCCGCCAGACCGAAGCCGAGGCATTCGCGACCGAACAGCAGGTCCTCGCCGAGCGCCTCGCCACCGCCGCTCGAGCCCGGTCGCTGCGCACGACCATCGAGGACCGCGACAACCGCCTCAGCGCCCTGAAGGAGACGCAGCTCCGCTTCCAGCTCAGTCTCCAGGACAACCAGGCTCTCGCCGCCGAGATGCGGGAGACCATCGCCGATCGTGAGCAGGTCCAGGCCGACCTCTCCGCCCGGCTGGCCGAGGCGAACGAGCTCCGCGACCGCCTGGCCGCCGAGAACGCGGCGAAGCTCGACCGTCTGCAATCGCTCCGCTCCCGGCTCACGGAACTGCTCGCCGAGAACGACCAGCTTCTCCGCCGCGTCTCCCGAGGTGCCTCCTCCGACGACTCCCCTGCCGAGAACACCGAGTGATCCCCAGGCCGATCGGGGAACGTGCCACCTCGGTCGAATCAAGCCGGAGCGCCGGGCAAGACCTGCTCGGCGCTCCTTCGAGATTCGTCGAGATCGAGCCCGGCCCCTCGACTCCCCGATCCTGCTGGCGACGCCGCTTCCCCGTTGCGTTCTCGTCCCTGATCCCGGAGCCCTGTCCTCCCCGCTTCCCGATCCTGCTGGCGACGTCGTCGCCCCGTTGTGCTCTCTGAGCCTTCCTGCTCTCTGAGCCTTGTTCTCTCCGTTCCGAGATCCTGGCCAATCGCCCCCGTCGACCGTCCGGTCTGGGCGCCTCCGGCCTCCCCTTGAGCCCCCCTCCCGAAGCGATAGGATCGGCCCGATCGATGGTCGAGGATGGACCACCCCCGAGACACCCTGACCCCGGGTCGATCGTCCCCGAAGGTCGGTTGCTGTCGGAGGCCGACCGCCCCCCCCCGGGAATCCCCTGGGTGGGGGTGATCGCCAATGCGAATTCCGGCATCGGCGCGGGCGTCCGCAGGGTCAATCGCCTCGTTCGGGCCCTGGAACGCCGGGGAATCGCGTCAGTCGTCGGCTGGACCCCGGACGATCGGGAGGCGCTGGTCCGTCAGGCCGGGCCGGGCTCGGGCTGTCGGTCCCTCGTGGCGGTCGGCGGCGACGGCACCGTGGGGGCGCTGCTGAACGATCGCCCAGCAGTGCCCATCACCGTCCTTCCGGCCGGCACCGAGAACCTCTTCGCCCGGCACTTTGGAATTCCCGGCGACCCCGAGCGGGTCGCCGAGCTGATCGCCGAGGGCCGCGCCCTGCCGCTCGACCTGGGCGAGGCCAGGGGGAGGCGGTTCGCCCTGATGGCTGGCGTCGGCTTCGACGCCGAGGTCGTCACACGGCACCACCTGGCCCGGCTCGGCCGGGCGAGACGAGTCCGTCCCACCAGCCGGGTCGCGTATGTCGAGCCCGTGCTGCGCGCGAGCTTCGGCTACGGGTTCCCTCCCCTGTCGATCCGGGTCGAGGACCCCGGGCCCCCCGAACTGCTCTCCGGCTCGATCGCGATCGTCTTCAACCTCCCCCGCTACGCCCTCGGCCTGCCCATCGCCCCCGAGGCCCGGGAGGACGACGGCCTGCTCGACCTCGTCGTCTTCCGGGATCCCGGCCCGATGGCCGCACTCCATTACCTCTGGCTCGTCTTCCGGGGACGCCACCTCGGCCGGCCCGACGTCTGGCACCGTCGCATCCGGCGCATCTCGGTGTCGGCCGAGGTCCCGGTCCCCGTCCAGCTCGACGGCGACCCCGGCGGTGTCATCGACCCCGACGCCCCCGATCCCTGGACCGTCCGGGTCCTCCCCCGGGCCTCCTCGGTCATCGTCCCCCGTTCCTACGGCGCATCGAGGCCGAAGGTCGCCTCCTGACCGCCGATCACCGCCCCATCATCACGAGGAAGGTGCCTCGGCAACCGGCGTCGGGGCAGATCCCTGGCGGAGCCGGCGCCAGGCCGGCGGTGTTCGAGGCCGGCGCCCCTTCGATCGATCTGCCGGACGACGTGCTCCTCGACCTCAGCCCGATCCCCGAGTCGAGGACGGGTGGGCGTTGAGGGTGAATCCATCGGCCAGCCGCCGGATGGCCTCAAGGCCGATCGCCTCGGATCGCGTCCGGCGGCCGGAGAACCGGGAGGCCCTCCCCCAGGCGATCGCCCGCACCGAGCCGGCCATCCCGGGCCGAGAGGCCAGCGCCTCGGCCACGCCGACCGCCGCCCGGGCCTGCGGATACGGCGGGGTGCCGCGCTCGGCCCGGCTCCACGAGGTCAGGTCGAGCTGTCGCCAGGGGTCCCCCAGCCGGGAGGGGCGGAGGTGCCTCCGGATGGATGCGGGCAGGTCCCCCAGGGCGTCCGATCGCACCGACACATAAACCCGTTCCGCGTGGCTCGCGTACAGGGCGAACGACGGCCAGGAATCCCATCTCCCCCACCGCTCCGCCAGCGGCAGGACGACCGCCAGCCCGAAGACGCCCGAGATCGCCCACCCCCATCGCGGCATCGGCTCCATCGCCGAGACCTCCCGGCCCAGCCCGGTCCGGCCGAAGAGAATCACGCCCTCGACGATCAAGGAGGCGTTCCAGACAACCACGATCGTGCTGTGGTCCAGCCCCCAGGGGCCGAGAATCATGATGAGCGTCGCGTGCATCAGCACCGCGCCGACCAGCGCGAACGGCCGGGTGGCCCGAATCGCCAGCCCGACACCGACGAGCAGCTCCCAAGCCGGCATCGCCAGGCTCGCCGCCGAGCGGAGCGGTCCCGGCCAGGACATCGGGTCGAGCCCCAGGGGACCGGCAAGCTGCGTCAGGAACGCCGGGCCGACCTCCCTGGCGAACGTCGCATCCAGCTTCGACAGCCCCGAATGGACGTACAACGCCACCAGCAAGACCCGGCAGAGCCCCAGGGCCCGGGCCCGGCGCAGCGCCCCGAGCGCCATCGCCATCAGTGCATACTGATACACCCAGGGCTGAAACCGATGCTGGTCCCCGGCCACCAGGTACGCCAAGGCCAGCGGTCCGGCCAGCAACCAGCGCCGACCCGCCATCCCCGCCACGATCGACCCGACCAGCACCGCCCCCAGCACGACGCGGAGCCAGCCCGGCTCCGGCAGCCCCGGCACGAACGGCACCCTCGGGAACTCCCCCCCCCGTCCGACCCAGAGCGGCCAGGACAGCCCGAGCATCGCCAGGGTCGCCCCCCCCAGCGCCACCCGGAAGGCCGCCTCCCGGAAGGTCGGGGGCTCTCCCTTCCCCTCGCCCTCGCCCTCGCCCTGTCCCCCTGCCGTCATCGTTCCCGACACGACCGGACGCCTCCGCTCCTTCCGATCCGGGGCGTTCCGGAGACCGAGCCGGAACCGCCGGATGCCCTGCCCGACCGAGCCGGACCTAGCCGCCCAGGATTTCCTCCCGGAGTGCCGAGTAGCAGGCGAGGGCCTCCTCGGCCTCCCGGCGCTGGTGATCGAGCAGCGCCCCGGCCGCCGACCGGAACGGGTCGTCGGCGGGAAGCGCGTCGGCGACCTCCCGGATGAAGGCGTCGGCGACGCTCGCGTCTTGCACGCAACCAAGCACCTCCTGGATCGCCTTCGCCTGCCTGGCGATCGCCAGACAGGCCCGGCCGGCGGCCTCGCGGCGGCCGAGCCAGTCGGCGGCCGAGTGGGCGGCGTATCGCGTCCGCTTCGCCCGCTTCCGAAGCTCGTGCAACGTCTCGATCGGCGAGTCCGCCGGCGAGTCCTTCAGGCGGTCGAGCAACCGCTTCCGGTCCCTCACCAGCCGGTCGACCAGCACCGAGGCCGCCTCCCTCCCCGCCGAGGGGCCGGGTGAGGGAGCCCTCGCCTCGGCGATGACCGCCTCCCGCAGCGCCAGGTAGCGTCGGCCGTCGATCGCCTCGGCCAGCGCCGCTCGGCTCGAGTCCTGCCGCCGGGCGATCTCCTCGAACAACGGGTCGCTCCGGGGAACCGCCCCGACCTCGACGGCCGCCGAGCGGAGGCGATCCGCCAGGACGTCGAGGTCCCGGACCGCGCCAAGCACGCCGGCCAGCCATCGCAGCTCCTCCTGGAGCGTCTGGGAGCGGTCCCGTTCCATCGCCGGCCCGAAGAAGCGCAAGTCCGAGCGCATCCGGCGCACCGAGGTGCGCATCTGGTGCACGTCCTCCGGCAGGAAGCGGCGAGCTCCCGGCTCGTGATCGAGCATCCGCAGCACATCGTCCGCCAGGGCCGCCTTCAACGCCAAGAGGACCGGCACCCGGGCCGAGGGCCCGGCCCTCCGGGCCGATTTCTTGGACAGGTTCACGGTCTTGCTCATCGAATCTTCACAGTTCGTCTGGGGAGGGACGAGGGATCGAGTCGGAAGCGCTCGCGGAAGGGAGAGGAGGCCGGAGCGGGGCCGATCAGCCGGTCAGAGGGTGTCGAGGAAGGCGTCGATGGCCGACCGGAAGGCCGCACCGGCCTCGATGTGCGGCAGGTGGCCGACCTCCGGCAGTTGCACCAGCCGGGCGCCGGGGATCAGCTCGGCCAGCTCGGCCGACTTCTCCGGCGGATTCACCAGGTCCCGAGACCCGACCAGAACCAGGGTCGGGCAGGAGATGTGGCCGAGCCGTCCTCGGGCCTCGTGCGAGCGGGCGGCTCGGGCCTGTCGGGCGTAGGAGTCGGCGTCCTGGGGGTATTCGTTGCGCTCGGCGAACCGGATCAGGCCCTCGACCTGCGCCGGGTGGTCGAAGAAGGCCGGGGCCACCAGCCAGGGGAGGACCAGCCGGGTGAACTCGGCCGGCTCGCACTTCGCCCTCAGGTCGATCCAGGATTGCAGCAGGACCTTCCGCCAGGTGTCGGCCCCGGCGTGAGAGGAGGCGAGCACCAACCCCCGAACCGCCCCCGGCCGGCGCATCGCCAGCTCCTGGGCGACAAGCCCCCCCATCGACTGCCCGACGACCACCGCCGGAGGCAGGCCGATCGCCTCGATCCAGCCGGCGGCGTCCTCGGCCAGGTCGGCGATGGTATAGTCCCCCTCGGCCCGGGAGCTGCGGCCCACGTCCCGGTGATCGAGCCCCAGCACCCGGTATCGCCGGGAGAAGTGGCGCATCGCCACCGCGAAGGCGCGATGGTCGCCTCCCAGTCCCGGGAGGAAGACCAAGGGAGGCCCATCCCGGGGCCCCTGGTCCTCGAAGTACAGGGTCTGGCCGTTGCTGGAGACATGCGGCATGGCTGGCCCGATCCGCCTCGACGCGGCGACGTCCCCCTGATCACTCGGGCGTCATCTGTTCGATTTTACCGAATCGCCGCATCATTCGGCGAGGGCTTCCCCCCTGCCTGCCATTCCCTCCCATTTTCGTCCCACCTCCGTCTTGCCGAGCGTGCTTCGCGACGCTAGAATCTCTTATGTCGTTCGAGCGACGAAAGCGTCGACGACACAACTCAAAATGCCCCCATCGTCTAGAGGCCTAGGATACATGGTTCTCAGCCATGGGACCGGGGTTCGAATCCCCGTGGGGGTGCTCTGAGGAGTTGAAGGCCACGCCGTCCGGCGTGGCCTTTTTTGTTTTCTGGCTTGGCCGATCGCGCCGCTCGCAACGCCCTCCATTACGCCGTCGACTCCCGATCTCGCGTTCTCGACGCCCGATCCCGGCTTGACGACTGACTGCCGATCCCTCTCGACTCCCTCGGCCCTCCCTCCCCGGAGGGCCGTCCCGGCCTTCAAGGGCCGGAAACGACCAAGGGGAGTGGCCAGGTTCTCCCGAGCGAGACTCCCCTCGCAGCTCCCCCCCGCGCCGGCCCCACCCGCTCAGAAGGCAACCTGATCCCCGAGGTTGATCGGCACAGAGCCGATCGCCTTCGCTCCGCCGAAGCGGCCGGCCTCCTGGTTGGTCGTCGTGTTGACGCCCGTCCCGATCCCCTCCGCCTGGACCGTCGGGCCGGCGGCCGTCGGGGACGCCGTCGCCCCGACGGAGTAGTCGACAGCCGGGACACTCGAGGCGCCCTGGGTCGCGGGGAAGGCATCCATCACCGGGGCGCCGGTCATCATTATCGCGCCCATGCCAGGAACGTTGGAGGAGGAGACCCGGCGCCTTCCAGAGGATCGACGCCCGGGACGATGCGGCGGGCCGGGGCCCGTCGGGCGGAGAACTGTCGGCGGGTCCGGTTCAGCATATTGAACACACGAGTGGACATAACAATCCTCTGCGCCAGAATCCCTGAAGTCTTCTCATCCCTCGCGGCCCGGCCGTCATGCCCGCCGCTCACCCTCTCGATCGCGGTCGCTGGCCGTTGTTGCGCGCCGATCGCGTTGTTCTCGGGAGGAGAACTCCGTCCGCCACCGAGGCCGAGGCCGGGGCCGGGGCCGACGAGACCGGCGACGAATCCGGGACGACGATCTCCGACTCGGCTCCCCGGCCGTCCCGCTTCGATCTCGGCCTCGGCACCGTCTTGGCGTCGACCAGGGAGCACGGCCGTCCCCGGCAACAGGAGTCGGGCGAGATGATCCACTCAGGTTTTTATGACCGTGACTCGGGATCGGCCCGATAGTTCGGTTGAGCAGAGGTCCGCGCCGGGATCGGGAGCGACCGGCGTCCTCGCGGGCCGGGCGACATCGCTGGGGCCGGAAGCGGGGCGGGCCTGGGGCACGATGCGCGTCTTTATCCCTGGTCGACCTCGTCGACCTCCCCTGCCCCGAGCGACTCGGCGGCCATCCGGATCGACTCCCGTGACCAATCGACGCCTCCCGTATTACTACCGGCCGATTCGCCCCCGGGCGACCTCCTCTGTCCCCCCGCTCACCCGAGAAACCGCCCCCGATCGGCTGCTCTGGCTGGATGGGAAGACGGGAGTGACCGCCCGGGGGGCGGCCGATTTCGACGGCGCCACGCAACAGCTGTCGGCCCCTTCCAACGCGGCCGTGCAAATCGGCGACGTCGATTGCTGGTGGGCCCTCTGGGTCCGGCTCGACGCCAAGTCCGTGGAGCGGGCCCTGCTCACCAAGTGGAGCGGCGCCCCGAATCGCGAATACCAAATCGCCTACAATCCCATCGCGGATCGACTCCGACTCGCGGTCACGTCCGATGGCGTCTCCTCGGCGGTCGAGGTCAGGGCCGACGCCTTCGGATCGCCCCCGACGGGGGTTTGGATGTTCCTGATGGCCTACCACGACGCGACCGCCGACCGCATCGGCATCTCGGTCAACGGGGGCGCCTTCGACACGACCGCGTTCTCCGGTGGCATCTGGATCGGGGCGGCGCCGCTGACGCTCGGTGCGTTTGGATCAGGAGCCGGCCGATTGGATGGCCAGCTGGATCAGGTCTGTCTGGGAAAGGCGCCGACCGGGGGAATCGGCTCGGCCGCCGCGACGATCCGGGACGCTCTGTACAACGGTGGTGCCGGCCTCCCCTACTCGGGGATCTCGGCGGCGCAGCGGGCGGCCTGGGGAATGGTCGCGGGCTGGACGCTCGACGAGCCCTCGGGCAACCGGAGAGACAGCATCGGGTCGACGACGCTGGTCGATACCGCCTCGACGCCGGGGGTCGATGGCATCGTGGGCAGTCCGGCGAACGAGGCCGACCCGGTTCGGGCTTGGACCGACCGGGTCGCCGGACGGATCTTCTCGGAGAACGCGGTCGCCTCCCGTCCGATCTATCGATCGGCCAGCTTCCTCAACCTCGACGGGGCCAACGACCGCCTCTCGCTTTCCCCGGGGCCGGTCGTCGGGAACCGCCCGGCCTTCACGATCGTGGCGAAGGTCCGGCTCGACGCTCTGCCGTCGGGCAGCCCGGCGGTGATCTACACCGAGGCCGACGCTTCAGGAGGTGTCGTCAACCGGCTGGCGGTCTCCCCGTCGGGAAACGTCGTGGCGTCGTATCGGGCCTCGGGGGAGCCCCTCGTCTCGGCCTCCTCGGCCGCCAGCCTGGCGACCGGCGTCGACGCCGTCGTCGCCGTCCGTCGAGACGGGACGGCCCTTCAGGTGTTCGTCAATGGCCTCCCCTCCGGGCCGGCGGCGACGATCGGAGCCGGCACGAGCCTGGCCGGAGCGACGGCTCGGGTGGGAGGACCGGTTGAGTCGGCCGGTTTCGTACCGCTCGGCGGCCGGATCTACGACCTCTTCGCGGTCGGCCGGGCGCTGACCGACGCCGAGGTCGCCCAGCTCTCGTCCTGAGCCGGCCGGGCCGGGGGGCCTCCAGGTTCAAGCCCGGGACGGGCCGTGACCGGGGGCCTCCTGGCCCAGTTCGGCCGATCGGAGCGCGGCGGCCTGCACGGCACCGATCAGCGCGGCGCGGAACGCGCCGCGCTCCAGGGCGTGCAGGCCGGCGATGGTCGTGCCGCCGGGGCTGGCGACCTGGTCCTTGAGCGCGCCGGGGTGCTCTCCAGTCGCCAGGACCATCCGGGCGGCGCCGAGTACCGTCTGAGCGGCAAGCTGAGTCGCCAGCTCCCGGGGAAGGCCGACGAGCACTCCGCCGTCGGAAAGGGCCTCGATCGCGGCGTAGACGAACGCCGGGCCGCTGCCGCAGAGGCCGGTGGCGGCATCCATGAGCGACTCGGGAACCCGACGGGCGATGCCGACCGAGCGAAGCAGGCGGAGCACCAGGGCCTCGTCGGCCTCGGTGACGCCGGGGCCGAGACAGTAGGCCGAGGCCCCCTCGCCAACCAGGGCCGGCGTGTTCGGCATCACCCGGACCAGCCGGGCACCCGTGCCGATCCCGGCCCCGAGCCTCGCCAGCGGCACCCCGGCGGCGACCGAGATCACCAGCTTGCCGGCCCCGCCGCCGTCCAGCCCCGCCAGCGCCTCGGTCATCGCTTGCGGCTTGACCGCCAGGACCAGGACGTCGCTGCCCAGGGCGACCTCGGCATTGGAGGGCGAGGTGGTCACGCCGTCGGCGGCCAGGGCGTTCCTGGCCTCGGGGCTCGGGTCGCTGGCCAGGATCGCCGACGGCGAGACCGAGCCGGCCCGGATCATCCCCCGAATCAGCGCCGAGGCCATCTTGCCCGCGCCGATGAAACCCCAGCGCGGCTCGGGGAGGGAGGACAGGGCGCTCATGGGGGCTCGGCTCCGGCAATCGGGATCGGGGGCGCTGGGAACGGTCGGAGGCCCATCCTACCATCCCCCGAGCCCGGTCGGGAGCCGGCTCGCCCAGCCTCCGATCGGGATCGAGGGGCGGCCCCACCGCGCTTTGCCGCAGCGACCGCGGCCCAGAACACGTTGACAAAACGAGATAAAACCAGAAGCGCAAGACATCGAACTCAGCTGAGCCGGCGGCGTCTCGGTCCTCCCGACGACCTCGGCGCTTCTGATCAGGCCGCGCCCTCCCGGCGGCGCACTCGGCGCCCGAGGTGCCGGGGCCCTCGCTCCGAGCCTCGTCTCCGGGAGCTGTCGGGAAGCCTCGCGCTGCCCGGCTTCCGGGTCATCCTGGAGCGGCATCGTCCCCCGGATCCGCCCGTTGCGATCGGCCCGTCATGCGTCCGTCTTCTCCCCTGATCCCACCCAACGAACGACGGATTCGGGCGTCCTTGGCGTCCGGCTCGGATCCGAAACGCGTGGCAGGAATTCCCGACCGGATCCGGCGCCGCGTGGTAAGCTCCCCGATGAGGAGCGGGGCCCAATTGCGTGCAAGGGCCGCCCCGGGCCCCCCGGTCCAAAACCCGGCGGGGGCGGTTCGGTTGGATCTCGGGAGGAAAACGTCCGCCGGCTCGCAGAGGAGCGAGTCGGTCTCGCGTTCGTCCTGCGCGCCGATCCTGGGCTTCGGATTCGGATGGCGATCTGATCTGATCCGACCCGGCCCGGGTCTCGCGTGAGGTCGGTTGGTCGAGAGGAGCACAGGGAGGGATCGGAAACACCAGGTCGCGACCACGGACGGAGATCGGGCGACGAAACTCTTGAGAGCCGGCAATCTCCGACATGAACAGGCAACGGAAGCGACCCGCCCGTCCGTCTTGCGAGGCACTGGAAACCCGGAACCTGCTGAGCGCCGGGCAACCGACCGCCTCCTGGATCGGCCAGGATCGCCACGACTTCGTCGGCCGGTCGATCACCCCGGGACCGAACGGGATCCAGGACGTCCACATCGCGCTGGACGGCCTGCCGGCCGACCGGACCGTGATCGCGGCCGAGGTGAGGGGCTACGGGGGAGACATCTGGTCGTACAACGGCACCTACTGGGCGGCGGCCTTCCGGAGGGAGGCGGGGTCGTCGCGGGCGGACCTGTTCATCGACCCGAACCGGGTGGAGGTGGGCCGGTCGTTCTCGGTGCGGCTGTGGTTCGACGATGGGTCGACGGTGCTCGTCTCCTTTCCCGGCGGCGTGGCCGATCCCACGTTGCGGATGCCCGAGGCGTCGGCGAAGCCGTCCTGGATTGGGCTGGACGGTTCGGACCGGGTGGGGAGAGGCCCCTCGGTCGGGCCGGACGGGTTGCAGGACGCGGTGATCGCGCTGGCGAACCTGACCGCGGGCCTGGAGATCACCTCGATCGACGTCAGGGGAGTGGACGGCGTGGCCTGGCAGTCGGGGGCCAACCCCCGGGGATATGACAACGCGGAGCTGATCCGGGACGCGACGGACCCGAAGGTCGGCCGGCTCTATGTCCAGCCCGATCGCGACCTGGCCGGGATGCCGCTGACGCTGACGATCACCTACGCCAACGGGACGCTGGACATCGTCGATGTCGTCGCTGGCCCGACCGATCCGAGCCGTCCCGTGGCGCCGGCGCCGGCGGTCCCGATCCGGACCGACGCGATCGCCGCCCGGTGGCTCGGACAGACCGATGACCCGGTGGCCGGGCTGGGGGCGGTCGGCCTGTCGCTGGAGGGCCTGCCGCCGGGCCGGACGATCGTGGGGGCGGCGCTTTCCGGCTCGGATCGGGCGGTCACCTGGGCGTACAAGGCCTCGGCGAGCTCCCCGATCGAGGTCGAGCCCTCCTCCTTGCCGCTGGCCGTCCGCCGGGACTCGAACGACCCGACCCGGGCCTCGGCCGCCTTCGCGCCGCAAGGGGACGAGCAGGGGACGACGATGACCCTGCGTCTGGCCTTCGACGACGGCACCTTCTCGATCGTCCGCTTCGAGGGCGGTCCGGCCGACTCGAGCCTCCGGGCCCCGAGGCCATCGGCCTCGACGACCGTCGCCCGCCCCGGGGACGACCTGCAGGCCCTGGTCGACGCGAACGGGACCGTGGTGCTCTCGCCGGGGGACTACCGGCTGTCGAAGCCCCTGGTGCTGAACCATCCGGTGACGATCACCGGCGAGCCGGGAGCGACGCTCCGCTTCTCTCAGCCGTCGGAGGCGGCTCCCTGGGCCTCGGCGATCCTCATCCATTCCGGCAATACCACGCTCGACGGCTTCGCCGTCCGCTTCGACGGCCCGGTGCGCTGGGATTCGTCCTTCCCGTTCGAGCCCGCGGTGATCGCCTCGACCGACATCCGGACCCAGAGCGTCGGCTCGACCAAGGTGAACCTGACCCTCTCGAACCTCGACCTGGAAGGGCCGCCGGCCTCGGCGACGGGGGCGACCCCGGAGCAGTCGGTGATGCTGGCCAACCTCGTCTCGGCCGAGGACGGCAGGGTGGTCGGCTGCCGGTTGCGCGGGGGTTCGATCCGAGCCTTTGGCGGCCCCTGGGAATTCTCGGGGAACACGTACCTCGGGGCGATGCCCGGAACCTTCGTCTATGACGTGTTCGCGATGAGCTACGCGCACGACGTGATCGTGCGAGACAACGTGGCCTCCCCTCTGCCCGGCTCGGGCAAAACGTACCGCTTCCTGGTCCTGACGCAAAACGGGTCCGACATCCTGGTCGAGGGGAACCGGATCTCCGGGATCGGCGCCCGAGAGGACGACCCGCGGCCGCACCCGAACGCGCCCGAGGTGATCCTGACCGAGGCGTACCGGGTGAACTTCGAGGGGAAGCCGCTGGCCCTCTCGGCCGGCGGGACGATCCTCCAGATCCCCACCCCGCAGGGGGAGGCGATCCGGTCTGGCGACGTGGTCGCCGTCCTCTCCGGCCCGTTGGCGGGAGAGTGGCGGCGGGTGGCGCAGGTGATCGACCAGAAGACCTTGCTGCTCGACCGCCCGCTGCCGACCGACGTACCGATCGATGCCGTCTCGGTATCCGGCGCCTTCCTCAACTCCACCTTCCGGGACAACGAGGTGGACCTCAGGGGGAGCACGATCGCCTCTCCCCTGGTGCTGGCGGGGGCCCAGTTCGGCATCGATGTCGTCGGCAACCGCTTCCTCGGCGGGACGGACGTGAGGATCGACGCGGCCTCCTCGGAACGGACGGTTCACTGGGGATGGACCCCGACGCCGGTCTTCGGCGTGACCTTCCAGGGCAACACGATCCAGGATAGCCAGGGAGGCCTGGACGCCGGCCCGGTGCGGTATCCGAACTCGAAGAGCACCCGGGGCCGGACGTATGTCGACATCACCATCGTCGACACCCTGTTCTCCTGGTCGCCGAGCTACTTCGAGCGATGGGGCGTCTCCTCGGCCCCGGCGGCGATGACGCTGGGAGATTCCCGGACGCTCGACCCGACCGAGACGAGGATCACCGCGACCGGAAACGTGGTGAAGCTGCCGCCGGGGTACGGGGCCGGGCCGGGAGTCGTCGGGACCAAACTGGTTTACAATAACCAGATCGCCACATCGGCATCTTTCGCCCTGCCGGCCCAGCCGCTTCCCTCCCCGACAGGGCTCCGGCTGCTGGCGGACACCGGGGCGAGCGCCTCGGACGGCGAGACGGCGGATCCCCGGATCGCGCTCGACCAGCCGGGCTGGGCCGTCGGGCTGGAGTATCGGCTGGACGGGCAGGCGTCGTACCGCCGGGTGTCCTCCGCGAGCGGGTTCTTGCCGGAAGGGCTGTCCGACGGGCCGGTCACCGTGTTCGTCCGGGGAATCGACGACTTCGGCCGACCGGGACCGGAGGCGTCGTTCTCGTTCCGGCTGGACTCGACGGCGCCGGCGGCGGTGTCTCCCCGACTGGGGCCAGGGCAAGACACCGGGGCGTCGTCGGCCGACCGGGTGACGTCGCTCTCCTCGCCGGTGCTGCTGGCCGACGGCGATCCGACCGACACGCTGATCCTGGTGCTCCTGCCCGACGGCAAGGAGCTGGGCCGACGGGTCGGCCCGGGGGCGATCCAACCGACCTCGCCGCTGCCGGATGGGACGCATTCCCTCGCGATCCGGCGGGTCGACCGCGCGGGGAACGCGACGATCGGCCCCGAGACGACCATCACGATCGACTCGACGGCCCCGACTCCCCTCTCGCCGAGGCTCGGACCGGGGCAGGACACCGGGAGGTCCTCCTCGGACGGCCTGACCCGGATCGCGGCGCCGAGCTTCGAGGTCGACGGCGATCCGACCGAGACGATGGAGCTCATCCTGCTGCCCGAAGGGCGGGTGCTGGCCCGTCGAACCGGGCCGGGGACGCTCCGGCCGACGTCCCCACTGGCCGACGGGAGCTATGCGATCGCCGTCCGCCGAACCGACCTGGCCGGCAACGCGACGATCGGCGCGACGATCGCCGTGACGATCGACACGACGCCGCCGGCGGCGGTCGTCGCCCGCC
Organism: Tautonia sociabilis; assembly: GCF_003977685.1. Taxonomy (GTDB): domain Bacteria; phylum Planctomycetota; class Planctomycetia; order Isosphaerales; family Isosphaeraceae; genus Tautonia; species Tautonia sociabilis. The sequence continues at coordinate 66,383 of NZ_RYZH01000024.1, read as the reverse complement.
TCGGGCCGGGGCAGGACTCGGGAGTCTCGAGCGTCGACGGGCTGACCCGGTGGACCTCGCCGACGTTCCAGGCGGTTATCGACAACGCGGACGTGCTCGCGCTGCTGCGGGACGGCGTCGAGGTCGATCGCATCGTCGGGTCGGGCACCTTGCGATCCGGAGGCCCGCTGGCCGACGGCTCATACACCTTCTCCCTGAAGCGGATCGACTCGGCCGGCAACGAGACGACCGGGCCGCCGTCGACGGTGACGATCGACGCCACCGCTCCGGGAGCGGTGTCGGGGCTGCTCCAGGAAGCCCCCGGGCGGTTCCGGTTCGATCGGACGGACGGCGCGGTGGAGTACACCTACCGGGTCGGGTCGGGCCCGACCATCCCGCTGGTCGGAGCGACCTCGTTCCGGGCCCGAGGGCTGCCGTTCGCCCCGACGCCGGTGTCGGTGAGGGCGATCGACGCGGCGGGAAACATCGGAGCCGAGGCGGTGATCGTGGCCGCGATGCCGGCTCCGGTCGGCTCGTGGCTGGGGCAGCGGACGGGGGTGGATCTGGTCGGCCCCTGGACCGACCGGACGGGAAGCGACGGCATCCAGGATGTGGCGATCGCCATCACCGGCCTACCGACCGACCGGGCGATCACCTCGGCCGAGATCCGAGGGTGGGGGAGCGGCATCTGGCAGTACAACGTGGCCGGCGGCCCGTACTGGAAGGCCGCGATGGTGCGGGCGCCGGGGTCGGATCGGGCGGAGTTCTACATCCAGCCGTATCAGCTCGAGTCGGGGCGGTCGTACTTCGTCCGCCTGTTCTTCGACGATGGCACGACCGTCGGCGTCACGATCGACGGCGGGCCGGTCGACCCGAAGCGGGCGACGGCCTCTCAGGCGCCGATCGCGGCCCTCTCGCCCGCCTCGTCCTCCGGGGACCAGGCGACCTCGGTTGAGCATCCGGGAGCGGGGCCGTCGACTGACTCTCCCCGGGGCTCGCGAGCGACCGCCGCGGCGGCGGGACGATCGGCGAGGGTGTCCTGGCAGGATCGGTTGGCGACGATCCGGGAGGCGCAGCGGCAGCGTCAGCTCGCCCAGCGTCGGGCGATGGAGGATCGGGCGGCGGCGCTCCGAGCCCGATCGGCATCGGTACGCATCCGGCCACGATCCGTCCCGAAGCTCCGGACCCTCGCCGAGCCGGCCGGGCGGGGGTCGTCCCCGACGGCGGTCGGGGGCTGAGGCGCCGGGGTGCTCCGGGAGGAGCGAGCCGATCGCCAATCGCCGACCCCGGCTCCGCCGTCGACCGAGACGATCGGGACGAGGAGGCCGGGGGCGGGCCGGGCGGTCACTCGTTGAGGAGGCGCTGGGTCACTTCCTGCTGGCAGTGCTTGCACCATTTCCAGCGGCCGGCGCCGACGACCTCATCGAGGTGCCGCTTGGCCACCCGGATGGTGCGGAACCAGATCTGGTCGGGGTCGTTCTGGCCCCGGTCGAGCTTGGGGCAGCGGGCGAAGTGGAGCAGGTTGGTGGTCGCTCGGACGGCCTTGCGGGGGCCGTCGGGTTCGGGGACCGTACCGTGGAAGATGAAGCCGACGGCTCCCAGCCGAGCCTCGGCCAAGTCGTCAGCGTCGCTGATGACCCGGACGGGCGATTCGACGGATTGATCGACGGGCATTAGGTCATCCCAGGGTTTCGGGCCAGTTCGTCCCGACGGCAGTCTGCCGAGGGGACATCAGGCGGATCCCATCTTAATCCGAGGGGGCTCCGACCCACAACCCCGGCCTCCAGGGCGGGGGGAGCGCGCCTGGCTTGAGCGGGAGATCGGCGGTCGGGTAGGCTGGCGAGGCGGACGGGCCGGGGCCCGGATCGGACGAGTCGATTCCCGAAGAGGACGCCGCCCGTTGCTCCGAGAAACCGTCGGCCACCTGCGCGACCTGCCGCGCTACCGCCAGATCCTGGCCACCCTGATCCGATACGGCTACCAGGACATCGTCTCGGCGATCCACCTGGAGGGGATCGTCCGGCCGCTGGAGAACCTCGCGCTGGGGGAGGACAACATCCCTCCGGCCGACCGTCCCCAGCGGCTGAGGATGGTCTGCGAGGACCTGGGGCCGACGTTCGTGAAGCTCGGCCAGCTCCTCAGCGGGCGGCCCGACGTGCTGCCCGACCCCTACATCCGAGAGCTGAGCCTGCTGCGGGACGAGGTCCGCCCCTTCCCCTTCGAGGAGGCCGAGGCGATCCTCCGGGCCGACCTGGGGGACCCGGAGCGGCTCTTCTCCTGGATCGACCCCAGGCCGCTGGCCTCGGCCTCGATCTCCCAGGTGCACGCCGCGACCCTGCCCGACGGCCGGCCGGTGGTGCTGAAGATCCGACGACCAGGCATCGAGAAGGTCGTGCAGGCCGACCTGGACATCCTCCGCAACCTGGCCCACCTGGCCGAGCGCCGAATCCCCTGGCTGGCGGCCGCCCGGCCGGTGGCGCTGGCCAAGGAGTTCGAGCGGAGCCTGAAGCGGGAGCTGGACCTCAACGCCGAGCGCCGCACCATGGAACGCTGCCGGCTCCAGCAGGCGGGGATGCCGTTCGTCCGGGTGCCCGAGGCGATCGACGCCCTGTCGACCGGCCGGGTCCTGACCATGGAGCGGATCGACGGCGTTCGGGTCGATGACCTGGACGGCATCCGCCAGATGGGCCTGGATCCCAGGGACATCGCCTCCCGAGGCGGGAACCTCCTGGCCAGGCAGATCTTCACCCACGGGCTCTTCCACGCCGACCCGCACCCGGGGAACATCCGGGTGATGGCCGGAGGCGTGATCGCCCAGCTCGACTACGGCCTGTTCGGGCAGCTCGACCTGCCGACCCGGGAGCGGATCGCCGACCTGCTGCTCGGCCTGATGGCCCAGGACACCGACCGCGTCATGCGGGCCCTCAACGAGCTGGAGATCAGCGGCGAGGGGGTCGACTACCGCGGCCTGCGGCGCGACGTCGGCGAGATGGTGCTCACGTATTCGGAGCTGACGCTCGACTCGATCGACCTGACCCGGCTGCTCGGCGAGCTGGTGGCGCTGATCCGGTCGCACCACCTGAGGCTGCCTCCCGACCTGATGCTGCTGATCCGGTCCCTGATCACGATCGAGAGCGTCGGCCGCCACCTGGACCCGCACTTCGACATCGCCTCGCACGCTCGGCCCTACGTCGCCGAGCTGACGAGGAAGCGGTACAGCCCCTGGCGGCTGCTCAGCTCGGCAGGCCGGACAGCCGAGGACGTGCAGAAGGTGGCCACGCTGCTGCCGGAGGTGCTGGGGCAGTCGCTGGAGTCGATCAAGCGCGGCGAGCTTCGGGTGACGTTCGACCTGAACCGGTTCGAGCAGCTCGTCCGGGAGCTGACGAGGACGGGGAACTCGCTGGCGGCGGGAATCGTGATCGCGGGCCTGATCGTCGGCTCGTCGCTGATCATCGCCGCCGACGTCGGCTGGCTGGCGCTGGGGCTGGCGGGGTACTCAATCGCCGTCATCCTCGGAGCGTGGCTGCTCTGGAACATGTTCCGGGGCCCGTGAGCCCGGGGGGGATCCCCCTTCGCTCCTCATCCGGGGCGGCCCGACCGACCGGGAGGGCCGGGCATCCGGCGGTGGTCACGAGCCGAGGGAGAACGATACGATAACCGATGATGGTCCGCCGCCGACGGCGCGGGTCGGCGGGCGGAGGGGCCTGCTCGACGCGCCCCGGCTTCCGGCCCGAGCCGACGGAACCCCCCCGATGCCCGTGACCGTCCGCTGCCCGAACCCGTCGTGCGGGCGAATCCACCGCTTCGACGACACGCTGGCGGGCCAGGCCGTCCGCTGCCCGGTCTGCGGTGAGCGGAACACGATCGCCGCCGAAACCGAGCTCGCCTCGGCGGCCGACCGCGAAGTGCGCCCCGGCTCGGGCCGGAGCGGGTCGTCGGAGACCCTGGAGCTGACCACCCTGGCCGAGGGGGCCGAGGCCCGCTCCCGCCCCGAGGAGAGCCTGCCGCTGGGGGTCGGCCGCTACCGGATCAAGCGAGAGATCGGCCGAGGGGCGTTCGGCGCGGTCTATCGCGCGTACGACCCGCAACTCGACCGGGACGTCGCCCTGAAGGTCCCCCACGCCGGAGTGCTGGAGGCCCCCTCGGCGATCGAGCGCTTCCTCCGAGAAGCCCGGGCCGCCGGCAAGCTGCGGCACGGCCACATCGTGCCGGTCTTCGACGCCGGCAAGGACGACGAGGGGAGGTACTACATCGCCTCGGCCTACGTGCCCGGCTCCACGCTGGCCGACCTGCTGGCCGAAGGGCCCCTGCCCGCTCGAAGGGCCGCCGAGATCGCCCGAGACCTGGCCGAGGCCCTGGATCACGCGCATGAGCTGGGGATCGTCCACCGAGACGTGAAACCCTCGAACGTGCTCATCGACGCCGCCGGCGAGGTCCTGCTTGCCGACTTCGGCCTGGCCCAACACCGAGGGCCCAGCAGCACGACGATCACCGAGGTGGGGACGATCATGGGCACCCCCGGCTACATGGCGCCGGAGGTCGCCGCCGGCATCCAGGGAGACGTGCCGCCGGCCTGCGACCAGTACAGCCTGGGGGTGGTCCTCTTCGAGCTGCTCTGCGGGCATCGGCCGTTCCAGGGGCCGTCTCACGTGGTCATCTACCGGAAGATCGAGAGCGACCCGCCCTCCCCCCGGCACTTCCGGCCCGACCTCTCCCCGGCGCTGGAGACGATCTGCCTGCGAGCCCTGTCGCGACGGCCGGAAGACCGCTACTCGACCATCGGAGACTTCGCCTCCGCCCTCTCGAGGTGGCTCGAATCGGGCGACGCCCCCCCGGCGGAGGCCGAGCCCCCAGCCGGCGACTCGGCACCTCAGCCCGGCAGGGCCTCCCCCGCTCCCGCTCCTCCGTCCCCGCCGGGGGGTTCCTCCGGCCTCTCGGAGCCGTCCCAGGTCCGGCGGAAATCGGCGCCGAGGCTGTCGACCCCGGTGCGGATGGCGATGATCTCGATGGCGGTGTGGGGGATCATCACGATCGCGGTCATCCTGCTGATCCGGCTCTTGATGCCGGATCTCTGATCCCGAAGGCGGGGGACGGCAGGCGAGAGGGCGGCCCGGCTCCCCCTCGGGCCCGCCCGCCCCCGGCCGTTTCGGCACACACCCTGCATAGCTCCCTCCTCGGATCGGCTGAAGCGGACCAACCACACGGAACCGGAGGAGGACGGCCAGACCACCCGAGGGGGCCGGCAGGCTCCCGATCGGGGCGAGGCCGGGACAGACGATGATGAGGGGACTCACACTGCTGGGCCTCGGCGCCGGGCTGATGTATTACCTGGACCCCGACTGCGGGCGACGGCGTCGGGCTCGGGTGAGGGACCAGATCGAGCATCGCAGGCACGAGATCGACACGTTCTCGCACAAGGCGGCGCGCGACCTGAGCAACCGGGTCCAGGGGCTGGCCTCGGAGTCCTGGGCGATGATCACGCCCGACGGGGCTCCGGACTCGGTCGTGGCCGAGCGAATCCGGGCAGCCCTGGGTCGGGTGGTCTCGCACCCAAGGGCGATCGAGGTTTCGGTCAGCGACGGCCGGGCGACGCTCTCCGGCCCGGTCTTCGCCGATGAGCTGGGGCCGCTGCTGGCCGCCACGGCGATGACCCGGGGCGTGCGTTCCGTGGTCGACCGCCTCGACCCGCACCCGATCACGACCCGACACCCGGCCCTCCAGGGGGGCAAGGTGCGCCGTCGCGTGGGCCCGAGCCTCGATCCCTGGCAGCGGGACTGGCCCCCCGGCATCCGCCTGCTCGCCGGCTCGACCGGAGGCGCGCTGCTGCTGGCGGGGCTGTTCCGGGGGGGGATCACCGGCCTGGCCGCCGGAGCGCTGGGGGCGGGCCTGCTGGGAAGGTCGCTGACCAACGCCTCCTCCCGGGCTCGAATCGGTGCCGGCGGCGGCCAGGCAAGACCAACGATGAGAACTCTCCGCAGATCCTGCCCAACGTCCGAGGCGTCCGCCGGCTGGGAGCCGGGCCCTGGCGGTGGTCGCCGGTCGGACCAGGGGGCGTGACGCTGGAGGTGGAAGCCGAGGTGACGCCCTTCGAGCCCGGCCGCTCGGTGGCCTGGCACGGCGTCGCTGGCTCGAAGCGGAACGACGCCGCAGCCGCCCGGTACGTCGATCGGCCCAACGACCCGACGATCGTGCACCGCTCCCTCGCGTCGATCCCGCCGGGGGGCGTGTCCAGGCAGGCGGCGGCCTGGCTCGTCGGCTACGACCCGAGGCATCAGCTCCGGCAGTTCTTGCGGCGGACGAACGTGTTCCTCGAAACCGGCAAGATCCCGCACGACGCCTCCGCCTTGCCTGCGGGCTCACCACCGGGTCCTGACCGCATCCCTCGGCGGCGATGACCGGAGCGGGACGGTCGATTACGATGGAACGGGCCGGGCAGCGGCGGGTCGGTCGCCGCTGCCCGCCCGGACGCTTCCCCCGAGGTCGCCCCCTGAGATGGCCCAACCCCGACTGGTCCCGATCGATCGGCCCGACGTCGCTCCGCTGCCGATCACCTCCCGGCTCCGCTCCCAGCTCGTCTACTTCAGGAGCGCCGCCGACACGCCGGGCATCCCCCCGCTCGGCCCGAACGAATACTGGATCGCCCGGGAGGAGGTGGAGCGGGCGCTGAACGAGGGCGTGATCCTGCTCGTCTCGCCGCTGGATTCGGAGCATCAGACCGAGGTCGAGCTGAGCGAGGAGCAGGAGGCGCTGCTCGATTGGCTGCACCGCAATCAGGTCCAGCACGTCCGAGTCTCGGAGTGATCCCCCGATCAGCCGCCGTCCCCGTCGGCGGCCTCACGCTCACCGCCGACCCGGATCGTGTAGAGATCCCCCTGCCCGTCTCGGTCGGAGACGAAGGTGATCCCTCGACCGTCGGGGGTCCAGGCCGGCATCGTGTCTCGAGCGGGGTGTCGGGAGCGGTTGACGGGAGGCCCGGGCTCATCGAGCTCCAGTGAATAGATCTCGAACTGGCCGTCCCGGTTCGAGACGAAGGCGACACGGCGGCCGTCGGGAGAGATGGCGGGGTAGTCGTCCAGGCCGGGGGACTCGGTCAGCCGGGCCAGTCCGGTGCCGTCGGGAGAGATCGAGGCCAGTTCCAGGCCCCCCCAGCGGTCGGTGGCGAAGACGATCCGATCTCCCCGGGCAGACCAGCTCGGGTGGGCGTCGATGCCGGGGCTCTGGGTCAGGCGGACGAGGTCCGAGCCGTCGGCGTTCGCGGCGTAGATCTCCTGGTTCCCCTCGTGGGTGGAGCTGAACACGAACCGATCGCCGTCGGGAGCCCAGCTCGGCCATTCCTGGTGCGACAGCGGGCCGCCCCGGTCGTCGACCAGGACGGCGAGCCCGGAGCCGTCGGCGTCGACGATCGCCAGGTCGCAATTCCCCTGCGTGCCCGATCGGGGCACGAGCGTCAGCAGCAGCCGGCCCCCGTCGGGGGAGAAGACCGCCTGGTACTCGGGGTCGGTCCGGTCGGTGAGCCGGGTCGGGGGGCCGGGCGGGTCGACGTCCATGATGTACTGCCAGATCGTCGAGCCCCCCTCCTCGACCCGGGCGAAGGCGACCCGGGTGCCGTCGGGCGACCACGAGGGACGGATCACATCGCGGCCGTCGTCCGTCAGGCGGACGAGGTCGTCGGACAGCCCCCCCGGGGGGGCGATCAGCAGGGCGATCAGTGCGGAAAGGCCGATGGACATGGCGGGCTCGACGGCGTGCCGTCAGGAATTCCAGGAGACGAACCAGACCCAAAGGAGCGGAACGACCGGCCCGGGACGCCAGAGGCCTCCCCAGGGGGGAGGTCCGCCCAGGAACCAGGCCAGGGGAGCCGGACCGGCCTCGATGACGAGGAACCCGGACGACGGCCCAGGCTTCCCGGCCTTCGCGATCAGGCGATCCCCTCGATCGCCGTGCCCATCGGCGTCAGGCCGATGCCGGTGAGCGCCTCGCTGCCGATGCCGAGCAGGCGGAGGATGGTGGCGGAGAGGTCGGCGGGGTGGACGGGGCGCTCGGCGGGGTACTCGGCCCGGGCGTCGGAGGCGCCAATCACCGCTCCCCCTGGGATGCCGGCTCCGGCCAGGAGCGCGGAATAGCAGGGGTTCCAGTGATCTCGGCCGGCTTTCGGGTTGATCTTCGGCGTGCGGCCGAACTCGCCGACGGCCACGACGAGGGTGGAGTCGAGCAGCCCCCGGGATTGCAGGTCGTCCAGCAGGGCGGAGAGGGCGCGGTCAAGCATCCAGCCGTGGCGGTCCTGCATCACGGCGAAGTAGCGGTCGTGCATGTCCCAGCCGCCGTCTCCGGCGTCTTCGGGACCCTCGACGTGGGTGCTCCAGTTGACCTGGACGAAGGGAAGACCGGCCTCGATCAGGCGGCGGGCGATCAGGCAGCAGCGGCCGAAGCGGTGGGGCCCGTAGGCATCCCGGATCGCCTCGGGCTCTCGGTCGATCTCCAGCGCCGCCAGGCTCTCCTTCGATCCGATCAGTTGCCGGGCCAGGGCGTAGTGCTCAGCCAACGCCTCGGCCGGCCTCGAGCCGGTGCCGGAGGGGGCGATGCGCTCGAAGAGGTCCCACCGAGCGGCCATGCGCTCGGCGGCCACGCCGTCAGGGAGGCGGACGTCGGGCAGGACGGGGCCGACACCGGGCTCGTAGTCGATGCGGAACGGGTCATACGAGGCGCCAAGCACCCCGCCCCCCTCGCCGACCACCCGCTTGTGCCCCTGATGCAACTGGTTACCCAGAATGACGTAAGGCGGCAGGCCTCCCGGCCGTCGGGGAGAAAGGCGGGAGACGATCGCCCCGGTGCTCGGCTTCAACGCCCCGCCGGCGACTCCGCCGCCGAGGTCAACGGCACCGGCGATGCTGCCGGTCAGCGCGATCGTGCCGGCAACGCCGTGGTCGTTCGACTCGTGGTGCATCGAGCGGATGATCGCGTACGTGTCAGCCCGGCGGGCCAGGCCCGGCAGCAGCTCGCAGACGCGGACGCCGGGAGCGGCGGTGGCGATCGAGTCGAACGGCCCCCGGTATTCGAGCGGGGCGTCGGGCTTGGGGTCGAAGGTGTCGAGGTGGCTCGGCCCTCCCCAGAGCCAGAGGACGATCACGGCCTTCGCTTTCGGCTCGATCGGCGCCGGGGGCCGGGCGACCGCCCGGATGGCGAGCAGATCACCGAGGGTCAACCCCACCGCCCCGAGGGTACCGAGCCTCAGAAACGCCCGCCGCGATTCCCCACGGCAGGTCCGGCCCGGCGTCTCCCCGAGGTCGAGCATGGCAGCCATCCTCCCGCCTCTCGTCGCGGCTCATCAGTCGAGGGGCGGCCGGCACCTTGCATGCCGGCCGCCCGCTCGACGAGGCTCCCGGCACGACCCGAGCGGGAGTCTCACATTTTGGAGCTTAACAGCTCGTTCCTCCCGGAGCGATGCCTTCCTGACGATTTTTCCCGAGACCAACCCTCGGGCTGCCAGCCGGGCCACCCCGTCTGTTCAAGAAAAATTCACATGCTAGTTCCTCGATCGCGGCACCGCCGTTGCATCTCCTCGGCGGTGTGCGAGCCGAAGGCCCGCACCGTCCCTCCCCCCGAGGGGGAGAGTCGATGCCTCGAATCGACCCCGTTGGTTCAGGAGACGACGGATGACGACCCAGCAGGGGCAACTCGACCAGGCCGGAGAGCCGCAGGGTCAGTGGACCGCCCGAGGGCGGATCCTCTCGATCTCGCTCGGCGATCAGGCCGATCGGATCGGGCTCGAGAGCCGCTCCGAGCGGTCCGGCCAGGAGGCCCCAGGACAGGTGCCGGCCCCCCCTTGATCGAACCCGACCCCCTGAGCCCCGACTCCCGGGATCCGTGATCGAGACGGCCTCTGGGGCATGCTCGCCCCGGGGGCCGTCCGCGATCCCGGGAAGCGAACCGGCCGATTCCCCGACGGCCGCCGATCGGATACCGTGCGCGACCTCCCCTGAGCCTCCCCGACTCCTCTCGGATCGCCGACCATGCCCCCCGCCCCCCCCTGGCCCTTCGCCGACCCTCCGGAGACGGAGGTGATCGTCCTCGATCGGATCCTCTCCGGAGATTCCCCCGCTCGGCTGGTGACGCACGACCAGGAGGACGGCGCCTGGCAGTTCCTTGACGGCGAGCAGGTCTTCGAGGAGGACGCGGCGGTCGTCCTGCTCGGGGAGGTGGTGCAGGTCGATCCGAGCCTGCTCGAGCTGGCGGACCTGCCCCCCGGCTGGTTCGCGTGGCGGCCAGAGCCGGGAGCGCCCTGGAGGAGGGCCGAGGGGGAGCCGCCGGCGACGATCGGGGGGGAAGGCTGAGCGGGCTCTCCCGACGCTCATTCGTCAGGACTGGAGAAGTCCTTCAGCGGCAAGGAGATCGGCGCCTGGGTGCGCGAGCTGCGGGCGACGGCCTCGGTGAACTGCATGTAGCGGGCACCGGTGAGGAAGTCGGTGCGGGTGACGGGCCGCTCTCCTCGGATGGCGGCGATGAAGTCCTCCTCCACCTGCCATCGGCCGAGGTCGGATTCAGGAATGGGCATCGGCCGTAGTTCCTGGCCGGTGCGGCCGAGGCGGATGGTGTCGGTCTGAAGGTCGTAGAGGATCGTCCCCCTGGCGCCGTAGAGCTCGATGGACGTACCGGTGTTATGTCGCACGACGCCGCTGAGGCGGTAGAGGCCGATCGAGCCGTCCTCGTGGTCGGTGAGCACCTGGACGGAGTCGGGAGAGCCGACTCGGGCCTTCTCGCCGGTTTCGGGGTCGCGGCGGGAGGGAATCGTGATGGTGGCCCGAGCGAAGACCCGGATCGGGGGAGGGGTCCAGCGGAGGGCCGTCTCGTGCAGGATGCCGAGGTTCAGCATGTTGAACCCCGAGTATCGGGTGATCTGCCGCCAGTGGAGCGGCGAGCGGCGGCTGGCCCACTGGTCGGAGAGGCTGTGAACGTGGACCTCCCGGAGGTCGCCGAGGAAGCCGTCGTCGATCAGGCGGCGGACGAAGCGGTCGCCGGCCAGGCCGAGCGGACTGGGGACGACCATGGTCGTCAGGTGGCGGCACTCCCGGGAGCGGTCCAGCATGCGCTGGGCCTCCCGGGCGTTCATGGCCATGCGGGCCTGCGTCAAGACGTGCTTGCCGGCATCAAGGGCCGCCAGGGTGATCGGGCAGTGCAGGTAGGGCCAGGTGCCAACGACGACGGCGTCGATGCCGTCGTCCTCGACGAGGCTCTCCCAGGACTCGAAGATGCGGGGGATGCCCCACTCCCGGGCGACCCGGGCGGACGACTCCCGACGGCGGTTGCAGACGCCGACAACCGAGACGCCGGGCATCGCCTGGAAGTTCGGCAGGTGTCGCGACCGGGTGATCTGCCCGGCGCCGACGATCCCGATGCGGATCTCTCGGACGGCCATCCCGGTCGCCCTCGCCGTTCCCGGAGACGGTCATCGGCTAGAAGCCGAAGAAACCGCCACCAGAGCCGTATCCATAGCCGTAGGGGAAGCCCCCATAACCATACCAAACGTAAGGATAGGGGACGCCGTAGGAGAACGTCGAGAAGCCGACCGAGCCGTAGGGATACCGGCCGTAGAGTGACGGCACGCCGTAGCCGACCCAGTAGCCGGAGGCAGGGACGCCGAAGCCTCCGATCCCGTAGCTCGAAACACCGTAACCGGTTGCCGAGAAACCGAGACCGCCGATCCGGGTGCTCACCGAATACGACGAGAGTCCGGGGACCCCGAACGCTCCGTAGCCGACTCCCGGATAGCCGTACCCGGAGCCGTAGTAGCCGCCGAACCGGGAGACACCGCCGTCGCCGACCCCCCGGGCCGCGGCCGCTCCCCCGTCGAACGGCGAAGGCAGGGCGGGCATGAACCGGCCTCCCGTTCGGGCGCCGGTGATCGGGTCGGCCCGGGGGCCGTACTGGGCCCTCGCCTCGGGAGCGTCGGCCGAGAGGGCCGCGGCCGCCGCCGCCATCGCGATCACCGGGGCCATCATCACTCGAATGCGCGTGTTCATGGTCGCCTTCCCCCGGGAGGTGCCGGCCGGCTCGGGCGATCGGTACGCCGTCGCCCGGGATCGGATGGGATCGGCCTGGCCGGGCTCACTCCTCTCCCATTGTAGGAGAGGTTTGGAAGCCGGGGGAGCGGCACTTGGCCCTGTCGGCCCGGATCGGCCGCTCCCGAGCTCCCTTCGGGCCGCCCGACCGCCGATCCTCCGGGCCCGGGACCGCCCAGCGGTCGGCCAGCGCAGGCCCCCGGACTCAGCGATCCCCCTCCTCGGGGCCGGCGACCGCGGGGGCCTCGGGCTCGCTCGTCCCCTCGCCGTCGCCGGCCACGTCGGCGGCGGGGGAGGTCGACTCGCCGGGATCCTGGCGGTAGACGAGCACGCGGTCGTGAACGATCAGGGCGAGGTCGGTGCGGCCGTCGCCGTCGACGTCGCCGAGGGCGATCTCGCGGGGTTCGATCAGAACGTCGATGCCGTTGAACGACTTTTGCTCGAAGACCTGGAACGAGAGGCCACGGTGCAACTCGCCGTTGGCAAAGGCGAGGATGTCGATAAAGTGCTCGACCCGGTCGGTCAGGACCACGTCGGGGACCCCGTCGGCGTTCAGGTCGCCGACGATCAGGTCGGCGAGGCGGCCGTCCTGGCGGTCGGTGGCGAAGCTGGCCAGGCGTTCCAGGCGGAAGCCGTCACCGCCGGTGAGCACGACGCCGAAGGTGTCGGTGCCTGCGATCAGCAGGTCCTCGGTGCCATCGCCGTCGAAGTCCCCGGTGTGCAGGCCGAGGAAGTCGATGGGGCCGATCGGCAGCGCGCCGACGGAGCGATAGGAGCCGCCCCCCTCGGGCTTCTCCAGGATCAGCAGGGACCGGGACGTGCGGTCGAGCAGGGCAACCTCCCGGGAGCCGTCGCCGTCCAGGTCGATCGCGGCGGCGGCCTGGAGCTGCGCCGTGGTTCGGCCGGAGTTGAACTGGTCGCGCACCGCCCACTGGCCCGACTCGTCCAGCGCGATGCTGCGGGCGAAGGTCCCCTGGGCGACGAGGATCGCCGGCCCGCCGTCGTCCAGCTCGGAGACGGTCAGGCCGCTCGGATCCAGGCCGGCGAGCGGGCCGGGACGGCTGGCGCTGCGGGCGGGGGGCTCGCCGCCTCCCCGGCCGAGCAGCAGCACAGGGGGGGCATACGGGTCGAAGACGAGGATGTCGAGCAGGCCGTCGCGGTTGACGTCGAGCACCTTGACGTCTTTGGGGGGTCCAGTCAGGCCGTCGATCGGCACGGCGTCGACCTGTCCCCAGCGGAGCGGGGCGAACTCGCCGGAATCGGCGCGCTTCAGGCCCCGGAGGCTGTAGGAGTCCTTCCCCTCGACCTTCTCCCGGGCGAGGTAGAGCACCTCGGGCCGGGCGTCGCCGTCGAGGTCGGCGGCGGCCAGGCCGATCGGATCGCCGCCGGAGATCGGCAGGGCGGTCGGGAAGCTGAGGCGGCCGTCCTCCAGGCGGCTGAGGCCGATCTGCTTCTCCTGCTGGGAGAGGACGATCAGCTCGTCCCGGCCGTCGCCGTCGAGGTCCGACAGCCGGAGGGCCGAGCCGCCGACGAGGCCGGGGTAGGTGGTCACGGCGCCGAGGCCGGACTTGGGGTCGTCCTGGAGGGTGACGAAGACCTGGGCGTTGCTCGGGTCGGTGGTAACGACATCGGGCCGGCCGTCGCCGTTGAGGTCGCCGACGGCCAAGGCTCGGTTTCGGGTGGAGCCCGGGGGCAGCGGGTAGACGATCAGCCGGCCCTTGCGCTCCTCGCCGGGGGCGGGGCCGCGGCGGAGGGCGTGGACGACCGCTCGGCCGGTCTGGCTCTCGATGGTGAGCACCTCCTGACCGGGCTCGCCGTCGAGCTCGCCGTAGGCCACCGCCCGGGCGCTGGCGATCTCGAACCGCTCCTCAGGGCCGAGCCGGCCTCCCGGGCGGGAGAAACGGATCCGGATCGGGTAGTCGTCGCCGCCGGAGAGAATCGAGAGGTCGTCGCCGCCGTCGCCGTCGATGTCCACCAGCTTCAGCACGCCCGGCCGGGGGGCGGTGTGCGGCAGGCGCTCGGGGCGGCCAAGCGAGCCATCCTCCTGCTGGAGCACGGTGATCACCTCCTGCGAGGTGATCAGCGCCAGGTCCGAGCGGCCGTCGCGGTCCAGGTCGCCGACCGCCAGCGCCGAGCCGGTCTCGGAGGCCGGTCCGGTGGCGATCCGCCGGGGCCTGCCGAAGCGGCCCTCCCCCTCGTTATAGAGGATGGTCAGCTCCGGGGGCTTGCCGTAGAAGGCCAGGTCGATCTTGCCGTCACTGTCCAGGTCGCCCGCCTGGAGGCTGACGATCTCCTTGTTCACCGGGATGGTGACGATTCGCATCCGACGGGAGCTGGGCAGGCGATTGGGGCCGAACCCGAAGGTGCCGTCCTCGTCGGAGGGCCCCTCGGTGGTCAGCAGCAGGTCGATCCGGCTCCGGGCGTTGTCGGCCACGGCGATGTCCCCCTGGCCGTCGCCGTCGAGGTCGGCGATCAGGAGGCCGCTGATCCGGTCGTCGAGCTTGTAGATCTCCAGGGGGAGGAAGCCGTAGTACTCGGCCAATCTCACCTCGGGGGGCGGCTCCTGGAGCGTTGGGGCAGCTCCCCCGGCCGGGCTCGACAGGGCCAGACTCGACAGGGCCAGGTAGAACCCGACCGCTCCCCGGCTCGACAGGTGATCCATCGTCTCGCGGTCCTTCTCGCTCGTGGGCAGGCGTCCTCGACGGCCGGGCCCGGAATCCACTCCGGGCGGCCGATGCCATCGTCGACTTTACGGCTCCCCCCTCTCGGCGACAAGCGGCCCGGCCGGCCCGGTCCTCAGCCGGCGGGCTTCGACGGGTCGAGGCGGTCGAGGAAGGAATCGGTCGGGCTGCGCTAAGGCCCCGAGGGCTCCGCCGGGGAGGTCAGGATCAGCTCAACGCCGATCGGGTCGAGCCGCTCCTCACGCATGACCCCGAAGCGGGCTGAATGGGTCGGGTCGGGCTGGTCCTCCCCGTTGACGGCCTACTGCTGCTGGGAGCACCAGAGCCCTTGGGCACGTTCGCCTGGTCAGGCGAGGTGGGGAGCGTCGTCGGCCCGGAGCGAGCCCGGGGCGAGGAGGGCGCAGGACAGGAGGAAGGCCAGGCCTCGATCGCGTGTCCTGGTCCCGCGGACCTCCCTCGAAATCGAGGTGCGGCCGGGCCGTCCCGGGGGGCGACGCCGCTCCGACGGGGGGCCGAGCCGGCCCCCTTGGATACCGGGGGGCGGCCGGCCTCAAGGGCCGAGCCGGGGGAGGATCGGCCGGGAGGACGCCCGACGGAGGATCGGCCCTCCCCTCGGGCGAACGCGGCTTATGATAGACTTGGTGGACCGACCCCGATGCCCCCGCCCGAGGGCGAGGTGGATCGAGTCGAATCGTGATCGGCCGGCACGAGGGGTGCAACGCCCCCTGCCCCGAGTTCCCCGGACGGAGCAGGACGACGATGGCACACGGAGGGCCGGAACGACGCGCATTGCGATCGCACCTCCGGAGTTTCTCCCCATGTGGGCTGTGGTCCGCTCACTGTCGCTCAGCATCGCCGCTTCGGCCGTCCCGGCCCTGGTCCGGCCCGGCTTGCCGGTGCCGAGGGGGGTGGGGGCGATCGGAGACAGCTACACTGATGAGTACCGCTTCTACGAGCCCGACCGCGCGACGGCCCTGAGCTGGGTCGAGCTGCTCTCCCTGGCCCGGGGGCTGAACTTCGGTCCGTTCTCGATGGAAGACCTCGGCCCCCCCCGGCATCGGGGGTTCGCCTTCAACTGGGCCCGCAGCGGGGCGACCAGCGACGACGGCATCGCCGAGGGGCAGCACACCGGGCTCGCCTCCCAGATCGCCTCGGGAGAGGTCGACCTGGCCTACGTCTTTCTCGGCGGCAACGACTTCATCGAGGCGCTGGACCCGGATCGGTCGTGGTCGCCAGCGACGATGGCCGGGATCGCCTCCCGGGCGGGGGAGAACCTCGAGCGGATCGTGGGGACGCTGCTTGACGCCTCCCCCTCGGCTCGGGTGATCGTGGCCACCGTGCCGGGCCTGCGCGGGCTGCCGGAGATCCGGGATCGGCTGGCGCTGGGGCTGATCGACCGGGGGCGGCTGGACGCCGCGAGCCAGGCCCTCCGCCGGTTCAACGCCGGCCTTCGGGGGCTGGTCCGACGGTCGGCCCGTGTGGGCCTGGCCGACCTGGAGTTGGAGGCCCGAGTGGCGGAGGCGGTGCTTCCCCGCTTCGTGCGGGTCGGGGGCCGTTGGATCGACCGCCAGGAGCCCGGCAACGGGCCCGGCCACCTGTTCCTGGCCGACGGCCGGCACGTGGGCACCGTCGGCCAGGGCCTGATCGCCCAGCGGTTCGTCCGGTCGGCCTTCGTCCAGTTCGGGCTGGGGATCCGGCCGCTCTCGCACCGGGAGATCGTCGCCCTGGCCGGCTCGACGGCCCCGATGGCCGAGGTCGAACCGGCCCTGGCCGCCGGGGGATCGTGAGCGGAGCCCGGCCGAGGAGCCCGGCTTGTCGGCCCGGGGGCGGATCCCCTACAATCCCTCGGGACGGAGCCGAGGCGTTGATCGCGTCGCGGCAAGGCGTTGGGGATCGACGCGACGGGAGGCCGGCCGCCCCGGTCGCCGGCCGATCGATCGGGGAATCAGGGCGGCGTCGATGGCCGATCCGCAGAACGTCGTCATCCTCGGCTCGACCGGCTCGATCGGCCGCAGCGCGCTCAGTGTGCTGGAGCACGACAACCGCCGTCGGCTCCGCGCCCTCGGTCTGGCCGCCCGGTCGAGCTGGGAGGAACTGATCGAGCAGGCCCGGCGCCACCAACCGCGATGGGTCGCCCTGACCGACCCGGAGGCCGCGGCCCGGGTCGACGGCCAGCTCCGGGGAACCTCGGTTGAGCTCCTCGCCGGCCGGGACGGCCTGGTGCGGATGGTCCAGGAGCCAGCGGTCGACAAGGTCGTCTCCGCCATCGTCGGCGCCGCCGGCCTGGAGAGCACCTGGGCGGCGCTGGAGGCGGGCAAGGCGGTCGCCCTGGCGAACAAGGAAACCCTGGTGGTCGGCGGCCCGTTGATCACCGAGCTGGCCCGGGAGCGGAACGCCCCCCTGCTGCCGGTCGACAGCGAACACTCAGCGATCTTCCAGTGCCTTCAATCGGGTCAGCCCCGGGAGGTCCGGCGGGTCATCCTCACCTCCTCCGGCGGCCCGTTCCGGGGCAAGTCGCGGCGGGAGCTGGAGGGGGTGACCCCCGAGCAGGCCCTCCGGCACCCGACCTGGCGGATGGGGCCGAAGATCACGATCGACTCGGCGACCCTGATGAACAAGGCGCTGGAGGTGATCGAGGCCCGCTGGCTGTTCGACCTGAGGCCGGAGCAGATCGAGGTGGTCGTCCATCCCGAGAGCATCGTGCATTCGATGGTCGAGTTCGTCGACGGCAGCGTCGTCGCGCAGCTCTCGCCGCCGGACATGAGGCTGCCCATCCAGTACGCCCTGACCTACCCGGATCGGCTCGACTGCCCAAGCCCCCGGTTCGACCTGACCCGGTCGCTCGCCCTGCACTTTCACCCCCCCGACCGCGAGACGTTCCCCTGCCTCGACCTCGGCTTCGAGGTCATGAGGCGGGGCGGTACCGCCGGCGCGGCGCTGAACGCGGCCAACGAGGCGGCGGTGCAGCGGTTCCTCGACGGCCAGATCGCCTTCCTCGATATCCCCCGCGCCTGCCGGGCGGCGCTGGACCACCACGAGTTCGATCCGAGGCCCTCGCTGGCGACGCTCGACGCGGTCGACCGAAGGGCCCGGCAGGAGGTCGCGCGTTGGGCACCCTGATCACCATCTGGACCATCATCAAGGCGGTCCTGGGCATCTCGTTCGTGATTTTCTGGCACGAGCTGGGCCACTTCCTGCTGGCCAAGTGGAACGGGGTCTACGTCAAGACCTTCTCGATCGGCTTCCCTCCCCGGCTCGTCCGCCTCTTCCGCTACAAGGAAACCGACTACGTCCTCGGCGCCGTCCCGCTGGGCGGCTATGTGCATATGCTGGGCGAGGACGAGGGGCAGACCGAGCCCGCCCCCGGCTCCCCCGGCGCGACCGACGCCGAGGGGCCGCCCCGGGCCGACCGGGAGCCGTCGCTCGCCAACCACCCGGGAGCGTTCTTCAACAAGTCGGTCTGGGCTCGGATGGCGATCATCTCGGCCGGCGTGGTCATGAACGTGATCCTCGGGGTGATCTGCTTCACCGTGGTCTACACCGTGGGAGGCCGCCTGGAGGCCCCGGCGATCGTCGGCGGCGTCGGCGCTGGCGGCCCGGCCTACCGCGCCGGGTTGCGAACCGGGGACGTCATCGAGGCCATCGACGGCCAGCGGAACATCACCTTTGAGGAATTGAAGCGCATCGTCGTCCACAGCGGCCCGGGTCAGGTGCTCTCCTTCACCGTGAACCGGGACGGCCAGACGTTCGACGTCCCGGTGCGGCCTGAGCGCGATCCGCTGGAGCACATGCCCACGATCCGGGTCGCCCTGCCTCGGTCGCTGCGACTCTCCGAGTTCGAGCCCTTCCTCGCTCCTCCCGGCCTGGACGGCGAGCCCGAGGGCCAGTTCGAGCCCGGCGCCCGACTCGTCGCCGTCGAGCCGCCGGACGGCGACCCGATCGAGCTGAAGACCCCCTACCAGCTCGACCTCCTGCTCGACCGCTACCGAGCCGTGCCGCTGACCTTCCGGACGGCCCCCTCGGATCCCAACGGCTCCTCCCGAACCGACAACGACGGCGATCCGAACGCGGGAAACCGCTCGGTGACACTCCCGCCCAATCGCTTCGTCGACTTCGGCCTGCGGCTCTCCCCCGGGCGCGTCGTCGCGCTGCGGAACGATTCTCCGGCCGATCGGGCCGGACTGGAGGAGGGGGACGTGATCGTCGCCGTCGACGGAGACGTCGACTACGACCCGATCCGGCTCCCCTCGCTGGCCGCCGATCGCGTGGGCGCCTCGATCACGCTGACCGTCCTGCGCGACGGCCAGGAGCAGGACCTGGTGGTCGAGCCGGTCGAGGGGGAGTCGTGGTCCACGGCCATCTCTCCCGACGCTCCGCTGGCCGTGGACACGATCGGCATGGCGATGGCCGTCGAGCCGAAGGTGGCCGGCGTCATTCCAGGATCCCCGGCCGATCGGGCCGGCCTGAAGCCGGGAGACGCGATCACCGGGCTCCGCTTCACCTGGCCGCTGGAGGAGGGAGAGGAGGAGCCCAGGGTGGAGGAGCTGTCCTTCGGCGAACGCTACTCCTGGGTCTACGCCTTCGACTTCTCCCAGAGATTCCAGGCCCAGGCGATCGCCATGACCATCGACGGCCGGGATGAACCCGTGCCGATCCTTCCCGAGCCGGTCGACGGCTGGTACTACCCCTCCCGCGGCCTGAACCTTCAGGTCGACGCCGTCCCGATCCCGCCCATGCCCCTGGCCGACTCCCTCCGCCGGGCGGGCACCGAGACGTTGCAGGTGATCACCTCGTTCTACACCCTGCTCCAGCGCCTCTTCGAGGGGCAGGTCGGCACCCGGGGGCTCTCCGGGCCCATCCGGATCGCCAAGGCGATGTACGACTTCGCCGGGGTGAACTTCGTCGAGTTCCTCTACTTCATCGGGTTCATCAGCATCAACCTGGCCGTCGTCAACTTCCTACCCATCCCCCCGCTCGACGGCGGGAGGATGGTCTTCCTCATCGGAGAGGCCGCCCGGGGCCGTCCCCTGCCCGAATCGTGGCAGGCGCTGCCCACCTACCTCGGCCTGTTCTTCCTGCTGGCCCTGATGGCCTTCGTGCTCATCCAGGACACGCTGCTGACCTTCTTCAGCCGATGACCGATCGGGCCGCCGGCCGGGCCCATCGGCCCGGCCGGCGTGCTCGACCCCAATCGGTGAGGGCGGGGGCGAGGGCGGGGGAACCTCCACCAAGGGATCGCGACGCCTTCCCGGCGGACTGGGTCGGCCGACCCGACCGTCATCCCGACGGGGGCGCCGGCCGTCCCGACTCGGCTCCCGAGCTGTCGGGCCGAGAGGAGACGGCGGCATACGGCTCGACCCGTCGGGCCAGGGCCTCGGCGGCGGATCGGGAGGGGGCGTCCGGCGCGGAGGCGGCCGCGAGCCGGGCGGCGGCAAGCGCGGCCGGGGCCCGGCCGGCGTCATGCTCGAGCAGGGCGAGGCCGTAGTGCGCCTCGAAGCCGTCGGCATCCCCGTCGAGGGCAAGCCGGTAGGCGTCTCGGGCGGCGTCGAGGGCGTCCTCGGCGTAGTAGGTGGCGGCGATCCGGGCCTGGCGGAGGGCGGGGTCGGGCGGAGAGCCGACCGATCGCCAGGAGTCCCGGGCGCGCTCGGGGAAGCCGAGGAGCATCCAGAGGGAGGCGATGCGGTCGGCGGTCGACCAGTCGCGCTCGGCGGGGGGGTATTGCTCCTCCAGCAGCGCGGCGGCCGACTCGACTCGGCCGGACTCGAGCAGGGCCGCGACACTGCGACGGATGCGGTCGCCGTTGGAGACGTCCACGCGAGGAGCGCGGCCGAGGCGGTCCCGGAGCAGGGCGAGCTGGTCCCGGTAGGCGTCCCGGGCGGTCGCCTGGGTCCGGGAGCGAGGGGGCTGCGCGACGGCCCGCTCCAGCAGCGGCACGGCCACCTCGTCCATGCCGGACTGGATCGCCAGGCCGAGCAGCGCCGAGAGGGCGATCTGCTGGTCGGGGTCTCGGCGGAGGGCCTGGCGGGCGAAGGCGGCGACCCGGGCGGCGTGGAGATCCCGGACGGGGTCGAAGGGCTTCAGGTAGCGGCGGTCGGGGGCCGACACGCCGGGGACGACCGCTCGGCCCAGCTCCAGGGCGGCGGCGTAGGCCCAGGGCTCGGCGGCGTCGGGGTCGAGGCGGCGGGCCTCCCGGGAGCGGTCCAGGCCCAGCGGGATCATCCGCTGGGCCTGATCGGGCCGGTTGCGCTGCTCCATCAGCACGAGGACGAACTTGCTCAGCCCCTTGGTCGCCGCCCGCCACTCGGCCGGGAGCACCGGCGGGGAGGGGTCGGCCTGGGTGCCGAAGTGCCGGGCGAGGAAGTCGACGGCCGGCGTCCCGGCCTCCCGGGCGTCGGACTCGTGGACGAAGACCGAGGCAACCTCGTCGAACCAGCAGAGCCGCCAGGCCGGGTCGAGCAGCAGGGTGACCCCGACCCGGGTGGCGAGGTCGTTGTCGGCGAGGATCACCGGGTTGCCCGCCTTCTCCGCCAGGAGCGCCCGCCAGCGCGATCGGGGAGCGTCGTCGGCGATCTGCTCGTTGAGGGCGGTATAAAGACGGTACTGGTCGGCCCCCATGACCTCGAGCCGGGGGTCGACGAACACTTTCCTGCCGGGTCCGTGGTGGTAGATGAACAGGGCATCATGGCCGATGTGGAAGCCGAGGAACCGGGGAGGAAGCCCCTCCGAGCCGGCGAAGCGCACCGCGTCGTGCGGGAACCAGGCGGGCTCCTCTCCCAGACCGATCGTCCTCCCCTCCTCGGCCGAGGCGTAGAGGCCGCCGCTGGCCACGAAGGCGAACAGGAGCACCGTCGCTCCCAGGGCGGTCAACCGGGGCCAGAGCAGAGGGGAGGCCTCCCGGCCGAGCGCCTCCCGACGGCGTCGGACGGCGGCGGCCCACTCGCCGAGATTCCAGGCGGTCACGGTGCCGACGACCGCGGCGAACTGGTGGCTGTTCCGAGTCGCCTGCCAGCTCAGCGCCGTGAAGGCGAGGAACAACAGCAGGCGGAACGGCCGAAGCGATCCCCCTGCCTCGGGAGGATCGGCCTTCGATCCCTTGCGGGAGCCGGAGCCGGCCGCGGCCTTCCCCTTCTTCCCCCGGGTTTTCTTCGGGGGATCGGCAGCAACCGCCTCGGCCTTGCCCCGTCTCAGGTCGGCGACGCGGACGGCCCCCTGCCAGAGCAGCGGCAGGATGAAGCTCAGCCCGCCGAGCGTGACCACCGTCAGGTGGACAAGCAGCATGAAGTGAGGATAGCCGGCGGAGTCGGCGATGAGCTTGGGGATGGAGCTCAGCTCGGCGATCGTCTCCTTGAAGATCGGGTCGCGAAGCGTGCCGAAGAGCAGGTCGGTAAGCGGGAAGGCGGCCCCCCGGAGGCCATACGGGTTGAGCAGGCAGGCCCCGCCGACCAGGACCGAGACGGCCAGCGCGATCCGCCACCAGCCGAGCCGGGCCCTGGCGAAGGCGCCGGGGCGGAGCGCGGCGTCGATGAGAGCGAACCCGAGCAGGATCGGCCCGAACACGAACAGCCCTTGCGTGTTCACCCAGAGGGCCTGGGTAATGGGCAGGATGAACCCCAGCCAGGGACGTTGTTCCCACCGGAACAGGACCGCGAGGACGATGGCGATGTAGAGCAGCGTCATCGTCTCGGGCCGGATGTACATGCGGCCGCCGAGCAGGACCAGGGCGGGCAGCCAGGCGGGGACCATCGCCCAGAGGGGCCAGTCCCGGCGCCGGGAGGTGACGAGCAGCAGGACGGCGAGCGTCGTCACGACGCACTTCGCCACGTTCAGGAAGGCGACGCCGGCGCCGTCGAGCCCGCCGCCGGCCTGGAAGCCAAGGCTCAGCAAGACCTGGAAGCCCCAGTGCAAATCGACCCAGGGGCGATCGGGGACGGTGTAGGTGTAGAGGTCGGTGCGGGGGATCTCGCCGGTCTCCCGGATGAGGTCGCCGGTCCTCAGGTGCCACCAGAAGTCGACGTCCTTGTTGGGGAAGACCCCGAGCAGGAAGGCGAGGGCGGCGAAAGCCACCAGGATCGCCGCGTCGGCCAGCCGGAGGCGGGCGGGGTCGGCGGGCCTCGGGCTCGCCTCCCGATCGGCCCGGGAGGGCACGGGAACGGTGGGCACGGACGGACCTCGGGGCGAGGGGGGGACGGATCGGCTTCGTCGGGACTCGGACGACGCTCCCATCTTACGACCGGCGGGCCGGGGGATCGAGCGGGGCCGGCGGCCGATCACGAGGCGATCGGTCCTCGATCTCCGGTGTCACCGGCGGCCTCCGGCACTTGGGAGGCCGGCCCCCCCGCGGGAGAACCGACCGGCTCCGACGCCGGCCTCCCCGGGCCGAACCCGGGAGCGAGCCATCGGCGGCGTCGCCGAGGGCCCCGGCCCGGTCGAGGGGACGGATGGGCCGGTCTCCCCGATCGGCCGGGCTCGCCCGGCTGGACAGCGCGGGGCGTTTTCCCGTACAAGTCGTGCTGCCCCGCCCCGAGGAGGGGGCCGCCGAGCATCCTCGACGATCGACCGACGCGAAGGGACGAGTCATGACCACCTCGCCTCCCCTGGGCCCGCTGCGGTTCGAGCCGATCCTGAAGCGCCTGATCTGGGGGGGCCGCCGCCTGGGGAGCGTGCTGGGCAAGCCGATCGGCCCGGAATCGGACTACGCCGAGTCCTGGGAGATCGCCGACCACCGCCACGGTCAGAGCCTCGTCGCCGACGGGCCGCTGGCCGGGACCTCGCTGCACGAGCTGGTCCGCTCGCGGGGGGCCGAGTTGCTCGGCCCGGCGACGGCCCCTCGCTCCCAGTTCCCCCTGCTGGTGAAGTTCATCGACGCCCATCAGGTCCTCTCGGTCCAGGTCCACCCCGACGACGAGCAGGGCCGTCGGCTGGCCGACGACAACGGCAAGAACGAATCCTGGGTGGTCATCGCCGCCGAGCCGGGCAGCACGATCTTCGCGGGCCTGAAGGACGGCGTCACTCGGCCGCGGTTCGCCGAGGCGCTGGAACACGGCCGGGTCGAGGAGCTGTTGCACGCCTTCGAGCCAAAGCCCGGCGACTGCATCCACATCCCCGCCGGCACGGTGCACGCCATCGGCGCGGGGGTGATGCTGGCCGAGGTCCAGCAGATGTCCGACGCCACGTTCCGGGTCTTCGACTGGGGGCGCGTCGGCCCAGACGGGAAGCCAAGGCCGCTGCACATCGCCGAGGCGTTGGAGGTCACGGACTTCTCCCAGGGGCCCGTCGGCCCGGTACGGACGCAGCCGGAGCCGGTCGAGGGAGGGGTGCTCGAACACCTGGTGCGCTGCCCGTATTTCTGGCTCTCCCGGCTCCGGCTCTCCGGCCAGGCGACGGTGGGAGACCCCGACGGGGCCCGGTTCACGGCGCTGATCGGTCTGGGGGGAGCGGCAACGGTGCGGTCGGGGGGCGAATCCTACCGGGTCGGCTTCGGCCAGACGCTGCTCCTGCCGGCCTCGATCGGGGCCTGCCCGATCTCTCCCGAGGGGGGAGCGGCGATGATCCTCACCTGCTCGGTGCCCTGAGTCGGGCCGGCGCGCCGCCCGCCTCGGGGCCTGTTCCCGGAGCCTTGTCGTGGCCGAACCCGCCCGATCGTCGCTCCCCCCGGCACTGGATCGCGAAGCAGCCTGGCCGAGATACGCCCGGATCCTGGGCGCCCTGAGCACGTCGGGAGACGCCCGGGCGCTGGTGCTGGCGGGGCTCGGCCTGCTGCTGATGCAAGGGGGCTGGGCGGCGCTGGATGTCGCCTTCGGCCGGGAGCCGGGGGAAACCCTCCGGGAGGCGGTCGGCCCGGGAGGAGTGCCGGGCTGGGACTCGGCCGCCGGCGGGCCCGGGCTGGTCGGGGCGATGACCACGGGAGCGATGGCGGCGGCTCGGCCGATCCGGGTGCTCCTCGGGCCGATCGCCGGCGTCTTCGCGATCGGCCAGGGGAACGGCTCGTTCTGCCGGTCGGCGCTGGCGACCCTCTGGGTGCTGCTCGTCTGGGGGGTGGCCGGAGGGACGATCGGCCGGATGGCGGCACTCCGGGCGGGGGGATCGATCGAGCGGCCCAGGCTGCGGACCTCGCTTCGGTTCGTGCTCCGTCGAACGGGGGCGCTGGTGGCGGCCCCCGTCGTCCCGCTGCTGCTGCTGGGACCGCTGGCGGCCCCGGGAGCGGTTCTCGGGCGGCTCGACCAGCCGGGTGCCCCGGAGGCCGACGCGGTGGCGGAGGTGCTGCTGGGGCTTCCCCTGGTGCTCTCGGTTCCGATGGCGATCCTGCTGATCGGAGTGGTGATCGGCTGGCCGCTGATGGTGCTGACCGTCGTCGTGGAGGGGGAAGACGCGTTCGAGGCGATCGGCCGGAGCTTCGGCTACCTGGCTTGGCGGCCGGGCTCCTTCGCCCTGGCGGTGCTGGCGGCCTGGGCGGGAGGGGCGGCGGGAATCCTGATCGCCTCGGCGTTCGCCCGGCTGGTGGTCCACCTGACCGCCTGGTCGCTGGCGATCGGAGGGCCGGAGGACCGCATCGGACCGGCGTTTTGGCTCGGATCCGGGCCGGGGACGGCCGGGCCTCCGGCGATCGGGCCCTGGTCGGCCGTCGTCGGCGGGCTGCTGTCGGCCTGGATCTTCACCTATGCCTGGTCGGCGGCGGCCCGGATCTACGTGCTGCTGCGGCAGGAGGTCGACGGCACCCCCTGGGCCGACCTCGGCCTCCCCGAAGAGGACGCCAGGCCCTTCGCTCCCGGCCCGGTCCCTGGGCCCGACCCGGACGATCGGGGCGATCCGTCGTCGCCTGGAAACCAGGAAGGCGGGAAACCGCCCCCGCTCGGCCTGGAATCCCCCCCGGCCGGCTGGTAAGATGACAGCTTCCGATGTCTCCACGGGGGGGAGGGTGTGCCCGAGCCGGGCGGCCGGATCGCCCCCATCCGATCCACTCAGCGAAGGACGACCCGCCGATGGGCAAGGGTGATAAGCGGACCAAGCGCGGCAAGCTGTTCCGGCACTCCTACGGCAAGAGCCGACCGAAACCGCGCAAGATCCGGCAAGACAAGGCCAAGGCCGCCGCACCCCCCCCGACCGAGGGCTGAGCCAATCGCTCAGGCCGGGCGGCCTCGGGTGTTCCCGACCGCGGTGAGGGCCGGCTCCCCCCCGCCCAGGCACCATGGCGTGCCGTGCTCGGGCGGTCAGGGCCGCCCCGGATCGCTTCTCCGTCCGACCGCCCGTCGAAGCCCGGCGCGAATCTTGGCCTCTCAGAATGGAGAGGAGGGAAGGTCCGCGCCCGGGGGCCAGTCCGGGTTGGGGCGGAAATGGCCCTCGAAGCAGGAGGCGGCGACCGGCAGGTCGGAGTCGAGCAGCAGGGAATAGGGATCGGCGTCGTCTCGGTCCGGGAGCGGGACGAGGGCCAGGTCGGCCGACTTGCCGGGCTTGAGGCTGCCGGTGACGGTGTCGGCCCGGAGCGCCCAGGCGCCGAAGAGGGTCCCCATCGTCAGCAGAAGCTGGCCGCTGAGCGAGGGATCGCGGCGGCGGAGGAAGCGGATCTCGTCGAGGATGGCAAGGCTGGGGGCCGAGGCCCGGCTGTCGGTCCCGAGGCAGACGACAACCCCGTGCTCGAGCATCTGGCGGAACGGGTGCGGCCGGTGGCCGAACCGGGCGTGAGTGCGCGGGCAGTAGGCAACCGCGACCCGGTGGCCGTCCGGGGCGGCTTCGGGGCGGAGCTGCCAGAAGTCGTCGGGCTCCAGGTAGGTGCCGTGCGCGATGATCCAGTCGGCCTGGCGGAGGGCCCCCTGGCGGACGTAATCGGCCGGCTCGGGACTGAGCGGTTCCCACTCATCGTCCCAGGCGCCGAGGTCTTCGAGGAAGCGGCGCAGGCGGCCGGATCGGGAGCGGAGCAGCTCCAGCTCCTCGGGGAGCTCGGCCAGGTGGGTGGAGAGCGGCATCCCGCTCGAGGCGGAGCGGTGGTAGAGCCAGCCGGCGGTGCTGTAGGGGGCGTGCGGGCTGAGGCCGGGCCGGGCGTTGGCGACAACCTGCTCGGCCGGGCCGATCGAGCCGATCCAGTCCCAGGCGTGTCGGTTGGTTTCCAGCCCCCGCATGCGCCTCAGCCCGATCAACTCGGCGAACACAACGGCTCGGAGCGGGGCGGCGGAGACGGCCGGCCAGCTCAGGCCGGCGGTGGCGGTGTCGGCCAGCAAGGTGGTGCCGGCGCGGATGGCCTCGTCGAGGTTGCGGTCGACGGCCGACCGGAGGGCCTCGGCAGCGCGGTCGCGACGGTGGGCGATCACGCGACGGAGCCAGTCGATCTCGTCCTCGGGCCACGATTCGGGATCGTCCCGGTCGGGCTCGCCGCCGAGGGGGGAGAGCTCCAGGTGGGTGTGGGCGTTGACGAAGCCGGGGAGGATGGCGATGTTGCCCAGGTCGATGTCGGCGGCCCGGGTGCCGGGGGCGGCCGGCTCGACGGCGAGGATGCGGCCCGACCGGATCGTCACCCGGGCATCGGGAACCGGATCTCCCTCGACCGGGAAGGCGAACCGGCAGGCCAGAGTGAGGTCGTCGGCGGCGGTGGGCATTGGGGATCGGGCTCGGGGGAGCGTCATTCGGGCCCGGCGGCGGAGGCGCCGGCGAGCTGATCGGCCGGAAGATCGGCGGCGACGGGATCGTCCGCCTTAGTCTGCCCGATCCGGTCCAGCACCGCGAGCAGGCCGATCGAAGCCACCGCGCCGAAGGCGACGATCGGCCATCGATAGAGGAACAGGGTCTGGTCGCGGTACAGCCACCCGACCGAGAGCGACGGGCCGAGCACGGCAAGGGCGTTGTTCGTCAGGTGGAAGGCGATGCTGGGGAAGAGGCTGCGCGTCTTCAAGGCCATCCAGCCGAGCACCAGGCCAAGCAGCGCGGCATTGAAAAATTGTTGGAAAAGGCTGATGAGCACGTGCAGGAAGGCGAACAGGAAGGCCGAGAGGACGATCGCCACCCCTCTCGAATGCGCCGTCTCCAGACCGGAGAGGATGTAGCCGCGGAAGGCGACCTCCTCGCAGATGGCCGGGATGACGGCGATCAGCAGCACGGCGGTCGCCAGGTTGGGGATGGCGGCCTGGAGGGCCTCCAGGGCCTGTTCGACGGCGGGAGGGATGGGGAAGAGGTCCGTGACGACGGGCCGAAGCTCCGCCGTCAGCGGGTTGAGCGTCGCCGCCAGGCCGGTCGCCAGCAGGATCGGCGCCCAGCCGGGCCATCGCAGGCGGAGGGTCCGCCGGGGGCTGGAGGTCAGGACCAGCGCCATCGCCGTCGGCGGCACCAGGATGAAGACGAGCTGGCCGAGGGCCAGGGCCACCAGGGGATCAGTCCTGGTCAGCAGGATCGACGTGTACCAGGACAGCGCCAGGATGATCGCGAAGCAGGCGACCGCCTGGCCGCCGGAGGGGACCGGGCCGCGATCCCGGACGAGGTGGCGAACCCAGGAGCCGAGGTCGAACCGCTCGGCCTCCCGGAAGAGGACCTGCTCGGTGCGGAACTGGCCGACCGCCCAGCGGAGGGCAATCAGCCCGTAGACGATCGTCGACAGCAGCACCGGCAGGAAATACGGCCGGGCCTCGACGTACTGCTCCAGGATCAGCTTCTTCAACAGCAGCGAGACGCCCGTGATCGGCACCAGGCTATAGAACGGGTTCAGGTCCACCCCGGGCATGAGCGTCAGGAAGATCAGCGGCAGGGAGATCAGGTAGAGGGGCGTCATGTAATACTGCCCCTCCTTCATGCTCCGGGCGAGCACGGCGAGGGCCAGGCAGACGGCGCTGAAGAACCCCGAAAGCGGGATCAGCAGAACGACGATCCAGGCCAGCGCGATCGGCGAGGGGGGGGCCAGCTCGTCCATGGGGGAGCCGGGCCCGGCGGCTCCGGCGGCGAGCTGCGGCCCGAGGACGGCCATGGTCAGCCCCATGCTCGCCAGGTTCAGCAGCGCCGTGCCGGCGCTGGCGGCCATCACGGTGAGGAACTTGCCGACGACGATCTCCGAGCGCAAGGCGGGACTGATGAGCAGCGTCTCCATCGTTCCCCGCTCCTTCTCGCCGGCGCACAGGTCGACCGCCGGATAGAAGGCGCCGGTCAGGGCCATCATCACCAGCAGGAAGGGGAACAGGCGGGCCCAGACGCTCACTCCCGAGGCGGAGGAGCCGAGAACCTGCCGGGCGAGATCGACCGCCTCGACCTCGACCGGGGCGACATACTCGGCGGGCTTCTCGTCGGCGGCCAGGCGCCGGGCGACGATGGCGTCCTGCCAGCGGGCGATCACGTCCTCGACAACCTGGTACGTGGCCAGGCTCTGCTCGTCGGAGCGCAGGTAGGCGATCTTGAAGGTGGGACGCTCCAGCCGAGTGATCTGCCCCCGGACCTCCGCCGGGATGTCGACGATCACGTCGGCCTCGCCGTTCCGGAGGGCGGCCAACTGCTGCTGAGGATCGTCCCAGCGGCCCCCGGGGGGAACGGGCTCGATGAGCAGGGGAGGGGAGCCGCCGCCGTCGAACAGCCCGGGGTCGAATCGGAGGAAGCCCCCCTCCCCCTCGGTCAGCAGCGGGGGCTCGTCCGGCAGATACTCGGCGCCGACAACAACCACGCGGCGAACCGTGTTGTCGAACGCCTCGGCCAGCGTCTTCACCGTGAAGCCGAGGATCGGGTAGAGCAGCACCGGCAGGACGAAGATCATGAAGATGGTCCGGCGGTCTCGGAGCTGGTCGCGCAGCTCTCGGCCGAAGATCAGGCGAATGCGGGACCATCGCATGGTTCGACGCGCTCGGAAGGGGTCTCGGGGATCGGCCGGCGGCGAGAGGCCGGGGCCGGGGGCTACTGACTCATGCGAGGGGACCAGGACCAATTCCCGACGCCGGACAACTGGAGCGAGAACCCCATCGTCGGCCGATCGGGGCCGGGAGCATCACGGCGAGGGCCAAGGCGGCTCCCCCCGAGGGGGGCCTCCTCCCCTCGTCAGCCCTCAGCCATCCCCGGGGCCGCCGGTCCCCGATGCGGTCCGGCCCGCCTCGTCGCGACGGACGTCGTCTCGCCGAGGGGGGCCGGCCGGTTAGGCGGAGGCCACGGCGTCGGCGTCGGCCCGCTCGACAAGGTGGAAGAACAGCTCCTCGAGGTCGGGCTGGTCGAACCGCTCGAGCAGCTCCCCGGGCCGGCCCTCGGCCTGCAATCGGCCCTTGTAGATGATGGCGACACGATCACAAAGCTTGGTGACCTCCTGCATCGAGTGGGTGGAGAAGATGATCGTCTTCCCCCGGTCGCGCAGCTCGGCGATCTTCAACAGCACGGCTCGGGCCACGAGCACGTCGAGGCCGGAGGTCGGCTCGTCGAAGATGAGCACCGGCGGGTCGTGGACGATGGTCCGGGCGATGGAAACCTTCTGGCGCATGCCCGTCGACATCTTGGAGCCGAGCACATCGCGGAACTCGTTCATCTGGAGCCAGGAGAAGATCTCCTCCATGCGGGCCTTCAGGGCGTCCCCCTCGATGCCGTAGAGACGCCCGAAGTACTCGACAAGCTCCCAGGCGGTCATGCGATCATAGACGCCGGTGTTCGACGACATGAACCCGATCCGGGCGCGGACCTCCTCCGGCTCGAGCACCACGTCGTGGCCGGCGACGATCGCCCGGCCGGCGGTGGGCTTCAGCACGGTGGAGAGGATGCGCAGGGTCGTCGTCTTGCCCGCGCCGTTGGGGCCGAGCAGGCCAAAGATCTCGCCGGGACGGCATTCAAAGCTCACGTCGTCCACCGCGGGGACCCAGCCCCGGCGGTAGTCGAAGAACGCCTTGCTGAGGTGCTCGACCTGAATCATCGGGGCCGCCCGACCTCTCTCGATCAGTCGCAAGGGGGGGGCGGCTCCGATCCGCCCGACGGGGAACCCTAGGCCATTCTATTCCCGAAACGCGAATCGGGAACACAATCGAGCACGCCTGGCTCCTCGGCGACCGTCCCCCCGACGGGCGGCCTGGCGGTCGTCCGAGTCGGGGCCCTCCCGAGGGGACGGGCCTCGGCGCCCCGGCCGACCGGCCTCCCCTCCCGCTCCAACGTCTCGGGGCGGCCTCCGGCGCCTCCCGCCCCGGACGGCGATCAGACCGGGACCGGCTCGCCGGCCGGCTCGGCCAGCGGATCGGCGTCGATGTACTCGTAGAACACGTTGCGCTGCCGGGGGACGTAGCCGGCCTCCCGGATGGCTCTCCTGATCTCGTCGAGCGACAGGTGGAAGACGGTCCCCGCCTTCGACACCACGTTCTCCTCGATCATCAGGCTCCCCATGTCGTTGGCGCCGAAGTACAGGGCCAGCCCGCCGATGGCGGGGCCCTGGGTCACCCAGGAGGACTGGATGTTGGGGATGTTGTCGAGGTAGAGCCGGGAGATCGCCTGGACTCGGAGGTATTCGTGGGCCCCCTTGGGGGGAATGTGGTCCATCTCGGTGTGATCGGGCTGGAAGGTCCAGGAGATGAACGCGGTGAGGCCCCCGGTGTCGTCCTGGAGGGCTCGGCAGCGCTCCATGTGCTCGATGCGTTCCTCCAGCGTCTCGACATGGCCGTACATCATCGTGGCGGTGGAGATGCCGCCGAGTTCATGCCAGGCGCGGTGGACCTCGAGCCAGTCGTCGGTGAGGACCTTCCCCTTGGTGAGGATCTTGCGGACCCGGTCGACGAGGATCTCGCCGCCGCCGCCGGGCAGGCTGCCCAGGCCCGCCTCCTTGAAGCGGCGGAGGACCTCGATGACCGGCATCTTGAACTTCTTCGAGAGGAAGTGGATCTCCGGCGGGCTGAAGCCGTGGATATTGACCTGGGGATAGGCGGCCTTGATGTCGCGCAGCAGGTCGATGTACCAGTCGAAGGGCAACTCGGGGTGGAGGCCCCCCTGCATCAGGATCTGGTCGCCGCCCAGCTCCACGGTCTCCCGGATCTTCTCGAGCAGCACGTCGCGGTCGAGAACGTAGGCGTCGCTGTCCCCCACCTTGCGGTAGAAGGCGCAAAAGTGGCAGATCGCCGCACAGACGTTCGAGTAATTGATGTTGCGGTCGATGTTGTACGTCCGGTACGGCTCGGGGTGGAGCCGCTTGCAGACGAGGTCGGCGGCGCGGCCGAGCGAGAGCAGGTCCCCCTCCCGGAGCAGCGTGACGCCTTCGTCGAAGCAGAGGCGCTGGCCGTCAACGGCGCGACGCAAGATCCGGGAGACGTCGGGATTGGGCGTTGACGAAGGCAAGGTCCACATCCTCCGGGGCGAGCCCCAGCGCGGCGGCCTTCCGGGCGAAGAGTCGGAGGGCCTGCTCCTCCGCCTCGCCCAGATCATACGAGATATTGCGGGTCAGGTAACCGATGCAGTCGTCGCGATCGAGCCCCAGCCCGGGGCCGTCCCGCTCGGCGATCGCGCCCACATTGGCCAGGCCCTCGGCCCGGCACCGGACGAGCCGCTCCGGCAGGTCGCCCAGCTCGACGCCGGCCCGGGCCACCCAGAGGGCGAAGACGAAGGGCAGGCCGGTCAAGCCCCGCCAGGCCTCCGCCAGATCGACGACGGCGTGGAAGGGCTCGTCCGGATCGCGCATGGCGCGGTCCCCGATCAGCAGCACGGCATCTGCGGTGCTCTCCTGCACGGGCACCCCCATCGGCAGCGGCTCGACCACCTCGGGACGCACCCCGTGCGCCTCGAGCAGCCAGACCAGGGCCAGCGCCTGGCTCGTGCGGGAGCCCTCGTCCAGCGCCAGCCGACCAACGCGACCGAACGGCACCCGGCTGTACAGCTTCACGCTCCGCACCGGCCCTGCGGAGGCGATGGCCAACCCCGGGATGATCCGGTAGCCCAGGTGAGCGCCCCTCAGGTACTCGACCGAGGGGATCAGCGCCACGTCCAGCCCCCCCGAGGCGAGCCGGTCGGCCAGCCGGCTGGGCAGATCCATCTCCAGGAGGACCCCCGGCGCGATCGCCTCGAGCCCGAAGTACAGCGGCTTCGCGTTCAGATACCGAACGGCCCCCACCCGGAGCGGGCTCCGACCGGCCTCGGCCTGGCTCATGGACGACAGGTCCCGGTGGCGGCCCCGTGCTCGCCGGGGCTGCGGTTTCAGAAACTTCTGAACGGATTATAGGCATCCGTGCCGGGGCGAACAAGGCCGGCCGGGGGCTCGGCCCGCTCGCTCGCTCCGGCTCGACGATTGCCCGAGAGGGCGGGGCAACGCTACAATCCCGGGCCGGGCGACGAGTGAGCGCGCGAGCGAGCGAGCGATCGGCCAAAGACGCCCCGTCCTGCTCTCACCGGCCGAGCCCTGCCCGAGGCGGACCGTGCCCGACCCCGACGACGCGGACGATCCCGCGCTGCTGGACCTGATCTGCCTGGCCATGATCCCCGGCGTCGGGCCGCTCACCAGCCGGGCGCTGCTGGACCACTTCGGCGACGCGGGGGCGGTCCTCTCGGCCTCGGTGTCGGACCTGAAGCGGGTGCCCGGTGTCGGGCCGAAGCTGGCGGAGAAGATCGCCGTCGCCCGGAGGGAGCTGGACCCTCACGTCGAACTGGAGCGCTGCCGGCGGCTCGGGGTCCGGCTGGTCCGGTTCGATGACCCGTCGTACCCGGAGCCGCTGAAGACGATCCCGGACCCGCCGGCCGTGCTCTACGTCCGAGGGGAGCTGGAGCCCGGAGACGCGCTGGCGATCGCTCTGGTCGGCGCCCGGAAGGCAACCCCCTATGGGATGCGGATCGCTGAGCGCCTGGCCGGCTCGCTGGCGAGGGTCGGCCTGACGGTCGTCTCGGGCCTGGCCAGGGGGATCGACGCGGCGGCCCACCGCGGCGCGATCCGGGCCGGCGGGCGGACCATCGCCGTGCTGGGCAACGGCCTGTGCTCGATCTACCCGCCGGAGCATGCCGA
Source organism: Tautonia sociabilis (assembly GCF_003977685.1). Classification (GTDB taxonomy): domain Bacteria; phylum Planctomycetota; class Planctomycetia; order Isosphaerales; family Isosphaeraceae; genus Tautonia; species Tautonia sociabilis. The sequence continues at coordinate 32,766 of NZ_RYZH01000024.1, read as the reverse complement.
GCTGGCGGCTCAGGTCGCCTCCTCCGGAGCGGTGCTCAGCGAGCATCCGATGGAGCAGAAGCCGCTGGCCGGCCTCTTCCCCCAGCGGAACCGACTGATCGCCGGGCTCTGCCTCGGGGTGGTGGTCGTCGAGGCGGCTCCCCGGAGCGGTTCCCTCTCGACGGCCCAGCATGCGATGGAGCAGAACCGAGAGGTGTTCGCCGTCCCCGGGCCGATCGACAGCCTGGCCAGCCGGGGCTGCCACGCCTTGATCCGGGACGGCGCCCGGCTGGTCGAGACGGTCGACGACATCCTCGAAGAACTCGGGCCGCTGGCCCGGGCCGTCCGGGTCGAGCCCGAAGCGCCCACCATCCGCCACCCGGCCGAGCTGTCGCTCTCAGACCACGAGCGATCGCTGCTGGGGCACCTCGACGACCTTCCGAGAGGGGTCGACGAGCTGATCGTGAGGACGGGCCTGGCCCCGTCTCAGGTGATGGCGACCCTGGCCGTGCTGGAGATGAGGCGGCTGATCCGGAGGGGACCGGGGAACATGTTCACCAGGATCTGATGGCCCCGGAGATCAGAACGCCTTGGCGGAGCCGGTCGCGGCGCGCCCCCGGCCGGCCTGGTTGAGCCGTCTCGCCCCCATCCAGAGAAGCGTTCCGGAACCGCCGAGCAGGGCGAGCAGCAGGGAGCCGGGCTCGGGGACGGCGGTGGAGCCGGTCGGATCGGAGCCGGTCGGATCGGAGCCGGTCGGATCGGAGCCGGTCGGATCGGAGCCGGTCGGGTCGGAGCCTCCCGACGAGCCGGGAGGGGGGGGCGCAGGAACGGGGCGAAGCAGGAAGGCTCGGGTCGTCCCGTGGTAGGTGCCGGTGCCGACGATCAAGCCGCTGTCGTTGATGGCCGAGGCGACCTGGAGACGCCAGCCGCTGCCAGGATCGATCAATCCGTTCAGGTCGAGCATCCCGTCCTCCTCGGTCCAGAGAAAGGCCCGAGAGCCCCCGGTGAACGCGACCTGACCGACGACCTGGCCAAGCTGATTGATGTCCAGGCCGTAACTGGAGCGGCCGCCGGGCAGGACTCCCAGGGCGGCGAGCTGGCCCGGACGGCCGACGAAGGCCATCTCGCTGCCGGAGGAATCGACGGAGAAGCCGGTGATCAGGCCGTCATTGTTGATCGCCGTGGCGGTGCTGGCACCGCCGCCGGGAAGGGTCCCGGCATAGCGGATCCCCTGATCGTCGGCGATGAAGGCGCGGGCGATCCCCCAGCGATCCCGGGCCAGGCCAACGACCTGGCCGAGGTCGTTGATGTCAAACGCCTGGCTGAAGGAGCCCCCGAAGAGCAGGCCGAGATCCTCGAAGGTGCCGTCGGAAGCGATCCGGAAGGCGACGGTCCGGCCGTCGCCGCGATTGCCGGTGCCGGCGATCGCGCCGGCCTCGTTGATGGCGACGGCCTCGCTCCAGGAGCCCCCCGGCAGGGTCCCTAGGTCAACCATTCCCCCGTTCTCGGCCCGGAAGGCTCGGGTCGTGCCGGAGCGGTAGTCGCTGGTGCCGACCACCACGCCGGCGGAGTTGACACCCTGTCCCCGGCTGGAACCGCTCGCGCCGGCAAGCGAGCCAAGCCCCTCGACCGGGCCGGACCCCGAGGAGAGAAACGCCTGAATCGCCGAACCGGACCAGGCGGCGCCGGCAATCTGGCCCGAGTCGCTCATCGCCAGGCCGAAGCTGACCGCCCCCGGGTCGACCGGCCCCAGGTCGGTCACCGTATACCTCGGCCACGACCCGGCCCAGGACAGGGGGCCCGCGGAGGTCCACGCCAGCATCGCCAGGGCGATCGCGACCAGCGGACGCATGAGGAGAAGTGGCCTCGAGAACAGGCTCGGGTGCAACGTCGCGGAGCACCACCAACCTAGCTTCATTGCAACCGCGCAACAAGGAAAAACCGCGTGAATCCGACAGATTCTCCATGCAACAATGCATGTATTGCTCCGCCCGCCGGGAGGGCGCTGGAGGCGGTCCTGAGGTCCCTTGTTCGGGGGGCGAGGGGGGCCGTATAGTTCATCGATCCGACCCGTCCGGCGGCGAGCCACCCCGGCCCGGAGCCCTTCGCCGATGCCCCCTCGCCTGGTCTCGCTCGGGATCTTGTTGCTCTGGGCCGTCTCGGCCTCCAGCCTGCTGGTGCGCGACGTGCTGCCGGACCTGCTGGTCGGGCCGCCGCCGGATCTGCGCGACGTGGCCCGGGCCGACGATTCGGCCGGGCCGACGCGGTGGACGATCCTGGTGGACGACCCTTCGGCCGAGGATCCGGACGATCTTCGTGCCGTCGGCCTGGCGGTGACCGAAACCGATCGGATGCCGGACGGGCACGTCCGCCTGGGCAGCGAGGTGGTCTTCGACGCCGGGGCGATGCTCCAGCGGACGCCGCTGGAGGGGACCGACGGCCAGCGCCTGGTGGTCAAGAGCGTGCTGGACGTGGACCAGGCGGGGAACCTGAACATGCTCCGCACCGCGGTCCGGATCGAGGGGGATCCGAGCGAGCTGCTGATCCTCGAAGGGCACCTGGAGGACGATGCCATCGCGATCACGGCCCGGGGGCCGATGCTCGTGTTCGGCGAGCGCACCTTCCGCTTCCCGTACCGGGCGCGGGGGATGGTGCAGAATTCGCTGTCTCCTCTGGAGCGGATTCCCGGCCTGCACGTCGGCCAGCGTTGGGAGAGTCGGGTGGTGAGCCCCCTGACCGGCCGGGTGGAGACGGTGCACGTCGAGGTGACCGACCGCAACGTGATGGTCCCTTGGGGGGATGGCCTGGTGCCGACGTTCCTGATCGAGACGCGCATGGCCCTGCCGATGCGGGTGGTCCGAGCCCGGACCTGGGCGCGGGAGTCCGACGGCCTGGTGCTTCGGCAGGAGGTGCCGCTGATGATCGTCACCCTGGTGCTGGAGCGCCAGCCGCCGCCCCCCGGGGCGGTCGAGAACCGATGAGGCGATCGGGGAGCCGGCGATGATCGAGCTGATCGGCGTCACCAAGAACTTCGGCCGCAAGCGGGCCGTCGACGGGCTCGACCTGATCGTGCGGTCGGGGGAGCTGTTCGCCTTCCTCGGGCCCAACGGCGCCGGCAAGACCACGACGATCAAGATGATCTGCGGCCTGCTCACCCCCTCGGCCGGGGAGGTCCGCGTCGGCGGGTTCCCCGCCACGAGCCGGGAGGCGAGGCAACTGATCGCCTACGTGCCCGACCAGCCGTACCTGTACGAGAAGCTCACCGGGCGGGAGTTCCTCCGCTTCGTCGTCGAGATGTACGGCCTAAACCGGGGGAGGGCGACGGCGAAGATCGAGGAGCTGATCGACGTCTTCGAGATGCGGGACTACATCGATGAGCTGTGCGAGAACTACTCGCATGGGATGAAGCAGCGGGTGGTCTTCGCCTCGGCCCTGGTGCACGAGCCGAGGGCCCTGATCGTCGACGAGCCGCTGGTGGGGTTGGACCCCAGGAGCGGCCGGATCGTCAAGGATCTGTTCCTCGCCCAGGCCCGATCGGGCGTGGCGGTCCTGATGTCGACGCACCTGCTGGCGATCGCCGAGGAGTTGGCCGACACGATCGGCATCATCGACCACGGCCGGATGCTCTTGACCGGCTCGCTGGCGGAGATCCGCCAGCGGGCTCAGATGCACGGCCCGCTGGAGGACCTGTTCCTGAAGCTGACCGGCGGCGACCGTCCGAGAGTCTCGGCCGAGCCGGCCGAGGACGCGCCGGGGGCCTCGGAGCCGATCGAGCTGGGGGACCGCCTGCCGTGAACTCCCCGAGCCTCCCCGTTCCCCCCGACGCCCTCCCCTCCCCGCCTCCGATGGCCCCCGACGGCCGGATCTCCCGGGCGTTCGGCTTCCTCCGGCGCCGGCTGGTGGCCAACCACCGCCGGGCCTTGCTGTCGCAGTCTCGACTGCGGCTGGCGACGGTCCTCATCTGCTCGACGATCTTCTGGGCCGGCCTCTTCGTGCTCTTCTTCGAGGGGTTCCGGTTCCTCGACGACTACGTCCAGGTGACCAACGAAATCGTCGAGTACCTTTTCAGCATCTTCTTCCTCTCGCTGCTGATCATGCTGCTCGTCTCGACCGGCATCATCCTCTACGCGGCGCTGTTCCGAGCCCGGGAGGCGGCCTTCCTGATGGCCTCTCCGGCGCCGGAGGACCGGATCTTCGCGCACAAGTTCCTCGAGGCGATGGCCTTCTCCTCCTGGGGCTTCCTCCTGCTGGGCAGCCCGATGATGGTGGCCTACGGGATCACCTCGCTGGCCCCCTGGCCGTTCTACGCGCTGGCGTTCGCCTATCATGTCGGCTTCGTGGCGATCCCCGGCGGCATCGGGGCGATCGGCGCGATCCTGCTGGCGAACCTGATGCCCCGGCAGCGGAAGACGGTGCTGGGGATCGTCTCCGTGCTGTTGCTCGGGGGGCTGATCCACACCGGCGTGCAGGTCTGGAGCACGCCGGGATCGAAGCTCTCGGGAGAGTGGATGAACGCCCTGCTGGACCGGCTGGAATTCAGCACCAACCGGCTGCTGCCGAGCCGATGGATCGCCGCCGGCCTGCTCAGCTCGGCGAGGGGGGAGTGGGGGGACAGCCTCTTCTATCTCGGGGTGATGCTCTCGCACGCCGCCCTGGCCTACCTGGCGGCGGCGGTCGTGGCGCGCGACCTGTACCGCCCCGGCTACAGCCGGGTGCTGGGGGGACGGACGGCCCGTCGCCATTTCGGCTGGTACGGGGCCGACTTGGCCTTCCACCGCGCCTTCGCCTTCATCCCCGAGCCCATCCGGCTGATGATCCTCAAAGACCTCCGCACCTTCCGGAGGGATCCGACCCAATGGTCCCAGTTCCTGATCTTCTTCGGCCTGCTGGCGTTCTACTTCGTGAACATCCGCCGGCTGGGCTACGACGTCCAGAACGCGTACTTCCGCAACCTCCTGAGCTTTCTGAACCTGGCGGTGACGGCGCTGATCCTCTCGACCTTCACCAGCCGGTTCATCTTCCCGATGCTCTCGCTGGAGGGGAGGAACCTCTGGCTGCTGGGGCTCTTCCCGGTGCGCCGGCGGTCGATCATCTGGGGCAAGTTCGCCTTCGCGGCGGGGATCTCGCTGGTGGCGACCGAGGTCCTGATCCTGCTCAGCGGCCTGATGCTGAAGATTGGCGGCGCGATGCTCGCCCTGCACGCGGCGATCGTGGCGGTGCTGTGCTTCGGGCTCTCGGCGATCAGCGTCGGCCTGGGGGCCCGGCTCCCGAACTTGAGGGAGGAGGACCCGTCGAAGATCGCCGCCGGCTTCGGCGGGACGCTGAACCTGCTGGTGAGCCTGGCATTCATCACGCTGGTGATCGCCCCCCCGGCGATCCTCAGCCACCTGTACTTCGCCGGCCAGGACGCCGACATGGCCTGGATGCTCGGCCGCCAGGCCGAGTCGTTCCTCTATCCCCGGCTCCTGATCGCCGGGGCCATCAGCCTGGCCTTTGGGGCCATCGCCACGATCGTGCCGATGCGGATTGGCATTCGAGCCTTCGAGCGAATGGAAATCTGAGGAGAGGCTCCGCCCCCTCCCCGGGCCGGCCTCCCGACCCCGGCGCGGTGCCCTCCCGAACATCGTCGGCCGATCGGCCCGGCCCGATCTCCGGCGCCTCCTCGGGCCTTCGAGCGATCGAGGGCGGCCCCGAGCAGGCCCCGATTCAGCGAGGCCCGGCGAACTGCCGGATCGCCTCCCAGACGCCCGGGGCCCGCTCCTGGAGGACCATCCGGGCATAGAGCAGGCCGAAGACGACCGCCCAGCACAGAGCGAGCCACGATCGCCAGTCCCGGCGAGGGCTCCCGGTCGTCGGCTCAGAGCGGAGCATGGGGCGACTCCGAGCGGTGCAGGCGGGCCCACCAGCGCTGGCAGGCCCGGTAGACCCGGTCGGGGGTCAGGCCGGTCATGCAGGGGTGGTCGGCCAGGGGGCAGGCCTTGCGGTGGCAGGGGCGGCAGGGAACGTCGTGCCGCAGGACCAGGCTCCGGCGCGACCAGGGTCGCCACTGGGCGACCCGGTTGGTCCCGCTGAAGAGGACCACCGAGGGGACTCCGGCGCAGGCGGCCAGGTGGGCGGGGCCGCTGTCGGCGCCGAGGAACAGGTCGGCGCGCTCCAGCAGGGCGGTCGTCTCCGAGACGGCAAGCCGGCCGGTCCAGTCGCGCAGCGCCTCGTGAGGCGAGAGCAAGGAGGCCAGCCGGGCGTCGTCGGGGCCGCCGACGACGACCACACGCCAGCCGTCCCGGAGGAATCGGCCGAGCAGGTCGTCCCAGTGGGGGAGCGGCCAGCGCTTGGCGAGCGTCCCGGCGCCAAGGTGGACGGCCAGCAGCGGCGCCGGCGAGCCGAACCGGCCCGCGTGCAGCCAGTCGGGCTCGACTGGCTCCGCGGAGGAGTCGGCGGCCTCGGCGTCGGGAGAGAATCCCCCCCCGGGGCCCGAGGCCGCGACCGCCACCGGTCGCCGAGACGGCCGACGGGCGGGCCAGGCCTCCCGAAGCAGCCGGGCGACCCGGGCTCGGTCGCGGTCGGAAACGTGGACCGAAACGCGAGGTCCCTCGGCGTCGGCGGCGGCCTCCCCCCTGCCCTCGTCGGGCAGGCCCATCGCCTCGAGCAGGGCGAGGCGAGAGCGCACCTCGTGGCGCCCGGGCTCCCAGCGCGCCAGGTCGGTCAGCAGGAACCCTCCCCCTCCCATCGCCCATCCCACCCGTCTCGGGATGCCCGCCAGGGCCAGGACGAGGACCGAGAGCACGTCCCCCCGGACGTCGATCCCCACGTCGTACCCCTCCGATCGCACGGCGAGGCCCAGCGACCAGACGGCCGAGCCCAGCGCCCACCGGCCCGGCCTCCGCTCGAACCAGTTCCGGTCGGCGAGGATCACCCGATCGACCATCGGCTCGGCCTCGAAGACCGCCCGGTTGCTCGGCGAGGCGAGCACGTCGATCGTCGCGCCGGGGAACCGACGCTTCAGCCGGGGAAACAGCGGGCTGGAGAGGACCGAGTCCCCCAGATGGTCGAGCTGGACGACGAGGATCCGCCTCGGCTCCGGCCAGGGCCCCAGCGGCCGGACCAACCGCCAGGCGCGCATCACCAGCCCGCCAACGGCGTCGAGCGCGGCGACGAGCACCCGCCAGCGCCACTTGCTGTAGCGATAGCGGCGGACCGGCACGGGCCTCGGCGCCCGATCATCCTCTCGGGGCGATCTCGTCATAGACCTCCGCCGTCCTCCGGGCCACGGTCGCCCAGAGGTACCGCCGACGGACACGTTCGGCAAGCTCAGTTCTCCCCCGTCCCGCCTCCCAGGCGCGGCGGAGCGCCCCCGCAATCTCCCCCAGCTTGCCCGGCCGGGCGTAAAACGCCAGGTCGCCGAAGTACTCTCGGGTGCAGCCGAACGGGGTGATCACGACCGAGCAGCCCGCCAGCGCGGCCTCCAGCGCCGCCAGGCCGGGCGTCTCGAACCAGCTCGGCAGGGCGAAGACCCGGGCCGCCGCGAAGGCCGACGCGAGGAGCGGGTCGTCGGCGTCCATCCTCGGAACCCACCGGACGAGGGGGCCGCCCTCCTGCCGACACCTCGACGCGTACGGCTCGTGTCCGGGCACCGGATCGCCAATGACCACCAGCGGCAGTCCCTCCCGAGCCGCCCCCCGCACCAGGTTCAGGACGTTCTTCCTCGGCTCGATCCTCCCCGCGAAGAGGACGAACTCCCCCGGCCCGAACCGGTCCCGGAACGGGGCCGGGTCGGCCCCCTGGACGGTCGGCTCAACCCCGTTCGGGATCACCCGGATCTTCGACCGATCGAGCCCGAAGAGCCGGGAGAGCTGCTCCCCCTCCGCCCGGGAGTTGGGCAGAACCGCTTCCGAGAGGCCCAGCAGCTCCCGTCGCCAGCCGGGAAGCCTCGGAATCGCCCGGCGGAGGGCCCACGCGCCCAGGTCTCGAGCCGCCCGGAGCCGGCCCCCCGCCAGGGCGGCCAGCGCCGACGGCTCGAACCAGCAAATCGGCGAGAGCGCCACCGCGACCCCTCTCGAGCGGGCGACCCGGGCCAGCTCGAGCCCCTCCCGGCTCATCCCAAACAGGTGCAGCAGCCTCCCTCGCTCCAGGCGGTCGGCCCAGGGATTGAACGGCCGAACCGAAAGGCCAAGCTCCTCCAGGTGTCGGGCCGTCCTCGCGAGCTGAACCTCCCCTCCTCCCGGCGCCTGGAAGGCGTGCGACGGCGCGTGCAGCAACACGGCGCCGGGCTCCATCGGGCCGAGCGAACGCTGGAGAAGCCGATCCATCGAGGAGCCTTCCCGACGATCGGCGGTCGGCATCGGATCGGAGCGGGCATCCGGTTGGCGACTCATGCGGCACCGCCTGGGCCGATCGCCGGGAACGGGGGCGCGACCATTCGGCTCGAGGGCAATCCCGCCGTTCCCGGAAGTCCCCCGCCCCCCCCTTCCCCGACCGATCGGCGATTCGAGCCATTCAGAAGGCGAAGACGGATCGGCGAGCGAGCCACCAATCCAGAGACCGGCATGCTCCCGTCAGAAAACCGGCGAGACGCCAGGACCTTGGCGGGGAGATCCGCGGACAGGGTTCGGGGACAAGGCGGCCCTCCCAGGTGCAAACCCCCGCGCAACCAGGGCTTGCGAACAATCGCCCCAACCCGCTCCAAACCGCGGCACGGGCCGTGCGATCCCCCCCATACCGGCCCGGGCGGCGGCCAATCGCCTCCCCAGGGAAGGGGCGAGCGGCCGCAGGAGGCGGCGGATCGACGAGTCGGACGCCGCCCGGGTCGACCGTTCGATCGCGGATTGGCAAGTGCTTCGACCCAGACGAGAGAGGTTCTTCGCATGTTCATCAAGACGAAGGTCGCGAGCCTGCTCGGCGCCCTGGTCGTCGGCGGGATGGTCACCCTGGGGGCCCCGCAACCGGCGAGGGCGCAACTCGGCGGCTTCGGCCAGAACTTCGGCTACGGGCCGGGGATCACCCCAACGGGAAGTTTCGGGAGCATCAACCTGAACCTGGGCTTCGGCCAGGGGTACAACCCGGGCCCGGCCTGTCGGCATGGCTGCAAGGTGCCCTGCCGGCACGTGCCGCCCCCGACCTGCCGGCTCCCCTACCGCCCGGCTCCGGGGTTCGGCGGGTATCCGGGCTTCGGATTCGGCGGCGGCATGTATTACCGCGAATTCCGCACCGGCTACGGCTTTCCCGGCTACGGCTTCCCCGGCCACGGGAGGCACGGGGGCCACGGCCGAGGCCGGCATTGCTGGTAACCGCGATCGCCTCCCCCGAGCAGGCCGGAGGGCCGGGGCAGGGACGCCCCGGCTCTCCCCAATTCGAGCCGAGTCTCGGCAGGAACCTGCCGGCCAAGCTCAGCGATGATCCGATTCGTCCCCCGTTCCCGGATGGCGGTACCGGCGCACCTCGGGGTGCATCGTGTAGAGGACCGGACCGCCCGGCTCGTCGACGAAGATGCCGCTGGAGCTGTTGTTCCGGACAATCGGGTTGCCGGGATACTTCTCCCAGTGCACAAGGTCGGTGGACCGGGCCACGCAGGTCGTCCAGTCTCGCCAGGGGCGATGGGCGTTGGCATGGTAGATGCCGTAATAGACGCCGTCGCGCTCGATGACCTGGTTCATCGCCACGGCCGTGCTGTCGTAAGGCTCGGGGCCCAGCGCGAGCACCGGGTCGTCCTGCACGTTGGTCCAAACCTTCAGGTCGGCAGAGGTGGCGAGCCAGACTCCCCGGTCGCCGCGCTCGTAGAGCAGGTGCCAGAGGCCGTCCTTGCGGAGAACGGTGGGAGTGCCGTAGGGGCCCGGGGGGATCGGGCGGCCGTCGGCGAGGCGGACGTCGAGCGGGCCCCGCTCCTGCCAGCGAAGCCCGTCCTCGGACGTGAGCAGGTGGGCGACGTCGTCTCGACCCTCGGCGAACATGAGGTATCGCCCGTCGTGGCGGAGCACGCACATGTCCTCCACCCAGGTCGGCGCGGACAGCGGCCCGCCGGGGTGCCGAACCCACGATCTCCCGTCGGAGGAGGTGGCCAGGCCGAGGAACCGGCTGGGGGACCGCTCGACGTTGTAACCCGTGTACCAGAGCTTGTACGATCCGTCCTCCTCCCGGAGGATCCAGCCTCGCTCTCGGATGCGGGCGTCCCAGGAGTCGCCGCCGGCTCCCCGGAAGAGGGGGTTCTGGGGGATCGGCTCCCAGCGGACGAGCCAGTCGGGGAACGGCTCGTCGCCGGCCCATGCCCCCGAAGCCAGGGGCAGCGTCAGCGCCAGGGTCAGGGCCAGGGGGACGATCCCCGCCCGATTGACATCGCGACTGAACATAAAGGTTCCTCCGATTGAATCGCCTCCCGGCCGACGATTGGGGCCACCGGAACGGCCAGGGCGAGGCCTCGGCACGCTCAGGGCTCAGGACGCCGGGCCGGGCAGTCAGCGGCTCAGGAGCCGGGGGGCGTGCATGGCGTCGGCGAAGGGGGCCCCGGTCCGGCGCAGCTCGGCGACGGTGCGCTCTCGGAGCGACTCCAGGACGGCTCGGTACTCGGGGTCGGCCGCGAGGTTGTGCAGCTCCTCGGGGTCGGCGTCGAGGTCGTAGAGTTCCTCGGGCTCGCCTTCGGCGAGCGTGCGGATGTACTTGAAGCGGCCGTCTCGAAGCAGCACCCACCACGGGACGCCGCCGACCTCGGTGAGCTTCGAGCCGGTGGGGATCGGGGAGGTGTCGGAGCCGTACGCTCGGCCGAGGTGTTCCATGAGCATGGGGTGGGGCCAATCGGCCGACCGGGGGGATTCCAGCAGGGGAGTGATGTCCCTCCCGTGAAGCTCCCAAGGAATCGCGATGCCGGCCCGGGCGGCAATCGTGGCCACGAGGTCGGGGGCGTTCACCGCGACGGAGCACGTCTCGCCCTCGGGGAGCGTGCCGGGCTGAGACACGATGAGGGGAGAGGCCACCGCGGCGTCGTAGGGGGCGAGCTTGATGCTCATGCCGTGCTCGCCGAGCGCGTAGCCCTGATCGGCGGTGAAGATGACGAGCGTGTTCTCACGTTGACCCGTTTCGTCGAGCGCGGCGAGCAGCCGCCCGACCCCCTCGTCGAGGGCCCGGGCGCACTCGTTGACCTGCTGAACCCAGTCCTGGAAGTCGAGGCCGGGCTCGTCGGTGTCGAAATTCCCCTCGCGGGGGGCTCTCGTCTTCATGACGGGGAGGCCGCCGGGGCCGGGCTCCCAGGCCTGGGTGTGCTCCAGGTAGGAGGGCTTGTCGGGCCGGGGGCCGAAGATGTCGTCGGGGACCGGGGCGGTCTGGCCGTCGTAGGAGCCCTGGTGGCGGGCAGCGGGGGTGGTGGGACCGTGGACGGCGCCGTAACAGAGCCAGAGGAACCAGGGTTTGTCCGGATCGCGGCGGGCTCCCCGGATGACGTCGAGCGCCCACTCGGTGTAGTTGTCGGTGGAGTAGCCCTCGACCCGACGCTCCTCGTCGTTGAAGGCGAGGATCTGATCGTGGAAGTAGTTCCCGGCGTTGTCGGGGTGGGCGGGCCGGTTCCAGACGATCTGATCGTCCCAGTCTCGGCCGAAGCCGGTGTCGGTGCCGGTGTGCCACTTGCCGATCTGGGCGGTGTGGTAGCCGTGCCGGCGGAAGACGGCAGGCCAGAAGGGGGCCTGTTCCGGGTCGTAGGTGCTGCCGGGGTATTCGCCGGCCATCCGCAAGGACTCGATGCCGTGGGGAAGCCTGCCGGTGAGGATCGAGGCGCGGGAGGGCATGCACCAGGAGCCGAGGTAGGCTCGGTGGAAGCGGACGCCCCGGGAGGCCAGGCGATCAATGTTCGGCGTCTGGACCCAGGGCGGCGCCTCGGGATAGCAGCCGACGGTCTTGTACGGCTGGTCGTCGGTGTAGATGAGCAGGATGTTGGGCCGATCAGGGGGGGCGGAGGTCGCTCGGGGCGCTCCGTCTCGGTCGACGACGACGTCGAACTCCGGCTGCCGCTGGGTCCCCTCGGGCCCCTGCGCGATCGCCGGGAAGGGGGCGGGAGCGAAGGCGAGGAGGACGGCGAAGGCGAGCCATCGGGCGAGTCGGCGGGAGGCGATCAGCATGGGGGACCCCTTCTCCATTGGTGCCGACCCGTACGATAGCGACCGGCGGAAGGGCGGGAAAGGCGTCGGCAGTCTCTCGAAACCGGCTCGCCGCCCGGTTTACACGGGGCCTGAGACGCAGAACAATGGCGGTCGCCCCGCGACCGGCCGGCGGGGGCAATGACGATCGCAACCGCGGCGCGGGGCTCGGCCGGCTCGATCGGGGGGCGAACGATGGCGGCTCGAATCGGCGGGTTCCTGGGGCTGGTGGCGGTGCTCTCGACCGGGGCCGCCGGGCAGGATCTGTTTCTCGCCGCTCCCCTGACAAGCCCGGGAGCATTCACCCCGGGAATCGAGGGGCCGGCCTGCGACGCCCAGGGGACCATCTTCGCCGTGAACTTCGCCGAGCAGGGCACCATCGGCCGGGTCTCCCCCGACGGCCGGGGAGAGGTCTTCGTCCGGCTTCCCGGTGAGAGCGTCGGCAACGGCATCGTCTTCGACGCCAGCGGTACCATGTTCGTGGCCGACTACGTCGGGCACAACGTGCTCCGGATCAACCCCGAGACCCGAGCAATCGACGTCTTCGCCCACGAGCCGGCAATGAACCAGCCGAACGACCTGGCGATCGCTCCCGACGGGACCCTCTACGCCAGCGACCCGAACTGGTCAGCGGGATCGGGACAGATCTGGAAGATTTCAACCTCCGGGAAGGTCGACCGCGTGGCCTCGGACCTGGGGACGACCAACGGCATCGAGGTCAGCCCCGACGGCAAGTGGCTTTACGTCAACGAATCCGTGCAACGAAATGTCTGGAAATTCCCGATTCAGGACGACGGCACGCTCGGCGAAAAGCGGTTGATCCGGCAGTTCCCCGACCACGGGTTCGACGGCATGCGCTGCGACTCGGACGGGAACCTCGCCATCACCCGGCACGGCAAGGGGACGGTCATCCTCATGACCCCGGACGGGGAGATCCTGCGCGAGGTGGACGTCCTGGGGAAGTTCCCCACCAACCTCTGCTTCGGCGGCCCCGACGGCCGGACGGTTTACGTCACCGAGGTGGAGCACACCAGACTGGTCTCCTTCCGGGTCGAGACGCCCGGCCTCTCCTGGCAACGGCGCCAGGAGGGGGAGTGACCCCGGCCCCATCGGGGCCGATCGACGACGAAGCTCGACCTGCACACCGAACCAAGGAATGTGCGCATGACGCCGCAAGCGAAGGCCGAGGCCCTGGGAATCACCTTCTCGAAGCAAGCGCCCGGATACCTGGCGATGGTCGTCCGGACGGGGAACCTGCTGATCACCTCCGGACACGTCAGCGACATCAAGGGGAAGCTCGGGGCCGATCTGTCGGTCGAGCAGGGCAAGGAAGCGGCCCGAGAGTGCGCCGTCAAGATCCTCAACTCGGTCTGGAACTTCCACGGCTCGCTCGACGGCCTCCGCGTGCTGAAACTGCTGGGATGCGTCAACTCGACGCTGGAGTTCGATCAGCAGCACCTGGTGGTCAACGGCTGTAGCGACCTGCTTCACGAGATCTTCGGCAAGGACGGCGACGGCTACCACGCCCGAAGCGCCCTGGGCTTCGCCCAGATTCCGACCGGCTCGGCGGTCGAGGTCGAGGCGATCTTCGAGATCAAGGAATGAGCCATCGCCCCGGGGTCCGGGCCATCGCCCGGCCCCCGGTCGGGGCCGTTCCAGAGGAGGGTCCTCCATGACCGGACGTCGGAACGCTCCCCTGATCCGCCTCGCCGACCCGAACGGCCGAACGCTCCCGATCGAGTCCGGCGCGACCTACCCGCCGGGGACCCGGGTGGAGGTCGAGACCGACCGCTACCGGGCCCGCGTCGCCACCGAGGGCTACGTCTCCGGAATCGTGGGCGGCTCCTTCGAGGACAAGCAAACCGGCGCCCGAGACCTCGGCTTCGGGCTCGACGTGGTCGACTTCCTCCTCGAACCGGCCCCGGCCGACGCCCCCATCCCCGAGGGGCAATACGACTTCGGCAACCTCGTGCACGGCAACCTCCCCAAGCGGTATGTCGAAGGCCCCCAGATTTGCACTCAGGCGAAGCTCCTGGCGCCGACCGTGTTCCTCGGCGACGGGTTCGTGGCGATCACCCTGCGCCACGAATGGACGATCTCCTACCCGCCGCACGATCGGGCGGGATCGGTCTGGGAGCAAACGCTCATCTTCCCCGATCGGGAGCGCTTCTTCCTCGCCTCCGATCGGGTGACGACCGTCGCCGAGTCCCCCTGCCTGTTCCTGAGGATCGACCTGCCGGGCCACATCAAGCACCGGCAAGGAGAAGGATTCGAACACGTCTTCCTCAGTTACGCCGACCCCCCGACGATCCCCTCGACCGAGTTCGCCGCCGACTTTCCCCCCGACGCCCGCTTCCTCTACCGTCGCCAGGACGGCCCTCCCCCCGAGCGATTCATCCGATCCTATCAGGTCCCCGAGGGGCCCTGGCTGGCCGGAATGACCCTCCGGCCGGACGACGTGTACCAGGCCTGGTGCCACCAGCGCGGCTACGTCTGCATGATCCAGGAAATCGGCGGCCGACCCACCCGGCCCGGCGACACCTTCGGCGCCGCCTACCTGATCGGCTGGTTCGACGACATCGAGGCGATGGAGCGTGCCTACGACCGCCATCGCGGCATCAGCTCCTGGGAGATCGATCTCGAGGACGGCAAGCCCGCGAGGTTCCGGGGAGTTCCGGGCTCGGGTTGAAGCCCACTCGGGCCAGCGATCGGCTCGCCCCCGCACCGATCAGGGCTTCCCGGCCCCCGGGCCAATCTCCCAGGGGATCGGACTCGGGGGCGACCCCCGGGGGTCGCCCCCAGAGCGATCACCGGAGCGATTCCAGATAGGCGATCAGGTCGGCCGCCTCCTGGGCGGTTAGCCCGGCCAGTTGGCCATCGGGCATCAGCGAGGTTAGCGACGGGCGGAGCTCCTCGACCGAGCCGGCATCGAGCACGATCTCCGCGTTCTGAGCGTCTCGGAGGACCACCGCGTCCTCATCCCTTCGGACGAGCAGGCCGGTGAAGAGCCGGCCGTCGACCGTGGCGACGGCATAAGACGCGAAGGTCGGCTCGATCCGCCGCGAGGGCTCCAGCAGGCTCTCGAGCAATTCGTCTCGCGACCGGGTCGAGCCGATGGCGGAGAGCTCGGGCCCGATCGCCGTGCCCCGGTCGCCGACGCGATGGCACGTGCCGCACTGGACCTCCTGGGACCAGAAGAGCTGTTCCCCTCGGTTGGCATCCCCTTCGAGGGCCAGGATGGCCCGGGGCCGGGGGCTCGACCCGAGGGTCCTCCTCCTCGGGCCGTCGAAGGGGAGGTCCCCCTCGAACAGCTCCCGGATCGGCCCCGCCGTGAGCGCGGCGGCCTCGGCGAGCAGGGCGTCTCGGACCGAGGGATCGAGCGTCCCCCGGCGAAGCTGCCGGGCCAGATGCAGGGCCGATCGGGAGTCGGTGAGGAGCGGGCCCGGCGACCCTCCCGATCGGTCGGCCTCGGCCCGCCCGGCCCCTTCGCCCAGCTCCTCGATCCACCGGGCGACCAGCTCGAGCCCGGCCTCGTCCGGCTGCTCGGAGCCGATGTGGGGCATGCGGTCTCGGCCGAACTTGGCCATGCGGAAGTACAGGGTGCTGGCCAGCGGGTCTCCCGGCGCGATGATCCGGGCGCCGGGCAGGCCGAAGTCGCCCCGGGTGGGGGAAACGCCGATGGCGTTCAACTGGTCATCCGGCACGTTGGCCTGGAGCCGCAGCGGCACGGAACCGCCGCCGTGGTCGGAGTGGCAGTGGCCGCAGTTGGCGTGCAGGTACGATCGGGCCCGAGCGGCGATCGGCTCGGACGGGTCGGACGGGTCGGCCAGGCGGCGCTCGAGCGCGGCGGTCGCGTCGTCGAACGGGGGCAAGGGGCGGTCGTCGTCGTCGGCCCGGCGGAGCATCCCCGAGGCGGTCAGCGCCACGAGCTGGTTCCGGCCGTCGGGCCCGGGGCGGTTCAACTGTTCGGGAAGGAACGCCAGGGCATATTCCGACTGGTTGCTATGACACGACATGCACTGGCCCCGAGCCTGGTACTGCCACACGCGAGCGGGCCCGGCCCAGGGGATCTCGACCTCGGCCCCCTCGGCCGGAACGAGATCGGCGTCCGCCTGGTCGTCTCGCCAGGCGAACGTGTAGGCTCGCCAGTCGATGCCGTCGTAGTGCAGCAGTTGCGTCTCCATCCGACGGCCGTTCAGCGAGAGAGTCCGCAGCAGGACCGCGTCCTTCGGAAAATGCACTCGGAAGTTGTGCCACGAAACCAGGCCGGGGACCGGCTTGCCGTTGGCATAGAGCGTGGCGGAGGACCGGCCGGGGAAGGCGACCCAGTGCTCGGCCGTCGCGCCGTCGAGCCACTGGGGGCTGTTGATGGCGAAGGGGACGACCCCGGGAGCCGGCTGGTGGTCGGCCGTCGAGGCGAACAGCCCGGTCTGCGAGAGCGAGGTCGGGAAGTCGGCGTTCCGGCCCGGGCCGTCGAGCCGGGCCAGGGTGTGGACGGTCCCCTCCTCCTGGTCGAGGAAGTACACCTCGCGGTCGGCGTTCTCGGCGAAGGCGACGAATCGGATCGACGGCCGGGAGAGCTCGGGCATCTCCAGCACGCGGTCCCCCTCGATGCGGGCGGCCCAGAGGCGTCGGGTCTCCCAGTCGCCGAAGAGGTAGGCGCCGACCAGCTCCGGGAACTTCGAGCCCCGGTAGACCAGGCCTCCGGTGACGCTGCAGGCGATCGCGTGCGGCAGCTCGATCAGCGGCGGGTGAATCGGCGTCGGCCCGACCTGGCCCGACTTGATCGGCTGGGGTCCCTCCATGGCCGACCAGCCGTAATTCCCCCCCTTCTCGACCCGGTGGATCGACTCCCAGAGCTCCCATCCCACGTCGCCGACGAACAGCTCTCCCGTCTCTCGGTCGAAGCCCATCCGCCAGGGGTTCCGCAGGCCATAGGCCCACACCTCGGGCCGGGCGCCGTCGAGGCCGACGAACGGGTTGTCCGGGGGAATCGCGTAGTTCCGCCCCGGGTCCTTGCGGTCGACGTCGATGCGGAGGATCGACGAGAGCAGGTCGGAGACGTCCTGGCCGGTGTCGAGCGGGTCGGGCGGGTTGGGGCTGGCGGCGTCTCCCGTGGAGATGTAGAGATATCCATCGGGTCCGAAGTGAAGATCGCCGCCGTTGTGCCCCCCCTGGAGAAACGTGAGGAGGATCTCCTCGGAATCGGGGGCGACCCGGGGCGGGTCGGTGTTCGAGACGGTGAACATCGAGACTCGGCTGCCGTCCTCCAGGTTCAGTTGGCCGGGCTCGGACCCCCGGAGCGTGTAGCAGATGTAGCACCGTCGGTTCCGCTCGAAATCGGGGTGAAAGGCGAGGCCGTACACCGCCTCGACTCCCTCCGCACCGTCGAGCAGGCCGATCGTCCGGACCTCCCTCCCCAGATCGATGAACAGCTCGGCAACGGCGTCCGGTTCGTCGACGAACGAGTACATCGTGCCGGACTGCTCCCCCACGACGAGCCGGTTGCCGCCCGGGATCCGGGTGATGAGCAGCGGGTGCTCGAACCTCAGGTTCGGGAAGGCCCGGACCACCTCGAAGGGGGGAGGCGGATCGGGGGAGCCGACGACCCGGGACCTCGTCCAGGGAACTCGGCCCTCCTCGGAGGGGGCGTCGGCTCCGGCGTCGTCGGCCCGGACCGGGATCGCCAGGGAAGCCGCCCAGAGCCCGAGCATCGCGATGGTCGAGACGCGGCGATCCGCGCCAGTTTGGGATGATGTCATGAAGATCACTCCGGGGGAAGGACCCGTCGGGGGAATCCCCGATCGTCGTCGGCTCGAGATCCGAAGGAGCCGGGAGTGGGACGCTCATTGTATCGTGCCCCTCCCCTCGTCCGAGAGCCTCTCCCCCGGGGAGTTTTGGCAAGGGGGTCCAGGGCGGGCGTCTCTCCTCCTCGGCGAAGCCGGGGGCGCTCGCTGGCCGGCGGCACCGGACCGATCAAGCCAGGGGCTCCTCCCCCTCGGACGCCTTCCCGATGAGCCGGAACAGCTCCTCCACCCATTCGGGACCCGGTCGGGTCCGATCGGGTCTCGGGGACCGCTCGGCGTGCTCCAGGGAGAGCACCAGGGGGACCCACATCGATCCCCCAGTCAACTGCCGGAGGGCCCCGGAGAGCCGGAGGGGAATCGCGACCCGGTCGATGACCTCCTCGGCGGGAGCCCGGCAGTGCTCGGCAGGAGACGTGACGAGATACTCCCGGCGGACGAGCGGCCGATCAGGATGGATCGAGCAGGACTCGTCTTCCAGGAACGGGCAAGGAATGCCCTAATCAAAATAGTCCAATGCGAATCGCTTACAATCCGCCACCGGCACCGCCCCGGGGTCGCGCATCGCCTCCAGCAGCCCCGCCTCGCCGAGCCGGCGAATCGCCTCCGTAAACCGATCGCGGACCTCCGACCGCCTCGGCTTGGGCAGCGACGCGACGAGCTCCCGGAGCTGGTGCGCCTCCAGCGGGGAGATCGGCACGAGTTGTCGACAGCAGGCCCCGCAGCCCTTCGCGCAGGAGATCGCCTTGCCGGAGCGCTCGACCGCCTCCTCGGCGACCCGCTCGGCAATCTCCTCCAGTCCCCGGGCGATCGGCAGCAGCACCTCGGGCCCGACCGTCCCCGACGGCACCGACAGCGTGAAGGCCACCTCCGCCCCCCCGACCTTGATGCCGACTCGGGCCGACACCTCCCCCGCCGGGCTCCCCGTCTCCTCCGGTTGCTCGCCGAGATCGTCCGGCATCGCCCGCCTCCCTCCGTCGGCCCTGCCGATGGGATCCCCTGCTCCGACGCCCCGGGCCGAATCTCCCGCGCCGTCCCCGACCGCCTCGGTGCCTGCCGGCCGACCTCATCGGAGAGATCCGCCGGTCGAATCGGGCGGCAGACCGACCGGCTCGGGAGGATGCCTGCTCGGGGGCGAGGGCTCGGACGGCGATCACAACTGCGGGATGCCGCCCTTCCTCGCCAGCCGGACCACCGCCACCGTCCCCGAGCCGAACAGCACGAACGGCACGGCGATCATCAGCAGGATGCTCCTCGAGTAGCCGGCTGACACATCCCCGGCGCCGCCGGGGTCCTGGGCCGCCAGGGCGTCCTTGCAGTTGGGGCAGGCCGGAGCGGATGGGGAGAGGCCGAGGCACAGCGCCCCGGCCAGCACGGCGGTCAGGAGCCAGGTCGAGGGTCGCATCGCGGGCTCCGGGAAGAGGGTCGAGGGATCGGGAAGGCCCCGGCTCAAGTCAAGGCCCGGCCGCGGCGATCGCCGCCGAGGAAAAGTCGAGCCGATAGAGCATCAGGTAGATCACCACTCCGGTGATCGAGACGTACAGCCAGATCGGGAACGTGACCTGGGCGATCACCCGGTGCCGGTCGAACCGCTTGCGGAGGGCTCGGATCACCGTCACCAGGATCATGGGGACCATCGCGATCGCCAGCACGGTGTGCGACAGCAGGATCGAGAAGTACACCGGCCGAGCGAGGCCGACGCCGGGGAACTTCACGCTCCCCACCTGGGCATGATAGACGAGGTAGCAGGCCAGAAACAGCGCCGAGACGGCCAGCGCCGTCACCTGGGCGATCGTGTGGGCCTTCACCTGCTTCGCCCGGATGAAGAACCAGCCGAGCAGCAGCAGCACGGCGCCGGAGCCGTTGAGCGTCGCGTTCAGGGCCGGCAGCGCCCGGGCCCAGGCCGGGGCGGAGAGCACGGCGATCCGCTCCCGGAGGCGGGCCATGCCCAGCTCGTCGCCGATGTCGAACAGGCCGACGACCGTGTTGCCCCGGTCGACCAGGGCCAGCTTCGTACTGTGCAGGATCGCCTCGGAACCGGAGGAGCGGTCCTCCTCGGTCGCCTCGGCGACGCTCTGGATGAAGCCGCGCTGGATCAGCTCGTAGGTCGCCCCCCGATCTCCGGTGAGGAACCACCAGCGGTTGGGATCGGCCCGGTACCGGCGGGCGAAGTCGGTAAGGACCTCGGGGGTGTCGTACTCGGGGTCGACGGTGATGCTCACGAGCTTCACGGAACGGCCCCGGGGCAGCTCCTCCTGGAGCCTTGCCATCTCGGCCGAGATCCGGGGGCAGCTCGACGGGCATCGGCTGAAGACGAAGGCGGCCACCCAGACCGAATCGGCCAGATCCTCCTCCGTCACCTCGGCGCCGGAGCGTTCGACGAACCGGAACGGGCCCAGCGCCCTCGACGCCGGGCCGAGGTCGTAGCCGGCTCGGATCGGCGGGTTCGGTTCGGTGAGGGCGAAACACACGATCGAGGCGACGGCGACCGCCGCCACCACGATGCCGATGCCGATGCGGTAGGAGCGACTCACGGCGGGACGCTCGCCCCGTCGGGCGAGCCCAGGTGGGGACGAGGGCGGTTGGGCGGGTGCGGGGTGCTCGCTCCCCCGGGACGATCGACTCCCGGGAAAGGGAACGGGGGGAGGCTCAGGGTTCTTCCCCGGCACTGGCAACGTGATCCGGGGGGGCCCCGGCGCGGTCGTCTTGCCGGTAGGCCAGGTCGGGGACCAGGCCGAGGACCGTCACCGAGGCGAGGAAGGTCGTGGGCACCAGCACCAGGTATTTCCACCTCCCCTCGAACAGCAGGTGCATGAAGAACAGGCCGACCAGGCCCGCCTTGATCACCGCCAGCACCAGCAGCCCTCCGATCAGCAGCGCGGCTGGGGCGTCGGTCAGCAGCCGGGCGTACAGGTACTCGGCCACGGTCAGCGCCAGCAGCGCCAGGAACACGCGCAGGTACGCCTTCACGTGCGACGAGTGCTCTCGATGGGCGACGACCACGGTCGTCGGGGTCCCGGTCGGGTCCATGCGCGTGTCTCCTCCGATGGGTCCCGGTCAGATCAGGTAGACGACCGTGAACAGGATGATCCACACCAGGTCGACGAAGTGCCAGTACAGGCCGGCCAGCTCCACGACCGCGTGGCTCTCCTTCGAGTAGCCCCCGAACAGCGACCGCAGCCAGATGAGCGTCAGCGCGAGCACTCCTCCGGTCACGTGCGCCCCGTGGAAGCCGGTCATCGTGAAGAAGCTGGACGCGAACAGCGACGACGACGGCCGGAAATGCCCCGAGGCCCCGACGCCGACCGAGTAGCGATGCCCCAGCTCGATCGGCCCGATGTCGGCCTGGTAAAGTGCCTCGTCGAGCCGGAGGGCCGTCGTCACCGGCCCGATCGCCTCGAGGAACTCGGCGTCGAGATCGGCGGTGAGCCCGAGAATCGACACGACCTCGTAGCACGCCACCAGCACCAGCGAGAGCAGGACCACCGCGGCCGTCCGCCCCTCGGTCTTCCTCGCTTGCAGGAGGGCGAGGAGGAGCAGGGCCGCCAGCGGCACCGCCACGGCGACGTGCCAGCCCGAGACGGCGACCGAGCACTCGATCGTCGGCCCGATGAGCTGGATGTACTCGTAAACCTGGATGCCCAGGAACGTCGAGCCAATCAGGATCGTCGCCAGCAGCCAGAGCGACAGCCGGAGCGTGTCTCCCCGCTGGATCGCGGCCAGGGCGAGGACCATCGTGACCGACGAGCAGATGAGGATGAACGTGTTCAGCGCCGTCAGGTCGATGCTTAGCGGGTTGACCAGCCCGTTGTACGGCGGCGGCCAGGCGAACGATTCCAGGCCCCGCACCTCGACCGAGGCGCCGGCCTCGGCCAGCCGTTGCCGCCAGCCCTCCACGTCGCTCGGCTCGTAGGGGGAGTCGACCAGGACGACCGCCTCGCCGATCTCCCCGGCCGTTTCAACGAAGCGATCGGCCTCCTCGGCCGGCAGGCCTCCCGCCTCGGCGACCAGCGCGGCGACCTTGTCCGGGTCCTCGCCGGGATCGAGCAGGACGAGGCCGACAGCGCCCGCTCGGCTGGCCAGGTCGGTCCCCGGCGGGAACAGGTTGCTGTACGACCCCGGCGGGCTGCCGGCCCTCAAGACGACATATGAGCCGATCAGGCCGGTGAAGAACATCACCTCCGTGGCCAGAAACAGCCACATCGCCACCTTGCCCGGCGTGGCCGGCGGCGTGTCTCGGCCCGGGGCGCCCGAGGGGGCATGGTCGTGGTCGTGCGGCTCGCCGGTCGGCTCCTCGCCGAAGGGGGGTGTCTCGGCCATGTCGGCTCCAGGACGATCGTTCGCTCCGAGGCCAGAGGTCGGACCCGGCCCGGGTCAGGCCCGGCCCGAGTCAGGCCGGCAGCGGGTTGAGCAACAGCAGCAGCAAGACGGCGGGCAGGTAGAGGAACGACGCCCCGAGCAGCCGACGAGCGGTCGCGTCGCTGACATCGTGCCAGAACCTCAAGGCCCCGGCCAGGTAGTAAAGCCCCAGCCCCAGTGCCCCCAGGAAGTAGACCGGCCCCGCCAGGCCGATCGCCACCGGCAGCAGGCCCACCGGCACCAGCACCAGCGCGTGACCGGCCGCTTGCCGGCCCGTCAGCACGCCAAGCGGATCGACCGAGGGGAGCATCCGGTGGCCCCCCCTCGCGTAGTCCTCCCGGTGGATCCAGGCGATCGCCAGGAAGTGCGGGAACTGCCAGAGGAAGACGATCAGGAACAGGGCCCACGCCTCGATCCCGAGCCCCCCCGTGGCCGCCGCCCAGCCGATCACCGGAGGAAGGGCCCCCGGCACGGCGCCGACGGCCGTGTTCAGCGTCGTCACCGGCTTGAGCCAGGTGTACACGAAGGCATAGAGCACGAACGTCAGCGCCGCCACCGCCGCCGCGACCGGGTGCGGTCCCGCCAGCAGCAGAGCCAGCCCGGCCACCCCCAGCGCCGAGCCGTAGATGGCCGCCTTCCACACCGCCACCCGGCCGCTGGGGAGCGGCCGTCGGGCCGTCCTCCGCATCCGGGCGTCCCGGGAGCATTCGAGCACCTGGTTCCAGACGCTCCCGCTGGCCGCCACCAGGCCCGTGCCCAGCAGGGCCGCCGCCAGGTACAGCGGGTTGGCCGAGCCCCGGGCGCCGAGCAAGTAGCCGACGCTCACCGTCACCAGCACCAGGGCGACGATCTTCGGTTTGGTCAGCGCCACGTAGTCCTCGAGCCATCCGGCGCGACCGCCGGCGCCTTCGAGCCGGTCGACGGGGACGGAGAGGGCCTGGGCCTCGGCGGCAGTCAGGGGGGGGGCCGTCGTGTTCATCGGGTCGCGGCCTCCAGATCGAGGGGGGCGGGGCCGGTCGGAAGGGAAGGGGTCGGGAAGGGGGCCGGGGCTCCCCGGCTCGATCCGAAGTGCCGGGCCGCCCGCAACGCCAGCACGGTCGACGCCGCCAGCAGCAAGGCTCCGTTCGCCTGGTGGGCGGTCCTCACCACGGCCTGGCCCCGCGACACGGCTCGGGGGATGCCGTCGAACGGGCGGAGCACCCACCACGACGCGATCCCCAGCGCGACCTGCACGATCACCAGGGCGAGCATCGCTCTCGCCGAAGGCGCCAGCGCCGGCCAGGCCCTCCGGCCCGCCAGCACCAGCCCCGAAACCACGGCCACCGCCCCCAGCACGATGACCGCCAGCGAGCTATGGATCACCAGCCCCAGGCTCCGGTGCCTCAGCAGCGCTCCCGCGACAATCTGCCCGTAAACGAGGATCGCCAGGGCCGGCGCCCACCACCTCAGGCCGAGCCGGTCGGACACCCTCGGGACCGCCGAGGACCACCCCCGGCCGGTGATCACGCACAGGGCCACGAGCAAGG
This sequence comes from Tautonia sociabilis, assembly GCF_003977685.1. Lineage (GTDB taxonomy): Bacteria > Planctomycetota > Planctomycetia > Isosphaerales > Isosphaeraceae > Tautonia > Tautonia sociabilis. Next base: position 8,985 of record NZ_RYZH01000024.1, on the reverse strand, counting down.
CGAAGAACGCCTGCCCCGTGCAGCCGTGGATCGCCGCCAGGTCGACCGAGTTCAGCCGGACTCGGTACCCCCCCAGGGCCCCCTGGATGATCACCGCCGTCAGCGCCAGCCAGCCGAGCGCCGGCATCCCCTGCCGCTGGCCGACCGCGAACCAGAGCGACAGCAAGGAGCCGACCACCCCCAGCGCCACGATCCCCGACAGGAACGGCCCCAGCCCGGTCGACGCCGCCAGCACCGCCCCGAGGGCGACCGCCGCCAGCACCGCCCCGATCGCCGACCGCCACGCCCGCCAGCCGGCCGTCGCGGTGAACCAGAACGCCAGCGCGATGCAGCCGAGCCCCGAGAGCGTGCCCAGCAGCCGATGCGAGTGCTCGACGTACACGCCCCAGGGGGCCGTCCAGAACTTGTACACGAACATGTTGATGCCGAACGTCGTCGGCCAGTCGGGCACAGCCATGCCGACCCGGTAGGTTGTCACCAGCCCGCCGACGAACAGCAGGGGCCAGGTCACGGCCGAGGCCAGCAGGGCCACCCGGTGCGGCCCCGGCCGGTACCGGCTCGGAGAGCCGGCCGGGGAGGCCTCGGTGCGAGGGGGAGCGTCCGTGTCGGTCATCGCGAATGGGCCGGTGGTTGGTCGGCCGGGCCCGAGCGACGGGGCGGCCGACGGACGGTTGGATTGGATCGGATCGGATCGGATCGGATCGGCTCGGCTCGGCTCGGCTCGAGTCGAATCGGAGGAACGTCACGCCATGATGTGATCGAGCGGCTCGGCCCGGGGAGGCCGGGGCTCGGTCTGCGGCAGGTAGTCCGACTCGGCCTCGGGCAGGCTGTACTCGTACGCCGGGTGGTAGACCGTCGGGATCCGCTCGAAGTTGTAGTGCGGCGGCGGCGAGCCCGTCTGCCACTCCAGCGTGTTCGCCCGCCACGGGTTGGCGCCCGCCTTCCTCCCGGCGACGAGGCTCGCGACAAAATTCGAGACGAGGATCAGCTGCGACAACCCGAGGCCGATGGCGCACACCGTCATGAGCTGGTTCAGGCCGATGACCGCCTCGTTGTTGAACAGCTCGAACCCCGTGTAGTCGGCATACCTCCTCGGCTGGGCGTGCATCCCGACGATGTGCATCGGGAAGAACGTCCCGTTGAAGAACACGAACGACAGGGCGAAGTGAATCTTCCCCAGCGTCTCGTTCATCATCCGGCCGAACATTTTCGGGAACCAGTAGTACAGCGCCGCGAAGATCCCGAACGAGCTGCCGCCGAAGAGCACGTAGTGAATGTGGGCGACGATGAAATACGTGTCGTGAATGTGGATATCCGTTGGCGTCGCCGCCATGAAGATCCCCGACAGCCCTCCGATGACGAACATCGCCACGAAGGCCACCGCGTTGAGCATCGCCGCCGTGAAGTGGATGCTTCCGCCCCACATCGTCCCCAGCCAGTTGAACGTCTTGATCGCCGAGGGCAGCGCGATCATCATCGTCGAGAGCATGAATGTCGCCCCCAGGGCCGGGTTCATGCCCGACTGGAACATGTGGTGCCCCCACACGATGAACCCCAGCAGCGCGATCGCCCCGATGGCGAACACCATCGGCTTGTAGCCGAACAGCGGCTTGCGGCTGAACGTCGAGATCACGTCCGAGACAATCCCCATCGCCGGCAGAATCATGATGTAGACCGCCGGGTGGCTGTAGAACCAGAACAAGTGCTGCCAGAGCAGCGGGTGCCCGCCCCCCACCTCTTCCGGTCCGTTCGCCACCGACAGGCCGGTCGGCGAGAAGAAGTTCGTCCCCGCCACCCGGTCGAGCAGTTGCATCACCAGCGCCGAGGTCAGAACCGGCAGCGCGAAGGCCTGCAACAGCGCCGTGATGAACAGCCCCCAGACCGTCATCGGCAGCCGGAAGAGCGTCATGCCCGGCGCCCGGAGCATCAGCACCGTCGTGATGTAGTTGATCGACCCCATCATCGACGAGATGCCCGCGAACAGCAGCGCCATCAGCCAGATCGTCTGCCCGTTGAGCGAGCCCGGCGTCGACCACTCCGCGGTTGACAGCGGCGGGTAGCCGGTCCAGCCCGCCTCCGACGCCCCGCCGGGCACGAAGAACGAGAAGACGATCAGCACGAACGCCGGCCACATGAACCAGTACGAGAGCATGTTCAGCGTCGGGAACGCCATGTCCCGAGCGCCGATCATCAGCGGGATCAGGAAGTTGCCGAACGCCCCCAGCAGGATCGGGATGATCACGAAGAAGATCATGATCGTCCCGTGCATCGTCACCAGCTTGTTGTAGAACTCCGGAGGCATCTGCCCGGCCGAGGAGTCCCACAGGGCGCTGAGGTGCGGCAGATCGCTCCAGGGCCAGGCCAGCTGCCACCGGATCGCCAGCGCCAGCAGGCCGCCGACAACGAAGAAGATCAGCCCCGAGAACAGGAACTGGATGCCGATGACCTTGTGGTCGGTCGAGAAGATGTAGCGGAACAGCGGGTTTCGCGGCGCCGGGTGGATGTGCTCGTCGTGCCCGGGGGCGTGGCCGCTGGTCGGGATGGTCCCGGGCGCCATGCCGGTGTCCGGCCCGGCGAGGTCGGGGCCTTGGGCGGGCGCGTCGTGGTGGGGCTCGCTGCTCATCGGCTCTCTCACTCCACTCCGGGGCCGGGGGGGACGGCGGCGGCGGCAACGCCGTCGGGGTCCGAGGCCGGGGGCGGCGGGTAATCCTGCTCCTCGAGCGACCGCGCCAGCCACTCGTCGAACTCGTCCTGCGTCTCGTGCACGGTGACCTGCGCCCGCATCTTGTAATGGCCCCAGCCGCACAGCTCGGCGCAGAGCAGCTCGAACCGCCCGGCCTTGTCCGCGTCGAACAGCACGGGGATGTCCATGCCCGGCACCGCGTCCTGCTTGATCCGCAACTGGGGCAGGAAAAATGAGTGCAGCACGTCGTCCGACTTCAGCCGGATGATCGTCGGCTGGCCCTTGACGAAGTGCAGGTCGTTGACCGTGTGCAGGTCGTCTCCGGTCCCGATCTGGCCGTCCGGGCCCGGGTAGCGGATGGTCCACTGGAACTGCCGGGCCGTCACCTCGGCCAGGGGAGCCACATCGGGGTAGGAGCTCTTGAACTTGATGTCCGCCCACGCCCGCAACTGATACAGCGCCAGGAACACCAGGATCGCCCCCGGGATCACCGTCCAGGCGATCTCCACCTTCAGGCTCCCGTGCGAGTAGACCGCCTTCCGTCCCGGCTTCGCTCCGAACCGCCAGAGGGCGACCACCATCGCCCCCATCACCCCGACGAACGTCAGCCCGGTGATCACCAGGATCAGGACGTACAGGTGGTCGATCTGCCTCGCGGCCGACGAGATGGGCGCCCGGAGCGATCCTCCTGGTTCCGACACCGAGGCGATCGCCGCCTCGGCCCGCTCCCGAAGCCCTTCCAGCGCCCCGACCGCCTCCTCGACCGCCGCCGGGGCCGGGCCGATCCCCAGCGCCTCCCGGGCCGAGGCCACCGCCTCGGAGGCGAGGGCCGCCCGGCTCTGAAGCTCCCGGGACCGTTCCGACAGGAATCCCTGATCGGCCATCATCCCCAGCCGAACCGCTTGCCGGGCCAGCCACCGCCGGCCGCTGTCGAGTCCCTCGAGCTGCTCGGCCGAGGCCGGGCCCCCGAGGTCCCGCATCGCCTCGACCTCCCCGGCCAGGGCCCCGGACCTCGCGTCGATCTCCTCCAGCGTCGCCATCGCCTCGGCGTTGGTCGCGCGGTAGCTGGGCAGCCACCAGTCCTCGTCGAACGGGGCGTAGACGAACGCCGCGGTCGCGATCACGGCGGTCAGTCCGAACAGCAGGCTCCACGCTTTCACGACGGTGCTCCCGAGGACTGGGGCGATCCGGGATGATCGGTCCGGTCGGCCGGCAAGGCAGGGATGGCGAGGGCCGGGCCCGGGCGCCCGGCGGGAGAGGCCATCGTCCGGATCGGCCTCCGGGCTCGTCTTGTGCGGACAGCGGTTCGAGGTCGGTGGTTGGCCGACCCGGCTCGTCCCGAGGGCCGGCTCATCGGGACGCCGTGGCCGCCGAACCGGCCGTGGCCCCCGACCCCGGCCCCGCCGCCGCTGTCGCCGCCGCCGCCGACCCGGTCGGGCGCCGGGCCCGGTCGGGCCGCAACAGCTCCGGCTGCTGGGGAAGGGCAAGGACGAAGTTCACCAGGTGCCACAGGTCGTCCGGGTCTCGCAGGGTCGTCACGTGCGCCGGCATCGGCGTGCCGGTGATGCCGGTGGCGATCCGCCAGTACAGGTCGATCGGCCGGCGGCCCCCCTTGTACACCCCCCGGTTCAGGTCGGCCGGGCGGAGCGGGTCGCCCCAGTCGTCCCCCCAGCGACGCTGACGCTGCTCGGCGATCTCCCGGAGTTTCTCCAGCGCGCCGCGGTCGGTCGGATCGTGGTTTTCCAGGAAGACGTACCGATTGAACGTCTCCGGGTCGATCCAGCTGTTCCCGTCTCCCTTGCCGCTGGCGCCGTGGCAGCCGACGCATTCGAGCTTCACGTCGGCCGAGGTGCCCAGGAACAGGTCCCTCCCCCGGGCGATGCTCTCCGGAGTGCTCGCCACCCGGGGAGAGAGCGGTTGCACCACCGCCCCCGGGTCCATCGCGTCCCGCCAGTTGGGGAAGATCACGCCCTGGGCCAGGTCCTCGGCGATCAGCCGGAGCTCCTCCATCCCCTCCTCGCCGGCGAGGTCCTCATCGGCGAAGAACGAGGCCTCCTCGATCAGGGCTCGCTCCACTTCCCCCCGCAGGCTCAGGAAGATGACGTAGTCGATCAGCTGCTCGATCTCGATCGGCTCCAACTGGGCGCGGAAGGCCGGCATCGAGGTGCCGTCGATCCCGTTGGAGATCGTCCGCCGCAGGTCGTCCCGGGTCGGCTTCTTGCCGTAGTCGGTGGAGGTGAACTTGTAGAGGCCGCGGCGGTAGTCTCGGGGGCGGGGGTAGAGGAACGGGGCGGTCGGCCCCTGCCCGTCGCCGGACACGCCGTGGCAGTGCAGGCAGTGGCGGTGGTAGAGGGCCTGGCCCCCTTCCAGACGCACCGGCTGCTCCGCTCCCGGCGGCCGGTAGGTCACCGGCACGACCTGATCGGAGCCCGGTTCCCGCACCAGGCCGGCCAGCCGTCGCCCTCCCCTCGGCAGCCCGGTCCCCTCCGGCACCTTCAGGAGAGCGGGGGAGGGGCCGAACATCTCGTCGACGATCGTCTCGATCGCCCGCCGGCTGTTCGGCTTCTCGGCGAACTCCTCGCCCGAAAGCCGGGCGTCGTGCGAGAACAGCACCGGCTCCGGTTCCGAGCACCCCGCCAGGGCGATCGCCCCGATTCCGACGGTGAGGAGGCCGAGCCAACGCTGTCGATGCTGCCGTCGATGCCGCCAGGCGCCCATCACGCGCGATCCCTCCCCGAGGGCCGCTCCCGGGATCGGGCGACGAGCTCCTCGCGGGGGCCCGTCGTCGTCGGCGAGGCCGCTCGACGTCCAACGCGGAGACCCGTGCCGATCATGGAACGGAGGTGATTCGATGCTTCGGGCGGAAGGTGGTGGGTCGCTTCGTGGGGTGCGAGGCCGATCGCGGGGCGGGCCGCCCGAGTCCCGAGGTTCCATCCTATCGGCCCCCGGGAGGCGGCTCAAGGCCCGATCGGATTTCGGCCAGTTCAATCCGTTCAACCATTTCGGCATCACCGACCCGATCCTCCCCTCCCTCCCCTTCCCGGCTCAGTCCCGGCCCCGGGAGGGCCGATCCATCTCCTGGGACGAGTGCATCCGATCCCCGACGAGTCCCCCGAGGACCCTGCTCTCCCATGCGGCCTCCTCTCGATCCTCCCCCCGGCCGATCCCCAATGCCTCCCCCCTCGCGAACCAACCGCCGTCCCGCGCCCGAGCCGGCCCCGGCCTCCTCCTCCTCCCGCCCCCGCCTCCCGGACGGCTACTGGTCGGCCAGTCGGGGGGCCTCGGCCGCCCTCCTGATCGTCCTTCCTCTGCTGGCCGGCTACGAGGGCGGCCTCGCGAGCCTCGGCGGGGATCCCGCCCTCCGCACCGGCGTCGACTCCTGGATCCAGCAGGCCATTCCCCCCCAGTGGGGGCTCCCCGCCTGGGCCCCTTCGCTGACGATCGCCCTGGCCCTGGTCTGCTGGCGAGTCGCGGAGCCGGGCCGGTTCCGACCGCGATGGCTCCCCGTGGCGGCCGTCGAGAGCACCCTGCTGGGCGCCGGCCTGCTCGGGCTGTATCTCCTCTTCGACCGCTGGCTGGCCGGGCTCGGCGGCCTGGTCTACCTCCGGGCCGACTCCTGGCCCTCGGGCCTGCCGATCGACCCCTCCCGGGCGATCGGCCTCGTCGGCGCCGGCATCTTCGAGGAGGCGGCCTTCCGGCTCGGCCTGCTCGGCCTGCTCTACGCCGCCCTGCGGGTCCTGCACGTGCCGAACGCCCTGGCCACGGCGATGGCCGCCAGCGGCTCGGCCCTGGCGTTCTCGCTGGCGCACCACGTCCACGAGCCCCCCGGCGACTTCGCCCCGTCGGTCTTCCTCTTCCGCTGGCTGGCCGGGGTCTACTTCGCCTGGGTGTTCATCCTCCGGGGATTCGGCATCGCCGTCGGCACGCATGTCGCATACGATCTGCTCGTCGCGGCCTACCCCTGGCCCGACCGTTGATCCCTCTCCCGTCCGATCCCCCGGATCCCGGGACGTGATGCCTCGCCGGGCCCTCGCCGTGAAGATCGTCCATCTGTCCGACATCCACATCTGGCGCTACTCGTTCAACCCGATCCGGCTCTGGGGCAAGCGCGCCGTCGGCATGGCCGAGCTCGTCGCCGGCCGCGCCTCCCGGTTCCGCCTCGAGCGGCTGGCCGAGGTCGTCGACCGCGTCCGTTCCCTCAACGCCGACCACCTGCTCATCACCGGAGATCTGACCACCACCGCCCTCCGACGCGAGTTCGACCAGGCCCGGTCTGCCCTCTCCCCCCTGCTCTCCGACCCCGACCGCGTCTCCATCCTCCCCGGCAACCACGACCGCTACACCACGCACTCGGTGCGCACCCGGGCCTTCGAGCGCGTCTTCGGCCCCTTCGCCCCGGCGACCTCCTTCCCCTGGCTCCGCCGCCTCGACTCCCGCACGGCGATCCTCGGCCTGGATGCCACCCGCTCCCACCTCTCCGCCACCGGGCGCCTCCCCGAGCCCCAGCTCCTCCTGGCCCGGCAGTGGCTCGCATCTCCCGAGCGCCGCCCCCCCCGGCTGATCGTCGCCTGCCACTACCCCGTCGCCGCGCCGGAACCCTACCGCGGCGAACTCCACCGAAAGCGCCTGGTCAACGCCGATCTCGTCTCCGACTGGCTCCGACAGCTCGGGCCCCACCTCTACTGCTGCGGCCACGTCCACGCCGCCTGGGCCTTCCGGCCCGATTCCCTGCCCAACCAGCTCTGCCTCAACGCCGGCGCCCCCCTGCTCCGCGACCCCACCGGCCGCCGCCCCCCCGGCTTCCTCGAGCTCGACCTGTCCGAGCAGTCCGTCTCCGTCTTCCACCACGCCTGGACCGGCTCCGACTGGTCTGTCATGCCCCTCGTCGTCGACCTCCGCCTCTTCGCCCCCCCCTCCGAATCCCCCTCCTCCCCCCGCTGACGCCGTCTCACTCCAAGCGGCGAGCGCCCGGGGTTCGGGTGCCTCGGGGTCCGTCCGCGGAACCCGAGCGGTCGGGGCCCCGGCACGGGGGGAAGACAACCCGGGGCTCCCGGCGGGGGAGTGAGCCGCTGAACCGACGGTGGCGGCGGAGCCCAGCGTCCCTCGGCGGGGAACCACTCGCGACCCGACTTACCGCCGCATCCCCTTGATCCCCTTGGCCAGCAGCGCCTGCGTCTGCCCGGCGTCGAGGAATCCCATCGTCCTCGTCACCACTCGCCCCTCCGGGTCGAGGATCACGAGCGTCGGGTATCCCCAGACGCGCAGCGACCGCACCAGTCCGGCGTTGGCCGGCGCCGTCCCGTCGAGCCGGACGGGGACGAACAGCCGGTTCAGCGTGGCGACGACGTTCGGGTCCCGGAACGTCTCGACATCCATCCGGTGGCACGGAGCGCACCCCTCGAAGCCCAGGTCGAGGAAGACCGGCTTCCCCGTCTCGGCCGCCTCCTGGAGGGCGGCGTGGTAATCCGGCCGCCACTGCACGGCGGCCGGGGCCGGGGCCGGAACCTGGGCCCGGGCCGCCTCCCCGAGGGCCAGCAGCGACGCGACGGTGACGGTGACGGCGAGTGCGAGGCTCGATCGGAACACGGGACGGACCTCCCATCGACCTGGTTCGATCCGGCGAGCGGGCCAGTCCCGCTCGCCTCGGAGGGAATCGGACCCGATCCGCCCGGTCCGACCCGAGCGGGGGAGCCTCCCCGTCGCTCCCGGTCCCGGGCGCGATCGGCAATCGCCCTCCTCCAATCATCGGGCGGTCCCCCTCCTCCGATCTCCCCTGCTCCCCCCCGATCCTCCGATCCCCCCCGCCCCGGCCCTCCCAGGCCGATCAGCCCCGCCCCCCTCTCCCCTCGATTCCGTTCACCGTCCCCCCGTCCCTCGGCGATCATCCCCACAGGGAGCCCTCGTCCCTCTTGCCCGATCGAGAGGTCCAACCGCCTCTCCCGGCCCCGTTCTTTGGAAAGCCAAAAAGCCATCGAACCGTTTGTCCGGGATCTGCGCACTCTGTTTTTTGGCGCCGCCACTTTGTTTTTTTGCGTCTCAACTCTGCTTTTTTCCGTTCGACTCTGATTTTTCGTCTTCCCAAAATCCGGTCCGGCCACGCCCGACGATCCTCCCGGCCCCGCATCCTCTCGGTCCCCCGAACGACGGCTCGATCCGTCCCGCTGCGCGGAGCGAAGGCTCTGTCGCAAAGAGAGCCGAAATGGGGGTGGGCCCGGTTGACAGTTTCGATGGAAGGGGAGGCACCTTCGTGGTGGACTGGGTCACAGCGACAATCGCCAGCACCCCGAAGGGCCCCCCCGATG
>NZ_RYZH01000023.1 GCF_003977685.1 Tautonia sociabilis | reverse complement strand
CCACGGTGCGTCGTCGGATGCCTGACGCGGCATGGGTGCGGCTCCCGGGCGGGGCGATCGGACCCGCCGCGGGTATCGTCGCGTCGACTCAGCTCGCTTTCCAGACGCGGTTCATCGGACGGTTACAACCAGCGTGTGGACGAGCGCGAATGCGGTCCAGCGGGCCGTCCCCGGCGCTGGCCTCCCCAGGGCGGCTCGAACCGGGCCGCCGCGCGGGGCCGATCGCCGGATGCGGACGTTTGACCGGGATTGATCCCCCATGATAGCCTAGGGCGAATCGCGCCCCAGTCTCGCGCCGGGCCATCCCCAAGGCGCCCGAACCGGAGTCGAGGTCCTCGCCCATGTATCGGCTCGACGCGCAAACGCCCGTCCACTTTTGCGACGGGTTGACCCGTCGCGATTTCCTGCACGCCGGCTCGCTGGCGGCGCTCGGCCTGACGCTGCCCGGCCTCCGGGCGATGGAGGCCCGCGGCGCGGTCGACCGCGACCGCGACATGAACTGCATCATGCTCTTCCTCGTCGGCGGCCCCAGCCAGCTCGACACCTGGGACATGAAGCCCGACGCCCCGGCCGAGATCCGAGGGCCGTTCCGGCCGATCGAGACGAACGTCCCCGGCATCCAGGTCAGCGAGATCTTCCCGAGACTCGCCGGCCAGATGGACAAGGTCGCCGTCGTCCGCTCCGTCTACCACGACGCGACCGCCGTGCACGACACCGGCCATCAGATGATGCAGACCGGCCGGCTGTTCGGCAACGGGGCGATCCGGTATCCGCACGTGGGGTCGGTGCTGTCGTTCCTCAAGGGGCCGCGCGGGGACGTGCCGCCGCATGTCGTCATGCCCCGGCCGATCGGCAACACCGGCGGCAACATGCCCCACGGCCAGGACGCGGGGTTCCTGGGCAAGAGCCACGATCCGTTCGTCCTTGGCGCCGACCCCAGCGCCCCGGATTTCAAGGTCCCCGACCTGCTGCCCCCCGACTACGTCTCCGGCATCCGGGAGTCGCGCCGCCGCTCCCTCCGAGCGGCCATCGACGGCGCCACGCGAGACTTCGAGGCCTCCGAGGACGCCCGGCTCCTCGACGAGAACTTCCAGCGTGCCTACGGCCTGATGTCCAGCAAGGAGGCCCGAGCGGCCTTCGCGCTGGAGGCCGAGCCAGCCGACGTCCGGGACCGCTACGGCCGCACCCGGTTCGGCCAGAGCTGCCTGCTCGCCCGCCGGCTGATCGAGCGCGGGGTCCGGTTCGTGACCGTGAACATGTTCGAGACGGTCTTCAACGAGATCACCTGGGACATCCACGGCTCGGCCCCGTTCAGCCCGATTTCCTGCTACAAGGACGAGGTCGGCCCGAACTTCGACACCGCCTACACCGCCTTGCTGACCGACCTGTACGAGCGGGGGATGCTGGAGACGACGATGATCCTGGCCTTCGGCGAGTTTGGCCGGACGCCGAAGATCAACCCGGCCGGGGGGAGGGACCACCACCCCGCGTGCTGGTCGGTTCTCTTCGCCGGGGGCCCGGTGCGAGGCGGCACGGTGGTGGGGGCCTCCGACGAGATCGGCCACGCCCCCAAGGACCGCCCCGTCTCCACCGCCGAGATCGCCGCCACCGTCTTCCACGGGCTGGGCATCGACCTCGAAACCGAACTGCCCGGCCCGCAGGGCCGACCGATCCGGGTCGTCGACCATGGTGTCGAGCCGATCCGGGAGCTGTTCTGACCGAGGCATCGCGACGGCCGACGCGCCCCGCTCCCTCCGTCGGCTTGAAGGACCACCCCGTCCATGAGCCATCCCGTCCTGCGATCCCACGACCGGGACCTCGCCTCGGCCTTCGACGACCAGGCCGATCGCTTCGAGCGGGCCCCGGTTCAAACCGATCCGGCGGCCCTGGCGAAGCTCGTCGCCGCCGCCGACCTGCCACCCGACAGCCTGGTCCTCGACGCGGGCTGCGGCCCCGGCCTGGTGGCCGAGGCCCTGCTCTCGGCCGGCCATCGCATCGTCGGCGTCGACCTCTCTCACGAGATGATCGACCGCGCCCGCCGCCGCTGCGACCGCTTCGGCGACCGGGCCACCTTCCTGCTGGGCTCGATCCACGATCCCCAGGTCGGCGCCTTCGCCCCCTTCGACGCGAGCGTCTCCCGCTACGTTTTGCACCACATCCAGGATCCGGTGCTGTTCGTCGCCCGTCAGGCCACGCTCCTGCGCCCCGGGGGCATCCTGGTGCTCAGCGACCACACCACCGACCCCGACCCCGAGGCCCGCTCCTGGCACATGCGGGTCGAGCGGCTGAGGGACCGTACCCACACCTCCAACGCCACCCCCGGCGAGCTGGCCGACCTGCTGACCTCCGTCGGCCTGGAGTCGGTTCGCATGATGGAGGAAACCTTCACCCTCGACTTCGACGAGTGGTTCGACCGCGGTTCCCCCCAGGCCACCAAGGAGGCGGTCCGGGGCCTGCTGCTCGGCGGCCCGCTCGCCCACGGCTTCCGCCCGCGGCAGCAGGCCGACGGGAAGATCCTCATCGAGTGCTGGCGGGCCACCGCCCGGGGGATCAAGACCGGGCGCTGACGGCCGCTCCCCCCGACCATCGCCCCCCTCGTCAATCCGATCCGCCTCGTCCCGCCCCGGAGCACGACCCCGCCAAGGCCCTCTCCCCTCCGAGCGACCGACCATGACCAGCCGGCGCCCTTCCGGGACGCTCCTTGCCCTGACGCTGCTGCTCGCCGTTGCGATCCCGCCGGGAGCCGCCCAGGCCCGGGACGGGCTCGCGCTGCTCCCCCCCTCGGCCACGCTCGACGGCTCCAGGGCCTCCCAGCGGTTCCTGGTCGAGCGGCTCGGCGACGACGGGTCCTTCGCCGGCGATCTGGCCGGCGGCGTCGCCTTCTCCGTGAGCATCCCGAACATCGCCCGGGTGTCGGCCGACGGCATCGTCACGCCGGTTTCGGACGGCGTCACCACCCTCCGGGCGACGGTCGGCGAGCAGTCGATCGAGGCGATCGTCACCGTCGTCGGCTCCTCGAGGGCCGAGCCCTGGAGCTTCCGCAATCACGTCCTGCCGGTGCTCACGAAGACCGGGTGCAACCAGGGCTCCTGCCACGGCGCCGCGGCCGGCAAGACCTTCCCCGAGGAGGTCGACGCCTTCCTCACCGACCCAGACCCGGACAAGCGATCGAAGCTCGTCGACCGGCTGCTCGGGAGCGAGGCCTTCGTCGATTCCTAGACCCAGAAATGGTCCGACCTGTTCCTCGTCTCCTCCCGGAAATCACCGAATCCGAGACGGAACGGACCGTTTTCCTCCACGCCGAGCCGTGGGTCGTTCCCCAGGAGCGCCCGATCTTCGCCGTCGGCCGAGTCGAGGCCGCCGGCACCGACTCGGCGGCTCCTCCGATCACGCTCGTCATCGCCCCCGGCTCGTAGGGCCCCCGATTCCCTCCCGATCCGGCCGGGAGCCAAGGTCATGCCGGTCCCGTTCCCCGGGTGTCGTCGACGACGATCACTCCCAGGTCGCGATCGAACCGGGAAGGAGACGCGCCGTCTCCCTCGTCGGCCCGACGGGGACGGCGCAGGGCGGAGAGCCCCACGCAGGCGATCCCCCCTAGCTCCAGCAGGTAGTTGACCCGCACCCCCATCCACCCCCGACCGAGCAGCAGATCGACCCGGTGGAACGACGCCGCCCGGATCACGACAAAGACGACCAGGAAGCCCATCCCGAGCAGTGCCATCGGCCGGCGTCGCGCCTCGGAGCGGAACACGACGCCGACCGCCGCCAGCAGGCCGAGCCCGGCCCCGGTCACGCCGAGGATGAAGAGACGCTGCACCTCGTGCCGGACGTCGTACCATCCCTGCTCCCTCGCCAGCCGGCGGCCGAGGTCAGTCACCAGGCTTTGCAGGTCGAGCTGCTTGTTGATCCCCAGCAGCAACATCCCCAGGGCCAGCATCCCCCAGAAGGCGGCGGACCGGGGACCGGCCGAGCCGGGCCGACCGGCTGGACGCCAGGCGATCCGGGCGCAGGCGACCGCCACGGCGAGGTACGAGGCCGCGGTCGCCCATCCCAGGACGGTCGGGTCGCCGATGCCCGGCCGCCAGGTTCCGGCGACCGTCTCGGCCATTGGGAGAGGGGAGGGGAGGGGCATCGGTGATGCTCCGAGGCAGGGGTGAGGGGCCCGATTCGGCTCGACGGCGACCCAGCGGACGTTGCTCAGCCGGGAGACCGACGCTTGCGGGAAGCGGCCCCCCGGGGAGGCAATGCCAGGCATTCGGATCGCGCCGGGCCCGAACCATCCGGCCGGAGGGGGGTGATCGGTCCCCGACCGGGCCTCCGGATTCATCCCTCCCCTGGTGGGGCCCCGATCACCCGATACCGCTGCGACTCTCCCCCGGCTGGCTCGATCAGCCCCTCCTTTTCGCAGCGGCCGAGCCATCGGGCTGAATGCCGCAGCGGCAGCCCGACGGCGTGGAAGAGGGCCCGGGCGTCGTCGCGGTCGAACCGGTCGGGGAGCATGCCGACACCGACCGGGCCGGCCTCGACCCCCCGCCGCAGCCAGGCCAGGGCGTCGGCAAGGATCGCCTCGTGGTCGAAGGCCAGCGGCCCGGGGGCGGGATCGGCGACGACCCAGGAGGCGTCCGAGGCGTCGTCGCCGCCGGTCGGCGAGGGAGGAGGTCCCGGCATGGCGGTGGCGAAGACGAGGCTGATCGTGCGGCCTCGGGGGTCTCGGCCGGGGGCGGCGTAGAAGCCGATCGGCTCGAAGGGGGCTCTCGGGCCGGGGGAGATCCCGGTCTCCTCCAGCAGCTCGCGGCGGGCGGCCGGGGCGGCGTCCTCGTCCAGGTCGATGAACCCACCGGGCAGGGCCCAGCGGCCCTCGAAGGGAGGCCTGCCCCGCTTGACCATCAGCACGCGGAGCGTCGGGCCGTCGAGAACGAAGGCGGCGGTGTCCACCGTGACCGCCGGGCGGGGGTGGTCGTAGCAATACGGCTTCGGCATCGGGGGGGCGTCCTGCGTCCGGGCGCCGGGGCCGCCTCAACCGACTGGCCGTCGACGCCGTGATCGTCCATCATAAGCACGTGGGCGTTGTCGTCCACCGCAGCATCTCCCGTCCCGGACCCGGCCCCCCGCGACGCCAATCGGATCGCCGCCATGACCCACCGAGGCCCCACCGCCGACGACCCCCTGGCCCTGCTCGACGACCCGGAGTCCGCCGGTCTTGTCTGCCGACTGGCGGCGCTCGACGGCCCGGCCGACGAGTTGGGAGCCTGGCCGGACGCCCTCTGGTCCGCCCTGGCCGAGGCCGGCGTCCACCGCTGGCCGGTGCCGGCCGCCTTCGGCGGCGAGGGGCTCGACCGTCCGACCCTCGTCCGGCGCGAGACCGCCCTGGCCGAGGGCAGCCTGACGGCGGCCTTCATCTTCTCTCAGTTCAGCGCCGCCACCCGGTGGCTGGTGGCCGCCGCCAATCTCGGCCACGAAGCCGCCGCCGGCTGGCTCCGGGAGGTCGCCGCCGGCCGAGCCTTCCCGACGATCGGCACCTCGCAGCTGACCACCTCCCGGCGTCGGGGAGCCCGAGCCCTGGCCGCCGAACCGGAAGGAGACGGCGGCTACCGCCTCCGGGGGGCCATGCCCTGGGTGACCGCCGCGGCCCGGGCCGACGTGTTCGTCACCGGGGCCGTGCTGGAGGACGGCGGGCAATTGCTCCTCGCGCTGCCGGCCGACCGCCCCGGCCTGTCGGTCGGCCCGCCTCTGCCGTTGGCCGCCCTGCAGGCGTCCTGCACGGCGGAGGTTTCCTGCGACGGCGTCCTAGTGTCCTCCGGCGAGATTCTCTTCGGCCCGGATCCCGACGTCATGGCCCAAGCCGGAGACGGCGGGGGCGCCGGCAGCCTGGAAACCTCCGCCCTGGCCGTCGGCCAGGCGAGGGCGGCCCTGCGCGCCCTCCGCGACCTGGCGCCGCACCGGGATGACCTCGACGAGCCGGTCGAGGCGCTCGAAGCCTCCTGGCTCGAACTCGCCTCGGCGCTGCTGGCCGCCGCCGAGGGCCGCCCCGACGCGCCGACGGCCGCACAGCTCCGCAGCCGGGCCAACCCCTTCGTGATCCGGGCGACGCACGCCTACCTAACCGCCCGCAAGGGGACCGGCTTCCTCCGCACCGAGCCGGCCCAGCGCTGGGCGCGCCAGGCGATGTTCTTCCTCGTCTGGTCCTGCCCCGGCCCGGTCGCCCGAGCCGCGTTGCTCGACTTCGCTGGGATCTGCCCGTTCTGATCGCCGACCGCCTCGGTCCTCGGATCAGGGCCCGAGTCCGAATCCCCCGGAATCGCGATCGGTCGTCGGGGTCGCCTCCCCGCTCCAGGGAAGGGTGCGCCGGTCCTCCCTCGCGTGCCTCAGTCGCTCACTTGCGAGACCGGCCGCCGGCCGTCCTGGCGCCGCCGGGGCGTGCTCGACTCACTCGACCGCCGTGGCGCTGGTCGCCGGGGCGGGGGGTCCGACCTCGGTCGGGTCGGCGCCGATGGGATCGCCGTCGGACGAGGCGGCGAAGCGGGCCGGGTCGAGCGACCCGGACTCAAAGGCCGACTCGTCGGCCAGCGCGATGGCGGATCGGGCCGAGTCGTCCTCGCCGTTCCCTTCGATCGCCGAGCCCCAGGACGCCAGGTCGGTCGGGGCCGAGGGGGGCGAGGCCAGGCCGTCGGGGGAGGAGACGACCCAGGAGGCCCCCTGAATGTCGTAGCGGTTCCCCTGGCCGGTCCACCGCAGGCCGCTCGGAAACGCGTCCTCCCCGGCGGGGGGGGTCCAGCAGACCAGGTGGTCGGCCCGGACGGCCGAGCCGGCGACCCGGATCGCCAGCCTCGGCTCGGCCATCAGCGAGGTCGTCTCGACCAGCCCGGCGGCCCGGAGCACCGAGCAGCGTTCGATCGTCAACTGGGGAGGCCTGGGCTGGCCAGAGGCCCGGACCGCCACCCGGATCGCCCACCCGGGACGGGCCCCGGACTGGCCCCGGGGCCAGACGAAGATGCTGTCGACCACCTCGTCCACCATCCCCGGGTAGGCCAGCAGATCCAGGGGCCGGTCGAAGCCCCGGAACAGGCAGCCCTCCACTCGGGTCGAGGCTCCGGCCCGCACCGCCCGAGTCTCTTGCCCGTCTCCCGACTGGACCGAGAAGGTGCAGCGCTGGAGCGTGAGGTTGCCGTCGGTCTCGATCAGCGGAGGGCGGGCCCCGGCCCCCTGGCTGCCATAGCGGACCAGCAGCGTCAGGTCCTCGATCCGCATCGATCCGGTCCGCTGGCGGAGCCACGGATCCCGGCCTTCGAGCCAGATCGTCAGTTGGCACCGGGTCCCGGGCATGGGGCGGAGGACGATGGAAGCCCCGGGGACCAGCATCGCCGGAGACCCCGGACCGATCCGAACCGGCCCCCCGGGGTCGCCGATGAACACCGTGCCGCCATTGGTGGGCGCGAAGTTCAGGGCGGCCTCCAGACTGTCGCATTCCATCAGCCGGGAGCCGTCCTCCGGCCCGACGGCGAAGGCCGGGCCGGATCGGGCCGGATGGGCACCGTTCGTAGCGAGGTCGCCCCCTCCCGGCTCAGGGACCGGCGCGGGCTCCCCCCCCGCGCTTCCCGGTTCGACCGGCCCGCCCGGCCCGGTCGGACCGCCGCTGGGCCCTCGGAACAGCAGCGTGAGGAGCCCCACCATCACCACGGCGACGGCCAAGCCGATGAGCAGCCAGCGCCGGCGACCGCCGTCGAGCGTCACCCCGGTCGCCTCCCCAACCTTGCGGGCGCGGTCGGTCGACCGGGTGACGCTCTCGGACCTCGAGAGCGAGGTTCGGGTACGACTCCGGGATGCCCCAAGGGTCTCGATCAGCGAGGGTTCGGGGCCGAGGTCAATCACCAGTCCCAGGCCGCTGGCCCCGGGGCTTCGGGGAATCGGCTCGGACTCGGGCTCGGGCTCGGTCGGCGGCACATCCCGCTCTCCCGGGCCGTTCCCCCCCATCCCCGGATCGGAGTCGGACTGGGCCTGATCCGCCAGGGCTGAGGCCGCAGGTCGGGCGCCGGGCCCAGGCCCAGCGCCCGACGAGGAGCCGGGGCGGAGGGCGGAGGAGGTCCGCGTCGGCGTCATCCCCGGCGACTCGTCCTCGGGGCCCAGGCGATCGCCGTTGGTGTCGGATCGGACATCGGGGGCGATCACGCTGTCCTGCGGCCGCCGGCCGTCCGAGGCGTCGTTCGCCTCCGGCTCGGGGCGAAGGATCGAGGCGACCGCCTGGGCCTGCTCGGCGTAGGGGGCCAGCGCCTCGGCCACCCCCAGCGGGGTCGAGAAGCGGTCGTCGGGCGCCTTGGCCAGCATCTTGAAGACAATGGCCTCCAGCCCCGGGGGCACCCCCGGCACCAGTTGCGAGAGCGGTTCGGGCATCTGCAACTGGTGGGCGTAAAGCTTCTCCGGCAGGCTGGCCGCCTGGAACGGGACCCGGCCGGCGATCATGTGGTAGAGCGTGCAGCCAAGCGAGTAGAGGTCGCTGCGGGTGTCCACCGACCTCGGGTGCCGGGCCTGCTCTGGGCTGATGTAGTCGAAGGTGCCGACGGTGGCCCCGTCCCGAGTGACGACGTCGTCGGGGTCCCCGAGGTCGATCGCCAGGCCGAGGTCGGCGAGCTTGGCGGTCCCGTCGTAGGTGACCAGGATGTTCTGCGGATTGACGTCCCGGTGGATCAGTCCCTTGAGCCGGGCGTGTTCCAGGCCCATCGCCACTTGCCGGGCGATCGAGGCCGCCAGCGCCGGCGGCAGCCGGCCGACGTCGGCGAGGATCTGAGCGACATTGCGCCCCTCGATGTACTCCATCACCAAGTAGCGCAGGTCGCGGTGCTCCCCCTCGTCGTAGATCCGCACGAGGTTGTCGTGCTGCAACTGGGCGCCGACCTTGGCCTCGCGCTCGAAGCGGGCCAGGGCGCGGGGGCTGCTCATCCGCTCTCGGGAGAGAACCTTCACCGCCACCAGCCGCTTCAGCCGGGTGTCCCGGGCGAGGAAGACCAGGCCCATGCCGCCGCGGCCGATCACGTCGAGCACGACGTACTTGCCGATCTTCAAGGCCATCGCCCGCCCGGCCAGGATCTGCTGCGCCTGCCAGAGCGTCAGGTGGTTGGCCGTGACGGCCTGGCGCGCCAGGCGGCGGTCGATCGCCTCGGGCTCCCGCTTCCCCTCCGGGATCGCCTCCCAGCACTCGCGCAGCGTCGGCTCGTCGAGCAGCCCGCTGCGCAGCGTCTCCTGCCAGAATCGAGACGTCCGCGGGTCGATCGCCATGAGTCGGGATGGTTCCGGGCGCCCGCACGACGATGGGGGTCGGCCAGCAGGGGGCGCAGTCGATGGGGACGTTAGTGTGAGTTCGGACACCGTCAGGTCGCCCCCAATCTTATCCCTACGTTCCGGCCCGTCGCAACCCGCCGGCGCGGGCCCGCACCACCATCCGGGGGGTACTCCGGCTGGCAGCATCGCAAGCCTAGGTCACACAAGCGGGGACGCCCCGTACCGATCCCCTCCGGAAGAGATCCGAGCGGCCGGGCGGGGGCGTCCCCGAGTCGGGGATCACTCAACCCGCGACTCATCCAGCGGCAGTTGCCGGTATTGCGACGGCAGCCGGTGCCCGGCCGGGGTGAGGAGCTTCGCCCAGACGATGCCGTCGATTGTGTCCCGAATGAATCGGGTCGAGCCGTCGACCATCGTCACGTGCACGCCGCCCGAGTGCTGGGCGTTCGGGAAGGGGGACGCCCCCTCCTCGATCAGCCTCAGTCCCGAATTGATCGATTCGCCGGAACCCTTGACGTTGGCGTCGGCCCAGGCCGATCCGTCCTGGGCTCCCGCGAGCGGGCGAAGGGCCCGCTCCTGGCTGCAGGTGCCGATGCCGGGCAGGCGTTGGTCTGAGTTGGTGCCGCCGCAGACGTTGTCCGAGCCAATGAACCCAACAAAGTTGGGGTGCGGGGTCGCCCAGTTGGTCGGCATGCCGTTGGACAGCCGGTTGCCCCCCGAGCCGCCCGCCCTGACGTTCTCCGAGAGCATCACGGTGAAGCTCGCCCCGTCGGCGATCGTCGCCATCGTGTGCCCCATGTCCCAGGGCATCCGGCCCCCACTGGACCCGACAAACATCAGGCCCGTCCGCTTCGAGACCTCCATGCCCCAGTCCATCGGCCGCGTCCACGTCGGCCCAGTCGAGGTGGAGTCCGATTCGCTCCCCATCCAGCCATAGGCGGCATTCGACTTGGCCCCCACCGCATGCCAGAGGCTGAACCCCATGTTGACCACGTACGACAGATTCCCCCGCTTCGGGTCGATCGAATCATCGTCCGGGCAGGAGAGCACGGAGATGTTCGTGTTGCTGATGTACAGGTTACTCGCCGCTGAGGGATCCGTCGGCGACGCGTCGAGGTAACCGCGCGTCGTGTCATAATCGTTGGCCAGCGATTGCTGGTCGATGAACGGCAGAATGTCCACCACCCAGCTGTGCAGCCCTCCCGACTCGTTGAAGTAACCCTGGTAGGTCCGGTCCCAGCTCGAGGTCTTCGGGTCGGTGGGGTCGAATTGCTCCGCATCGGCAAGCTCGGCATACGTTACCGCGTTCGGAAACGCGCCGTGGACGTTGACGTGCTCGACCAGCCCGATCCCCAACTGCCTGAGGTTGTTCATGCACTGCGTCCGGCGGCTCGCCGCTCGGGCGGCGCCGATCGCCGGCAGCAGCAGACCGACCAGCACGCCGATGATCGCAATGACCACCAGCAGCTCGATCAGCGTGAAGCCCCTTCGGGAAGCGGTTCGATCCATCGGAGAAAATCTCCCGGGGTCGATTCAAGGACGCCAGCAACATGCCAGCGTGCACTCAGGATATCCCGCATACTTGATTTGATCAACGCGCCAGTCGCGGGATTGAGCCGAGACTGCCCGGCGGCCCCCGGGGCGGGGTGTCTCTGGGCCGGGGAGGTCCGCTAAGCTGGGGGGGGATTCCGCCGGGCTCCGGGCCGGGGCGGCCGATGGTCGTCCGCCTCGTGCCGGCGGACGAGGCGCATCGGCGCCGCCGTCCTGGCGCCGAGCCCGCACCCGATCGACCGAGCCTCGATGAAGGTTCTCCTGCTCTCCGCCGAGGTCGACCCCTTCGCCAAGACCGGCGGCCTGGCCGACGTCGCCGCGGCGCTGCCCCGGGCGTTGCGCGACCTGGGGCACGAGGTCGCCGTCATCCTGCCCGCCTACCGCCGAGCGCTGGCCGCGGGCCCCGAGATCCGGGACACCGGCGCGATCGTTCGCGCGCCGATCGCTCGGCGATCGGTCGAAGGCCGCATCCTGGCCTCCGCGTTGCCCCCGGGGGACGTGCCGGTCTATCTCATCGACCGCCCCTCCTATTTCGATCGCCGCGGCCTCTACGGCGAGGACGGCCAGGACTACCCCGACAATTGCGAGCGGTTCGTCTTCTTTCAGCGCGCCGCGCTGGAGGCGATCCGAGTCCTCGGCCTGAGCCCCGACGTCATCCACTGCAACGACTGGCAGACCGGCCTGGTGCCGGTCTACCTGGAGGAGGTCTATCGCCGCCAGCCCGGCTCCCCTTTCCGCGCGGTGGGCACGGTGATGACCATCCACAACCTCGCCTATCAGGGGGCGTTCTGGCACCTGGACCTGCCGCTGACCGGGCTCGACTGGTCGCTGTTCAACCCCGCTCGGCTGGAGGCGCACGGGCTGCTGAACTTCCTGAAGGCCGGGCTGGTCTACGCCGACGTGCTGAGCACCGTTAGCCCGACCTACGCTCGGGAGATCCAGACCCCCGAGGGGGGCCGGGGGCTGGACGGCCTGCTCCGGGCCCGTCGGGGTCGTCTGCACGGGATCGTCAATGGCATCGACCCGACCGCCTGGAACCCGGCCATCGACCCCCACCTCGCCGCCCGGTACACCGTCCGGACCTGGCCCGCGGGAAAGCAGGCCAACAAGGCCCAGCTCCAGGCCGAGGCCGGCCTCGACCCTCGTCCAGAGCTTCCCCTGCTGGCGGCCATCGGCCGGCTCGATGTCCAGAAGGGGTGGGACCTGATCATCGAAGGGGCCGAGGCGCTCCTTTCCCGAAACCTCCAACTGGTCGTCCTAGGAACCGGCGATCCCCGTTTCGAACGCGCCCTCGATCGCCTGGCCGCAGCCCATCCCGGCCAGCTTCGTGCCTTTCTCGAATTCAGCCAACCTCGGGCGCACCGCATCGAGGCCGGCGCCGACCTGTTCCTGATGCCCAGCCTCTATGAGCCCTGCGGCCTGAACCAGCTCTATAGCCTCGCCTACGGCACCGTCCCGCTCGTCCGGGCCACCGGGGGGCTGGCCGACACGGTCGTTGACGCCACCCCCGAGGCGCTTCGGGACGGCTCCGCCACCGGGTTCTCCTTCGTCGAGCCTTCGGCCGAGGCCCTGATCGCCGCCGTTGACCGCGCCCTGGCCCTCTGGCGCTGCCGGGACTCCTGGGCCCGGCTCGTCGACTCCGGGATGCGCGCCGACTGGACCTGGCACCGCAGCGCCCGGGCCTATGTCGAGCTTTATGACGAAGCCCAACGCCTCCGCTCCTCGCGCTCAGCCGGATAGCCGGACGGGAGCGGCCAAGAAGCCGTCTTCGAGACCGGCCGCTTGTCCGGAGATCCGCACGCGGTACGATCGTCACAGGCGATCTGTTCTTCCGTTGTATGGGGCGGGAGACGCGCTCGCGGTTCGGAGCACCCGAGGCCGCGACCCCTCCTTAGCCTCCCACTGATCTCAGGGATGACGGCTTTTTTCTCGGGATGTGAGCACGAATGTCTCTCTCTTCTCGATTCACGCTCGCCCTGGCGGTCGTCTTCTCGACCTCGGGCCGTCCCGCATCCGCCGAGAGCCTGGGCTCTCGGTTCACCCGGGAAGACGGGATGAACGCCGTGCGGTTCGCCGGCCAATCCTGGACCCTGCCGGAGCTGATCGATCGTCGGGCGCAAAACCCGATGCGATTTGATCGCTCGCACGGGAGACTCGGTTCGGCCCTTCGCCTGGGCATCGACGGTCTTCAAGCCCGACGAGCGCTAAACCCTCGTCGGTTCGACTCCTATCACCCGGTCCTCGCCTACCTGCTCGACGATTTTCTCCCCGACGCTCCGATTGACGGCACCTCCTCTTCGGCTGGGGGCTCGGCCGGCGGATCAGGCAACCTCCTGCCGGGAGGAGGCTCCCTTTCCTCGCCGGTGGACGAACCGGCGACGCCCCTCCCGGCCGGCGGATCGGGGCCGCTCGCTCCAACGGGGCCGGGCGCTCAAACGCCGAGTCTCCCCTCGGATGATTCCGGAGAACTGGGAACCCTTCCCGGCGAGGATGCGGGCAGCTCGACGATCCCTCCGCCGCCGGGCAATGGCGGCGCTGCGGGAGGTTCCGGCTCCGGGTCGAATGGAGGCAATCATGGTGGAACTCCGGTCGGCTCTGACGGCGACCCGAGCGGAAGCGCCGTGCCGGAGCCTCCGGGGTTGATCCTGCTGGGAATCGGCCTGGCGGGGCTGCTCGGCCGGGCGGCCCGCCAGCGGGCCCGGGCTCGGTCTCGCCGCGAGCCGGCGCCTGGCTGAGCTATTCTTCTGGGAATGGCCTCCGATCCCCCTGGATTCGATGCCGGTCGCCATTGGAGATTCCCGGGAATCATCCGATAATGGCGATGTCGGCCGACCGGTTCCCCGACCGTTCGCCCGGCCCGACGGCCGCACCGGATCGCCCCGGCCCGTCACGACGACGGGCTTTCCCCCGATCGGGACCTGCCCCACCATGTCGCGCGTCCGCCTGATCTTCGCGCTGCACGACCACCAGCCGGTCGGGAACTTCGACTCGGTCTTCGAGGCCGCCTATCGCGACAGCTATCTCCCGTTCCTGGAGCTGATGGAGCAGTACCCCGAGCTGCCGTTCAGCCTGCACACCTCCGGCCCGCTGATGGAGTGGCTCGTCGCGAACCGCCCGGAGTACGTGGCCAGGCTCCGCGCGATGGCGGCCGCCGGCCGGGTCGAGATCCTCGGCGGCGGCTTCTACGAGCCGATCCTGACGATGATCCCCCACCGGGACCGCGTCGGACAGATCCGCTCCTACTCCGCGTTTCTGGAGGAGGTCCTTGGCCAGCCGATCCGGGGCGCCTGGATCGCCGAGCGGGTGTGGGAGCAGCACCTCGCCTCCGCCCTGGTGGAGGCCGGCATCGAGTTCACCGTGCTCGACGACTTCCACTTCCAGCGCGCCGGCACCGCCGCCGACGACCTCTTCGGCTACTACCTGACCGAGGACGAGGGGCACCTGCTGAAGGTCTTCCCCAACAGCGAGCCGATGCGCTACCTCATCCCCTGGCAGGAGCCCCACGCCTCCTACGAGTACCTCCGGGGCCTGGCCCAGACCCGCCCCGGCGCCGTGGTCGTTTGCGCCGACGACGGCGAGAAGTTCGGCGGCTGGCCCGAGACGCACGAGCACATCTTCGCCAAGGGATGGCTCCGCCGCTTCTGCGATATGATCATGGGCAACCGCGACTGGCTGGAGCCCACCACCTTCGGCGCCGTCGTCGACTCGACCGTCCCCCTGGGCAAGGTCTACCTGCCGGATTGCTCCTACCGAGAGATGACCGAGTGGGTCCTGCCCGCCGGCCAGCTCTCGGCGTACGAGGCGGCCATCAAGCGGTCGGAGGGAGCCGAGGCCGTCGCTCCCATCCGCCCGTTCGTCCGCGCCGGCGGCTTCTGGCGCAACTTCAAGAACAAGTACGCCGAGACGGACGAGATGTACGCCCGGATGCTCGAACTCTCCCGCCGCCTCGACGCGCTCGAGGAGGCCGGCGAGGCCGACGCCGAGGCCCTCGACGAGGCCCGCCGAGAGCTCTACCGCGGCCAGTGCAACTGCCCCTACTGGCACGGGGCCTTCGGCGGCCTGTACCTGCCCCACCTGCGCAACGCCATCTACAAGCACCTGATCGCCTGCCACGACGCCCTCGACCGCGCCGAGGGGAAGCTCGGCCCCCGAGTGGCCCTCGACGTGGCCGACTACAACCTCGACGCCCGCCTGGAAGCCCGGCTGGAGAACGACCGCCTGGTCGCCTACGTCCGCCCGGCCGCCGGCGGCCACATCTACGAGCTGGACGTCCGCCGAGCCGGTGTCAACGTGCTGGCCACGCTCGACCGCCGCCCCGAGTCGTACCACTCCGCCATCGCCACCGCCGCCCAGGCCGAGCCGACCTCCCAGGCCTTCGACGGCCCCTCGAACCTGCACGACCGGGTCATCCTCAAGCAATCGGGGATGGACCGGCTCCTGGTTTACGACCGCTCCCCCCGCAAGGCGCTGGTCGACCACTTTTTCCCCCTCGACGTCAGCCTCGACGACCTGACCTGCTGCCGGGAGGTTGAGCGCGGCGACTTCGCCTCGGGGACGTATCTCTCGAAGGCCCACCGCGAGGGCGGCCGAGTCGCCCTGATGATGGAGCGCCAGGGGCTGGCCGACGGCCACCTGATCCGCGTCCACAAGACGATCGCCATGGAGGCCGGCCGCCCGGCGCTGGAGGTCGTCTACATGCTCGAGGACCTTCCCGTCGGCCAGCCGGTCCACTTCGGTGTCGAGCTGAACCTGGCCGCCATGGCCGGCCACGCCGAGGACCGCTTCCTCTCCGACCCGCTCGGCCATCGCCTCGGCCTGCTCGACGCCCGGCTCGATCTTCCCCACTCCGAGGGGCTCGACCTGACCGACGAGTGGCTGGATCTCGGCATCTGCCTCCGGTGGTCGGTCCCGGGCTCGCTCTGGTGCTTCCCGATCGAGACCGCCAGCCAGTCCGAGGGGGGCTTCGAGGGGATCTACCAGTCCACCGCCGTCATCCCGCACTGGCGGATCACCGCCGACGAGTCTCGACGCTGGACCGTCCGCCTCTCCTGGTCCCTCGGCCTCTCCCGGCCCGATGGGGAGGATCCCGGCGACGGCGACTCCCGATGGTCTGATCGCCCGGCCGAGCACGCTCCTCGCGTGGCGGGAGCCTCGGCGGCCCGCTGATCGGCCGTCCGACCCCGATGGAGTCGTCCCCATGTCGGTCGCGTCACCGCTCCGCCGAGACCTCTCGGCCCCCGAGCGCTCCATCCTGCTCGATGGGATCAGCCGGGACACCTACGCCGCGATCCTCCGCGATTTCGAGGATCGCCAGACCTTCCTCACGTACGATCGGGGAAGGCTGGAGATCATCTCCCCCTCCTTCCGGCACGAGGTGTACGGAACGCTAATCGGTGTGATGATCGGGATCCTCGCCGAGGAGATCGGGCTTGCCGTGAAAACCGGCAGGTCGACCACCTTGCGGAAACAGGGGCTCGAAATGGGGCGGCAGCCAGACGAGTGCTTCTGGATCGCCGACGAGCCGCGCCTCCGGGGCAGGTCTGACCACGACCCGGAGGTCGACCCGCCGCCCGATCTGGCGATCGAGGTCGAGGTTTCCCATCGGGCGCTGAACCGGCTGGGGATCTACGCCGCGCTCGGGGTCCCGGAGATCTGGCGATGCGACGGGAGGCGATTGCTCATCGGAGTGCGCCAAGATGACGGCTCCTCTGCCTGGGTCGATCGCAGCCCCTGGCTGCCGATGCGTCCTCCCGAGGTCGTGATCGAGTTTCTTCGGCGCTACGAGACGAGGAGCGAGACTGATTGGCGGCGAGCCTTCCGCGAGTGGGTCCGCGCCGAGGCCCTCCCCCGGCCCGACCCTCCGCGCGAGGAGGCCTGACGACCGTTCCCGACGTCCCCGGGCCGCCCCCATGCCCTTCGGTTTCTTCTCCAGACAACGCCCCGAGCCGTCCGCCCCCGAGGTCGATCCCGCCGCGATCGTCCGCCGCGCCCGCCGCTTGCGCTTCCGGGTCCGGCCAACGGCCGTGGCCCAGTTGGCGGGGGCCTACCACGGCGCCCGGCCCGGAACGGGCCTGACCTTCGCCGAGCTGCGGGCCTACGAGCCCGGCGACGACGTCCGACACCTGGACTGGAACGTCACCGCCCGCCAGGGCCGGCCGTTCGTCCGGCGCTACGTCGAGGAGCGGTCGCTCAGCCTCCGCCTGATCGTCGACGTCTCCGCCTCCCTCCGCTTCGGCCCCGACGGCCGCACCAAGGCCGACCGCGCCGCCCAGGCCGCCGCGCTGCTGGCCGCCGCGGCGATCCAGAATGGCGACCGAGCCGGCCTGACCCTCGTCAGCGACCGGGTCGAGGCCGAGCTGCCCCCCGGAGGCGGGCCGAGGCACCTGGCCCGGTTGCTCCGGATGCTCGTCGCCTCGCCCACCAGCTCCCGGAAGACCGCCCTGACCGCCGCCGTCGCCCGCCCCCGGCGGTTCGCCCGTCGGGGGCTCGTCGTGGTCCTCGGCGACTTCCTCTCCCCCGAGCCGGTCGGCCCCTGGCGTCGCCTCGCCCGCCGCGGCGAGGTCGTCGCCGTCCGCGTCAGCGACCCCCGCGAGGAGCGGCTGCCCGAGGCCGGCATCCTCGCCCTCGAGGACGCCGAGACGGGCCGCCGCCGCGTCATCGACACCGGCTCGAAGCGTCTCCGAGCCGCGTATGCCCGGGCGGCCGAGGCCCGGCGCCGCTCCTTCCGGTCCTGGTGCGACGCCACCGGCGTCGCGGGCCTGGAACTTTCCACCGACGACGACCCCCTCGGCCCCTTGCTCCGCTACTTCCGCGGACGGGCCGGCCGCCGGACGGCCTCGCGATGACCCCGACTTTTCAGGGCACAGCCACCACCGAAGCGCTGTCGGTTCTCGGATCGCCGGATGGCTTCCCGCTGCTCCCTCCCCGGCCCAACCCCGGCCCGGAGCCCTGGCACGGCCCCGGTGTCGACGGCTGGTGGGCCGTCCCGATCTCGGCCGCGATCGTGCTCGTCGGCCTCGGGATCGCCCTCCGGGCGCGCCGACGGCGACGATCGCACCCTGCGCGGGTGTCCTCGGCGATTCCGGCCACCCGGCCGTCCTCCTCGTCCTCGCCGGCCGATCGGCTGGTGGCGCGGGCCGAGGCGATCCGAGAGGCGATCATCACCGCGTTCGGCCCCTCCTGGGCCGCCCGAACGACCGAGGAGCTCGCCTCCTCCCCCGAGCTGGCCGACCGCATCGGGGCCGATCGCTCCTGCCGAGTCATCGCCCTCCTCGCCGAGGCGGATCGGGTCAAGTTCTCCGGCGAGGTCCCTTCCGAGGATCAGGGGGATCCCGAGGACCTCGATCGCTGGGTCGCGGAGATTCTCGCCGCGCTGTCCGCCGCCGGGGCCACCTCGACCAGCATCGGCAGGTGATCCGAGCCGATCTCCGGCCCCAGCCGGCGATCGACAACCGCCAGCTCCGGCCCCAGGAAGGCGTGATCGATCGGCAGGCGCATCGGCAACCACGACGGCCAGCTCTCCTGCCGGCCGAAGCCCGGCCGGCTGTCGCGCAAGCCGGTGGCTCTAAGGAAGTCGGCGAAGATCGGAGAGCCCTCCGTGCGGTTGAGATCCCCCACAACCAGCGTCGGCCCCGGCCGGCTCGCGATCTCCCGGGCGAGCGCCATCAGCTCGGCCCGGCCCCGGCCCCGGCCCTGGGGGCCGAGGGGGCTGGGCGGGTGGACCACCCACAGATTCAGCCTCCCGTCGCCGAAGGCGATCGAGACGCAGAGCGCGGGGTTGCCGTCGCCGAGCGGCCGCACAACCACCGGCGCCGGGTCGTCCCCGATCGGTACCCGAGAATAGAGGCCGATGCCCCGGGTGCCGTCGGGGATCTCGATCCAGTACGGGTAGACGTCCCGGAGCGGCCCCATCGCCCCCTGCCACCTCAGGTCGAACTCGAGGACCGCGACCACGTCGGGTCGCTCCCGCTCGACCAGCCCGATCAGTCGCTCGTGCTCCCGGTTGCTGGCCAGCACGTTGGCCGAGAGCACCTTCAGGCGGGCCTTCTCCTCCGGAGCCGGGGCCACCGGAGGAGCGGCCAGGTCGTACCGCACCAACGCGGCCGCCTGAATCACGGCCAGCCCGGCCATCGCCGCGGCCCCCCATCGGCTCCGGCCGAGGGTCCAGAGCGCCACCGCGGCGACGATCGAAGCCATCAGCGCCGGCACCTGAAAATGCGTCACCAGATCGGCCCGCCAGTCGAGCCGAGCCAGGACCCTTCCGATCGGCTGCACCGAGGCCGGCATCGCCAGCGCCACGGCCATCCCGCGCCTCCGACGGGAACAGTGCCGGGGGGGGCAGGTCGTCTCTTCGGGATCGGCGATGGCCAACGCGGTTCCCCCGTCGCGGTCGCTCCGGGACCCGGGACCCTCCCCGGGTTCCCGTCAGTCGGCTCCCAGAACTAGCTTACGCGACCGCCTACCGATCGACCGCCCTTCCTGCCGATTTCCGTCCAGGCTCGACGCCGGGGAGCCGGGCCAGTCCCGGAGCGGCCCTCATCCCGGAGTTCTCGGATGGTTGAGGGCTTGAGTCCTGGGGAGGGAGGCTCGTGTCGACCCCGGCGTCGGGGACGTCCCGAACCGGGCCCGGCCCGGCCCGACCCTCGCTCCCCTCGCCCGCCTTCCGCGATCTTCGGGAATATGCCCCAGCGCGGGGGTCGGCAGCGCGCGGGATGCCCCCCAAGGCACTCATTCTCCCCCCGAGGTTTCGGTCGAGGTCCCTCCGGCTTCCCTCCGCCCGCCGATCTCCTCCGCCCCGAAGGCCACCCCCACCACGGCGGTCTCCTCGGGGGCCGTTCGGACCCGGATCCGCCAGGTCAGCGGCCCCTTCAGGTGGTTGCAGCCCGTCGAGTCGCTGACGACGATCGTCTCCAGCGACTCCCCGGGGCGCAGCGCCCGGAACTCCTGCCCCACGATCCCCCATTCGCTCGCCACCGGCAGGCGGAAGGCGTAGAGTCGGGTCCCCGAGCGGTCCTCGATGAAGGTCTCGGGGAGGCGGCGGTCGGGCTCTCGGACGAACGCCTCATCCAGCGGGGCGAAGACGACTTCGTCCGAGGTGTTTCGCAGCCGCAACCGTAGGCGAAGCGCTTCCCCAGGCTCCCGACGCCGCTCGGGTTTGCCGTCGACCCGGGTCCGGCTCAACTCGACCGGCCCGGAGGAGACGTCCAGCGGCGTCAGCTCCAGGGCGCCGACCTCGAGCGATTCGCCCAGCGCGACCCGGAGCCCCTCGCCGATCGGTTCGGGGCGCTCGACGACGATCGACTCCCCGTCCCTCTGGCCGGCATCGGCGCCCAGGCTCCCCTCCGCTCCCAAGGCGTCGATGCCAGCGGACCAGGACAGGTCTGGGCGTCCCCCCTCGGCCCGGCCTCGATGGCCGGACCACCAGAGCCAGCCGCAGGCCAGGGTCATGGCGCTGGCGTAGCTGGCCAGCAGGGCGACCGGCCAGGCCGATCGGCGTCCCTCCAGGCCGTCGTCGTCCTCCTCCTCGTTCTCCTTCGATCGGGGATCCCGGGCGGCCGGGTCGGCCTCGGCCGGCCTCCGACCGGAGAGCGATGACGGGGGCCCCGCCCCCAGGTCGATGTGGAACGGCAACGCGATCGGCTCCTCCGTCCCGTGTCCCAAAGCGATCGAATCCGATCGGGACGGCCCGGAGTCCCCCTGCTCGGCCTGCTCGGGGCCTCCCGTCGCCGGTTCGGCGGGGGGAGCGGCGGTGGGCTCCTCGTGGGAATCGCGGTCGGTCCGGGGGGGATCCGATCCTGGATCGGTCAGGAGGCCCCGCCCGCAGTGCGGGCAAACGGTCGGGACGGTCATCGGGGGTGGTCCTCCCCGTCCCCGGACGAGCGACGTCCTGGGGAGTTCACGTCATGTGGGATCGGTTCGAATGAGGGAGGAGGGACGGCGAGGAGGGGTCGGGCTGGCAGTTGGGCCATCGGCACGATCCCCCCGTTCTCGGACCGAGTCCGAACCCGTCACGGCCCCCCCGCCAGCCGATCCGGGATGCCTACGATTCGGGGCGTCAACGCCCTCCCGTTCCAGTCTAGGTCAATCATGCCGCCAAGCAAAGCGGCAAGCCCGGCCCCGTGGGGCAGATCGGCCAGCAGCGGCACGTCTCCCAGCCATCGAGCCAGCTCCCCCGGGTTGGTCCGCTCGGCCAGGGGGTCAACCGTCGGCTCCGAGCCGTTGAGGACCACGCCGGCCAGCCGGAGGCCCCGGCGTCGGGCCGCCTCCACCGTCAGGAGCGTGTGGTTGAGCGTCCCCAGCCCCCGGCGCGCCACCACGAGCACCGGGAAGTCCAGGGAGACGGCCAGGTCCGCCACCGTCGCCCCCTCCGCCAGCGGGCAGAGCAGCCCGCCCACCCCCTCGACCACCACCAGCTCCGCTCCCCCCGGCCCGGCCCACCAGTCGAGCGCTGTTCGCGTCTCGGCCAGCACCCGATCGAACCCCAGCGGCTCCCCCGACAGCCGGGCCGCCACCGGCGGGGCAAGCGGGGGCTGGAAGGCGATCGGACAGACGCGATCGCTTGGCACCCGGCCGCCAATGGCCGAGATGAGCAGCTCGGCGTCCTCCGCCCGCCACCCGTCACCGACCGGCTCCGCCCCGGTCGCCACCGGCTTCAGCACGCCCACGCGCACGCCCCGGTTCGCCAGCACGGAGGCGATCGCCGCCGCCACCCTCGTCTTGCCCACCCCCGTGTCGGTCCCCGTCACGAACAGCCCCCGCAGCCCGGTCATCGTCTCTGCCCTCCTCTGGATCGAATCGCGATCCGTCCCTCCGCTCGACGCCCGATCGCCGGGCGCCTCGGTTGGCTCGCGGTCTCCCGGCGGCCCGCCGGGGGGCCTCGACGCGGCAGGGCAACCGGAGCGGAGGGGCGCCGTCGCTCTCCCCAGCCGGCGGGATGGGTTCCGGGGGGAGGGACGGCCTCAGCCCGGCCACTCGCCGGAGAAGACCTCGGTGGCCGGGCCGGTCATGAACACCGAGGCGTCGTCGGCCGGCCACTCCAGCTCCAGGTCGCCGCCGGGCAGGTGGGCGACGATCCTCCGCTCCGTCCGGCCGGAGAGCACCCCCGCCACGCAGACGGCGCACGCCCCGGTGCCGCAGGCCAGGGTGATCCCCGAGCCGCGCTCCCAGGTCCGCATCCGGACCTCCCCCCGACGGATCACCTGCGCAACGTGGGCGTTCACCCTCCTCGGGAAGGCCGAATGCCGCTCCCACTCCGGGCCGATCGTCTCCAGCGGGAAGCCCGCCACGTCATCGACGAAGGCGACCGCATGCGGGTTGCCCATCGAGACGGCCGATTGCGGCAGGACCCTCCCGCCGACCTCGACCGGCACGTCGATCGGGGGATCGCCAGGGAGCGTGGTCGGGATGTCGGAGCTCTGGAGGATGGGAGGGCCCATGTCGACCCGCACCCGCTCGGCCTTGCCGCCCCGGATCTCCAGGTCGAGCGTCAGGACGCCCCGGCCCGTCTCGATCGTCACGCGGTCCTTGCGGGCGATCCCGCGATCATGCACGAACTTCGCCACGCAACGAACGCCGTTGCCGCACATCTCCCCCTCGGAGCCGTCGGCGTTGAACATGCGCATCCGAGCGTCGGCCCGCTCCGACGGGGCGATGAGGATCAGCCCGTCGGAGCCGATCCCGAAGTGACGGTCGCTCATCGCCCGGGCCAGCGGGGAGGGGTCGCCGGGCAAGGCCTGGTCGAACAGGCTGACGTAGACGTAATCGTTGCCAAGGCCGTGCATTTTTGTGAAGCGGAGCGCCATGGGTCACCGGGGGTTGATCGCAGGGCGGGCGTCGTCGCCGGGGAGGACCCGATCATACCACTCGACGCCCCCCGGCAGCGGCGCCGTCGCGAATTCCAGGTGGACGACCCGGCGGTGGCCCGGGGCCTCCGCCGCGTTCGAGGCGTGCAGCAGGAGCGGCCGCATCAGCACCGCCCCCCCGGCCCCGACGGCGCACTCGACCGGCCGGCATCGCCCCCGCCACGGGGCGACCTCGGTCGGATCGCGGCCGTCGAGCCGGTGCGAGCCCGGCAGCACGCGCAGCGGGCCGTTGTCCGGGCCGGCGGCGTCGAGATGCAGGCGGACGGTGAGCATCCCCTCCAGCACCCCCGGAGGCGCCAGCGCGTGCGGGATGCCCGCCTTGGTCGTCCAGCAGGAAAAGCCGGCGGCGTCGACCCGCTCCCGGGCGGCGATCGTCAGGTCCCGGTGCCAGGGCAGGTTCCAGTTCGCCCCAGGAGTCTTGTCGAACCAGAGCCCGCGCACGGCGAACGCCCCCGGGCCGAGCACCGGCTCGACCAGCTCCCGGATCGCCGGCGACACCGACAGCCGACGCACCTCCGGCACCCGGCCCAGCAGGTCGCGCAGGCCGTAGACGCTCTTGCCCCGCCGCAGCGCCGCCGGGTCGGCCCGACGATCGGCCTCCAGCTCCGCCCGATCGACCGCGAGGATCAGCTCCGCGACCTCGGGACCGTTGAGCACGTCCGGAACCACCGCGAAGCCGTCCCGGTCGATCCGGACGGCCAGGTCTTCGGGGATGTTCGGCATGAGCGATCGGCGACCTGGGCAGGGCAGGGCAGGGCAGGGAAAGGCAGCGCAGAACAGAACAGAACAGAACAGAACAAAACAGAACAGAACAGAGCAGGGCAGGGGGAGGCTGGTCACTCGTCGTCGCCGTCGCATCCGATCGCCTCGACGGGGCACTCGTCCATCGCGGCCCGGCAGGAGGCCTCCTCGTCGGGTCCGCTCGGTTGCCGGGAAACGAACGAGTAGCGGCCGGCGTCCCAGCGCTCGAAGTGTCCGGGGGCCATCTCTCGGCAAAGTTCGCAGTCGATGCAGGTATCGTCGACGTAGTAGCGGCCCGACACGTTCTCGGGCACCTTGTTCGTCGGGTCGGCCATGAGTCTCGGCGGGGTTCGACCGGAGCGATCGGGCATCTCTCCGCCCCGATCGGCCGGGGCGTCCGGACTTTCATTATAGCGCGGTCCCCGCCCTTGGGGACCGCCTTCGGGGCGTCATCGGGCTGTCCCAATCCCCGAATTCGTTCATGTCGGCGCCGCCGGGCCGGTTATAATCGCGGCGCGATCGTCGAGGGGAACGGACCTGGCGTGGGGCCGATCTCTTCCTGTCGATCGCCCGACGCCAGGGAGACCACTCCGATGCTGCCGCGATGGAACCTCGCCGCCATCTTCAGCGCCGGCCTGCTGGCCGCGCTTGCCGGCTTCGCCCCGGCCGTCGCCCAGGACCCGACCGACCCCCGCCGGCCGACCCCCGATCAGCCTTCCCCGGATCGCGAGGGCCCCGACGCCGATCAGGAGACCCGGCGCCGGATCGAGCGGCTCTCCCGGGAGCTCGACGACCTACGCCGCTCCCTCGACGCCGATCGTGAACGCAACCCGGACCTTCAGCGCCGCCTCCGGGAGCGCCTGGGCCCTCAGGCCGGCCCCGAGGCCACCCCAGGACGCCCCGGAGACGCTCGACGCCGGGAGCTAATGGAACGATTCGAGCGGGAGCGTCGCGACCGCCTCGAACTCCAGGACCGGGAACGCGAGGAGGCCCGCACGCCCGAGGACCTGGCCCGGCGAGAACTCCTCGAGAGCGAGGCCCAGGAGCGGGCCGAGGCCCGAGACTCGGAGGCCGAACCGATCGAGCGCCGAGA
This sequence comes from Tautonia sociabilis, assembly GCF_003977685.1. Lineage (GTDB taxonomy): Bacteria > Planctomycetota > Planctomycetia > Isosphaerales > Isosphaeraceae > Tautonia > Tautonia sociabilis. Next base: position 80,416 of record NZ_RYZH01000023.1, on the reverse strand, counting down.
CGGCCCCGGCCCGGTCGCCGTCGCCGAGGCCCGCGTCGAGGCCGCCCGGGCCCGGCTGAGGGCCGCCGAGGCCCGTCTCGAAGCCATCGGGGCGCGTCCCGAGTTCTCCTTCGGACGGATGGGTCTTCCGGGAGCCGGTCGCTCGGGCGAGCCGGTTGAATCCCTGCGGCTCGAGAAGCAGGCCGCCATCGCCGAGGCCGAGGCCGGCATCGCCCAGGCCCGGGCCGAGCTGATCGAGGCCGAGTACCGCCTCTCCCGCGTCCTCCGCGAGCCGGAGGAGGACGACGAGGACGAGGATGAGGATGACGGCATCGAGGTCGAGGACGTCGTGGAGACCGCCGACCGCATCCTCGACCTCATCCGACGCTTCGACCGCGATGGCGACCGGGATCGTAATCGTAACCGCGACCGCGACCGCGACCGCGATCGGCTCGGGGACGACCCGGACGACCACGACCACGACGGCGACGGCGACGGCGACGGGGAAGGGTCCGACCCCTTGGACACCGCCGTCGACACCGCCGATCGCATCCTCGGCCTCATCCGACGCTTCGACCGCGAGCACGACGGCGTCTCGGTCGAAGTGAAGCGAGGAGGCCCCGACCGCGACGGCCTTTCCGGAGAGGTCCACGTCGAGGTCGAGGGGGACGACGCGGTCGAGGAGGCCTTTGACCTCGCCGAGCAGATCATCGACCTGATCGAAGGACTCTCCCGAGACTTCAGCCCCGACTCGGACGACGACCCCGGCGACGACGTCCCCGAAGGGGATCAGGGCATCGAGGGCGGCGATTCGGGGATCGACGTCGAGATCGAGATCGAGTCCCGCCTCGGCGACGCCATCGGCACCGCCGTCGACACCGCCGAGGAGGTCATCAACCTCATCCAGTCGCTCCGTCGCAACGTCCGAGGCTGGTGATCCCCCCGTCCGGCTCCTCGAGATCCCGGTTCGTTGCTGGCGGATCCCCTCGGAGGGAAGAGGCGGTCGGCGGGCGTTGCCTGGCAGGCTCCGATCAGAACCAGGAGACACCCGGTTTGACGTCCCCGACCGATCGCCGACCGGCTCCTTCATCTTCCGTCCTCCGCCTTGCGGAATCGGCCAACAGCTCTCACCCCCCGATGTCCGTCCCCGTCCCCCCGCCTCCGAACGGTCCTTCCCCGCCCCGGCCGTTCACACCGGGCCATCGGGCCCAGCCGGGGAGAGTCCCCCCCCTGGCCCCGGTGGCGATCTCGGTGGCGGGGGGAATCGTCGCCGATCGCCTCCTCGACCCGTGGGGCACGGCGACCTGGGCCCTGATCGCGCTGGCCGCCGCGATCATCGCCCTGATCGCCAACCGCTCCCCGAGGACGGCGATCCCCGCCCTGCTGGTCGCCCTGGCGGCGATGGGAGGCGCCTGGCACCATCGCCGCTGGTCGGACCTGCCGGCCGACGACCTGGCGCGATCGGCCGCCACCGAACCCCGACCGGCCTGGGTGCGGGGCCTGATCGCGACGGTCCCCGAGTATCGCCCGGGCCCCCTCGCCGATCGTACCGACGACCCGGGCCACACCCGGTTCGAGCTGAGGCTGACCGCCTCCAGCGACGGCCGATGCTGGCACCCCGCCTCCGGGGGTGTGGTCGTCTCCGTCGGCGGCGACCGCACCGATCTGGGCATGGGGGATCCGATCGAGGCCGCCGGGGAGCTCGCCCTGCTGGCCGGCCCGCTCAACCCCGGAGAGCGCGACGCGAGGGAGTTCCCCCGCTCCCGGCGGATCCGCCTCCGCCTGTCGGTCGACACTCCCCAGGGCATCGCCCTCGACCCGACCGGCAGACCGGCCCCCTTCTGGAACTGGCTCGGTCGGATCCGAGCCGGGGGAGAGCGCCGGCTTTCCGCCCTGCTCGGCGATCGGGTCGCCCCGATGGCCTTCGCCCTGCTGCTCGGCCGTCGCGGCGGCATCGACGAGGAAACCGCCGACGCCTTCACCCGCACCGGGGCGGCTCATGTGCTGGCCATCTCGGGCCTGCACCTGTCGGCCGTGGCCGGCGCGATCGGGGTGCTCGCCTGCGTCGCCGGGCTCGGCCGGAAGGGGGCGGCCCGGCTGGTGCTGGTCGCGACGGCGTCCTACGCGACGCTCGTCGGCTGGTCCCCCTCGGTCGGCCGATCGGCCGCGATGGTCGCCGCCGCTTCCCTGGCCACGCTGGTCGACCGCCCCTATCGCACCGCGAACACCCTCGCCCTGGCGGCCCTCTTCACCCTGGCCGTCAACCCGAGCGACCTGTTCCGGGTCGGCTGGATGCTCTCCTTCCTCGCCGTCTCCGTGCTCGCCCTCGTCGCCCGGCCGATCGGCCGAGGGATCGATCGGCTGACCTCCCCCGACCCCGATGGCGACCCCCTCGACCTGCTCGAACGCCGGCTCGAACCGCCCTGGCGGCGGGCTGCCCGGCGGATCGCGCTCGGCACCGTCGCCGCCCTGGCGGTCTCGGCGGCGGTCTGGCTGGCGACGGCGCCGCTGGTGGCCTGGCGGTTCCACGTGGTCGCGCCGATCGGGATTCTGCTGAACCTGCCCATCATCCCGCTCATCCTAATCGCGGTCCTCTCGGGAGGGACGGCGCTGCTGCTCTCCGTCCTCTGGGAGCCGATCGCCTGGCCGGCCTCCCGCGTCTGCTCCTGGGCGCTCTCGATGGCGATGACGCTCGTCGAGCGGGCTGAGGCGATCCCCCTGGGCCACGCCTTCGTGCCCGCTCCTCCGACCTCCTGGCTGATCGCCCTGTATGGGACGCTTGCCCTCGCCGTCCGCGCCTTGGTCGCCCGATGGCCCTCGCCGGCCTGTCGGACGGCCTGGGTCGGGGTCGCGGTGGTCGGGGCGATCACCTCGGCGATCACGATGACGCCACGCCGGCCTCCCTCGTTCGAGGTCGAGTTCCTCGCCGTCGGGCACGGCCTGGCCACGGTGATCCAGGGGCCCGACGGTTCGGCCGCCCTGTACGATTGCGGACGGTCCGGAGATCCCTCGATCGGCCGTCGGATCGTCGCCCCGGCGCTCTGGGCCCGGGGCGTCCGTCGCCTGGAATGCCTGGTGATCTCCCACGCCGACACCGACCACTACAACGGCGTCCCCGACCTGCTCGACCGCGTCTCCGTCGGCCGGCTTGTCGTCCCCGACGGCTTCGGCGGGCCCGACAACCCGGGGGCCGAGGGCGTGCTCGACCGCGCCCGGGCCCTCGGCATCCCGATCCGATTCGCCTCCGCCGGCGACCGCCTCCCGATCGTCCCTGGCCTCGACGCCCTCGTCCTCCACCCCGGGGCCGGCTGGCTCCCCGACGCGCCGGACAACGACCGCAGCCTCGTCCTCGACCTCGATCGGGGGGGCCGCCATCTGCTGCTCACCGGCGACCTCGATGGCGCCGGCCTGGCCGAGCTGGTCTCCCGGCCGCGGCGGCCGGTCGACGTCCTGCTCGCCCCGCACCACGGCGGCCGGTCGGCCAACCCGGCCTGGCTGTACGACTGGGCCGATCCCGCCCTCGTCGTCGTCAGCCAGCGGGCGCCCCGGGCGGGCACGTCGGATGCCCTGCGGCCGGTCGCCGAGGCCGGCGTCGCCGTTCGTCGCACGTGGGAAGACGGCGCCGTGCTGGTCCGATGGCTCGATCCCGCCTCCTCGGGCCCCGTCCTCCTCGCCTCCGGCTGGGTCGGGCCGACAGGCCCGACCGGGACGATTCCCCCGGCGGTCTCCTCTCGAGCAGTGTCGGCGATGATCCTCGCCGGCCCCCCCTCGGCTCCCCTGATCCGGGCGCTGACGGCGGTCGCCGGTCTGGCCCTGGGTGCCTGGCTCTGCCTGGCGATGGCGGTGATCCGCTGGGGGGCCTGGGCCCTCGTCCTGCCGGGTCGGGGGACCGGGCACGATGAGGGGCTGCCTCCTCCGTGGCGGCCGGAGTCGATCACCGCGAGCGACGGCCTCCGTCTCTCCGGCTGGCGGCTCGATGCCGACGATTCCCGGGGTCGGATCGCCCTGGTGTTGCACGGCCTGGCCGAGTCGTCGGCGAGCATGAGGGCCCGGGCCGAGACGTTGCATCGCCTCGGCTGGTCGGTCCTGGTCCCCGACCACCGCTCCTTCGGCCGCAGCGAAGGGGACCGCGCCTCGTTCGGCACCCGGGAGGCCGACGATATCGGACGCTGGCTCGACGCCCTGGGGGCCGGCCGTCCCGGCGCCCGGGTCCTCCTCTGGGGACGCTCGATGGGGGCGGCCGTCTCGCTCCGAGTCGCGGCCGAGGACACCCGGATCTCCGCCCTCATCCTCGAGGCCCCCTACGCCGACCTCCGCCGCGCCACCGCCGCTCGACTCGCCCGCCTCCCCCTCCCCGGCGCCTCGATGCTGGCCGGCGCCGTCCTCGCTCAAGCCTCCCGGATCGCCGGCGTCCCCCTCGACCGCCCCCGCCCAACCGACCTCGCCCCCCTCGTCTCCTCCCCCACGCTGATCCTCCAGGGCGAGGCCGACCCCATCACCCCTCCCGACGAGATCCGCCTCCTCGCCAACGCCTTCCCCCCCGATCATCCTCCCGAGATCGTCTCCGTCCCCGGCGCCGGCCACTCCAACGTGTTCGACTCAGGAGGGCCCGCCCTAATCGACCGCCTCTCCTCGTTCCTCCTTCGGCTCGACGGGGCGGATCCGCATCGCCTCGACGCCTGATGGCCAATCTCCTCGACTCTGGATGGCCGGGGTTCGGGTGCCACGGGTTCCGTCTGAGGAACCCGTACGATCGTCGGCCTCGACTCGGGTGGAAGACAACTCGGGGCATCCACCCGAGGGGAGAGCCGCCGAACCGACGGCTGCGGCGGACCTCAGCCTCCCTGCCCTCCCTCCGTCCGCCTTCCGGGCGATCCGAGCTCAGGAGTCGGTTTCTTCCAGCGAGTCCCGGAGCGATTTCAGTTGCGACTCCGGGTCGCCCCCCTCCAGATCCGACCACTGGCCGAAGACGATGACCGTCCTCCTCGGGGTGCGGAAGCATCGGATCGAGCAGGAATTGGTTGAATCCAGGGCCATGAACTCGACGTCGTGCCCCACGGCTCGGTGGCCGTCGATCGTCTCCAGCACGGGCACGGAGTCCAGGTTGGGGTACTCCTCCCGCATCGCGTCGAGCGCCTGGCCGGCGACGTCCGACGGCTCGGGGCAGCTCTCATCGAGCGCGACCAGTGCGAACGCCACGCCGTCCGGGGAGTGGATGGAAACGGTGGTCTTCTCGCCGTCGGTGTCGACCTCGACCTCCCAGTCCCCCGGGTACTCGAAGCGGATGCCGTGGTCGTCGTAGATCCCGGTCATGATGGCGAGCCCTGTCGTCTTCCGCGTGCCCGATCGACCCCGGCCATCGTAACAGGGCGGCGCCCGGCCCCGCCACGCCGGCCGGACCGGCAGGGGTGGGGCCGAGCGGGTCGGGGAGGACTCACCGGCCCGGCGCGCCCGAGGTCCGGGGAGAGAGGCCGAGCTGGGCGGCGATGATCCGGTCGACCAGCCGGGTCGGCAGCAGCATCGGCAGCGTCCAGTTCCAGGGGCGGCCGGGAACCACCGCGTACCTCGCCCGGGGACGCCGGGCGGTCAGCGCCGAGAGGATCGCCTCTCCGATCCGCTCCGGGGGGTAGCCTCGTCGGCTCTCCCAGAGGGCGAACTCCCGGAACGCTCGGAGCGGCCCGGCCAGCGGCGTGCGGTCGTACCGAGACAGGTCGGCGCGATCGGCCTTCTCCCAGATCGGCGTCACCACCGCCCCGGGGGCGACCACGATCACGTCGATGCCGAAGGCCATCAGCTCGCGCCTCAGGCTCTCCCCCATCCCCTCCAGCGCGTGCTTCGCCGCCGCATAGGCGCCGACAAACGGCGCCGCGATCTTCCCCCCCACCGAGCTGACGTTGACGATCCTCCCCGGCGCCCCGATCCGGGAGCGATCCGCCCCCAGCAGCGGCAGGAACGCCCGGGACACCGCCAGTGCCCCGAACAGGTTCACCTCGAACTGGAGCCGGATCTCCTCCATCGGCTGGTACGACAGCGGGCCGGGAATCGCCACCCCCGCGTTGTTCACCAGGCCGAACAGGGTCCGGCCGCCGAGCCGGCGGTCGACCTCCTCCGCCGCCCCGGCGATCGAGCCCGGGTCGGTCACGTCCAGCATCACGGGGACGACCCGCTCGCCCAGCGCCTCCGAGAGGGACCGGGCGTCCTCCTGCCGCCGGACTCCCGCGAAGACGAGCACCCCCCGCCCGGCCAAGACCTCCGCCGTCGCTCGGCCGATCCCCGAGGAAGCCCCGGTCACGACCACCGCCCGGCCGCCGTCCAGTCGCTCCGACGCGCCGCTCATCGCTGATCGCCCCCCTTCCGCACCTCGTCCGGATCGCCCCCTCCGGCCACACGGGCCGGGGCCGAACCGGGGCGTTCGTCAACAGCGACGATCGCCGCCAGGGGCGACGACGGCCCGGCCGGCCGACCCTCCGCCGCCGTCTCGGCCATCGATGGGAAGAGCGGCGCGGCCAGTCGGACAGGCATCGGATCGCTCCCGGGCTCGGTCGTCTGAGAACCGTTCCGATCGTTCGGGCCCCCTGATCATACACCGACGCGCGCCGGCCGCCTCCGCCCCGCCTTGGCCGACGGCGGGGAGTGCTGCTAGATTAGGGAACTCGCGTCGGCCGACTCGGCCGACCTCCTCGGGATGCGCCCCGGCCAGGGGATCCCGACGGATCTCCCGCGGCGACCGACCGATCGATCGAGAGAGCCAGCCACCGATGCGCGTCCTGTCCGGAATCCAGCCGTCCGGCCCGTTGCACCTGGGGAACTACTTCGGCGCGATCCGACAGTACCTGGAGCTGCAGCGCGAGAACGAGGTCTTCTACTTCGTCGCCAACTACCACGCCCTGACTAGCGTCCGCAACGCCCAGACGCTCCGAGCGTACACCGACGACGTGGTCGTCACGCTCCTGAGCCTGGGCATCGACCCCGACCTCGTCACCCTGTTCGTTCAGTCCGACGTGCCCGAGACGACCGAGCTGGCCTGGCTGCTCACCACCGTCACGCCGATGGGATGGCTGGAGAAGTGCGTCAGCTACAAGGACAAGGTCCAGCAGGGGCTCCCCGCCGAGCACGGCCTGTTCGCCTACCCCGTGCTCCAGGCGGCCGACATCCTGCTCTACGACGCCGACCTCGTCCCCGTCGGCCAGGACCAGAAGCAGCACCTCGAGATCACCCGAGACATCGCCGAGCGCTTCAACAACACGTATGGCGATACGTTCAAGCTGCCCGAGCCATACATCCTTCCCCACGTCGCCGTGGTGCCAGGAATCGACGGACGGAAGATGTCCAAGAGCTACGGCAACACGATCGACCTGTTCGACGACCCGAAGCAGATCACCAAGAAGTGCAAGCGGCTCGTCACCGACAGCCGCCCTCCCGAGGAGCCCGGCGACCCGGCCAAGCTCGACGAGTTCCCCCTCTTCCAGTTCTTCCGGCTCTTCGCCGAGCCCGACGAGTGGGAGGACGTCAAAGCCCGCTACCTCGCCGGCGGCCTCGGCTACGGCACCGTCAAGGCCCGCCTCGCCGAGCTGATCATCGACCGCTTCGCCGAGGCCCGCCAGCGCCGGGCCGAGCTGCTCGCCCAGCCCGATCGCGTCGCCGCCGTCAAGGCCGCCGGCGCCGAGCGTGCCCGAGCCTCGGCCCGGATCGTCCTCGACCGCGCTCGAGCCGCCTGCGGCGTCGGCTAACCAGGGTCGATCAGCGTGCGCGGCGCCGGGCGGCGACCGCCACCGCGCCCACCAGGCCCAGGCCCGCGAGGAACAACGTCGTCGGCTCGGGAACCACCATCGCGTGCACCACACCCACCGCACCGATTCGCAGGCCCACGTAGTCAAAGCCCCCGGAATCGAACGTCACCCAATTGTCCAAAATCGGGTTGCCCAGCGAATCTCGGGCGATGCCGGGAATCTCGTCGCCGCTGGTGTCGAACAGCGGGCCACTGCCGACCACGTCGACCAAGCGGACATAGCGGATTCTCGAGAGGTCCAGCAACCCCTGGGCCACCAACGGGTGCGACGCCAGCTCGGCCAGGTCGAACGGCGTCCCCCAGTTCGCCGCGTGCTTGCCGGCCAGGTTGTAGACATTCGTCACATCGTAGCCCTGAAAGGTACCGGCGATGGCCGTCGGGGCGGTGTTCAGCGAGACGGAGTCGAAACGGGCGAAGTCGGTCCCGTTGCTGGAAACCTCCACGAAGGCCAGCTCCAGGAATAGGCTGGTCGGACCGCCGAACGAAAAGCCGTTCTCGAAGACGGCGAAGTCGGCCCCCGGGCCGTCGAAGATCACCAGGTCCGGGTCGAAGCCCAGGGTGATCGAGCCGGGCTGGTCAATCCCGATGAAGCCGTAGCTGTCGTCCGGGTCGAAGAGATCACCCCCGAAGGGGCTGTTGTTGACGCTGCCGTTGTGGAAGGGGCTGGGCTCGGTTCCCGGCTCGGGGTGGAAGCGCTTGTCGAACGGCGTGTTCGGCCCCGACGGCCGGGTGACCGGACTGTACAGGTCGCCCAGGGAAGCGAAACCGTTCTCGAAGTTGCCGAAGTTCGGCCCCACCCCAGGGGCGGGGTCGTAGGAGATCACCCGGCTCTCGAAGATCGAGAACCGCGATCGGGCGATCGGGTTGTCCGGCGCGCCCGGCGTCACTCCCGAGAAACTCGAGAACGGCCCGCCAAACACGGCGGACGCGGGCAGCAGGGCGATCAGAACCGCCGAGGTCGAGATGATCCGGTTCATGGCGCCGATGGCTCCTCTTATTGTTAAAAAATAATTTTATATTTCGATCCCGATTGAGTGATGGTCGATTCCGCGAGGCTCATGCCCCGCCGCCTCGCCGGGCGGAGCCCGCCCGCCACGCGACCAGCGCTGGGGCGATCAGGCCGAGTCCGAACATCGCCAGGCTCGCCGGCTCGGGGACCATCGAGAATCGGATGGTGTCCACCGCGAAGTACGCCGGTGTGTTCATGCCGAACGCTCCCACGTCGGAGGAGGAGAGATTGAAGGCGATCGTCCGGGCGCCGGCCAGCGGTGAGAGGTCGAGATAGGCCCACTCGGTCACGATGTAATCAAGCGAGTTGTCGTTGAACCGGTAGTCGGCCAGGTAGAACTCAACCGAGTCAACCAACGGCACGCCCGAAGCGTCGAGCCCATAGACCGTCAGCTTGAAGAAGTCCGGATCGTTTCCGGTCGCGCCGCCGAAGGGTTTGGCGAAGCTGTCGCCGAAACGCATCGAGAGCGTCGTGTAGGTCGTGTTCGTGACGTACATCCCCTCGATTCGGGCCAGCTCCGGCAGCTCGAAGTAGGGCAGGGCGAGCAGATCGGCCGGGTCGGTCGGGTCGAACGGGTCGGGGTCGGACAGGTTCGGCTCCAGGTCGTCGTAGCCGAACGCGACGCCGTAGGTGTCCTGTCCGGGCCCCAGGCCGGTGCCGGTGATGGCGCTGAACTGGTTCACGAAGCCGGGCGTGGTCGTGTCGGAGGAGTTGGAGTAGGCGAAGCCGCTCCAGCTCCCGAACGTCAGGTCGTAGCGATTGACGAACGTGATGCCGCGACTCGAGAAGCTGCCGACGTTCACGGGTCCAAACGGGCCGTCGACGATCGTGCCGCCGGGGTCAGGCCCGTTCCAGTAGGACCCGGGAGGGAGAAGAAGGTCGTCAAAGTCGACGATCTGGTCGGCACGGCCCGCCCGGCCAAGAGCCGAGACGAAGATCGCGAGGGCGACAGGCCAGAAGCTCCGGCAAACGGTGAAGAGTCGAGAGGCCATGTTCTGATCCTCATACCATGGGGACTGGGTACCCGCCGCGCGGACGACGATCGCCCCAATCCAGAGTCGACGGGACGGGCACCGGACGGACGAGGGACCTCGGGGTACCCGACAGCAGGCACCCCGTGTGTCAGACGGAGAATCGAGTCGTCTCGATGTTGGCATCCGGCCGAGCCAAGACCGGCCGGACCACAGCCGATCAGAGGTCGTGACATCGCCGCGAAGCGGCGACCCAAACACCAGCGAGGCCCACGGCCAGCGCCAGGATACTCGCCGGCTCCGGCACGGCCGAGAAGGGAACGATCGTCAATTCGTCCAGCGCGAAATACGCCGGCGTGTTCATTCCGAACACTCCCTCGTCCGACGACCGCAGCCGGAAGCCCAGACTTCGGGAGCCGAGCAGACTCGTCAGGTCGACCAGCCGCCAGTCTCGGACCACATAGTCGAGGCTGTTGTCGGCGAACCGGTAGTCGGCCAGCAGGAACGGCACCTCGCCGATGATCGAGCCCGTGGCGCCGAGGCCGTCGAACCCGATGATCGTCAACTCGAAGAAGTCAGGGTCGTTCCCCGAGGCGCCGCCAAACTTCTTGGCGAACTGGTCGCCGTTGAGCATCGACATCACGGCATAGGTCGTATTCGTGATCCGCACGCTCATCGCCGCCGCCCCGGCCGCCAGGGACGGGAGGTCGATGATCGCCGACGATCCGAACGCCACGCCGAAGTTGCCCGAGCCTCCGAACCCGCCCCCGGTGGCGCTGTGGTACTGGAAGCGGGAATATTCGGTCAGGCCGCCCGGGTCGGTGATCGTCGACCCGAGATTCGAGTACGACCAGCCCGACCACGAGTCGAACGTGAACGAGCCGAACTGGCTGCGCCTCCAGGTGTTGTTGAAGGTGGCGCCGCCGGAGGTGAATGAGCCGTCGTAGGTCACGCCCACCACCGGGGCATCGGGCATTCCGTTGTGAAACGAGTTCGGGGGCAGGGCCAGGTCCTCGAAGTCGACGACGACATCGGCGCGGGCGGCGATCGGGCCGGCGGCGAGGATCGCCGAGGCGGCGAGGATTAGACGGGCGGTCATGGGCAGGCTCTCCTGGTGCTGATCGAAGCGATCGGGGGGGCCTCCCCCGATCAGGTCGGTCGGGTCAGGTTCAGTACTGGTCGGCCGAGACGATCTCGCCGCCGGCCCGAGTGCACAGAGCGGCCAGCGGGCGCAGCGCGATGGTCTCGCGGAGGAACCGCGCCGAGCCGTCGCCGAAGAGGGCCTGGGCCCCCCCGGGGTGGTCGCTGCGCAGGTCGTTCTCGAAGCCGGGGGCCCGGTTGATGGCGAACGCCTGGTCGAAGACGTTGCGGGCGTAGAGCCACTGGCCGTCCCCCCAGGCGGAATCCTCGGCGATGAAGATCGTCTGCGACGTCCCGTCCCGGATCGCCGCGATGGGGAAGGCCCGGTCGTAGAGCATCGCCCCCTTGGGCGGGTTGTTCGGCGAGGTGATCCGCTCGCCGTACATCCCGCCGTAGTCGCAGGCCCCCCGGCCGTCGACGCGATCGTCCTCGCGCCGGGAGCTGGGGCAGAGGTACACCTCGAGCACCGTGGCGGCGGCCGTGGTGTTCGCGTGGTGGTTAAAGGGGACGGCCAGGTTGAGGCCGTTGTAGAGGGCCGACTGCTCGAGGTTCGGCAGCAGCAGCGCCGACCAGGCGAGCCATCGCATCGTCGGTTCCCCCGGCCGGCGTAGCCAGCCGCCGGGGGGAAACGATCGGGCCGAGTCGTGGTAGCCGTGCAGGGCGATGCCCATCTGGCGCAGGTTGTTCAGGCATCGAGAGCGGCGGGCCGCCTCCCGGGCCGACTGGACGGCCGGCAGCAACAGCGCGACGAGCACGCCGATGATCGCGATGACCACCAGCAGCTCGATCAGCGTGAAGCCGACGGCCCGGCTCGGGCGCCTTCGGGCGCCCCGGCGGGGGTCGGGTGAACTCATGGTCGTGCGGCTCGGGACACGGACGCGCTCGGCCCTCCCGGCCTCCCCACGCCGATCAGAGCGGGGCAGGGAGGGGTGGGCGACCGGCGATCGCGCCCCGGCGGGTCCTCGGAACGGGGGTCGAAGTCAGCGTCTCGACGCATTCCGCCCGGCGTGCTCGTCCCTCGCAGAGCATGGCCGGAAGCGACGTCAGGTAGGTCTTCTGACTCCCGGGCACGGGCCCCGAGCCTTCTCATCGAGCCCCGGCGCCGCAGGCCGAAGACTCAACAATGGCTGCAGGAGGGGAGGGGCCCGTTGAACTCGCCCGGTCACAGCGGCGGGGCCGTCCCGGATTCTCACCGGGTTCCCTGTTCACCGACCCCCGCAGGTCGCGGGAGCCGGCCACCTGGCGCCTGTCAACGGAAGCCGGATGGTAACGACGACTCCCCTCCGGCGTCAATCCCCCGCGCTCGTTCGCTCGTTCGATCTCAGGAGCCCCCCAGACGATTCTCCAAGAATCATCGAGAAAATCCTCAAGGCCGGTCGCCTGAACGGCCGATGACGCCGAATGGCGTGAGTCTGCCGCCGCCCGACCCGGGTGGCGCGAACGGGCACTGCGGGCCGGGGACCTCGGGAGGAGGCATGGGGCGACGGGCCTTCCTGGCCGGGTTGCTCGCAGCCCTCTCCGCCGGCTGCGCGGCGATGGACCGGCCGACAACGCTCGGACTCTGGCCCGACTCCCGGACCTGGGAGCAGCGCCGGGAGCTCTCCCGGGCCGCCCGGCAGGCGAGCCAATCCCGCGACTTCGGCCGAGCCCTCAACCTGCTCGGCCGACTGGCCGAGGCCGACCCTCGATCGGCCGAGGCTCCCTCGCGCATGGGCCTGATCCTCGCCGAGCTGGGCCGTCCTCAAGCGGCGGCCGAGGCCTTCCGCGACGCCCTGGCTCGCGACCCCGACGACGTCGACGCCCTCGTCGGCCTGGCCCGCATCGAGGCCGACCTCGGCCGCCTCGACAAGGCCCTCGCCCACCTCGACGCCGCCATCGAGGTCGACCCCGGCCGCCTCGACGCCCACCTCGGCCGAGCCCGGGCCCTCGAAGCCCTCGGCCAGACCGACGACGCGCTGGCCTCCTACTTCCGCGTGCTCCGCATCGAGCCCGACACCCCCGAGGCCCTGATGCGAGTCGCCTCCATCCACCTCGAGCGCAGCCAGCCCGAGTCGGCCCTCGCCCGGCTCGACCACCTCGTCGAGCTCTCCCCCGACGACCCCGAGGCCCGAGCCCGACGCGGCCAGGCCCGCCTCGCCCTCGGCCTGACCGACGGCGCCGTCGACGACCTCCGCTTCGCCTCCGAGCGGCTCCCCGGTCGAGACGACCTCGCCCTGCTGCTGGCGATCGCCTCCGGGCAGCCCAACGGTCCCACCGACGGCGCCGAGGCCGCCGGACTCCCCCCGCTCCCCGAACCGGCCAGGGATCAGGCCGACCTGCTCCGCCGCTGATCCCTCGGCGCCCGGGCCCTCGAGCCGAGGCCGCCGTCTTCCCGGGGCCCCGCAACTCAGCCACCGTCTCCATCGTGGGAGACCCGGGCCGGCCTCCCCGATCCCCGGCCGGGTCGGGTCACTCCTCGCCGGCCGGCTCGCACAGCTCGGTGAGCACGCCGTGCGTGCTCTTCGGGTGCGCGAAGGCGATCCGCATGTGGTGCGCTCCCTTGCGGGGAGCCTCGTCGATCATGCGGAGGCCCCCCGCCTTCCACTCGGCGATGCGGTCCTCGATCCCCTCGACCGTGAAGGCGACGTGGTGCATCCCCTCCCCCCGCTTGTCGAGGAAGCCGGCGATGGTGCTCGACTCGTCGATCGGCTCCAGCAGCTCGAAGCGCACGTCGCCGATGCGGAAGAAGCCGACGCGGACCTTCTGGTCGGCCACCTCCTCGATCCCCTCGAACTCGGCGCCGAGGGTTTCCTCGTAGTACGGTCGGTGGTCTTCGATGGACCGCACGGCGATGCCGATATGATTGAGCGCCTTGACTGGGGTCATGGTCGAGCCTCCCAGGAACGATCGAGCGGTGGAGCGGTCGGGAACGCGAGGGGCGAACATCACGGGGCGGGCCGCCGTCACTCGAATTCGACGAGGACCTGCCCCTGCTGAACGCCGTCGCCGACGCTCGCGTTGACCTTGGCCACGGTGCCGGCCACCGGGGCGGTGATGACGGTTTCCATCTTCATCGCCTCCAGGACGATGAGGACGTCGTTGACCTGGATCGCCTGGCCCGGCGTCACCTCGACCCGGGAGACGACGCCGGTCAGCGGGCTCCGGCAGACCTTCCCCTCGTCGGCGACCGGCTCGGATGCCGGCGTCGGGGAGGCCGGCGGCGAGGCCGCCGCCGCCGCCGAGGGGGCGGCCGGCAGCCGCGCGTGGCCCGAGGCGGGCACATACGCCGGCCGGTACGGCTCCGGCTCGGCGACCTCGACATCGACCTCGTACACCTTGCCATCGACGGTGATCTTGAGTTTCAACGCTCGCTCCTCGAGGGCCTCGCCCGCCCGGTTCGGTTCGATTTGGCCGCTGGTCGGGGGGAGGGATCGGGTCGGGCGGGAAGGGCCCGGGGTCGCCCTTCTCCCCCCCGTCCTCCGGCATCGGTCTTCGGCATCGACCGTCCGCTAGGCTCCGTGCGGCCCTCCCAGCCGGTGGGACGCCTGCACCGTCACCCGGCCCTGCTGCGCCCAGGCGGCCGAGCCGAGCAGGCGGATCTGCCTCACGTGAGCCCGCTTACCCAGGAAGGCCGCCACCGCGGCCGAGATCACGTAAACCAGCTCCTGGCTCACCGGATCCGGGGAGGCGCCGGAGGAGGCCGATTCGATCGCGGCCACACGATCGGACAGCCGCGCGACCTCTCGGCGCAGTGCCTCGACCGCCTCGGCCAGTCGGGCCAGGTCGTTCGACTCGGGGGGCATGGGGGCGTTTCCTCCGCTCAGGTCGGGGGCCAGACGGTTCGGGGAGAACGACCGCGAGGATCAGAGCGGGATCAGCCCGTGCTTCTTCGGCGGCCGGACCTCTCGCTTGGCCTGGAGGTACTCCAGCGCCTGGGCCAGGTGCCTCCTCGTGTCGGCCGGCTCGATGATGTCGTCCACCAGTCTCCGGCCGGCGGCGACATACGGCGTGGAGAACGTCGATCGGTACTGGTCGATCAGCTCTGCCCGCTTCGCCGCCTTGTCCTGGGCCGCCTCCATCTCCTTGCGGAAGACGATCTCGACGGCGCCTTCGGCCCCCATCACGGCGACCTCGGCCGTCGGCCAGGCGAAGACGCGGTCGGCGCCCAGGTCCTTCGAGCACATCGCCAGGTGCGCCCCGCCGTAGGACTTGCGGAGGATCACCTGGATCTTCGGCACCGTGGCCGCCGAGTAGGCGAAGAGCATCTTCGCCCCGTGGCGGATGATCCCCCCGTGCTCCTGCGCCACGCCGGGCAGGAACCCCGGCACGTCCACGAAGGTGACGAGCGAGATGTTGAAGGCGTTGCAGAACCGGATGAACCGGCTCGCCTTCGTCGAGGCGTTCACGTCCAGCACTCCCGAGAGCACGCTCGGCTGGTTCGCGATGATCCCCACCGACCGTCCCAGGATCCGGGCGAAGCCGACCACGATGTTCCGGGCGTACCCCTGCTGCACCTCCAGGAAGTCCCCCTGGTCGACGATGCCGCCGATCACGTCCCGGATGTCGTATCCCTGCTTCGGCTCGACCGGGACGATCTTCCCCAGCTCGGGATTCGGGTCGACGTTGTTGTCGAACGGGACTCGGGGAGGGTCCTCCAGGTTGTTCGCCGGCAGGAAGCTGAGCAGGCGGCGGCAGAGGTAGAGCGCCTCCTCGTCATTCTCGGCGACGAAGTGATTCACGCCCGAGAGCCCCATGTGCGCCTCGGCCCCGCCGAGCGCCTCGGCCGTGATCTGCTCTCCGGTCACCTGCCGGATGACCTGAGGGCCGGTGATGAACATCTGCGACCGCTTCGTCTGGATGATGAAGTCCGTCAGGGCCGGCGAGTACGCCGCCCCTCCGGCGCACGGCCCGCAGATCAGCGAGATCTGCGGCACCGCCCCCGACAGTTCCACATTTGTGTAGAAGACCCGACCGTACCCGGACAGCGAGTCGATCCCCTCTTGCACCCGGGCCCCCCCCGAGTCGTTGATGAAGATGAACGGCGTGCCCGTCCGCAGGGCCATCTCCATCACGTCGGCGACCTTGTGCGAGTGAATCTCCCCCGCCGAGCCGCCGAGTACCGTGAAGTCCTGGCTCGCCAGGTGCACCAGTCGGCCGTCGATCGAGCCGGCGCCGGTGACGACGCCATCGGCCGGCACCTCCTTGCCGGCCATGCCGAAGTGAACCTGCCGGTGCTGGGCGAACAGACCGAACTCCTCGAACGTGCCGGGGTCGAGGAGCGTGTCGATCCGCTCCCGGGCGGTGAGCTTCCCCTGCTCCTTCTGCTTGGCGAGGCGGTCGGGGCCGCCTCCCTGGCGCAGGTGCTCTTTCTTCTGGCGCAGCTCGGCGACCAGATCGTCCATCGACTTCTTCTTCGCATTCGCGTCGGCGCTCATCGCGTCGCCTGTCCTTTCTCGATCGGATCACGCGGGTTCGACGGTCACCGTGCGCGACGTGTCGCCGATCCGGACCGTATAGGTGATGGGGCTGGTGACGGGCCCTCGGCTGTCGATGGCCTTCACGGCCGGGTTGGCCGCCGCGGCGGCGGCCGCGGCCGTCACCGGGTCCTTGCCCAGGTTCTTCGGCCCCTCCGACCGCTTCGCGAAGAACTTGGGCGCCACCTGCGGGAACATGGCGTAGGTCAGCACATCTTCATCCGACCCATTGCACCCGTCCAGCGCGGCGGCCTTCGCCACCAGGTCGTCCCACTCCGGAGTCAGGTGGTCGGCCGGCCGGTCCGTGATCGGCGGCTTCTTGTTGTGCTCGGCGGCGAGGCGAGTCACCTCGGGATCGCGCGGGCCGATCGTCTCGCCGTAGTAGCCGAGCATCAGGTCGGCGAACTCTCCCGTGAGCACCTTGTACGGGCCCATCAGCACGTTGAAGACCGCCTGCGTCCCCACGATCTGGCTCGAGGGCGTCACCAGCGGCGGGTACCCGGCCACCTGCCGCACCTTCGGCACCTCGGCCAGCACCTCCTTCACCCGATCGCCGGCCCCTTGCTGCTTGAGCTGGCTCTCCATGTTCGAGATCATCCCGCCGGGGATCTGGCTGTCGAAGATCTCCGTCTCGACCCCCACGAACTTCGACTCGAACTCCGCGTACCTCGGCCGGATCCGAGCGAAGTGGTCCTTGATCTTCAGCAGGCGGCTTTTGTCGAGCCGGGTCTCG
Organism: Tautonia sociabilis; assembly: GCF_003977685.1. GTDB lineage: Bacteria > Planctomycetota > Planctomycetia > Isosphaerales > Isosphaeraceae > Tautonia > Tautonia sociabilis. Next base: position 63,342 of record NZ_RYZH01000023.1, on the reverse strand, counting down.
AAGCCGGTCCCCTCCAGCATCTCCACCAGCGCCTCGGTCGGGTTGTGCCCCGGCCCCAGGCTCAACGACGAGATCGACGTGTCGACGAGATCCGCCCCCGCCTCGATCGCCTTCATCAGGCTGACCAGCGTCACTCCCGTCGTCGAATGCACATGCACGTGCACCAGGGTTTCCTCGCCGCACGTCTGCTTGATCCCCTTGACGATCTCGAACGCCGGCTGCGGGCGGAGCAGCGCCGCCATGTCCTTGATGCAGATCGAGTGGCAGCCCAGGTCCTGCAACCGCTTCGCCATCTCGACGAACGTGTCGACGGTGTGCAGGGGCGAGATCGTGTAGCAGATCGTCCCCTCGGCGTGCTTCCCCGTCCGCTTGACCGCCTCCAGCGCCCGACGCAGGTTGCGGATGTCGTTCAGCGCGTCGAAGACGCGGAAGACGTCCATGCCGTTCTCGGCCGCCTTGTCCACGAAGCGGTCGACCACCGAGTCCTCGTAGTGCCGGTATCCGAGCAGGTTCTGCCCGCGCAGGAGCATCTGCAACCGAGTGTTCGGCATCAGCGCGCGGAAGGTCCGCAGCCGCTCCCACGGATCTTCGTTGAGGAACCGGATGCAGGCGTCGTACGTCGCCCCTCCCCAGCACTCGACACTCCAGTAGCCGGCCTGGTCGATGTCCTCGCAGGCCGGGACCATGTCCTCCAGCGCCATCCGGGTCGCCAGGAGGCTCTGGTGGGCATCCCGGAGGGCCAGTTCCGTGACCTCGACCGTGCGTGCCATGAGATCGTGCTCCGGCGGAAAAAAGAAACGAGAAGAATCATCCAGAAAACGGATTTTGTCGATGCTTCGAAACGACTGGGGACGGTCACGACGGCGGGAAGGCCGGCACGGCGGAGCGGTCGGCCGACAGGCCCAGGGCGGAGAGGAGCCGGTCGGCCGCCGTCGAGGCCGTCAGCTCGCCGTCCCGAACCCGGGCCTCCAGGCCCTCCGCCAGGTCCCGAAGCCCGGGGCCCTCCCGGAGCATCCGACGCACGGAATCGTCCACCAGATCCCACATCCACCGGACCGCCTGCGACCGCCGCTTCTCCGACAGCAGCCCCGCCCGCTCCAGCGCCTGCCGGTGCGCCAGCACCTGCTCCCAGAGGGCGTCCAGGCCCGAGCCCTCCCGAGCGCTGCACGGCAGCACGGGAGGGATCCAGGGACTCTCCGGCGGGTGCAACAGCCGGATCGCGTTGCGGTACTGGGCGACGGCGCGTTCAACCGGGCGACGGTTCTCGCCGTCGGCCTTGTTGATCGCCAGCAGGTCGACCATCTCGACCAGCCCCCGCTTGATGCCCTGCAGCTCGTCCCCCGCCCCCGCGATGAGCACGGCGAGAAACGTGTCGACCATGTCCGCCACCGTTGTCTCCGACTGCCCCACACCCACCGTCTCCACGATCACCACGTCGAACCCCGCGGCCTCACAGGCGATCATCGCCTCCCTCGTGTGGCCGGCCACGCCGCCGAGGGTCGACCCGGTGGGCGAGGGGCGGATGTAGGCGTCGTCCCGAGTGCTCAGTCGGGGCATCCGGGTCTTGTCCCCGAGGATGCTGCCGCCGGTCAGCCGGCTGGAGGGGTCGATCGCCAGCACCGCCACCCGACGCCCGGCGTCCAGCAGGTTCATCCCCATCGCCTCGATCAGCGTGCTCTTGCCCGCCCCAGGCACCCCGGTGATTCCCAGCCGAATCGACCGGCCCGAGTGCGGCACCAGCGCGTCGAGCACCCGGCGGGCCGTCTCCCGGTCGTCGGGCCGGCGCGACTCGATCAGGGTGATCACCCGGGCGAGCACACCCCGATCTCGGGCAAGCACTCCTTCGACGTATTGCTCCACACCAAGCCGGCGGCGGGGAGGCGGCGGGGTCGGCGATCCGGGTCGGTTCGGCATGGTTCCCTCAGGCGGCGCCCGCCGGCTCTTCGCCCCCCTCGGGGTCGAGCAGGTCCAGCAGCTTCAGCGCGGCGTCGGTGATCACCGTCCCCGGCCCGAACACGGCGACGGCCCCCGACCGGTACAGCTCGTCGTAGTCCTGCGGCGGGATCACACCGCCGACCACCACGAGGATGTCTCCCCTTCCCTGGTCGTCCAGCGCCTTGCGGATCGCCGGCACCAGCGTCAAGTGTCCCGCGGCCAGCGAGCTGACCCCGACCACGTGCACATCATTGTCGATCGCCTCCCGAGCCGCCTCCTCCGGTGTTTGGAAGAGCGAGCCCACGTCCACGTCGAACCCGAAATCGGCGAACGCCGACGCCACGACCTGCTGGCCTCGGTCGTGCCCGTCCTGCCCGAGCTTGGCGATCAGGATCCGAGGGCGACGACCCTCCCGCTCCAGGAACCGCTCGACCCGGCGCTGGACCGCGGCGATCGCCTCCTTGCCCTGGCCGAACTGCCGGGCATACACCCCGGTCACCTCCACCAGCTCCGCTCGATGCCGGCCATACACCTTCTCCAGGGCCAAGCTGATCTCCCCCACCGTCGCCCGTTTCCGAGCCGCGTCGATCGCCAGCTCCAGCAGGTTCCCCTCTCCCGTCCGGGCCGCCTCGGTGAGCGCCTCCAGTGCCGAATCGACCGCCGCCTGGTCACGACTGGCCCGCAGCTCGGCCAGGCGACGGACCTGCGCCTCCCGGACGGCTCGGTTGTCCACCTTCAGAACCTTGACCGGTTCCTCACGCTCGAGCACATACTTGTTCACGCCCACGATCGTCTGCACGCCCGAGTCGATGTCCGCCTGCGTCCGGGCCGCCGCCTCCTCGATCCGACGCTTCGGGATGCCCGCCTCCAGCGCCTTGGCCATCCCGCCGAGCTGCTCCACCTCGTACAGGTGCGCCCACGCCTGGTGGGCCAGCTCGTGCGTCAGCCGCTCGATGAAGTAGCTGCCTCCCCACGGGTCGATCACCAGGTCGGTGTCCGTCTCCTCCTGAAGGAAGAGTTGCGTGTTCCGGGCGATCCGGGCCGAGAAGTCCGTCGGCAAGGCCAGCGCCTCGTCCAGGGAGTTCGTGTGCAGGCTTTGCGTGTGCCCCTGCGTGGCTCCCATCGCCTCGATGCACGTTCGGATCACGTTGTTGTACACATCTTGTGCCGTTAGGCTCCAGCCGCTCGTCTGGGTGTGCGTCCGCAGCGACATGCTCTTGGGGTTCTTCGGGGCGAATCCCTTGACCACCTTCGCCCAGAGCAGCCGGGCCGCCCGAAGCTTGGCGATCTCCATGAAGAGATCCTTGCCGACGGCCCAGAAGAACGACAGGCGGGGGGCGAAGTCGTCGATGTTCAGGCCCGCCCGGATGCCGCAGCGCAGGTACTCCAGTCCGTCGGCGATCGTGTACCCCAGCTCCAGGTCGGCCGTCGCCCCGGCCTCCTGCATGTGGTAGCCGCTGATGCTGATGCTGTTGAACTTCGGCATGTACGCCGCCGTGTAGCGGATGATGTCCGAGATCACCCGCATGCTCGGCTCGGGAGGGTAAATGTACGTATTTCGGACCATGAACTCCTTGAGGATGTCGTTCTGGATCGTCCCCGAGAGCCGTTCCTGCTCGACCCCTTGTTCCTCCGCCGCCACGATGTACAGCGCCATCACCGGGAGGACGGCCCCGTTCATCGTCATCGAGACGCTGATCTCCCCCAGGGGGATCCCGTCGAAGAGGATCCGCATGTCCAGGATGCTGTCGATCGCCACCCCGGCCATCCCCACGTCGGCGACCACCCGGGGGTTGTCCGAGTCGTACCCCCGGTGCGTCGGCAGGTCGAACGCCACCGAGAGCCCCTTCTGCCCCGCCGCGAGGTTGCGGCGGTAGAAGGCGTTCGACTCCTCGGCGGTCGAGAACCCCGCGTACTGGCGGACGGTCCAGGGCCGGCCGACGTACATCGTCGTGTACGGCCCGCGCAGAAACGGCGGCATCCCCGGCATCGTCTGGAGGTGGGCCAGGCCGTCGAGGTCGGCGGCCGAGTAGAGCGGTCGGATGGGGATGCGCTCCGGCGTCAGCCGGGCAAGCTGATCGGCAGGGCGCCCCGCCTCGGCCTCGGCGGCGGCCCGCCAGCGGCCCAGGTCGGCCGAGGGCCTCGGGCCGCCGTTCCAGCCCACGTCCTTGAAGTTTGGGATCGCGCTCATCGCAGGGCCCCTTCCTCGCGCAGCAGGTCCCGGAGCGTCCCCAGGACGTCGCACCGAATGAAGATGAATCGATCCACTCCCGCCGCGCGATATCTCGCCTCGTTCGCCCCGGGGTTGCCCGCCAGCACCACCGTCCGGGCGCCGGCGGCCTTCAGGGCTCGGGCCGAGGGCTCGGCCATCCGCTCGTACATCGCGTCGCTCGAGCAGAGCACGGCGATGGCGGCTCCGCTGCTGGCGAAGGCGCGGGCGACCGCCTCCGGATCGGCGAAGCCGTCGTTGTTTACCTCCTCGAATCCGCCGGCCTCGAAGAAGTTCAGGGCGTAGGTCGATCGCGCGATGAACTCGGCCGGCGAGCCCAGGTTCGCGAGGAAGACTTTCGGCCTCCTCCCCGTCTTCTCGGCGAGGAGGTCGGCGGCCGCGCGCAGCTCCTCGAACGCGGCGGCGTAGGGGTGGACCGCCAGCGCGGTCGCCTGGGCCGGCGGCCGGCCCGCCGCCGCTTCGGCCAGCGCCTTGGCCATCTGCCCGATCGTCGCTCCCTCCCGGGCCGCCCGCACCGCGATCCCGGTCAGCGAGCCGGGGGCTCGGCCTGGGTTGCGCGCCGACTCGGCCAGCGACCGCAGGGCGTCTTTCCCCTTGTGGTCCCGTCGCCAGGCGACCAGCCGGGCCGAGGCCTCGGCCCGAAGCCGGGCGAGATCCGGCTTCGGACGCACCAGCCGCTCCTCGCGCACGTCAGGGTGCTCGCTCACTCCCGTCACGACCAGCTTCCGAGTCGCGATCTGCTTCTCTCTCTCCTCTTCGACCTGCGCGATCCGCTCGCCAACCCAGCCGCCAACCGCGGCCGCGATCATCCCGCCTTGGGCCTCGACCTCCCGCACGATCCGCCACGCCTCCTCGGCCAGCCGATCCGTCAGGCTCTCGATGAACCAGGAGCCTCCCGCCGGGTCGATCACCCGGTTCAGGTACGATTCCTCCTGGAGGATGATCTGCGTGTTCCTCGCCAGGCGCCGGGAGAAGTGGTCGCTCAGACCGATGGCGGCGTCCATGGGTGCCGTCGTGATCGAATCGGCCCCCCCCACGGCGCCGGCGAAGCAGCAGACGGTGTTCCGCAGCAGGTTCACCCACGGGTCGACGCTCGTCAGCACCCGACGGCTCGTCCGGGCCCGCAGGCGCATCGTCCTTCCCGAATCCGGGTCTCCGCCGCATTCCGAGACGACCTTCGACCACATCAGCCGAAGCGCCCTCAGCTTGGCGATCGCCCGGAAGAATTGCGTGCCCAGGCTCACGCCGAAGGCGATCTGCCGGGCCGCCGTGTTCACGTCCAGGCCGGCGGCGGTCATCGCCCGCAAGTATTCCAGCCCGGTGGCCACGGCGAACGCCAGATCCTGCGTGCTGGTCGCCCCGGCGTGGTGGTACGGCCCCGTGCCGACCTCCACCGAGGTCGCCTCCGGGTACCGAGAGGCGGTCCAGGCCGCCAGGTCGGCCAGCTCCGCCATCGCCGAGTCGATCGGCACGCCCAGGCGGCCCTCCCGCATCAGGGCGCCGATCGGGTCGGCGTTGAAGGCGCAGCGGACGAGCGACGGCTCGATTCCCCTGGCCTCCAGCAGCCCGGCCAGCAGCGCCGCCGTCGGCAGGAACGAGCCGCCGCCGTCGATCGACACCGGCGCGATCTCCAGCCGAACCCGGTCGAGCACCCGGTCCAGGTCCCCCAGCGAGTACGCCATCACCCCGTCCTGGCCCGCCAGGCCGACCGCCGAGCGGTCGTCGGCGTCCAGGCCGGCGCAGGCGGCGGCATCCAGGCGGAGCTGGATCGAGGTCACGCCGTGCTCCAGATCCTCCAGGATGGCGTGATTGGCCTCGATCGGGTCCGGGTGCAGGTGCTCCTGGCGGATGTCCCAGCCGGAGCAGACGTTCCCCAGCACGCGATCCCCCCGGGTCCGCGGGGAGAAACCGGGGAACCCCGAGGGATCCCCGGCCGAGGGCCAGTGGTCGCTCGTGTAGAGCGGCTGGATGTCGATTCCCTCGAAGGTGTGGCCGACGAGCTTCTTCTCGAACGGCGCCCCCTTCAGCTCCGCCTCGGCGTTCTTCCGCCATTGCTCGAAGGTCGCGGGCGGGAAGTCGGCGGCGATGTCCAGATCCTTGGCGATCATCGGGAACGATCCCCTTCGGGCCCTGCTCGGGAACCGGTCAACGCGAGCCGAACTGGGAAAGGTCGAGGTCGGGTAGCATCGCTCCCCCCTCGAGGAAGTTCGAGTGCAGCTCGAAACAGCGCCTCAGGTCGTGGCGGAGGTGCCCTGGCGGGCTCGACTCGAGGTAATGCATCAGGTAGTCCCGGTACGCCGGGTGCGCACACCTCTCGATGATCGTTTTCGCCCTCGGCACCGGGGCCAGCCCCCTCAGGTCGGCCAGCCCCTGCTCGGTGACGATCACCTGCACCGAGTGCTCGCTGTGGTCAACATGAGAGCACATCGGCACCACGGTCGAGATCCGGCCCCCCTTGGCGACCGACGGGCACATGAAGATCGACAGGTAGGCGTTCCGCTCGAAGTCGCCGCTGCCTCCCAGGCCGTTCATCACCTGGGTGCCGAAGAAGTGGGTGGAGTTGGCGTGGCCGTAGATGTCCACCTCGATCGCCGTGTTCGTGGCGATCACCCCCAGCCGACGGGCGATCCCCGGGTTGTTTGAGATCTCCTGAGGCCGCAGCACGATCCGATCGGCGAACGCGTCGAAGTGCTCGTACAGCCACGAGAGCTTCTCGTCCGACAGCGTCAGGGAGCAGGTGCTCGCCCCCGTCACCCCCCCGGCGGCGATCAGATCGAGCATCGCGTCCTGCAAGACTTCCGTGTACACCTTGAACTTCGGGAAGTCGGGGCTCTCCGCCAGGCCGGCGATCACCGCGTTGCAGACGTTCCCCACCCCGCTCTGCAACGGCAGGAACCCGCTGGGGATCCTCCCCGCCGCCATCTCGTCGAGCAGAAACCGCGCGACATGCCGAGCGATCCGACGGCTCGTCTCGTCCGGAGGCGCGAACCCCCGGCCGCCGTCCGGCTCGTCGGTGCGGACCACGCCGACCACCTTCTTCGGGTCGACCAGCGCGTGAGGCGTGCCCACCTTGTCCAGCGGGTCGTTGATCGGAATTGGCTTGCGGTTCGGCGGCGGCGGCAGCACCAGGATGTCGGCCATCTCCCGGAGCCGGGGGTCGTGCCGGGCGTTCAGCTCGATGACCACCTTCTCGGCGCACCGCAGGAACGTCGGCGCGTTGCCGATCCCCGTCGTCAGGTACACCTTGCCGTCGGGAGTGACCTCCGTCGCCTCCACCACCGCCACGTCCACCGGCCCGAGGAACCCTTCGAGCACCATCTGCGCGACGTGCGACAGGTGCATGTCGACGAAGTCGAGCTTCCCCGCGTTCGCCAGCCTCCGCATCGGCGACGAGGTCAGGTACGGCGCCCGCCAGCTCACCGCCTCGGCCTCGCCCAGCTCGTCGTCGCACGCCTCCCCGGTCGACGCGCCGCTGATCAGCCGCACCTGGAACGGCGAGCCCGCCTCGTGCAGCCGGCGAGCCCGACGGGCCAGCGCCCGGGGCACCGCCTTGGGAGCCCCCGCCGGCGTGAAGCCGCCGACGGCGAGCATCCCCCCGTGGGGGATCAGTTCGGCCGCCTCCTCGGCGGTCAGTTCCGGGAACGCGAATGCAGCCGCCATCGCCGTGGACTCTCCGGCTCTCAGGGTCAAGCGCGGTCGCTGGGCTCGGATCAGATCAGTTCCGTTCGGATCGGCCCCGTGCGCATCGCATCGGCCCAGAACGGGCCGATCCAATCCGCCGATCGGCCGGGACGGGGGGGAGAGCCCCGCCGTCGATGTGTCCCGCTCGGGAGGACGGCGTGCCAACCGGGTTCGCCCTCGGTTGTACGCATCGGCGGACAACAAAAAAAGCCCCATCATGCGATACGAGATCGCATGGCGGGGCTCTCTCAGCCGATCAGTCGCCACCTCGTCATGAGTGGCTTACTCATGCGGAGGATAGTCGACCCCGGACGCCCTGTCAAGCGTCCGATCCCATCAAGCCGGAGTGATTCGTCCGCGATTCCGGCGGCCTGCCTGTCCCGTCCGAACCGCTCTGCCGGCCCGATCCGGCGCGCAGCCGGCCTCCCAATCCCCTCCGACGTCCCCCCCAATGGTTCCGTTCGCGACCCCGGATCCAAGACACTCCTCGCCCCCCGTCAATCCACGCGCCCGGACCCCGACCTCCCCGCCCGAGCAACCCCGCCCGTCCTGGCATCGCGGGGCCGCTCCCTGGAGACACCGTCCTCCCCTCCCAGTCGGTGTGGGTCGTCCCGGTCCCGATCCCGATGATTCCCAGCAGTCGGGGCCCATCGTCCAGCCCCTCCGTCCCTCCCGACTCGGAGCCCGACCGGTGCGATCTTTCCCGAACCGACCGCCGATCTCCCCCGAGCGCTCTCCCCTCCGGCCGGCTCGGCCAGTCGTCCGGTCGCTCCTCGGCATCCCCCCGGACGGACGCTCCTCGAGCGCACTCGGCGCGGAACGAAGCCATTGTCTCGCCGAAATCACTGGAAGAGAAACCAGTTCCGTCGAACCACCTCAGCGCACCGATCGCGCACCGATCACCGTTCCCTCCCCATCCGGGCCGGTGCTCGACGCCAGGCCGGCCCCGGTGCCACCGGACCCGGTCGGTCCCCGATCGGTCGTCCGGGAGCGTCGCCCCCCATTGCGCGGAACGAAGCCAATTCGATCCCGAAGGGGTTTGACTGCAAAAGGATCCGACGATCATCCGAGACGCGCCGGCGGCGATCCGGCCCCGATCCGCCTCCGGGTCGGGAGAGCCGGCCGGCCCCGGCCCTGGACCCCCGCCTCGACCGCGATGGGGGGCCGGCCGAGCCCGAGATCGGCCCGGCGGTACGGCCGGCAACCGGCGCGGAACGAAGCCAATCGCACGCCGGAATTCTTGATGCCAAAACTCCTTGCGCCGATCATCCCCAGCGCACCGGCCGCGTTCCAGACGGCCTCGGCCCCGATCGAGAGGCCCCTCCGGCGTCCGGAAGGTCTCGGCGGCCGCGAGGCGAGGGCCCGGCCGGCGGCCCTCCCGTCCGGGAGGCTCTCCGAGCCGCTCGGCTCCTCCCCTCCCTCGCGGAGCCGGGGGGAGGGCGATAAACTGGAGCCCGGATCGAGGGCCGATCCGGCGGGACCCGGGGAGGCTTCCGGCGGGAAGCGAGGCTTCGGCATGGCGACGGCGATCGGCGATCGGGCACCGGCGGCGATCCGGTTGCGGAAGGACGACAACGTGGCCGTCGCGAGCCGGGGGATCGCCCCGGGGACGGCCCTGGACCTCGGCGGCCTGACCGTCTCGGCGATCGATCCGATCCGGCCCGGGCACAAGGTCGCCGCGGTCGACATCCCCGCCGGCCGACCGGTCCTCAAGTACGGGCAGATCATCGGCTTCGCCTCGGTGGACATCCCCGCCGGCTCCTGGGTGCACGTGCACAACGTCCGGGCCGACCTGTTCGAGCGCGACTACGCCTTCGCCACCGAGCGCCCGGTTCCCCCTCCGATCGACCGCCCCCGCACCTTCCCCGGCTTCCTCCGCCCGGATGGCAGGGTGGGGACCCGGAACTACCTGGCCGTCATCAGCACGGTCAACTGCTCGGCCAGCGTCTCCAAGTACGTCGCCGATCGCTTCCGGGACGGCTCCTGGCGACGCGACTATCCGAACGTCGACGGCGTCTTCGCCATCACCCACAAGGGGGGCTGCGGCCTCCAGTTCGAGGGGCCCGACCACCAGCAGCTCCAGCGCGTGCTGGCCGGCTTCGCCAACCATCCGAACGTGGCCGGGTACGTCCTCATTGGCCTCGGCTGCGAGGTCGGCTTCGCCAGCCACCTGGTCGAGTCCCGCCAGCTTGTCACCCTGGCGGGGGTCAAGGAGAGCGGCCGTCGCGACGAGCCCTCCCGCCCCCGGGTCCTGAACATCCAGGAGGAAGGGGGGATCGCCCGCACGGTCGAGGCCGCCGTCGAGGCCGTCCACCGCCTGTTGCCCGCCGCCGACTCCTGGAGGCGCACCGAGCAGCCGGCCTCGAAGCTCGTCGTCGGCCTGGAGTGCGGCGGCTCCGACGGCAACTCCGGCGTGACCGCCAACCCGGCCCTCGGCGTCGCCGCCGACCTGATCGTCGCCCAGGGCGGCTCCGCCGTGCTCGCCGAGACGCCGGAAATCTACGGCGCCGAGCACCTGCTCACCCGGAGGGCCGTCAGCGAGGAGGTCGGCCGGAAGCTCGTCGATCGAATCAAGTGGTGGGAATGGTACACCGGCGTCTTCGGCGCCGAGATCAACAACAACCCCTCCCCCGGCAACAAGGAGGGGGGGCTGACGACCATCTACGAGAAGTCCCTCGGCGCCGTGGCCAAGGGAGGCTCGACCGCCCTGGTCGACGTGCTCCAGTACGCCGAGCCGATCACCAAACCCGGCTTCCTGTTCATGGACACCCCCGGCTACGACCCGGTGAGCCTGACCGGCCTGGCCGCCGGCGGCTGCAACGTGCTGGTCTTCACCACCGGCCGAGGGAGCGTCTCCGGCCTGAAGCCGACGCCGACGGTGAAGGTCGCCACGAACACGCCAATGTATGATCGGATGCGGGACGACATGGACCTCGACGCCGGGACGATCCTGGCCGGCGAGCCGGTCGAGTCGGTCGGCCGCCGCCTGTTCGACCTGATCGTGGCCGTCGCCGGCGGCTCTCCCACTCGGAGCGAGGAGGCCGGCGTCGGCGAGGAGGAGTTCGCCCCGTGGTCGATCGGGCCGACGCTCTGACCGGGAGGGGCCAGGAGGCGGGGCAGGGGGGGGCCTCCCGGGGGCCGGGGGCCGGGGCCATCCTGCTCGTGGCCGCGCTCCAGGCTCTCGCCCTTGCCTGGCTGCTGGCCGAGCCGCTGCCGAGCATCGAGGCCCAGCGAGCGGACGCCGTCGCCTCCGGGGGGGACGCGGCCGACTTGCCCCGGCTCCGCCGCGCCGACTTCCTGCTGACGGCCGACGACCACTTCGCCCGGGTCCTCGCCAGCCTCTCCGACGTCGATCACCTGGCCCAGCGGCTGCCGATCGTCCTGGCCGCCCTCCTCATCGGAGGGGCCGCCCTCTCCCTGGGCGACCTCACCCTGCGGGCGCTTGGCCTCTCTGGCCGATTCCCGCCGCTCGCTCGGTGGCCGATCGCCTTCGCCTCCGGATCCACCCTGCTGGCCGCGCTGACCCTCGGCCTCGGCAAGTGCGGTCTGCTCTCCCCCTGGCCCACGAGACTCTGGCTCGGCGCCCTCCTGCTCGCCGGCGCCGCTGCCCGAGCCCGAGACCTCGTCCGCTCCCATCCTGCCGGTCCCGCTCCCCAGCGGAGCGGGGCCGGGAGATCGGCAGCGGCCCGACGGCCGGACTCCCAGAAGCGTTCCCCCTGGCCGATCCTTGGCCTCGGCCTGATCCTCTCCCCGGTCCTCCTGCTGATGGCCCTGGGGGCCATGCAGCCGACGATCGAGTTCGACGCCCTCGAGTACCACCTCCAGGGGCCGAAGGAGTACCACCAGCTCGGCCGGATCGCCTTCCTGCCGCACAATGTGTACACAAGCATGCCCTCGGCGGTGGAGATGCTCCACCTGCTGGGGATGACCGTGCTCGATGACTGGTGGCTCGGCGCCCTGGTCGGACAGCTCCTGATCGCCGCGTTCGCTCCGGTTTCGGCGGCGCTGGTGGCCTCGGCGGCCTGGCGATGGGGATCGGGCCGAGCGGCCTGGGTGGCGGGGCTGGTCTACCTGACGACGCCCTGGGTCGCCCGCCTGGCGACCTTCCCGTTCGTCGAGGGCCCGCTCTGCGCCTTCCATGCGGGGCTGGTGGTCGTCTCGGGACTGGCGTGGTCGGGCCCGGAAGAGGACCGGAAGCGGTTGGCCCTCTGGGTCCTCGCCGGCCTGCTGGCGGGAGGAGCGATGGCCAGCAAGTACCCGGGGTTGGTGTCGGCCGTCGTCCCGTTCGGCCTGGTGGCGGCGGCGTCGGCGATCCGGGAGAGGTCGTGGCGGATCCCGTTCGCCTTCGCGGCGGGAGTCTCGGTGGCGGTCGGCCCCTGGCTGGTCCGGAATGTGGTCGACACGGGGAACCCGGTCTACCCGCTCGCCTTCGGGATCTTCGGCGGGAACGACTGGGACGCCGACCTCGACGCCAAGTGGTGGGCCGCCCACGGGCCGAGGCCGACCTCCCCGGCGGCCCTGGCCTCGGCGGCGATCGACGTGGCCGGGAGGTCGGACTGGCAGTCGCCGCTCTACGCCCTGCTCGTACCGCTGGCGCTGCTTCGGCCGGGCTCTCGACGGTTCTCGGGGGTGCTGCTGGCCTATGTTGCCTACCTGTTCGCGACCTGGTTCCTGATGACTCACCGGCTCGACCGCTTCTGGCTCCCCCTGCTGCCGGCGGCGGCAGTGCTGGCGGGGATCGGGGCGGATTGGACCCGGCGCCCTCCCTGGCCGGTCTGGCTGGGGACGGTCCTGGCGTCGGGGACGCTCGCGAACCTGCTGTTCCTCACCACCCCCCTCTGCATGCCGACCGACTGGCTCGCCGACCTGCCCCGGCTCCGCCGAGAGGTTGCCGAGGCGGCCAACCCTCCCCTGGCCCGGCTTGACGAGGCCCTGCCTCCGGAGGCGGTCCCCCTGATCGTCGGCCAGGCGGCCGTCTTCCCGATGAACCGGCCGATCCGATACAGCACGGTCTTCGACCGGGAGCTGCTGGAGCAGGTCGTCTCCGGGAGATCCCCGTCGGAGATCGCCGCCGAGCTGAACCGGCTGGGGGTTTCTCACATCTACGTGGACTGGGTCGAGATCGCCCGGCACAACAAGCCGGGGGGGTACGGGTTCTCGCCGGTCGTGACGAGAGCCCTGTTCGACCGCCTCGTGACGGCCGGGGTGCTGGCGCCGCCGACGGCGATCGGCCCCGATCACCAGCTCTACCGCGTGCTCTGGCCGACGGCCCCGGAGGACGAGCGCTCCCCATGAACATCGGAACCGGCCCCCAGCTCGATCGCCTCCAGGACGCCGACCAGGGCGCCCCCCGACCCTCGGGGAAGCGCATTCTCCTGGCCACCTTCGGCTCGCTGGGGGACGTCCACCCGTATCTCGCCGTCGCCCGGGAGCTGAAGCGGCGCGGGCACCGGCCGGTGATCGCCACCAGCGGCTACTGGCGGGAGAAGGTCGAATCGGAGGGGATCGACTTCGCCGCCGTCCGCCCCGACGCTCCGGATCCGAGCACGATGCACGCCTTCATCGCCCGCCTCTTCGACCCGAAGCGGGGCCCGAAGGTCGTGATCGCCGAGCTGATGATGCCCGCCCTCCGCGCGTCGTTCGCCGACACCCGGGCGGCGGCCGAGGGGGCGGACCTGCTCGTCTCGCACCCGCTGACCTTCACTGTGAGGCTGGTGGCGGAGCGGGAGGGGATTCCCTGGGCGTCTTCGGTGCTGGCGCCGCTCTCCTTCCTGTCGGCGCACGACCCGCCGACGATGCCGGCCCTGCCGGCCCTGGCGAGGCTCCGTCGGCTCGGGCCGAGGTTCCACCGGCTGCTGTTCCGGCTCGCCCGACGGGCGGTTGAGCCCTGGGGGCGTCCCTGGCATCGGCTGAGGGCGGAGCTGGGCCTGCCGAGGACGGCCGAGAACCCCGTCCTCGAGGGGCAGCACGCGCCCGACCTCGTGCTGGCGATGTACTCCCGGCTGCTCGGGCCGCCGCAGCCGGACTGGCCGGCGAACGTCGCCGTCACCGGGTTCGCCTTCCACGACCGGGACTCGGCCGAGGACGTGACGCCCGAGGAGATCGGGAGGTTCCTCGACGCCGGCCCGCCGCCGGTGGCCTTCACGCTGGGCTCGTCGGCGGTCTGGTCCCCCGGCCGGTTCTACGACGAGAGCCTGGAGGCGATCCGACGCGTTGGCTGCCGGGCGATCCTGCTGATGGGCCCCCGGGGGGCCAACGCCCTGCCGAGTCGGCTGCCCGAGGGGGTCGCCGCGTTTGGCTACGCCCCGTATTCGAGCCTCTTCCCCCGCTGCGCCGCCGTCGTCCACCAGGGGGGAGTCGGGACGACCGCCCAGGCGATGCGGTCGGGCCGCCCGATGCTGGTCGTTCCCTTCGGTTTCGACCAGTTCGACAACGCCGACCGCGTCCGACGGCTCGGGATCGGCCAGACGCTCTCCCGGTCGCGATACACTGCGGGCCGGGCCGCCGAGGCCCTCCGCCGGCTGCTGGGCGACCCCGAGATCTCCTCCCGAGCCGCCGAGGTCGGAGCCGCCGTCCGGGACGAGGACGGCCCCGCCGCCGCCAGCGACGCCATCGAGTCGCTCTTGTCCCGTTTGGCGAGGAGATGATATGCCAGGGTCGTCCTCCTCTCCCTCGGGATCGTCTCCGCCCCCCGCCGGGCTCCGCCGATCGCCTCCTGGAGCAGCCCCGATGCCCTCAATCGCCTCGCCTCCCCGCATCACCGCCGACGGAATCGAGGCCAAGAACCTCGGCGAGGGGGGCCGGATCGACCGGCTCGACGTCCTGCCCGGCGTCTGCCGCCGGGTGGGCGAGTTCCCAGGATGACCAGCAGCCCGGAGCCCCGAATCATGGAAGACCTGACCATCGTCACCGGAGGAGCCGGGTTCATCGGCAGCCACCTGGTCGAACGGCTGGACGCCGAGGGGGAGCGGGTTCGGGTCGTCGAGCGGCCCGGGGCCGACGTCTCCCACCTGCCGGGCTCGGTGGAGGTCGTCTTCGCCGACATCCGGGATCCCGAGGCCGTCCGCCGAGCGGTGGCCGGCGGGAGGAGGGTCTACCACCTGGCGGCGAACCCCAACCTCTGGGTGCTCGACCGCTCGGAGTTCGACGCGGTCAACCATCGGGGGGCGGTCCTCGTGATCGACGCCGCCCTGGAGGCCGGGGCCGAGCGGGTCCTGCACTGCAGCACCGAGAGCATCCTGACCCGGGCCCGGGCCGCTGGGCCGATCGCCGAGGACGTGGAGGTGACCGATCGGGACGCGGTCGGCCCCTACTGCCTGTCGAAGCTGCGGGCCGAGCGAGCGGCCCTGGAGCGGGCCCGGGCCGGGGCGCCGGTGGTGGTCGCCAACCCGACGATGCCGGTCGGGCCGGGGGACCGGGGGTGCTCGCCGCCGACCCGGCTGATCTGGGACTTCTGCGCCGGCCGGCTGCCGGCGGTCATGGACTGCACGCTCAACCTGATCGACGTGAGGGACGCGGCCGAGGGCCTGCTCCGAACGATGCGCCTCGGCCAGCCGGGGAGGCGATACCTGCTGGGGGGGGAGAACCTCTCGCTGCTGGGAATCCTGGAGATCCTGGGGGAGATCTGCGACCGCCGCCCTCCCCGGCTGCGCGTCCCGTACGGGGTGGCCCTGGCGGCCGCCTATCTCAGCGAATTCTGGTCGGACCACATCAGCGGCCGAGCCCCGCAGGCGACGGTCACGGGGGTGCGGCTGACACGCAGATCCATGCATTTCGATGCGTCGAGGAGCCTGCGTGAACTGGGGCTCGCGCCGCGCCCGGTGCGGGGATCGCTCGCCGAAGCGGTGCGATGGCTCGAGCAGAGGGGGGGGCCGAGTGCCGGGGCGTCTCGGAATCCGGCACGCGAGTTGCCCGGGAATTCACCAGCACCCGCTTGACGTCCGGTCCCGGCGATGCAGAATAAAATGGCGACCCGATGCGTCTCGGCCGCCGGCACCGGCCCTTCGACACCGCAGGCCGTCCACTTGGGAAATTGGATTTTCTCGGTGGATCCGGCTGGGGGGCACGGCTAGAATGCCAATCAATCGGCCTCTGAGCGAAGGCGGCCAGTCCTGCCGGGCCGCCGGCCTTGTCTGTGACCATCTAGGCGGCCGGGGGCGAAGTCCCATGCCCATTCGCCTCGTAGCCCTCGATGAAGGGCCCGACATCACGATTGATCGGGCTATGATCATCGTCGGGCGCCATCCTCAATGTGACGCGCGGCTCGACTCGATCCGCGTCTCCCGCCGCCATTGTTGCATGATGCAGGACAAGGAGAACGGCGACATCATCGTCCGGGACCTTGGCAGCACCAATGGGATCCGGATCAACGGGCAGCGGGTCGAGATGGGCAAGCTCCGGGCCGGCGACGAGTTGTCGATCGCCCACATCCGGTTTCGGCTCGAGGCGGGCCACGCCGAGGAGCTGACCCTGGCCGAGACGATGCCGGCCGACCACGCCTCGCTGGCCAGCCACCCCGGGGTGGCCGCCCCCCCTCGGGTCCCCACCTCCAGCACGGCCGCCTCTTCCGAGAACCCGCTGGCGGCCGCCGTCCGGGAGTTGCTGCCGGCCGCGATGGCCGAACGCTGTCGCATCCAGGTCATCGTCCAGATGCCCCAAGA
Organism: Tautonia sociabilis; assembly: GCF_003977685.1. Classification (GTDB taxonomy): domain Bacteria; phylum Planctomycetota; class Planctomycetia; order Isosphaerales; family Isosphaeraceae; genus Tautonia; species Tautonia sociabilis. The sequence goes on along the minus strand of NZ_RYZH01000023.1, from coordinate 46,836 downwards.
CGACGGCGACTCGGCCCCCGAAGAGCCGGACGCCGAGGCGCAGACCCCGGAGTCCGATGAGCCATGTCCGTCCGACTCGTCCCCCTCATCCCGGGGGTGATCCGGCCAATTCCGCTGGAGCGGCCCGTTCTGCTGATTGGGCGCCACCTGGAGTGTGACGCTCATCTCCCCCACCCGCGCGTCTCCCGGCGCCACTGCTGTATCGCCCAGGTCGCCGGCCGGCTGGTGATCCGCGATCTCGGCAGCCGGACGGGAGTGCGGATCAACGGCCTCACTATCGACGAAGCCGCGCTGGAGCCTGGCGACGAGGTCGCCATCGGCCCCCTTGTCTTCCGGCTCGAAGGACCCGAGGCCGTCCCCTCCCCGGGCGCGGGTCCCGCCCCCTTCTCCCCTCCCGCCGACGACGACCTGATTCCCCTGGAGGACGATTGAATCGCCGCACGATCAATTCGGGAACCTTTTGATCGTTCTCTCCGACCCCGGCCAGACTCCCCGCAGGGAAGTGGCGCCCAGCCGCGGTCCCCCCGCCGATCCCGAGGGCCAAGCGACCCCGGCCGGCGATCCCTCGACGGGGCCGATCGATGACCCGAGACGACACTGATCTCGACCCGCCCTCTGATGCGAATTCCCGTCAGCGATCCGATTCGACGATCCCGACGGCTCCGATCCCGGACGACACCCCGCCGCTGGACCTGGACCGGCTGGCGGTGATGCTGGCCGCCTTCGAGTCCCGGACGTTCTCCAGCAACGAGGCCCCCGAGCGTTCCAGCCGGCCCAAGGGAGACTCGACCGAGTTCCTGTTCGAGCTGCGGGAGTGCCTTCGCCTGGCCTTGGGGAGCTGGCCCCGCCCTGGCGACGGCCCGAGGCGGATCGGCCGGTTCGAGGTGCTGGAGGAGCGCGGCCGGGGCGGCTTCGGCATCGTCTACCGGGCCTTCGACCCGGTCCTGAGACGCTTCGTCGCGCTGAAGGTGCCCCGCATCGAGGGGCTGGCCCTTCCTGAGCTGCGCCGGCGGTTCCTCCGGGAGGCCCGGGCCGCCGGGGCGCTGGAGCATCCGAATATCGTGCCCGTCTTCGAGGCCGGGGAGGACGGGCCGCTCTGCTACCTGGCGGCGGCCTTCGTCGACGGCCCGACCCTCTCCTCCTGGCTGCACACCCGGATCTCCCTGGTCCCGCCGGCCGACGCCGCGGCGCTGGTGGCGATCATGTCCGACGCGGTGCACCACGCCCACACCCGGGGGGTGCTGCACCGCGACCTGAAGCCCTCCAACGTGCTGTTGCAGGGGGTCGCCCCCGGCGACGACCTCCGCCCGGCGCGACCGGTCCCCCGGCTGACCGACTTCGGCCTGGCGAAGCTGCTGGAGGATGCCGGCGAGGAGTCGCGCAGCGGCGTGCCGATGGGCTCCCCGTCGTACATGAGCCCGGAGCAGGCCGCCGGCCGTCGCCGGGAGATCGGCCCGCTGGCCGACGTCTACGGTCTGGGGGCGATCTTCTACGAGATCCTCACCGGGCGGCCCCCGCTGCGGGGGGAGTCGCCGATGGAGACGATCGCCCTGGTCCTCTCCGAGCAGCCGGTCCCGCCCCGGGCCCTGCGACCGGGCATCCCCCGGGAACTGGAGACGATCTGCCTGACCTGCCTGCACAAGGATCCCTCCCGTCGCTACCCCTCGGCCGAGGCGCTGGCCGCCGACCTGAGGCGATGGCTGGCCGGCGACCCGATCCAGGCCCAGCCCATCCCGATCGGCGAGCGCCTGGGCCGATGGGCCCGGCGTCGGCCGGCCCGAGTCGGCGTCATCCTCCTGCTGGGAATCCTTGGGGCGATCTCCGCCGGCTACCTGCTGGCCCGGGATTCCTGGCTCGCCTCCCACCGGGAGGAGCTGGAGGCCATCGCCTCCCGGGAGCGGGAGCAGCGGGCCGAGGCCGAGCGCCAGGCGGAGCTGGCCGAGCGCCGGCTCGACGCCTCCCGGCTGAAGCAGGCCGACCAGGCGCTGAGCCTCGGCGAGATCGAGCGGGCCCTGGACATTCTCGACGACCTCAAGCCGCTTCCCAGCGGCCCCGACTTCACCAGAGGCTTCCTGAGGAGCCGGGCCGCGGCCGAAATGGTCCCGCTCCGAGGGCACCATCGGAGCGTCATCCAACTGGCCGTGGCACCGGGATCGGGGGCGATCGCCTCGGTCGACCTCGACGAGCGGCTGCTGCTCCACCCGGCGGGGAACACGGCGGCCCCCCTCACCCTGACCGGCGTCGTCGAGGGGGCGACCTATCCCGAGTTCTCCCCGGACAGCCGCTTCCTGGCCGCCTTCGAGACCGACGGCTCGGGGGACGACCACCGCCTCGGCCTGACGGTCTGGGACGCTCGAAGCGGTCGCACGATCGTCCAGTTCCGGCCGGAGGAAGCCGAGGGCGTTCCCCGTTGGTTCGGCTTCCCGGGCGATCGGCTCCTGGCGGGAAGCTGGGTGGGCGAGGCGGGCGAGGCGACCGTGCTCGTCTGGTCCCTGGCGGCCCCGGCCTCGGCCCCGAGGTCGTCGCCGATGGCGACGATCCGGATCCCGGCGGGAGGCCAGGTGGCCTGCGGGGGTCGTTGGCTGGCGATCGCCTCCCCCGGCCGGCTCGTGCTGGTGGATCCCCGATCCGGCGAGGTCGTCCGGGAACTGCCCGACGCGCCGGCGGTCCCGATTGGCCTGGCCCTCTCGCCGGACGGCCGCTCGATCGCCGTCTGCCACGAGGGGGGCCTCTTCGAGCTGAGGGACTCGGAGTCGGGCGCCGTGCTCGGCCGGACCTCGATCGCCGACCCGCTGTCTCCCCCGTGTTTCTCCCCCAGGGGGAAGTGGGCCGGCCTGATCGACCGGGCCGGCACGGTCGCCCTGCTGGGCCGGGACGGCGAGGGCCCGCACACCTTCTCGGCGGCGACCGACGACACGAGGAAGGCCCGGATGGCCTTCTCGCCCGAGGAGGACCGGATCGCCCTGAACGTCTGGAGCAAGGCCGGAGACCAGGAGGCGACGACCGTCCGCCGGATCGGAGATGGCGAGATCCTGGCGACCTACCTCGGCCGGCCGCAGCCGCTGAGCAGCCTGGCCTTCGCTCCGGACGGGCGCCACGTGGTGCTCGCCGGCGGCCCGACCCTCTATTGCTGGCGGCTGGATCCCCCGGAGGATCCCCCCGAGCCGGCCGGGCATCTCGATGAGGCCTGGTCCGCCGCCTTCAGCCCCAACGGCCGCTACCTCGCCACCGGGTCGGACGACACCGACGAGCCGCAGACCTTGAAGCTCTGGGAGGTCCAGACCGGCCGGCTCGTCCTGGGCTGGAAGGCCCACCCCGCCACCGTTTCGGCCCTGGCCTTCCGGCCCGACGGCGGAGCGCTGGCCTCGGCTGGCCTGGAGGCGAGAGAGCACCTGCGGCTCTGGGAGCCGGAGACCGGCACGCTGATCGCCGAACTGATCGGGCACACCGACCGCGTCCGCACCGTCGCCTTCAGCCCCGACGGCCGGCTGCTCGCCTCGAGCGGCTCCGACCGGACAGTGCGGCTCTGGGACGGCGCCGACGGCTCCCCCCTGGATGTGCTCTCCGGCCCGACGGAGACCGTCAGGCAGGTCGCCTTCAGCCCCGACGGCCGGTCGCTGGCCTGCTGCGACAACGGCGGCGAGGTCTGGATGTGGGACCTGGCGACTCGCGTCGGCCGGGTGGTGCTCTCCCGATCAGATACGTACACCAGCCTCGCCTTCAGCCCCGACGGCCTCCTGCTGGCGGTGGCCGACGAGGGGGGATCGGTCACTCTGCTGGATGGAACAACCCTGACCATCCTGTCCACGCTCCGGGTGGACGACGGCAGGATTCTCTCACTCGCCTTCAGCCCCGACAGCCGGGCCCTGGCCATCGCCGGCGAGTCCCGGGCCGTTCGCGTCTGGGACCCGGTCGCCTGCCTGGAGGTCCTGAGCCTCGACGAGCTTGGGAGCCAGGTCAACGACCTGGCCTTCTCCCCCGACGGCCGCATCCTGGTCTCGTGCAGCCACGACGGGGCGGTTCGCTTCTGGAGATCCCCCCTCGTCGAGGCTCAGGACAGCCTGGCCGGGATGCGAAGGCCGGCCTCCCAGTGATTCGGGGGAGCCGGGGTCGCCAGCGCCGGTGAGTGGGGAAGCCGGAAGCCTTCGAGCTCGCACGCGGTCGGCCTCCTCGCCGCGGCAATCAGACCGCCAGCGATCAGGAAACCTCCCCGACCTCGCCCGGCCCGAAGCGGGCACGGGCGAGGTCGGTGGTTCGCCGTCCGGTTGTGGGCCCCCCACTCAACAGGCCCCACGACCGATCATGCTAAGGGACCGTCGCACTACCGCGGTCCCCACCCCAGGAAGCCCGAAGCCGGCCGGGATGGGACAGGAAAATCCGGCCCGGGGAGCCCCGGATGCGCCAGGATTCCCCGAACACGTTTCGAGAATCTCAGTTGCGCCGCGCGGAAGATTCGGGAAACGCCTCTTCCGGACGGTCATCCAGGGCTCGATCTGGTCCACAGCGGGCCAGAAGAGGGGTCTTCAGCGTCCGACCGTCTCCGACCCGGGCTCCCCGAGGGCGAGGGCCGAGTTGGGTTCCGGGCGGATGCGATAGATGCGCAGTTCGGGGTGATTGGGGATGTCCCAGCGGCGGACACGATCGGGGGGGAAGGAGGTTGCGATCAGCTCTTCGAGGAACTGGGAGGCCTTCACGGCGGCCGAACCGCCCCGAACCGCGTAGTCGCCAGCGGCCAGCCGTTCGGCGATCCGGGGGAGCCGGGAGGACATGGGGTCTCCTCCGCCGACGAATTCGCCGAGTTGGGGGATCGAGACGAGTTCCACGACCTCCAGGGCGGGGTCGTCCTGGAGCAGGAACTCCAGCGGCACGGAGATGAAATAGTCCTGGGCGAGGATCAGCCGAGGGGGGGCGCCGGGGGAGCGGAGCCCCTGGGCGAGTTCCCGGGCCAGATCGGCCCGGATGCGGTCGAGCACCATGCGGTAGGGGTCCTCGGACTCGGCCCGGAAGGTCCAGATCGACTCGCCGGCGACCTGCCGGAAGTGCTCGAACCTGTTCCGTTCGACCACGACCAGCAGCATCGCGCCGAGAGCGGCGGTCAGAGCAATCCGAGAGGCCCCTCCCGGGCGGGGGTCGCCGGGGGCGACCCGGGGGAAGAGGGCCTGAAGCCAGCAGGCCAGGACGATCGCCGAGGGGGAGATCAAGACCGCGCCATAGCGGGAGTCGGTGTGGAGCACCTGCGGGCCGCCGAGCAGGTGCAGGCCGGTCATCCCCAGGCCCAGCCCCAAGGCCAGGGCGATCCGATCCCATTGCCGACGCCGAGCCTGGCGGAACGTTCCGACGACCAGCAGCGCCAGCGCCGCCGTCCCGACGACCGCGGACTCGACCCCCGGGTCGATGGGCAGCCACGGCCCCTGGGCCGTCGTGGTGCGATAGCCGTCGAGGAACCGGCCCCAGTCCATCTCCCCAATCCTGGTGAATCGGTCTTCGAGGATGACCCGCACCTCGCTTCGAGTCAGCAGCCAGACGGCCGCCGCTGCCGACGCCGAGGCCATCGCCCCCAGCGACCACCAGGCCCGCCGGGCCTTCGCCGGGTCGCTCCTGGCCCGATCGACCAGCCGGACGATCGCCACCGGGCCGAGGATCGGCACGAGGAAGACGTTCGTCGGATGGACGAGCAGCGCCAGGGCGACGCTGACGACCAGCCAGCCGATTTGCCCTCGCAGCGCGCAGCAGGCGGCGATCACTCCCGCCAGCGGCGTCTGGCCGAATTCGCAGCCGAACCGGGAGAAGACGATCGCCACCGGCATCGTCGCGATCAGGACCGCCGCGGTCAGGGCGGTCGGGCCGTCGAGGACCCGGCGCAGGAGCGGGAGGGCCAGCCCCGAGGCCAGGATGCCCGAGATCGCCACCGGGAGCCTCGGCACCCAGGCCGACGGCTCGACGAACCAGTACAGCGGCGCTTGCGGCAGGACGAGGAACGGGTCGATGAGGTTCCCCGTCACGGTGTGCATCCGGGGGGAGCCGCCGAAGGCCAGCCGCCAGGCCTGAAGCCCGTAGAAGGCCTCGTCCGCGCCGGGGGGAGGCGTCGCCCCCAGGCTGCTGAGCCGGAACCAGGCCGCCACAACCAGCACCGCCGCCAGCCCGGCGATCGCGACCGCCCTGGCCACCCTCCGATTCGGAGCGGTCGGAGGAACGGGGGAGAGGCCGCCGTCCGTCTTGGAGAGATGGTCCATCGTCGTCTCCGATCCGATCGGCCGGGAGCACATCCGGTCCGGCTGAACCGGGAGGATCGGGTCCCAAGCCCTGGAAGCGAAGGAGCGGGGGCGGAGCGAGGAAGACGGAGGCCGGTCGCGGGAGGCGGGAGACGTCCCGCGGCCAGAGACCGCGGGGAGGCGGGGAGCCGGGGCCATCCCTCGGGGATCTCCCCCGGCTGATCCGGCATCAGTTGGCCCGGAGGTGGTCGGAGCGGGGAACGCCGCCCTGGGGAAGGTAGTCGAGGAACTTGAGCGAGGGGTCGGCAGGCACGAGCACCGGGTCGGAGGGGGCGAGGGTGCGACGCAGGCCGATCAGGTCGGCCTCCTGGTCGATCGGCGCATAGGCGATCGGTTCCAGGCCGTCGGGCTCGGTCATGACGGTGCCGGGCTGGTAGGCGTCGCCGAGCGCGCCGGCCAGCAGAACCGAGCCGTCGGGCTCGATGGCGAAGCGGAAGCCGAGGTCCTTGAAGGGAACGGCGTCTTCCTCGCCCCCGGCGGAGGCGGCTCGGACCTGGAACCGCTCGGCTAGGAGAAAACGCATCTCCGAGTGCAAGGCGCGGAGCAAGCCAGGGCTGACGGCCCCCGGCCCGGCCCGCAGCTCCCCCGAGGCCGACAGCCAGCCTGATCCCGGACCGACCGGCTGGGGGCCCCACTCGGCCGACTCGATCGCCAGGCGGGCCCTCCCCTCGAGCCGGTGGCCGGACACGCGCCGGCTGACGAGGGTGCCGAGGTCAACGTCGATCAGCTCCCCGGAGAAGCTCGCCCGCCAGTCGCCGGCACCGGCCCGGGTCAGGACCAGCGCCCCCAGGACCCGGGCATCGGGGCCGAGCCACTCCTCCGAGGAGAAGAAGGGGTCGAGCACTCGGGCCGGCAGCGGCAGGCCGTCGCCGGCGGTGCGGAGCGTGAGGGTTGTGGTCGGCTCGTCGCCGCGGCGGTCTCGGACGAGGACGAGCTCGCAGCGGGGGGGGGGACCTCCCTCGGATTCGAGCCGGTAGCTGGCCTCGACGGTCGGGGCGCCGGCCTCGAATCGGAGCGAGCAGGCCAGGTCGCGCAACGAATAGGAGAGGCCGTCGCCGAGGGCGATGGTGCAGCCCTCGGCCGAGAGGGCGACTCGGTCCCAGCCGGCGTCCGAGGCGGCCCGGCTGAGCAGCTCGCCGACCTGGTCCATGGCCTGCCTTGGGCCCTCGGCGGCAAGGGCGAGCCCCTCGGCCCGGAGGACAAGGCGGCGGCCCTCTCGGGAGAGCCGAAGCGAGTCGGCCCGGCCGATCTCGACATAGTGCGTCTCCCGGCGCGGCTCACGCTGCCAGAGAGCGGCGCCGGTGTAGACGACCTCGCCGGGGCGGGGGTAGCGGACCCCGTCGATCGTGACCTTCAACCCGAGCTGGCGGCCGAGCTGGGCTTCGACGTCGTGCCGGTGGCCCGGCCGGTTGACCTGCCAGGCGGTGAAGGCGACCATCGCCGTCGGCGCCATGGTCGCGACGACGATCCCCAGGGTAACAAGCACCTGACGGTGCGGGCGGGACAGGGTCAGCATCCTTGCCTCCCGGCTCGGCGGCGCGTGCGGCCTCCTCGGCGCGATCCCTCGCGCGGCGTGACTCGTCCTTATGCCCCAGGAACCGGGGGAGGTCAATGCCGCTTCCCCCGGAGATCCGGGAAGAGGAGGGCCGGTGACGGGCCATCGGCACCGGATTCGCTGCCGATCGCGGCGATTCCGCCCGTCGCGTTCCCGATCGGGGCGAAGCAGCCCCCAGGCCGGAGTCCGGTCGCGGCCCACGGCCCAGCCGAGGCAACCGCGGGGTAGACTGGAACGGATCGCCCGAGGAGGCCGGCCGGGGCGGTCGGCCTCGCGGTCGACTCGAACCCTCCTGGAGGATGGATGGTGATGGCCTCGATGTCCCGACGACCGACCTTCAACGCCCCGGGGCTGCGGGATCGGGTCAAGGCGTTGCGCCAGGTCGACAACGCGAGAAGCCTGGCCTGCCTGGCCCGCGAGTACGCCTGCCTGGCGGCGGTGATCGGCGGGGCCGTGTTGTTCGTCGAGTCCCGGGAGGCGTGGGGGCTGTCCCGGTGGTGGAACGTGCCGGTGATCGCCGCGGCGATCGTGCTGGTGGGCGCCCTGCAGCACCGCCTGGCGGGGATCGCCCACGAGGCGTCGCACTTCGCCCTGCTGCGAGAGAAGCGCGTCAACGACCTGGCGGCCGACCTCTTCTGCCTCTTCCCGCTGCTGTCGACCATCCACTTCTACCGGGTCTTCCACCTGGCGCACCACCAGTACACCAACGACCCCGATCGGGATCCCGACCTGCAGAACCTCGGGCCCGGCAAGCGATCGGAGGAGTTCCCGATGCCCCGGGCTCGGCTGCTGGTGACGATCTACCTGGCGCCGCTGTCGGCTCCGCTGGCGTTCCTGCGATACCAGTGGGCCTACGTCGCCGTGACCATCCTGGGGATCGGCAAGAACGTCTACGTCGATCGCGCCGGAGGCGGGGAAGGCCGCGCTCCGCTTCGACGGGGGACGGCCCTCGGCCTCTCCTACGTGATCGGGCTGGTGGCGGCGCTTTGGGTCCTGCATGCCGTCGGCCGGACGGCGTGGCTGCCGGCGGCCGGGGCGATCGGCCTGGGGGCGGCGCTGGCCGTGCTGGCGATGCTGCCGGCCCGGGCGCTGTACCGCTCCCCGCTACGGCAGCCCTACGGGACGAGGGCCGCCGCCGCCGCCCGGCTGGCGTACCTCACCGCGGCGATCGTCGCCCTCGGCCTGCTGACCGCGGAGACGGGAGGGAAGGCGGCGGGATACGGGATGCTCCTGTGGTTCGTGCCGATGGGGACGTCGTTCATGTACTTCATGTATTTGCGTGATGTCTATCAGCACTCGAACGCCGACGCCGGCCCGCTCACCAACTCCCGCGTGTTCTTCTGCGACCCGTTCTCGCGTTGGGCCGTGTTCGTCTACGGGCAGGGGATGCACGTGCCGCACCACCTCTTCCCGGCGATCCCGCACCATCAGCTCCCCCGGCTGCACCAGCTTCTGATGCGGGAGCATCCCGACTATGCTCGCCAGGTGGTTGAGTGCCACGGCACCTTCGCCAACCGCAACGGCCGGCCGACGATCCTCGACGTGCTGACGACCCCTCCCGCCGACGAGTGGGCCGGCCCCCGGCCCCTGGGGTGAGCCGGGGAGCATCCCCTCCCGCCGTCAAAGCCGATCGAGCAGGCCGGGATGCCCGCCGACATCTCCCGGCCTGCTCCGGTCGCATCGACGACGGTGATCGCGTCGCCGGGGAGCGGATGGCCCCCGGCCCCTCGGCCGGAATCCGTTGCGGAGGGGAAGGACGCCCCCCATACTGGGGCGATCCAGTCCCGTCGCGATCATCGGATCCACCGCCAGGGGAGAGCCCGCCATGCGCCGTCCCGCCGAGGACATGCCCGGGTCGATGACCCGGAGGAACCTGCTCCGATCGACCGCCGCCGCCGCCGCGGCCGGCGTCATCAGCCCCGCCCGGGCGGCGCAGGGGCCGAAGGGAACCGCCGTGACGAACGGCCGGCTCCGGCAGTCGGCCTGCCGCTGGTGCTACGGCCGGATCCCGATCGACGATCTTGCCGCCGCCGCGAAGCGGATGGGCCTGGTCGGCATCGACCTGCTCCGGCCCGGCGAGGAGTTCGAGGCGGTCAAGCGCCACGGCCTGGTCTGCACGATGACCTCGACCCACAGCCTGACCAAGGGCCTGAACGACCCGGCCAACCACGACGAGTGCCTCGGGGCGATCCTCGAGGGGATCGAGGCCACCGCGAAGGAGGGCTGGCGGAACGTCATCACCTTTTCGGGCAACCGCAACGGGATGGACGATCGCACCGGTCTGGAGCACTGCGCCAAGGCGCTCCGGGAGATCGTCCCCGAGGCCGAGAAGGCCGGCGTGGTGATCCACATGGAGCTGCTCAACAGCAAGGTCGACCACCCGGACTACATGTGCGACCGTTCCGACTGGGGCGTCGAGCTGGTCAACCGCGTCGGGTCCGACCACTTCCGGTTGCTCTACGACATCTACCACATGCAGATCATGGAAGGGGACATCATCCGCACGATCGAGCGGCACCACACCGCGTTCGGCCACTACCACACCGGCGGCAACCCCGGCCGCCACGAGCTGGACGACTCGCAAGAGCTGTACTATCCCGCCATCTGCCGGGCGATCGTCGACACCGGCTTCGACGGCGTCCTCGCCCAGGAATTCATCCCCACACGGGACCCCCTCACCAGCCTGTCCGAGGCGGTGGCCCTCTGCGACGTCTGAGCCCGGATCGGGTTCGCTCTCCGATTCCGAAGGATCGTCGTCCTCCTCAGCGCCGGGTCAGGATCGGATCGATTCGCGTCGAACCCAATTGCATCCTCCGAATGGTTCTCTCACAATAGATTCGGTGGGGTCTTCACGATCCCCTCCCCCACCCCCGACCGGCACTCGCGCCGCCCCGCTGAATCGACACCCCGCCTCGCCCCCTCCCCGAGCCCCGGATGGTGATCCGATGGCCCGTGTCCGCATCGACTGGCTCCTCGCCGGCCTCGCGATCCTGATTCCGACGTCGTCCCTCCCCCTGGCCTGGGGGCAGGATGAGGCCGGGCTGCCCCCTCCGGTGGAGCACCCGGTGGCGTTCGAGGAGCAGATCCGGCCAATCCTCGCCGAGCGTTGCCTCTCCTGCCACGGCCCCGACCGCCGCAAGGGAGGCCTTCGGCTCGACAACCGGGCCGACGCCCTGGCCGGGGGAGACTCCGGGCCGGTCATCGAACCGGGAGACGGCGCCAAGAGCCTCCTGGTCGAGAAGGTCGCCGGCCTCGACCCCCTCTCGGTCATGCCCCCCTCGGGCGATCCGCTCACCCGGGATCAGGTCGCCCTGATCCGGTCCTGGATCGACCAGGGGGCCGAGTGGTCCGAGGACGACACCCCCGCCGAGGCCCCCCGCAGCGACCACTGGGCCTTCCGGGCCCCGGTTTTACCCGAGCCCCCCGAGGTGCGGGATTTCGGCTGGCCCCGCAACCCGATCGATCGGTTCATCCTCGCCCGGCTGGAGTCGGAGGGCCTTTCTCCCGCTCCCGAGGCCGACCGCTCGACCCTCATCCGACGCCTCTCGCTTGACCTGATCGGCCTGCCGCCGACCCCCGAGCAGGTCGACGCCTTCCTCGAGGACGAGTCGCCGACCGCCTTCGAGTCGCTGGTCGACCGCCTGCTCGCCTCTCCCCACTACGGCGAGCGCTGGGGACGCCGCTGGCTGGACCTCGCCCGATACGCCGACACCAACGGGTACGAGAAGGACCGCGAGCGATCGATCTGGCCCTACCGGAACTGGGTGATCGACGCCCTGAACGCCGACATGCCCTTCGATCAGTTCTCGATCGAGCAACTGGCCGGCGACCTGCTCCCCGGCGCGACAACCGCACAGCGCATCGCCACCGGCTTCCACCGGAACACGATGATCAACGAGGAAGGGGGCATCGACGTCGAGGAGTTCCGCTTCGCCTCGATCGTCGACCGAGTGGCCACGACCGGGTCGACCTGGCTCGGGCTCACCGTTGGTTGCGCCCAGTGTCATTCGCACAAATACGACCCGATCACCCAGCGCGAGTACTACCAGCTCTTCGCCTTCCTGAACAACGCCGACGAGCCGGAGCTGCCCGTTCCCGACCCCGAGATCGCCCGCCGCCGGGCGGAGATCCAGGCGGAGATCGACACGATCGTCGCCGGCCTGGCCGACCGATTCCCCCTCCCCGATCGGCGAGCCCCCGGCCTGACGGATGACGAGGCCCGCCGCCAGCACCTCGCCGAGGCGATGGCCCGGTGGGAGGCTTCGCTACGGACCCACGACTGGACCCCGATCTCCCCAACCCGGCTCTCCTCGAAGAACGGCGCGACGATGGAGGTGCTGGAGGACTCCTCGGTGCTCGTCAGCGGCGACAAGCCGAATCAGGACGTGTACACGGTCGAACTGGAGACGGATCTCACCGGCATCACCGGCCTCCGGCTGGAAGTCCTTCCCCACGAGAGCCTGCCGGACGGCGGGCCGGGGAGGGCCCCTCTGTTCTCCGTGGGCGATTTCCTGCTCACCGAATTCGAGGTGGACGCCGTCCCCGAAGAGGGCGAGACCGCTCGAGTCGCGATCGCGAACGCCTCGGAGGATTACTCGGAGCAGGGGCACCCGGCGGCGAAGGCGGTCGATGAGGTCCCCGACACCGGATGGAACGTCAAGGGAGCGATCGGCCGTCCCCATGCGGCGGTCTTCGGATTCGCCGAACCCGTCGGCGACGGCAGCCGGACGACGCTCGTGCTGACGATGCGGCAGGAATATATCCATCAGATGACTATCGGCCGCTTCCGCGTCTCGATCACGACGGACCCGGCCCCCATCGTCGCCTCCGGCCTTCCCGCCGACGTGGAGGCGATCGCCCGCGTCCCGGCCCCTGAGCGATCCGAAAAGGAACGGGAGCGGATTACACGATATTACCTGTCGATTGCCCCCGAGCTGGCCGAACAGCATGAGGAGATCGCCCGGCTCAGGGAAGCGCTGCCCGACTTCCCGACCACGATGGTCATGCAAGAGCGCCGCCCCGAGCACGCCCGCACCACACACCTCCACCGGCGAGGCGAGTTCCTCTCACCGGAAGAAGCGGTGGAGCCGGGCGTGCCTGCGGTGTTGCACCCGCTCCCCGAGGGGGAGCCGCGCGACCGGCTCACCTTCGCCCGCTGGATCGCCAGCGAGGAGAACCCGATGGTCGCCCGGGTCACGGTCAATCGCCTCTGGGAAGGGCACTTCGGCCGGGGGATCGTCGCCACCGTGGATGACTTCGGCACGAGGGGAGAACCGCCGTCGCACCCGGGGCTGCTCGACTGGCTGGCCGTCACCTTCATGGAGCGGGGCTGGAGCCTCAAGGAGATGCACCGGCTGATCGTGACCAGCGCGACCTACCGGCAGGCCTCCGACGTTTCGCCGACACTGCTCGAGCGCGATCCGGAGAACGTCCTGCTCGCCCGAGGGCCCCGGGTCCGGCTGGACGCGGAGCTGGTGCGGGACCTCGCCCTGTCGGCCAGCGGCCTGCTGGTCGAGACGGTCGGGGGGCCGAGCGTCTACCCGCCCCAGCCCGACGGGGTGACGGCCCTGGCCTACGGCGGCCCGGCCTGGCCGACCAGCACCGGCCCCGACCGATACCGCCGAGGCCTCTACACGTTCACCAAGCGAACCGCCCCCTTCGCGGCGTTCATCACCTTCGACGCCCCCACGTCCGAGGTTACTTGCCCGAGGCGGGAACGGTCGAACACCCCGTTGCAGGCGCTCACACTCTTGAACGACCCGGTGTTCGTCGAGGCCGCGCAGGCACTCGCCCGACGGGTCGCCCGCGAGGTCCCCCAGGATGACGACGAGCAGAGGGCCGTCCGGGCCTTCCGCCTCTGTCTGGCGAGGAGGCCCGACGCAACCGAGATCGCCGCGATCCTCGACTTCCTCGCCGTCCAGCGTGCCCGCCTTGAGGCCGGAGAGCTGGACGCCCGAGCGATCGCCGGCACCGACAACGAGGACGCCGTCGAACTGGCCGCGTGGACCGTCGTGGCCCGGGCGCTGCTGAACCTGGACGAGACGATCACCCCGGAATGAGGCCGACCATGCCCCCCCCGAGCCGAACCCTGCTCGCGATCGCCGCCCGGGAGCGCCTCCAGGCCGCCACCCGTCGGCACTTCTTCCGCGATTGCGGCGTCGGCGTGGGCAAGATGGCCCTGGCGTCGTTGCTGCTCGGCGGACAACCGGCGCCCGCCTCAGACGCGACCCGCGGCGAACTGGCGAACCCGCTGGCGCCCAAGCCCCCCCACTACGCCCCGAAGGCGAGGCACGTCATCTACCTGTTCATGGCCGGCGCCCCCAGCCAGCTCGACCTGTTCGACCCGAAGCCCACCCTCTCGACGTACGACGGCCAGCCCGTGCCGGCCGACGTGGTGAAGGATCAGCGGTACGCCTTCATCCGACGCGACGCCAGCCTGCTTGCCCCCCGCTTCCGGTTCTCCCGGCACGGCCAGTCCGGCGCCGAGCTCTCGGAAGTGCTTCCGCATCTGGCGAAGGTGGTCGACGAACTCGCCATTGTCCGGTCGATGCACACCGATCAGTTCAACCACGCCCCGGCCCAGATCTTCCTGAACACCGGCTCTCCGCTGCCGGGGAGGCCGAGCATGGGGTCGTGGGTCACCTATGGGATCGGCAGCGAGGCGGACAACCTCCCCGGCTTCGTCGTGCTCTCCTCCGGCAGCGGCATCAGCGGAGGAGCGGCCAACTGGTCCAGCGGCTTTTTGCCGACGGCGTTCGAGGGGGTCGTCTTCCGGTCGGAGGGGGATCCGATCCTGAACGTCTCCAGCCCTCCGGGATACGACGACGAACTCCAGCGCGATTCGCTGGACCTCGTGCGATCGCTCAACGAACGGCATCTCGGCCGGGTCGGCGACCCGGAGATCGCCGCTCGGATCGCCTCGTACGAGATGGCCTACCGGATGCAGTCCAGCGCCCCGGAGCTGATGGACCTGGCCGGCGAGTCTCGCGAGACGTTGGAGCTGTACGGTGCGACGCCCGGCCGGGTGTCGTTCGCAAACAACTGCCTGCTCGCCCGGCGGATGGTCGAGCGCGGGGTCCGCTTCGTTCAGCTTTACCATGAGGGGTGGGACCACCACTCCGACGTGGAAGGGGGCCTCCGCAACCAGTGCGGCCAGACCGACCGAGCCGCCGCCGCGCTGGTGATGGACCTGAAGCGTCGGGGGCTGCTCGACGACACGCTCGTCGTCTGGGGAGGAGAGTTCGGCCGCACGCCGATGGTCGAGTCGAACGCCACGCTCGGCCGCAAGCTCGGCCGCGACCACCACCCGCAGGCGTTCACCATGTGGCTGGCCGGCGGCGGCATCAAGGCCGGGCAGACGCTGGGAGCGACCGACGACCTCGGCTTCCACGTGGCGGAGCGTCCCGTGCACGTGCACGATCTCCAGGCGACGATCCTCCACCTGCTCGGGCTCGACCACGAGCGGCTGACCTTCCGCTCCCAGGGCCGCGACTTCCGGCTGACCGACGTCCACGGGCGCATCGTCCAGGAGCTGCTCGCATGATCGTTCGAATTCTCCTCGGCGCGATCGTCTCCGCGTCGGCCGCCGCGCTCGCCGCCGCGGCCGAAGACGGCGGGCGGGTCGACTTCAACCGGGACATCCGGCCGATCCTTTCCAACAAGTGCTTGGCCTGCCACGGCCCCGACGAGGCCGAACGCCAGGCCGACCTCCGCCTCGACCGCGCCAGAGACGCCACCGCCGACCGCGGCGGCTACGCGGCGGTCGTCCCCGGCGACCCGGACGCCAGCGAGCTGATCTACCGCGTTGAGTCGGAGGAGGAGCTCGAGGTCATGCCCCCCTCCTCGTTCGGCAAGACCGTCACCCCCGAGGAAGCCGCGCTGCTGCGGAGGTGGATCGAGCAGGGGGCCGAATACGCCGAACACTGGGCCTACGTTCCCCCCGCTCGCCCCACCCCCCCCGAAGTGAGCGACCCGTCCTGGCCGACCAACCCGATCGACCGCTTCATCCTCGTCCGCCTGGAATCCGAGGGGCTTTCTCCCGCTCCCGAGGCCGACCGCGCCGCCCTCATCCGCCGTGTCTCCCTCGACCTGACCGGCCTGCCGCCGACCCCCGAGGAGGTCGACGCCTTCCTCGCCGATCAATCGGCTGATGCTTATGAGTCACTGGTGGACCGCCTGCTCGCCTCGCGGTCCTACGGCGAGCACATGGCCCGGCTCTGGCTCGACCTGGCCCGCTACGCCGACTCGGCCGGATACGCCGACGACCCGGCTCGGACGATCTGGGCATATCGCGACTGGGTGATCGACGCCTTCAACGCGAATATGCCCTTCGATCAGTTCACGATCGAGCAACTGGCCGGCGACCTGCTCCCCGAGCCGACCGAGTCGCAGCTCGTCGCCACCGCCTTCCACCGCAACACGATGACCAACAGCGAGGGGGGCACCGACGACGAGGAGTTCCGCAACGCCGCCATCGTCGATCGCGTGAACACCACGATGACGGTCTGGATGGGCACCTCGATCGCCTGCGCCCAGTGCCACTCGCACAAGTATGACCCGATCCCTCAGACCGACTACTTCCGCCTCTTCGCCATCCTGAACACCACCGCCGACGCCGACCGCCGCGACGAGGCCCCCACGCTCCCCCTCTACACCGACGAGCAGAAGGCCCACAAGGCCGACTGGGAGCGCGAGGCCGCCGAGCTGCGCGCGACCCTCTCGACCCCGACCCCCGAACTCCTCGAGGCCCAGGCCGAGTGGGAGCGTTCGTTCCCGGCCGAGCCCGAGCCGGACTCGGAGGCGGCGAAGGCTCCCGAGGCGATCCGGGAGATCCTGAAGATCGCCCCCGAGGACCGGGACAAGGATCAGGCCAGCAAGCTGACGGAGTATTACCTGAGCATCACTCCACTCTTGAAAGCCGAACGCGAGCGCCTGGCCGAGCTGGAGCGGAAGCTGACGCCCTACACCACCGTTCCCATCATGCAGGAGCAGCCCGAGCGCGATCGCCGCACCACCCGTATCCAGCGCCGGGGAAACTTCCGGGATCTGGGCGAGGAGGTGCCCCCCGGAGTCCCCGCCGCGTTCCACAACCTCCCCGACGGGGCCCAACCCGACCGCCTCGGCCTGGCCCGATGGCTGGTCTGCGAGGAAAACCCGCTCACGAGCCGAGTGGTGGCCAACCGCTGCTGGGAGCAAATCTTCGGCCGAGGACTCGTCTCCACGAGCGAGGAGTTTGGCTCCCAGGGCGAGCTGCCCACGCACCCGGAGCTGCTTGACTGGCTGGCGACCGAACTGGTCCGATCGGGCTGGGACCTGAAGGCGTTCTTCCGGCTGCTGGTCACGTCGAGCACGTATCGACAATCGTCCCGGGTGACTCCGGAGCTGCTCGAGCGCGACCCGGACAACCGGCTGCTGGCCCGAGGGCCTCGGTTCCGCCTGTCGGCCGAGATGATCCGGGACCAGGCGCTGTTCGTCTCCGGCCTGCTCAGCCCGAGGATGCACGGCCCGCCGGTCAACCCTCCCCGGCCCCAGACGGGCCTGAACGCCGCCTTCGGCAGCGCCATCGACAAGCCGACCAGCACGGGGCAGGACCGCTACCGGCGCGCCCTCTACACCGAGTGGCGCCGCACCAACCCCTACCCGTCGATGACCACCTTCGACGCTCCCAACCGCGAGGTCTGCACCGTCCGCCGCGACCGCACGAACACGCCGCTCCAGGCCCTTGTAACACTCAACGACCCGGTGTTCGTCGAGGCCTCTCAGGCCCTCGCCCGACGGATGGTCCGCGAGGGGGGCGACTCGACCGAGGGCCGCGCCCGGCGAGGCGTCCGCCTCTGCCTGGGTCGGGAGCCCTCCGAGAAGGAGGTGGCCGCCCTGGTCTCCCTCTTCCAGGACGCCCGCTCCGACTTTGCCGACGCCTCCGACGCCGCGACCCGCATGGCCACCGACCCCCTCGGCCCGCTCCCCGAGGGAATGGACGCGGCCGAGCTGGCGGCCTGGACGGTCGTCGGAAACGTGTTATTGAATCTGGACGAGATGTTCCTGAAGCGATGAGCGGTGCCCCCGGATCGCCCCGAAGCCGAACGCGAGGTGAGACGACCATGGATCCCCGCACCGAACGCCTGCAGCACGTCACCCGCCGCCACTTCCTCCAGGGGATGCCGGTCGGGCTCGGCGCGGTCGCCCTGGCCTCGCTGCTCGACGATGGCGCCCGGGCCGCCGATCAGGCCCGGCCGGCGACCGACCCAATGACTCCCCGGCCGCCGCACTTCGCCCCGAAGGCGAAGAACGTCATTTACTTGCACATGTCTGGTGCCCCGCCTCATCTGGACCTGTTCGACTACAAGCCCGAACTGGTCAAGCACAGCGGCGAGGACTGCCCCGCTGAGTTCCTCGAGGGCCGCCGGTTCGCCTTCACCACCGGGACGCCGAAGCTTCTGGGCACCCCCCGGACCTATGCCCCCCGCGGCGAGGCCGGCATCTGGATGTCCGACGCCGTCCCCCGCCTGCACGAGGTGGCCGACGAGATCTGCCTCGTCAAGTCGATGTACACCGACCAGTTCAACCACGCCCCGGCCGAATTGCTGCTCTTCACCGGCTCTCCCCGGCAGGGTCGGCCGTCGTTCGGCTCCTGGGTGACGTACGGACTGGGCTCGGAGAGCCGGGACCTGCCCGGATTCGTCGTGCTCATCTCCAGCGGCGTCCAGCCGAGCGCGGGGCAGGGGGCCTGGGGCAGCGGGTTCCTGCCCTCCGTCTTCCAGGGGGTCCAGTGCCGCTCCGAGGGAGATCCGGTGCTGTACGTCTCCGACCCGCCCGGCATGGACCGCGACCTCCGCCGAAGGAGCCTCGACGCCCTGCACGAGCTGAACGCGATGCAGGCCCAGGAGCTGGGCCATCCCGAGACGGCAACCCGGATCGCCCAGTACGAGCTGGCCTTCCGCATGCAGATGTCGGTTCCCGAGGTCATGGACATCTCTCGAGAGTCTCCCGAAACCATCGAGGCCTACGGCGCTCGTCCCGGGGCCGCCAGCTTCGCCAACAACTGCCTGCTGGCCCGTCGGCTGGTGGAGCAGGGGGTCCGCTACGTGCAATTGTTCGACTGGGGCTGGGACTTCCACGGCACCAACCCCCGCGAGGACCTCCGCGACGGCCTCACCCAGAAGTGCGCCACGATGGACCGCCCCGTCGCCGCCCTCATCAAGGACCTGAAGGCCCGCGGCCTGCTCGACGAGACGCTCGTCGTCTGGGGAGGAGAATTCGGGAGGACTCCCTTCCGCGAGGGCCGCACCGCCGCCGGCAGCATCCTCGGCCGCGACCACTACCCGGATTGCTTCGCCGTCTTCCTGGCCGGCGGCGGCGCCCGGGCCGGCTACTGCCACGGCGAGACGGACGAGCTGGGCTTCTCCGTGGTCGAGAACCCGGTGCACGTCCACGACCTCCAGGCGACGATCCTCCACCTGCTCGGCTTCGACCACGAGCGGCTGACCTTCCGCTTCCAGGGCCGAGACTTCCGCCTGACCGACGTCCACGGGAGGGTCGTGCCGGAATTGCTGGCCTGATCGGCTCGCCGACGGCAGGGGCCGAGGCCGGGGGAAGCGGATCCTTCCCCCGGCCTCTCCCCGATCGAGCCGCCACAATCCGTCAGTCGAGCGGCAGGATCTCCACCTTCCGGAACTCGATCGGATGGCTCTCCGACTGCAAGGCGAGATGCCCCTCGGTCAGCCGGAGGTCATCCCCCTTGATCAGCCGCTTCGCGTCCGCATCGGTGGGGTCGTACTGGGGCTGCTCGTACTCGATGACGACCTCCCCGTCGACGAGGTGCTTGATCGTCCCGTCCTTCACCTCAACCTCGACCGTGACCCACTGGTCGCCGTCGTACGTCTTTGACGTCGAGTTGGTGCAGTGCTGAGTGTGCAGCCTACCGTTCATCACCACGTTGGTGCCGGGAGTGCAGAGGTTGGCCGTCGGCCGTTCCCCCTCGCCGAGGCCGCCGAGGAACTGGACCTCGATCGAGACGGGGAAGTTCTGGTCCTTCGCCATGCTCTCGGCCGATTGGCTGTGGATCATCACGCCGCTGTTCCGACGGGCCCAGGACGGCCCACCGGGGCACTGCTCTCCCACGAATCGGTACTCGATCCGAAGGCGATACTCGGAGAACGAGCGATCCGAGACGAGGTGGCCGAACCGATCGCCGAACCCGTCGTAACCGTCGAAGGACACCTTCAGCACGCCGTCCTCGACGCGGAACGTGTCCGAGAAATTCTCGCCGGCCTCGAACCCGGTGATCTTCGGGGTCCAGCCGGTCAGGTCCTTGCCGTTGAAGAGCGGGATCCACTCCTGCTCGGCCGGCGAGCCGCCGGCCAGGGCCGGCGCGGCGAGGGCGAGGCAGAGCAGGGGGGTGAGCACGCGAATCCGGTCGAACATGACGAGGGCTCCGATCGTGATCAGAAATCGAATTGGTCGATGTTCGCCTCGGTGAACGTGAAGGGCTCGCCGAGCAGGATGTTGTCCCCCCGGATGTCGACCGAACCGAGGCGGCCGGCCTCGAACCGATCGTCGCCGGGCTTCAGGGTGCCGTCCTCCAGGGCCTTGGCGGCGTGGACGGTCAGGTAGCCCAGGTCCATCGAGTTCCAGAGGATCACCGCCTTGGTGATCCCCTCGTGCACGTATCGTTTGTTGTCGTTCGGCAGGCCGAGGCCGATCACCTTCACGTCGTCTCGGCCGGACTGCTTGACCGCCTCGGCGGCGCCGGGGACGGCGGGGGTGCAGATGGCCATAATCAGTTCGACGTCGGGATAGGCGTTCATGATGTTGATCGCCTCGTCGTAGGCCTTCTGCTGGAGGTCGTCGCAGGGACGGAGCACGGCCATTTCGATCTCGGGGTACTTCTCCGCCCGCCGGAGCTCGATCTGCTCTTGCCAGGAGATCATGTTCGCCGCGGTGAGGGACGCGGTGATGATGGCGAACTTTCCGTCGCCTCCCATGATCTCGGCGGCGGTGTCCATCAGGGTGCGGCCGATCCCCTCGGGGGTGGCCTGGTTGACGAAGAAGGTGCGGGCGTCGGTCGCGGCGTCGGCGTCCCAGGTGATGACGGTGATGCCGCGATCCATCGCCTTCTTCAAGACGGAGGCGATGCCATCGCGGTTCTCGACGGCGACGGCGATCACGTCGACGCCCCGGGTGATCCAGGTGTCGATGATCTGGTTCTGGCGGGCGGGGTCGGGGTCGGTGGGGCCGTCCCAGATGAGGTTGACCCCCAGCTCCTCGGCGGCTTCCTCGGCTCCCTTGCGGCAGGCGATGAAGTAGGCGTTCCCCTTGCTCTTGGGCATCATCGCCACGGTGATCGGCCGGCGGCCGGGGGCGGACGCATCGGCCGTCGCCGAGGACGGGGCGGTCGGGCCGCCGGCACCGACAAGCCGATCGGTGAGCGATCGCACCACGTACACGTTGCTGGCCGCGACGATCGCGCCGGCCGCGAGGATCACGGCGCAGATCACGGCCACCTGCGAGTTCTTCACGGTCCACTCCTCGTCGGAATCGACATGCGCATGCCCTCTGGAGGTCGTCGGCGAGGCCCTCCCCGTCCGGCGATCCAGGCCGATGGCCAGCAGCAGCAAGGCGCCGGTGAGCACGCCCGACAGCTCGGCCGGCAGGTCCGCCAGCCGCATCCCGTTCTGCAAGACGGCGATCGTGAACAGGCCGAGCAGCGTGCCGACCACGCTCCCCCGACCGCCGAAGATGGAGGTGCCGCCGAGCACCACCGCCGTGATCGCCAGCAGCTCGTATCCCAGGCCCGCGTCGGCCTTCGCCTGGCCGAGGTGGGCGACGTAGATCACCGCCGCCAGCCCGCTCGCCGTCCCGGAGAGGACGTAGGCCAGCGTCACCAGCCGATCGACCCGAAGGCCCGCGTGCCTCGCCCCCTCGGGCGAGTACCCCACGGCCACCAGGCCGCGGCCGACCGTGCTGCGGTGCAGCAGCACCCAGAAGCCGAGGGACACCGCGGCGAAGATTGGCACCTGCGCCGGCACCACGCCGCCAAGGTAGCCCTGGCCCAGGAAGAGGAACCCCGACGGGAAGTCGGTGAAATTGTCCACGCCCCCCGTCATCCCCTCGGCCAGCCCCCGGAACAGGGAGAAGGTGCCGAGGGTGACGATCAGCGGAGGGATGCGCAATCGCGTGATCACCAGTCCGTTAAGCAAGCCGGCCAGCGCCCCCAGCCCGATCGCCAGCGCCGCCGCCATCGGGATCGGCAGCTCCGCGTCTCGCCAGAGCGAGCCGAAGACGACCGCCGCCAGGCCCATCAGCGAGCCGACCGACAGGTCGATCCCGCCGCCGACGATCACCGGCGTGAGCGCCACGGCGAGCAGGCCGATCTCGACGCTCAGCCGAAGCACCTCGAAGCCGTTGGTCACGGTGAGGAAGTTCGTGCCGATGGCCCCGAAGATCACGATCTCTAGCGCCAGCAACGCTCCCAGTGCCGCCTGCGCGGGCTCGACCCGGCCCGGCCTCGGCGGGGTTGATTGGCCGATGGTCGTCCCGGTGGTCGTCGCCATGTCAGCGGTCCCCCCGGTCCAGCGCGTCGGTCGCCACCGCGAGCAGGATGATCAGCCCCTGCACCGCCTTCTCCCACTGCGGCTCGGTCCCCAGGAACACCAGGGCCGGGCCGATCGACCCGAGCAGCGCCACGCCGATCAGGCTGCCGACCGGCGACCCTCGCCCCCCCGAGATCGCCACTCCTCCCACGACCACCGCCGCGATCACTTGCAGTTCCAGCCCGGTCCCCGCGTTTGGGTCCACGTCCACGAACCGCACGGCGCTGAGCAGAGCGGCCATCCCGGTCAGCATCCCCATCGCCACGAAGACGCCGAAGACCACTCGGGCCGGGCGCACGCCGGCCAGGCGGGCGGCCTCGGGATCCGACCCGGTGGCGTAGATCGCCCGGCCGGCCGAAAGGTTTCGCAGGCCCCAGGAGAACGCCCCGAAGAGGAGCATCGCCGACGCCAGGATGAGCCACTGGCCGGCCGACTGCCCGGCGCCGAACCACTGGAACCCCTCGGGAAGGTCGCTCACGAACGCCCCCTGCCGGCCGTAGCGGAGGGCTTCTCGCCAGATGACCATCGTCGCCAGCGTGACGACGATCGACGGCAGGCCCACCACCGCCACCAGCCAGCCGTTGGCCGCCCCCAGGGCCGCGCCGACCGCCAGCGTGCCCGCGGCCACCATCGGGATCGGCAGCCCCGCCTTCGCCATCAGGCCGGCGGCAACGCCGCAAACGGCGAACTGCGAGCCGATGGAGATGTCGATGTGCCGGCACACGATCACCATTGTCATGCCCACGGCCGCCACCACCACCGGGGCGTTCCGCACCGCCACCGCCATCAACTGCCCCGCCCGGAAGAACCGCGGCGCGACGACGGCCAGCACCGCCATCAGGGCGGCGAACGCCACCAGCACCGACAGCTCCCTCCGGTAGCGACCGAGCCTCATCGTCCCGCCGCCTCCCTCGCCTCGTGCCCGAGCGCCAGGTGGAGGATTTCCTCCTGCGACGCCGCCGATCGGTCCACCGTCCCCACGATCGTCCCCCCGTACATCACGGCGATCCGGTCGCTCATGCCCAGGATCTCAGGCAACTCGGACGAGATCATGACGATCGCCATTCCCTGCTTCGCCAGTTCCCCCATCAGGCGGTGGATCTCCGCCTTGGCGCCCACGTCGATCCCCTGGGTCGGCTCGTCCAGGATCAGCACGCGAGGCCCGCTCGCCAGCCATCGGGCCAGGGCCACCTTCTGCTGATTGCCGCCGGAGAGGACACCGGCAGGGGAGTCGATCGAGGGGGTCTTCACCCCCAGCCGATCGACCATCGTCGCGGCTAGGGTGCGCTCCTTGCGGAAATCGAGCAGGCCGAACGTCGAGATGGCCCCTAGCGTCGCCAGCGTCGCGTTCGAGGCGACCGACATCGGCGGGATGATCCCGTGCCGTCGGCGGTCCTCCGGCACGTAAGCGATTCCCAGCGCCACCGCGTCGTCGGGAGACTCGATCCGCACCGGCTGACCGTCCAGCCGGATCGTCCCCGAGTCGGCCGGGGTCAGGCCGAAGAGCACCCGGGCCGTCTCCGTCCGGCCGGCCCCCACCAGCCCGGCCAGGCCGAGGATCTCCCCCGATCGCACGAAGAAACTCACGTCTCGCACCCCCGAGGCCCGGCATCCCAGCCCCTGCACCTCCAGCACGACCGCTCCCGGCTCGACCTCAACCTTCGGGAAGACCGCGGACAGCTCTCGGCCGACCATCATGCGGATCAGCTCCGCCCGGTCGACCTCCGCCATCGCCCGGGTACCCACCAGTCGGCCGTCCCGGAGGGCGGTCACGCGGTCGGCCACCTGGGGAAGCTCCTCCAGGCGATGCGAGATGTAGATGATTCCCACGCCCTGGGCCTTCAGCTCGCGGACGACGGCGAACAGGTGCTCCACCTCCTGATCGCCCAGCGAGGCGGTCGGCTCGTCCATGATCAGGATCCGGGCGTCGGCCCCCAACGCCCGGGCGATCTCGACAAGCTGCTGCTCGGGCATCGTCAGGCGGCGGACCTCGACCTCCGGGTCGATCGTCGCGCCGATCCGGTCGAGCAGCGCCTTGGCCCGCCGCCTTCGATCGTGCCAGCGCACCAGATGCAACGGCCCGCCGGGCTCCAGCCCCAGCGCGATGTTCTCGGCCACCGTCAGGTCGGGGAACAGGGCGGGCTGCTGGTAGATCGCCGCGATTCCCAGCGCTCGGGAACGCACCGGGTCGTTCTCCTCGACCGGGAGGCCGAGGACCTCCATCGTCCCCTCGTCGGGCTGATGGGCGCCGGTGATCACCTTGATGAGCGTCGACTTCCCCGCACCGTTCTCGCCCACCAGGGCATGCACCTCGCCCGCTCTCAGGTCGAACGAGACACCCTGGAGGGCCTGCACGCCCGAGAACGCCTTGCCGATGCCGGTCAGCCGGAGCAGCGTCTCCACGATCACGCCCCCGCCTCGACGCGCTTCGCCAGCACGTCGCGCTCATACGATCGGATCGCGTCGAGCCATTCGATGCCCCCCGGCACGCCCCGCTCCTGGCAGTAGTAGTCCCAGACCGCCCCCGAGGGGAGCAGCTTCGCTTCCTCCAGCAGGGCGAGACGGCCCGTCAGGTCCCCCTCGGCCTCCAATGCCCGGAGCCGGTCGATCGGCTCCAGCAGCGCCCGCAGCAGGGCCTTCAGGAGGTTCCGGGCGCCGATGACCCAGGCGGCCACGCGGTTGATGCTCGCGTCGAAGAAGTCCAGGCCGAGGTGAACCCGGCCGAGGTAGTCGCCTCGGACCAGCTCCTGAGCGATCGCGTCGAGTTCGTCCGTAAGGGTGACGACGTGGTCGCTGTCCCACCGCACTCCCCGGCTGACGTGCAGCAGGGCCTCGTCGAGGAAGGCCAGCACGGCCGAGAGCTTGTCGGAGAGCACCTCCGTCGGATGGTAGTGCCCGGCGTCGAGGCAGAGCAGCTTGCCGCGGGAGACCGCATAGGCCAGGTAGAACTCGTGCGATCCCACCGTGTACGCCTCGGCCCCGATGCCGAACAGCTTCCCCTCGACCGCGTCCTTGTTCCGGGCCGAGTCGATCGGCTCGGCGAAGATCGCATCGAGCGAGGAGAGCAGCCGCTCGCGAGGCCCCTTGCGGTCGACCGGCAGATCCTTCGAGCCGTCGGGGATCCAGAGGTTCGTGACGCAAGGCGTGCCGGTCGCTTCGCCGAACGCCGCGCCGATGCGACGACAGATGATGCCGTGGTCGACCCAGAACCGTCGGATGGCCGGGTCGGGGTGGGAGAGGGTCAGGCCGTCGGCGGCGAGCGGGTGGGCGAAGAAGGTGGGATTGAAGTCGAGGCCGACGCCCCGGCGTTTCGCCCAGTCGATCCACCGGGAGAAGTGCTCGGGGCCGAGGGCGTCGCGGTCGACCGGCCGGCCGGGAGCCTCGGCGTAGCTGGCGTGGAGGTTCAGGCGGTGCGAGCCGGGGATCAGGCTCAGTGCCCGGTCGAGGTCCGCCCTGAGTTCGTCGCCGTCCCTCGCCCGGCCCGGGTAGCGGCCGGTGACGGCGAGGCCGCCGCCAATCTCGCCGCTACTCCCCTCGAACCCGACCACGTCGTCCCCCTGCCAGCAATGCAGCGAGACTGACAGCCGGCCCAGGCGGTCGATCGCCCGGTCGACGTCGACGCCGAGTTCGGCGTACCGCTCCCGGGCCAGCGCGAACGCCTCGCGCACGTTCCGATCCATCAATCGACCCCCAGCCGACCCCGAGACGCGCCGGCGACTTCGGACCTCGACGCGGCCCCGCCGACGATCGCTCTACTTTAGAGCAAGCCGGCAGCCGATGCGAGGAGGCACCCCCGGCCCCTCGGATCGGCCGAGGCCCCCTCCGGCGCCTGGCGTCCGGGATGCCCGGGGATCGGGCCCGCAGGCGCTCCGCTCGCCGGCTGGGCCGCCCCCCGCCTCCCGGCTATCATGGGAGCCCGTCCGCCTGTCCTCGCCCGCGGCGGCGACGGGCCATGCCGCCCGCC
Organism: Tautonia sociabilis; assembly: GCF_003977685.1. Lineage (GTDB taxonomy): Bacteria > Planctomycetota > Planctomycetia > Isosphaerales > Isosphaeraceae > Tautonia > Tautonia sociabilis. The sequence goes on along the minus strand of NZ_RYZH01000023.1, from coordinate 20,454 downwards.
CTCCCGATCGACCGAACCGAGGAGCCCACACGATGCGACCGCTCCCGCTGATCCTCCCCGCCCTCCTCTGGGGTGCGATCGTCCCGACGCCCCCCGCCCCGGCCGACGAGCCCGAGGCCGCCGTCGACCGGAACTACTTGCTCGAACGCATCGGCGACGCCGCCGTCGTGCAACTGTACGCCGATGGCTTCGAGGGCCTCCCCCTTCAGCAGAAGATTCTCATCTGGCACCTCTACCAGGCCGCGATCGCCGGGCGGGATATCTACTACGACCAGCGCTCCCCCTACGGGCTTCGCATGCGAGGAATCCTGGAAGGGATCCTCTCCCACCCCGAGGGGATCGACGCCGACACCCTGGCCGAAATCCGGCGCTACGCCAAGCTTTTCTGGATCAACTCCGGCCCCTATAACAACCTGACCGCCCGCAAGTTCCTCCTCGAGTGCTCCCCTGAGGCCCTGCTCGAGGCCGCCCTCACCGCCGACCTCAACGGGGCCGACTTCCCCACCGAGGGGGGCGAGTCGGTCGCGGCGCTTGTCGGCCGCTTGGAGCCGATGTTCTTCGACCGCGACTTCAAGCCGATCGTGACCAACAAGACCCCTCCCCCCGGCGGCGACATCCTGCTCGACAGCGCCAACAACCTGTATGTCAACGTCTCCATGGCCGACCTCGTCGGCTTCCAGGAGGTCTACCCGCTCAACTCCCGCCTGGTGAAGCGTCCCGACGGCACGCTCGTTGAGGAGCCCTACCGCATCGGAGGCCGCTACTCGGAGGAGATCCGCCGCATCATCGAGCACCTGGAGGACGCCGCCGCCTTCGCCCCCGATCCAACCGCCGAGGCCCTCCAGGCGCTGATCACGTACTACCAGTCCGGCACCGTCGAGGATCGCAAGGCCTACGACATCGCCTGGGTGCGCGACACCGACGCCCAGGTCGACACCATCAACGGCTTCACCGAGGTCTACATGGACGCCCGAGGCGTGAAGGGCTCGTGGGAGGCCGCCGTCTTCTACGTCAACGAGGAGAAGACGGCCGACATCAAGACGCTCGCCGCCGAGGCCCAGTGGTTCGAGGACCACATGCCCTGGGATCCGGCCTACCGCAAGCCGGATGTGACTGGCATCACCGCCAACGCCATCGAGGTGGTCATCGAGACCGGCGACTGCGGCCCCGTCACCCCCATCGGCATCAACCTGCCAAACGACCAGGAGGTCCGAGAGCGATTCGGCAGCAAGTCCGTCTCCCTCTCGAACGTCATCGAGGCGTACGACCGCTCCACCCCCACTGCCTTCCGGTCCGAGTTCGCCTGGGACGAAGGGGAGGTCGAACGAGCCGAGCGCTGGGGAGGCCTGGCCAAGGAGCTGCTCGTGAACATGCACGAGGTCATCGGACACGCCTCCGGCCGCGTCTCCGACGATCTCGACGGCCAGCCGCAGGACTCCATCAAGGAGTACTACTCCGCCCTCGAGGAGGGGCGGGCCGACCTGATCGCTCTGTACTTCATGCCCGACCCGAAGCTCGCCGAGCTGGGCCTCGTCTCCGCCGAGGACCAGGCCGAGATGGCCCGGGCCGCCTACGAGGACTATACCCGCAACGCCCTGGTCCAGCTCCGCCGCGTCCCCGAGGGGGACCAAATCGAGGAGGACCACATGCGGAACCGCCAGATGGTCGTCCACTGGCTCATCGCCAACACCGACGCCATCGAGATCCGCGAGCGAGACGGCAAGACCTACTACGTCATGACCGACCCCGACGCCTTCCGAGCCGGCGTCGCCGAGCTGCTCGCCGAAGTCCAGCGGATCAAGTCCGAGGGGGACTACGACGCCGCCAAGGCCCTCTTCGACGCCTTCGGCATTCGCTTCGACCCCGCCCTCCGAGACCAAGTCGTCCGCCGCGTCGAGGCGCTCGACCTCCCCTCCTACACCGGCTTCGTCATGCCTCGCCTCGAGCCGAAGTACGACGACGACGGCGAGATCGTCGATGTCGCCATCTCCTACCCGATGGATCTGGAAGCCCAGATGCTCGAATACGCCCGCTTCGGCAAGGAGTGATCGATCCACCCCCACCCCCTCCCCGTTCCCGGGAACGGGGAGGGGGTGGAGGCCTGCTCCGCTCCCGTCGCTCACCCGCCCGCCTTCAAACCGTCGGGGACCATCGGCATCGACCGGAGGCGGACCCCCGTCGCCGCGAAGATCGCGTTGCCGATCGCCGGGGCGATCGCCACGATTGGCGTCTCTCCCGCCCCGCTCGGCGGCAGATCCGGGCGGTCGAGCAGCACGATCTTCAACTTGGGAAGGTCCATCGTCCGAGGCACCCGGTATCGGGAGAAGCGGTTGCTGAGGATGCGGCCGTCCTCGAACCGGATCCGCTCGAACAGCGCCCCGCCCATCCCCTGCACGACCGCCCCCTCCACCTGGTTGCGCAGGTGCATCGGGTTGACGATCGCCCCGCACTCGAACGCGGTCACGGCCCGGACGACCGCGACATCGCCCGACGCCGGGTCGACCGCCACCTCGGCGACCGAGGCGACGAACCCGCCCTTCTCCCTCCCGCACGCCAGGCCAACCCCCCGGCCCGACTCAGAGGAGGTCGCCCCCTCCCAGCCAAACCCCTCGACGGCCGCCTCCAGGACGTCCTCCACGCGATGCTGTCGACGATCACCGAGCAGGCGTCGCACTGCCCCTCGCCGCAGCCATACTTGCTGCCGGTCAGGCCCAGTTCGTCGCGCAGCACTCCCAGCAGGGGCCGGTCTGGCTCGGCTGGCACGCGACGGGGCTCGCCGGGGCCTCCTCCGGTTGGGGTGCGAGGCATCTCGGCCGGCCAATCGTCCCGGAACGGGACGGGACGAGATGAGACGAGACGGGGGCCGGCCATCCGCAATCCCCGATCCTATCGGCTCGGCCTGTCCGCCGTCGACCGCTTCCCGGCCGCCCTCACCGAGACGGCGACGCCGAGACCCGGCGCGAGCCCCCCGGCGCCGATGTCGCCCACCGCGCCGACGACACCGCCAGCGCCCCCAGGATCGCCCCGATCGTGTTCAACAGCACGTCGTCCACGTCCGCCGTCCGGTGCCCGCCCGCAAACTGAGCCAGCTCGATCGCCAGGCTCATCACCGCCCCCGCGACCAGGGCCATCGCCGGCCCTCCCCTCCCCGGACGAATCAGCCCGACAATCATCCCCATCGGCGCCAGCAGGGCGAGGTTCCCCCCCAGGTTCATCACCCCCGACCACCCCCCGGCTTCCCAGCACGCCGAGATCGTCCGCATCGGCACCAGGTTCGGCGCGGGCTCCGGCTGCGGAAAGATCACGAGCGTCAGGTCGACCAGCGTGACCAGATAGGCGGCCCCCAGGCCGATGATCGCCGGCGTTCGCATGGCCCCGCCCCCGGATCATCTCCCGTCCGAGGCCGACCTCCTCGGCCCCATCGGATCCGATCGGCCAACCTTCCGGGGGCCGCCCACCTCCGTTTGAAGCCTCCCGTCTCCCGGCCCGCACGTCCCGATGATCCGACCCGATCGCCCCGACCCTCCCGGTCCGATCGCTCCCCGATGACCCTCGCTGGCCGACACCCTTCCCTCGGGCGATCCGATCCCCCCCGGGATGCCGGGCTCGGTGCTTCGAGACGCCGATCCGGCCCCGAGTCCTCGCCCAGACCGTCCCCTCGGAGCCGAGATCCGACGACGCGAGGTCCGACCGCCTCGCCCCGGAGAATCTCGGCCGAGGACCGGAACCCCGGAGAGCAAGACGGGCTCGAGGGAGGCGAGGTCCTCCTCGGCGATCGCTCGGCGGGCGGCCCGCTCGTTCGGCGAACGATCGCCTGAGTGGTCAGAGCCCCGGGCGGAAGTGCTCAGCCACCGGGATCGCCCGGCGGATCTGGGCCACCCGATCGAGGTCGATCTCCGCCAGGGCGAGGCCCGGCCCCTCGGCGGCAGTGGCGAGGACCTGGCCCCAGGGGTCGACGATCATCGCGTGACCGAACGTCTCGCGCAGGCCCTCGTCGTCGTGCCGGCCGCACTGGGCCGGAGCGATGACGAACGCCTGGCACTCGATCGCCCGAGCCCGCACCAGCACCTCCCAGTGCGCCCGGCCGGTCGTCAGGGTGAACGCGGCGGGCACGCACAGGATCTCGGCGCCGTCTCGGACCAGCCTCCGGTACAGGTTGCCGAACCGCAGGTCGTAGCAGATCGACAGTCCCAGCCGGCCCACGGGCGAGTCCGCCACGACCGGCACCGACCCGGCCGCGATCCGATCCGACTCGCGATAGCGGACCGTCTCCGAGACATCCACGTCGAACAGGTGAATCTTCCGATAACTCGCGATGACCTGGCCGTCGGGGCCGAACAGGACGCTCGTATTGTGGCAGCGGGCCGGGTCATCGTCGCGGCGCTCGTTGAACGAGCCGAGCAGCAGATGGATGCCCAGCTCCCGGGCCAGCCCGGCGAATCGCCCGCAGGTAGGGCCTCCGATGGGCTCAGCCAGGCGGACCTTCTCCTCCGCCGGGCCGAGGTAATTGGAATTCTCCGGCGTCGCCACCAGCGAGGCCCCGTAGCTGGCGGCCCGGGAGATCAGGTCCCTCGCCTGGCACCAGTTCGCCTCGGCATCGGAGGTCGAGGTCATCTGCACGGCGGCGGCCAGGAACATGGGGACGGCCTCCTTCGCTCGCTCGCTCCCCCCGGGGCGATCGCGATTAGCGCTGCGGGCTCGGGAGCGGTGCCTTCTGGCGCCGGTCGAGCCAGTCGATCACCTCGGGGAAGATCTCCTTCGGGGCGTGGCGGCTCCAGACAAGGTCGCAGTGGCCGTAGTCGGCGACGTGCCCCTGGGACCGGCCGAAGCGGAGGAAGGTCTTGTCGGCGCTGCCGAGGGCCTGGTAGGTCTTCCACTTCGAATGCAGATCGGCCAGGATGTCGCCGTCGCCGGCCACGAACAGCGTTGGGGTGTGGATCTCCGAGAGCCCCTCGTAATAGTCGATCGAACCGTCCTCCGAGACTAACCGCCCCGACTCCAAGTAGCGATCCATTTGCCGAAGGGCTCCGGGACCTGGATCCTCGAGGGTCGAGCCATAGAAGCGGGCCACCGTTTCCGGATCGACATTGTCGGCCGAATAGTAAAAGCGATCGATTTTCTCCAGCCCCGGCGGACGAACAATCGCCATGGGACGGGCGATTCGGCCGGTGCTGATGGCCTTCATCAGCATCCTCAGCCCGCGGTTGGCCCGGAGCATCTTCTCCGCCTCGGGAGAGTCGGCAATGCAGGCCGGGCTGCCCATCGCCACGAAGTTGGCGATCCGGTGCGCCTGATCCGACCGCTCCAGGAAGGCGAACATCAGCATCCCCCCCAGGCTGTGGCCGATCCAGTTGACCCGCTCCTCCCCGGTCTGCTCCCGGACGTATTCGAGGATCGCCGGCACGTCGTAGAGCGCCTGGTCGTCCATCGTCCACTCGTCGTTGCCGATCTCCGGGATGACCGTCTGCCTCAGCGCCGCGTTGACCCAGCCGATCCCACCGTCCCGGTAACTGGCCCCCGAGCCGCGCAGGTCGACCACGAACACCTCGTAGCCCTGGGCGACGAGCTGCGACGGCAAGTGGTCGTGGGTAATCGTCCAGAACGTGCCATTGAGCCCCAGGCCGTGGCAGAGCACGACGGGCAGCTTGTCTGGGTCGGGCTCGACCGGCCGGTAGTGCCGGATCCCCAGCCACCAGCCGTCGGCCGTCCGCGCGAAGCCGTCGTCGCACGGCCGGAGGTCGCGGTTGATGTTCATCCGCCGGAGCGAGGCGCAGCCCGAGATCCCCAGGGTCAGGGCACAGGCGGCGACCAGCGCCACGACAACGCACCCCCTCCACCCCCGGCGAGGACTCCTTCCCTCGTCGATCTTCCGCATCACCACCGATCCGAACGGGTATTCCGGGGCTGCCTCGCTCGATCGCGCAGCCCGATCCCGGCTTGTTTGAGGTCGGCCGAGACCATACGATCCAACCGGAGATCGATCAAGAGGAACCGGGAGGCCTGTGAGACGTGTCCGGGTGTCGGGAGGATCGAGTGCCACCACTCCCCGGGAAGAGCCGTCGATCGGCCCTCCGCCGGCGCCCGACTCCCCGACCGTTCGCCGAGGGTCCTTCGGAGGGATGGCGAGGCGCAGGGCGGAGTCGCCCGGCATCGACGTCATCGACCCTCAGCCCCGGTCATCTCCCGCCAGGAGATCGAGGCCCAGCCCGCCCGACCGGCCCGGGAGGAGGACGTCGTCCCGGCGTCCAGCTCCGGAGGGGCGTTGATCGTCTCGGTCGAAGACCTGCTCGACGTCGCAATGCTCGATCATCTCCGTTTCCATTGCGGCCTTTCCGTCTTGCCCGTCGCGGCGGACGCCGACCAGATCCGGGCCGTCGAGAGGGGGCACGACTCCGACGATGACCCGCATGGGGAGACCGGTGACTGAATCCTCGACCATGATCTCGGCCCGAGCCGTCTCGAAGTCCTTCGACGGCGGGCGGACCCAATCGGTGCTCGACCTCGATCTCGACGTCCGTCCCGGCGAGTTCCTCGTCCTGCTCGGCGAATCGGGCAGCGGGAAGACGACCACCCTGAAGATGCTCAACGGGCTGATCCCGCCAAGCTCGGGGGCGATCGTCGTCGACGGCGAGGACATCTCCCGGGTCGATCAGGTCCGGCTCCGTCGGCGGATCGGCTACGTCTTCCAGGGGATCGGGCTCTTCCCGCACCTTTCCGTCGCCGAGAACGTCGCCCTCGTACCCACCCTGCTCGGTTGGCCCGCCGAGGAGCGAGAGCAGCGGGTCGACGAGTTGCTCCGGTTGGTCCACCTCGATCCGGAGGTCTACCGAGACCGCGCCCCCTCCGAGCTCTCCGGCGGCCAGCGCCAGCGCGTCGGCATCGCCCGGGCGCTGGCCGGTCGGCCGAGAATCGTCCTGATGGACGAGCCCTTCGGCGCCCTCGACCCGATCACCCGGGACCACCTCCAGATCGAATACCAGAAGATCCATCGGGATCTCGGCCTGACGACCGTGATGGTCACGCACGACATCACCGAGTCGCTGCTGCTGGCCGACCGGATCGCCGTCATGAACGGCGGCCGGCTCGTGCGGCTCGGCGAGCCGGCCGAGCTGATCGCCGAGCCGGGCGACCCCTACGTCGCCCAGCTTCTCGAAACGCCCCGGCGCCAGGCCGAACGCCTGGGAGACCTGCTCGACGCCGGCAAGGGGGCCCGATGAACGCGAATCTCGCCCGACAGCTGGAACTCCTGCCGCTGAACCTCTCGCACCACGTGAAGCTGACGGTCATCGCCCTGGCCATCGGTGTCGTCGCGGGCATCCCTCTGGCGATCCTCATCGCCCGCAAGCCGGCGCTGCGCTCCCCGGTCCTGACCACCATCGGCGTGATCCAGACCATTCCCAGCCTCGCGCTGCTGGCGTTGATGGTCCCGTTGCTGGCCGTGGTCAGCGACCTGTCCTCCCGGCTGATCGGCTCCGGCTTCTCCTCCTTCGGGCTGTACCCGGCCGTGCTGGCCCTGTCGCTCTACAGCCTGCTGCCAATCGTCCGCAACGCCGTCACCGGCATCCTGGGCGTCGACCCGACGCTCACCGAGGCCGCCCGGGGCCTCGGGATGACCGACCGGCAGACGCTCCTCCGCGTCGAGCTGCCCCTGGCCGCCCCGGTGATCGTCGCCGGGCTGCGCACGGCCACGGTCTGGGTCGTCGGCACGGCCACGCTGGCCACCCCCGTCGGCCAGCGATCGCTGGGCAATTACATCTTCAGCGGTCTGCAGACGCGGAACTGGCTTGCCGTCCTCTTCGGCTGTGTGGCCGCCGCCTCCCTGGCCGTGACGCTCGACCTGCTCATCGGCAGTCTGCAGCGCGCCGTCGCCGAGCGGCGGCGGCGTCTGGCGATCGCCTCGATCGCCGGCCTGGCGCTGCTCTTCGGCGGCGGCCTGGTGGCGCCGTCGCTGGTGTCGGCCTCCCGGGGGACCTCCGGCAAGGACGCGGTGGCGATCGGATCGAAGACCTTTACCGAGCAATACATCCTCGCCTCGCTGTTCCAGCAAACCTTCGCCGACGCCGGCATCCCCGCCCGCCGCGTCGAGAATCTCGGCTCGAACTTCGGGCTCGACGCCCTGGCCAGCGGCGAGATCGACATCTTCGTCGACTACACCGGCACCATCTGGGCCAATGCGATGGGGCGATCCGGCCCTGCCGACCGTGATGCCGTGCTTGCCGAAGTCACCGACTGGCTGGCGAGCGAGCGGGGCATCCGATCGCTCGGCCGCCTCGGATTTGAGAACGCCTACGCCCTCGCCATGCGCCGAGACCAGGCCGAGGCCCTCGGCATTCGCTCCATCGCCGACCTTGTCCCCCACGCCCGAGACCTCGCCATTGGCGGCGACTACGAGTTCTTCGAGCGCCCCGAGTGGGAGGCGATCCGACGTTCCTACGGCCTCGACTTCGCCCGGGAAGACACGTTCGACTCCACCCTGATGTACCAAGCCGCCGCCTCCGGCCAGGTCGACGTCATCTCCGCCTTCACCACCGACGGCCGCATCGACACCTTCGACCTCGTCCTCCTCGACGACCCCCTCGGCGCCATCCCCCCGTACGACGCCCTCCTGCTGCTCTCCCCCCGAGTCTCCGGCCGATCGGACGTCATCTCCGCCCTTTCCCCCCTCGTTGGTTCGATCAGCAACGATCGGATGCGCGCCGCCAACGGCCTCGTCGACCGAGACACCGACAAGAAGCCCCCCTCCGCCGCCGCCTCCGCCCTTCGGAGCTGGATCGTCGACCCGGAAGGGGCCGACTGACTCTCCCGGCCGCCGGGAACCCTTCTGGGAGCGTCTTGGAGCGACGGATACAATACGAGCGTGGGCAATCCCCGGATCGTGCGGCTCCGTTCACGTAGGAGGCACCTCCCGATGAGCACCACCGCCGAGCAACTCTCCCAGAAGAAGTGCGCCCCGTGTGAGGGCGGCGTCCCTCCGCTGTCGGCGCAGGAGGCGAGGGACCTGGTCGCGCAGGTCGAGGGCTGGGTGATCTCCGACGACGGCAAGAGGATTCGCCGCGAGTGGACGGCGAAGCACTTCAAGGCCGCGATGGAGTTCCTCAACCGTGTCGCCGAGCTGGCCGAGGAGGACGGCCATCACCCCGACCTCCACCTCTCCGGCTACCGCCACGTGACGATCGAGCTGACCACCCACGCCATCGGCGGATTGTCGGAAAACGACTTCATCCTCGCGGCGAAGATCAACCGGCTCCCGATCGCGATCAGGGGATGATCCGCCCGAACAGGCCCCGGATCCCCTCCCTCAGCCTCCCGATCGGCCCCGGGGACGGAGCCGCCGCCGGCAGGACGATCACCCTCCGCCCCGGTTCGACCGGAACCGCCACGGGCCTTGACTTTGGCGCCCCCGCTCCCGAGGGGCTCTGGAGCCTCGTCAGGCTCGGCGACCCTCCCCCCGGGGCCTCCGGGGCCACCCGGGCGAGGAACTGCCGGTTGAGCCGATCCAGGTCGTCCCGGAGCGTCTCGGAGATCAGGGGGGGCGTGCCCGAGTCGGCCCGCAGGGACTTGAGGTGGTCCACCAACGCCTCCCTCCTCGGGCCGTGCAGCAGCAGCACCGCCCAGGCCCACGACTCTCGGTAGTCGGTCGGCGTCATCTCCGCCACATCGTCGATCGCCTCCAGCCTCCTCAGGTCTGGCCGCCACCCCTGGCGATATGCGGCGGCCAGCCGGCGGAAGCGGTCGACCGCCTCGCCCGGCAGAGCGGCCGGCTCAACCTCGAAGTACTCGGCCAGGCCCTCGTCGAGCCAGAGCGGCACTCGGCCCCCGGCGCGGTGCAGCAGGGCGTGCGTCGCCTCGTGCCGGAGGTCCTCCTCCAGGTGCTCCCCCCTCGCCGTGTAGACCGCCGCCTCCTCGCCAACGGCCAGGAAGAATGCCCGACGGCTGGGGAGCTCGGGGTGGTGGAAGGTCAGAAACGTGGTGAAGGCGTGCTCATCGTCCAGGATGTACACGTCGATCGGCGTCCCCTCGTCCGGCACGTCGATCCCGAGGATTCGCTCCAGTCTTCCTTCCAGCCCCGCCAGCGCCGCCAGCGCCGGGTCGTCCTCCGCCAGCGGAACGTTCGAGGCGACCCGGAACGCCCCGACCTGGGACTGGTACCGCGTCGGGATCAGCGGATGGCCGCCCCCCCCGGTCGTGGTGGTCACCTGCGGTAGGGTCGCGCAGCCGGCCGACAGGGCGAGCATCGCCGTCACCGCGAGGAAACCGGCGCGAGGGGGCCGACGCCCCGTCCTCGGGTCGGCCGGTCGATCGATCGTCGGTCGTCTCGTCATCGGGGCGGCCCTCGTCGCCGGGGTCGATCGGGAGGTGGATCCGATTCAGGAGAGCGGTCGGCCGAGCCGACGATTCCGGGCGCGCTTGCGGTCGATCCGCCGCGCAATCCGACGCCAGGTCGCCTTCCAGCGCCCGGCGGCGGCCTCGTGCTGCGGCAGGTAGGCCCGCAGCACCCGGAGCGAATCCGACCGCGACCAGCCTGGGTGCTCCGCCAGGCTCGCCAGCAGCCGGGCCAGGTTCTGCACCCGGCGATTCCGGGGCAGGGGACTGATCAGCCGGACGCCGACCAGGTCGATCAGGCTCAGGGACGGTCGGGCCGCGTCCGGGTCCCCCTCGATCAGGATGTTCGAGGCCTTCAGGTCCCGGTCCGACAGGCTCCTCGCGTGCAGCACCCGCACCAAGCCCCCCAGCGCCGCCGCCAGCCGTCGTCTCGCCGCCAGTTGCTCGGCGGGGGGGCGATGCGGCAGCACCTCGCGGAGATAGTCGCCCAGCGTGACCGCCGGATCGGCCTTTTCGGTGATCAGGAACGTCTCGGTCGGCCCCAGCGGCAGGCGGAACCGCCCCCAGCGAGCGTCCCGGCCGATCACGGCCAGGTCGGCCGGCGTCGGGAGCCCCCGGCTCCTCAGGTGGTGGTTCGCCCGCCAGGCCCGCCAGGCCCGAGACGGCCGCACGGCCGACAGCAGCGCCTCCAGCCGCTTCTTCCGATTGAAGCGCTTGGCGATCACCCGGGTCGGCCGGCCGCCCACCGTCAGCGTCCGCTCGGCCACGGTGGTCGTTCGAGACTGTTTCAGCAAGGCCGCCTCCGGCCCCTCGACCAGCGCGTCCGGAGCCTGGAGCATCGCCTCGACCTCCCGCCGGTCGACCTCCCGCGACGCGACGATCCAGCCGCGCCGGCCCCGGATCGCCTGGAACTCCTGGTTCGATCCCACACACCGCCGGGCCCGGCGCCGCCAGAGCCGCTCCGCCCAGCGGCGGGTCAGCGCCACCACTTGCCGGGTGAACCGAGGCAGGTCGCCGATGGCCTCCCCCCTCGCCCTGGCATACGCCCTCAGGAAGCGCTGCCGGTCGGCCCGGGTCGCCAGCAGCAGCGACGCATGATTGAGTCTGGCCAGGTTCGCAGCCGCCGCCGACCCCCGCAGCGGCTTGCCGAGCCGCAGGGCGTCCAGGTCGATCATCGCCAGCCAGGGGCGGTCCCCCTCGTCAAGCCGCAGCAACAGATTGCCCGGGTGGAAGTCGTCGTGCCGGATGCCCGCCTCGTGCAAACGGCCGGTCAGCGTTCCCAGGGCCTCAGCCAGGCGGTGCCGGACGACTGCCGCCCTCCTCGGCGGGAACGCCGGCAGATCCTCCCGGAGGAAGCGATCGAGCGGCGTCGCGTTCGGGATCTCGGCCGAGATCAGGTAATTGTCGAACAGGAACTTCCGCACCCGGCGCTCCCCCAGCGCCAGCGGCCGGATCGTCGGCACTCCCGCGCCCGCCAGCAGGCGGGCGCGCTTCCCCTCGTTCCTTCCCTTGCCGCGCCGGAACCACTGGCGGAGCACCTCGCGCCACGTCGGCACAAGGAAGTGCTTCACGAAGACCGCCCCGGCCGGCAGGGCGACCCGGTACACCTGCCGGTGCGGGCCGGATTTCACCGTCTCGACGATCCCCATCGCCCGCCACTCGTCGAGCCGAAGCCTCCCCCCCGGTGTCAGCAGGACCTCCCGCCACTGCGGCCGGACCCACCAGCCCACCTGGCCGTCCTGGACCCACTCCCAGCCGGGAGGGCGAAACGGCGGCCCCTCGGGCTCGAGGGGCAGGAATCGGCTTGAGGGCGAGGCTCGCCCCGAGCGGTCGACTGTCCTCATCGCGCCGCCCCCCCGGTGCGACCGGAGGGCATCGCGCCGGCGTCGACCACCGACCCGAGATGCGGCCGGGCCGCCGCCGTGGCCGATGGGCCCGCGACCGCCGCCACCACTCGTTCCTCCCAGCGATCGACCGCGTATTCCCGCTCCACCCGGGCCCGGGCCTCCCGGCCCATCCGCCGGCGCAAGGAAACATCGGCCGCCAGCCGGGAGACGGCGTCGAGCCACGCCTCGTCCGACCCCGGGAGGAACCCCGAGACTCCTGGTTCCACCATCTCCGCGTGGACCCCCACCGGGTTCGCCACCACCGGCAGCCCGGCCGCCAGGTACTGGAGCACCTTCAGTCCGCACTTGCCCCGGCTCCACAAGTCGTCCGGCATCCAGGCGATCCCCGCGTCGCACCCCGCCAGCGCCGCCGCCTCGGTCCGCTCCGACCACGGCTCGAACTCCACCGGCATCGCTCCCAGTTCCGGCTTCCGGTCGCAGATGACCCGCAGCCGCACCCCCGGCACCTCCCGGCCGATCCGGTCCCAGAGCGACCGTCGGGCCTCCATCCCTCGCAGGGTGCTCGACGACCCGATCCACACCAGCCGGATCGCATCGCCCTCGCCATGCTCCCGGATCGAGTAGGCCGACGGATCGACGCAGGTCGGGATCCGGCAGACCGCCGCGACGCTCGCGCCGGCCAGCAGCGCCCGGGCGGCGAGGAAGTCATTGCCGGCCATCACCGCGTCGGCCTGCCGTACCGTCCGGGCAAACCGCTCCCAGCGCGATCGGCTCTGCTGGCCCTTCGGATGGAACGAGTCTCGCCAGAAGACCGCGTCGTCGAAATCGAAGACCAGCCGCCGAGCCGCCCCCCTCAGCCGGTCGAATTCCCAGCCCGAGAGCAACTTCCGCTGCAAAATCACCGAGTCGTACCGGCCCGCCCCGCCCAACTGACGCCGCCGGGCGAGCGTCCCCCGGGCGATCCCTTCGATGGCCAGTTCCCAGCCGGCCCTCGCCAGCGCGGGCCCAAACGGCCGGATGCGGTAGCGGCAACAGACGTGGTCGGGGCCGTCGACGAGGGCCAGGGCCTTCATGCCGTCCTCCCTGACGGATCGCGGCCGACCTGCCAAGCAAGCGGTCGCGGGCGATGGGGCTGCCGGCGATCCTAGCAGGCTTCGCGAATTTGCCAAGGCGGATCGCGCGAGGGAGGGGAGGGGAGCTGGGGGCCTCGCGCAGAGCCGAGGCGACGTGGAAACGAGGCAGAATCACCAAGAAACGCACACATCTCCGAATCCGATTCCACTTCGTCTCCAGGCCTCCTTGGCTCCGGGGAAGAACCCTGCTAGACACCCCCCGCCCTCCCCGATAGCATCCCGGCCGTCCCCGATGGAGGCCGCCCCATGTCCTCTCTCGGCCCCGGCCGCTCGTTCCTGCTCTGGCTGTCGCTCTTCCTGCTGTTCATCGGCAACGGCCGGCTCGTTGGCGGCGGCGATGTCGTCCCGGCCATCCTTCTCCCCGTCGCCCTGCTCCGAGGCGACGGCCCGGTGCTCGACCGTTTCGCCGACGCCCTGCGCGACCCCGACGGCCGCATTCCCGGCTTCGCCACCGAGTCTCGCGGCCACGTCGTCTCCCGGTATCCCCTGGGCGCCCCGATCGTCGCCCTTCCGTTCACCCTGCCGCAACTGGCCCTGCTCGACCTGGCCGATCCCTCCTGGGAGGCCGACGGACTCCGCGCCCTCGCCAGTTGCAGGAGGATGGCCAAGAACGCCTCGGCGGCGGTCGCCGGGCTGGGGGCGGTGCTCATGGCGATGCTGCTGACCCGAATGGGCCTGGCCCGCGAGGCGGTGCCGGCGGCGGTTGTCGTGGCGCTGGGTTCCGACCACTGGGCTGTCGCCAGCCAGGCCCCCTGGCAGCATGGCTCGGCCGCCCTCTGCCTGGCGGGGGCCCTGGTCCTCCTCCGCAGGCCCGACGGCATCCCCGGCGTCACCGGCTCCCCGTCCCGGCTGGCGATGGCCGGCGCCTCCACCGCGATGATGGTCGTCTGCCGGCCGATCGACGCGGTGTTCGCCGTGGCGCTGTCGCTCTGGGCGCTGGCGAACCTCGACCGCCGAGGCCGATGGGCTTTCCACCTGCCGGCCGTCACAATCGCCGCCGCCTGGCTCTCGTACAACGTCTGGTTCTTCGATACCCCGTACGGCGGCTACGCCGACCTGGAGGAAACCCACCCCTGGGCCCACGGCACTGAGGGGACCTGGACCGGCTCGATCGGCCCGGGTCTCGCCGGGACGCTGTTCAGCCCGAGCCACGGTCTGCTCGTCTACTCCCCCTGGATCGCTCTGGCAATCGCCTTGCTCCCCGCGAGCGTCCGACACGGCCGGCTACCGCGAACCTCCCCCGAGCGCTGGCTGCTCTGGGCGCTGGTGCCGAACCTGCTGATGCTCGCCAAGTACTCCTGCTGGTGGGGAGGCCACTGCTTCGGCCCCCGGTTCTGGATCGACGCCGGGCCGATCTTCGCCGTCGCCCTCGGCCTCGGGCTGGAACGCGCCCTCCGGTCGAGCCGGGCGCTGCTGGCCGCCTTCGCACTGACGGCGGCCTGGTCGATCACCTTGCAGACGGTTGGATTCCTCTCCTATCCGACCTCCTGGTTCCGCTCCCCGACCAATGCCGACCGCGACCACGCCCGCCTCTGGCACTGGCGAGACACCGAGGTCTCCCGGGGGCTGGCCGAGGGCATCAAGCCGCGCGACTGGTGATGGAGTCTGGTGACACCTCGCTCCAGGGTCGATCGGCGATCGCGATGCGTTCGGGCACGCCCAACGCCGGCCCGGGCGATCCCCCTCGTCAGGGCGACGACCGGCGGTCGAGGCCGGCTCGAACCACCGGACGGCTGCTCGAGCACCCGTCGACGCGGCCGGTCTCCCGACCGCTCGGATCCCTCCCGAGCGGACGGCCAAGGGTTCGAGGGGATCGGCCGGACCCGGGAAAATCGGCAAAAGCGACAGAACGGGTGAGGCCGATCTAACGGGAGGGCTCATCGCGAGGGGTATCCCCCTCGGGCGTGGATCGTGCGCACCGAGGGCGATTCGAGCCGGGAGGACAGGATGGAGAGGAAATCGTGGCCCGCCTCCGCGACGCTGGCCCTGCTGCTTGGGGGGGCTGGCTGCACGCAGCCGGCGGTTCGGCCCGAAGGGGCCGAGGTCACTCAGTCCGCGCACACCGCCCTCGCCCGCACGCACAGCGCCCCCTCCCCGTCGCCCCCGCTCCGACCCGACGGACCGCTGGCCTCGGCGATCGATCCGGTCTTCGCCCCTCCCGAGCTGGAAGGGCCGCAGCCGCTCGAGGCCTGCATCCGACGCGCCCTGGCCGAGAATCGCATGGTCCAGGCCGCCCGGCTCAACGTCCTGGCGCTGCGGCACCGCATCCCTCAGGTCACGGCGCTGGACGACCCGGTCGTCTCGAACACGATCTACCCCGGCTCGTCGAACGGCCTGCAGACGGCCTCCGGCTTCATGCCCTGGAACCTGCTGGTCGCCCAGCAGTTCCCCTGGTTCGGGACCCTGGCGTTGCGCGGCCTGGCCGCCGAGCAGGACGTGCAGGTCGCCCTGGCCGAGCTGGCGGCCGCTCAGCTCGACACCGTCGAGGCCGTCAAGCGCAGCTACTACGACCTCCACTTCAACGAGCGGTCCGAGCGCATCCTGTCGGAGAACCGGGAACTGGTTGAGTACTTCCTCGAAATCGCCCGCTCGCGGTACGAGACCGGCCAGACCAGCCAGCAAGACGTCCTGATGGCCGAGGTGATGCTCACCGACCTGGACCGCGAACTGGTGACGACCCGGCAGGGAATCGCCATCGCCCGGGCCGCCCTGGCCCAGCAGCTCCACCTCAGCCCCGAGGCCGAGCTGGCCACCCTGCCCGAGGCCCCGATCGACGACGTCCCGGGCCAGATCGACCGGCTCTATCAGCTGGCCGTCGCCGCCCGGCCCGAGCTGCGGGGGCGGCTGGCGGCCGTCGCCCGCGACGAGACGGCGGTGGAGCTCGCCCGCAAGCGCTCCTATCCCAACGTCACGCTTGGCGTCAACTACGGCCTGCTCTCCACCGACGGTGCCCTCTCAGGGGTCGCCACCGGGAACGACAACATCGGCATGTTCGTCGGCTTCAACTTGCCGGTCTACCGAGGCAAGCTCGACGCGGCGGTCGCCGAGGCGAAGGCCCGGGCCGCCGCCGACGCGAAGCTCTACGAGGCCGAGCGCGACAGCACCTACCGGCAAGTCAGGGAGCTGCTGGCCCAGGCGATCGCGCAACGAGAGACGCTCGACCTGTATCTCGACAGCATCCTTCCCCGGGCCCGCCAGGCATTGGATGTCGCCTCGGCCGACTATCAGACCGGCAGCATCGACTTCCTGACGCTCATCACCGCCTGGCGCGAGGTGCTGCAGATCGAGCTGCAGGTGGCCCAGTTCGAATCGCTCCTGGGGCAGACCCTTGCCTCGCTGGAGCGGGCCGTGGGCATGCGGCTCAACGATCACCCGCCCATCCTCGGCGACTCGACCACTCCGCTCCCGACCGATGAGGTGCCGGCTCCCCCCGCCCTTCCGGGTAGCCCCGACCCCGACGAGCGGATCGTTCCCTCCCCGGTCGGAACCGGGCGAGCCGACCCTCCCGAGGCCGGTTGAGGGGGCCGACGGGGGCCGGTCCGCCGGCCCCCCGACGCGGCTCACATCCCGCCCCCCATCAGGATCGGAGGGCGTCGGAACGGCGAGCCGAGCCCCGGGCCAATCGCTCCCCGCCCCACCGGCCTCGACCGCGGGACCATCACGCGACGGACACCGGAAGGGACGGAGAGGATGGGGCCGACCATCCGGGAGGCCCCTCCGATCGGAGGCCCCATCATGCCCGCCCCTCCGATCGTTGTCACCTCGATCCGCTGGGGCCGCATCGCCATCCCCGAGCCGGCCAGGGGAGACTCCAGGCTCTGGTACGGGATGAAGCCCCCCTGGCCGCCGGCGTAGGGGATCATCGGACCGCCTCGCTGGCCATAGGCCGACGGCAAGGCGGCCGCCCCGTAGCCGCCGAGGGATCGGCGCATGCCAAGCGACTGGCCCCGGGCCTTCCCGGGGACGATCGCCAGGCTCGCCCCGATCAGGATTATGCCAACCAGAACGGTTTGACTTGCCTCGCGCATGACCTGCGCTCCTCTTGAGTTTTCCCCAACCCGAACGCTGCTGGGAATCGCGGGAGGCCGCGGATTCCCGCCTCGGAGCGGCTGGGGGCGTGACATCCCTCACCAAGACTATCGGCGATCCGAGCCAATCCGGTGTGTGCCATCAGGTCCTCCGGGGAGCGGCGCCGGCCGCCCCGGGCCCCATCAAGCCGACCGGGCCTCATCCCCAGGCTCGTTCGGTCTCCGCCGGGGAGTGCTCGAAGGATGGGCACGGCCCCCGGTTTGCCTCGGGGGTCAGGGCAGCGAGGGTTCCTGCTCGGCAGCGAGAACGACGATCGCATAGGCGCAGCCGGCCTGCGAGGCCAGCGGGCCCCAGGCGTCATCGAGCGACCGGACCGGGGAGCCGGGAGGCAGCAATCGGGAGGCGAGCCGGCGGGCGAGGAAGGAGCCGGAACCGCTGACCACAGCCCCGGCCGGGGGGCCAACGGCCGCCCGGCAGGCGCGATTCGCGGCGGCGAGCAACCTGGCCATCAGTGCCTCGTCCGCGGCTCGGGCCAGCGCGACCGCGTCCTCGGCGGAGAAGGAGTCTCGGTCGGCCGCGACCATCCGCGCCAGCCGGTCTCGGGCCGCCTCGACGGTGGCCGGGCCGCCGTCGGGGGTCGAGTCGTTGGTGGGGTCGGGGGGGATGTCTCCAAGCGTCAGGTAGACGTCCAGGGTCGCGGCGAACAACTCGGCGGTTAGGGCGGTCGGCTCTCCTCGGTGGGGGAGCTCGGCGGCCAGGGCCATCAGCGGGGTGCGCCGGACCCCCGCGTAGACCAGCTCGCCGGTCTGGAGGCGCCGGGTGTCGGTGCGGCCCCTCGCCGCGGGGAGGCCGTCCTTCAGGGGGATCAGGTCGGTGGTGGTCGAGCCGATGTCGATGAGGATTCCGGGCCCCTCGGGCAGGAGGCGAGCGGCGAGCGTCGCCAGGGCCAGCCAGTTGGCCGCCGCGGGCAGCTCGGGGCGCCGGATCGCCTCCTCGACCGACAGGAACCTCCCCTCGGTCCCCCAGACGGCGACCGGCCGGCCGGGGAACGCCTCCGAGACGGCCCCGAGGATCGCCGAGACGCCCTCGGCCTTCGTGGCGAAGCAGTCGCACAGCTCGGCCGTCATCGTCACGGCCAGGTGATCGGCCGCGGGCAACAGCCCGGCCGCTCGGCAGAGCATCTCCCGCAGGTCCGAAGGCCGTTTCCAAAGCTCGAAGGGGATGGAGATCGCCCGACCGTTGGAGTGCGCCGCCTTGATATTCGCGCCGCCGATGTCCAGTCCCAGCCAGAGGGGGAGGCCGTCTCCAGGGCTCATGATCCGATTCCCTCCTGGTCGGGGTCGAGCGTCCCATCGGCGTCGAAGCCGATCGGCCGGCCGATCCGCGCTCGGATCGGCCCGAAGAAGCCCTCCGGCAGCGACCGCCGGCTGCCGTCGAGCAGACTGAGCCAGGCCCCAGCCAGGGTCCCCGGGCCCAGCAGGGAGACGAAGGCGACCAGCGAGGTGGTCGGCCTCGGGTTCACCTCCAGCACGATCGGTTCCGACCGGCCGTCGTCGACGAAATCGATACCGACCCACCCCATCAGGCCTGGAATCGCTCGGACGACCCGGGACGCCATGCGCAACTCCCCCTCGCCGAAGGGGAGGGGGGCAGCCCCCCCCCGGTAGGAGATCCGGCCGCGATCGACCGCCGCCCGCTGGCTCGAAACCCCGATCACATGCGGCCTCCCCCCGGGCGAGACGATCATCGAGAGGCTCTTGGGGACCCCCTCGACCCACGGCTGAAGGATCGCGACCTCGGGCCGCCAGCCGGGGTCGGGCCAGTCCGCCAGGCCCGTCAGCAGGTGCGTATGGGCCGAGCCGGCGCCGTCGACCGGCTTGATCACGGCCGGGTGCTCGAGCTCCAGCCCGACTCCCTGGACCGGGGAGAGCCCCGCCATCGGCCCGGGGCCCTCGACGAACCGGCAAACGCGAGACAGCTCCGCCACCGGAAAGGTGATCCTCCTCGGCCAGCCGTCCTCCGGGACGACGGCCCGGGTCCAGGGAGTCCGGACGCCCCCCCTCCGAAACCGATCAAAGGCCATTAGCTTGTTGCCCGCCCCGGCGATCGCCCCGGATCTCGAGCCGAGCGATCGGGCGCCGAGACGTTCCAGGATTCTCGCCCGATCGAAGAGGATTCCCCCGGACTCGGGCGCGACGACGAGGGTATAATCGGCCTCGGCCGCCAACCGGGCGAACTCGTCTGGTTCCTGACCGGGCCCAACCCGGACGACCTCCCAGGAGCCCGGTCTGGCCGGCAGCCGGTCGTCGATCGTCATCGTCACGCGGACGCCCGGGACGGCGGCGAAGTCGCCCGCCAGGGCGTCTCGCATGGCTCGGCCCTCGGCGGCCAGCGTCTCGGGCAGATCCCGCCCCGCCAGGCCGCCGCCGGTGACGAACTCGTGGATCAGGACCGACCGCCCCCGACCCGATCCCCCGTCGGAGCCCCCCGATCCCATGCGGGTCATCCCTGTCCTCGACCTCAAGTCCGGCCTGGCCGTCGCCGGGATTGCCGGCGAACGCGACCGCTACGGGCTGCTCCGGGGCACCCCGGAAGGCTGCAATCCCCTGGCCTGGGCCCGCCGGTTCCGCGACCTGCTGGCCTCGGCCGGGTTCCCGGCACCTCCCGCATTGTACGTCGCCGACCTGGACGCCATCGAGGGCCATCCCCCCCACCTGGAATTGCTCTCCGAGCTGGCCGCGCAGGGCGTCTCCCCCTGGGTCGACGCCGGGGTCCGCACCCCCGACGACGCCCCCCCCCTGCTGGCCGCCGGGGTCGACACCGTGATCGTGGGGCTGGAGACGGTCGCCGGCCCCGAGGTCCTGGCCGCCATCGTCGAGGAAGCCGGCCCCGACCGCGTCTGCTTCGGCCTCGACCTGAGGGAAGGCCGCCCCCTGGTCGACCCGACCGATTCCTGGGGCACCGATGACCCGCTGGAGCTGGCTCGCCGCGCCGTCGGGCTGGGAATCCGCAAGCTCGTCGTGCTCGACCTGGCCCGGATCGGCACTGGCCTCGGGACCGGGACCGAATCCCTGATCGAATCAATCCGGGCCGCCACCCCCCCCATGCCCCTTCTCTCCCCC
>NZ_RYZH01000022.1 GCF_003977685.1 Tautonia sociabilis | reverse complement strand
CCGCATCGCTGGTGGGCGTGGTCTGGGACGGGCAGGCCGACCGACGCCGACGGCGAGGGGGAGGTGCCGGGGCCCCGAGCCCACCGAACCTGCACCGGCAGCTTGACAGTCCCCCTCTCATAGATGGGTTCGCTCCGCGCGGAACGATGGCTTCGTTCCGTCTTGGGGAACGGGGAGCGAGCGGCGTTTTGTCGGAACAAGCCGGTGCGAGGAACCTCGGCCCGGGGACTCGCGATGGTGCATCCGAGGGTCGTCGGATCCTCGAGGTGCGCTGCTTGGTGCGCTGGGATGGATTGACGGAAGTCCGATTCTCGTCAATGGTTTCGCGAGTTCGTTGGGTTCGCTCCGCGCGGAACGGTGGCTTCGTTCCGTTTTGGAGAACGGGGAGCGGGCGGCGTTTTGTCGGAACAAGCCGGTGCGAGGAGCCTCGGCCCAGTCGCGAGCAATGGTGCATCCAGGGTCAAGCTCCGCCGGGCCCATCGCCGAGCGCGGAAGGAACGATCGCCAGCGCTGGGAATCGGACCGCATCATGGGAGAAGTCGTCGCGGGGCGAGGTCCTGGGTCGATCGGGAGGAAGTCGAGTCGGAAGCGGACGCCCGTGGTCGGGATCGGAGGACGGAAGTCTGATCGCCTTTCTGAGAGGATCGGCCCTAACGACCGATCCGGTGATTCTGGCCCGACGCCGGGGCGCTGAGGGCCCCGGACGTCGGGGGGACAGGCCTTCGGGTCAGATGCGGCCGTGAGCCATCTTTTTCAGCAGGGGATTGATCACCAGAAGGACGACGCCGGGGATGACCGCGAAGAGGAAGAGGAACCGCCAAAGGTCGGTCCCCTCGCCGACGATGGATTCCATCTTGCCGGCCAGGTAGTTCGCCGCCGCGGTGCAGACGAACCAGAGGGCCATCATCAACGAGGCCACCCGGGCCGGCGCGAGCTTGTTGATCAGCGAGAGGCCGATGGGAGAAAGGCAAAGCTCGCCGCTCGTGAACAGGAAGTAAACGAGGACCAGCCAGAGCGGGCTGGCCTTGTTCTCTTCCGAGGCGTTGGACTCCGCGGCGAACATCACCGCCATCCCCGCGCCGAGCAGGATCAGGCCCAGGCCGAACTTGGCGGCGGAGTTGATCGAGAACCGGGTGCGGTCGAGTGTCGTCCAGAGGATTGAGAACGGAATGGCCAGGATGAGGATCAGCAGGGGGTTGATCGACTGGAACCAGGAGGCCGGGATCTCCTCGCCGCCGGTCAGGCCTTGCAGCGTCGGGGGGACGGCGCGTTCCGTCAAGGTGTCGGCGAAGAGGTTCAGCGTGCCGCCGGACTGCTCGAAGCCGGCCCAAAAGAAGATCGAGAAGGCGGAGATGATCAGGGCGACGAAAATCCGCTGCCACTGGGCTGACGTGAAGGGGGAGCTTGGGTCCTCGTCGTCGTCGTCGTCGTCGGTTCGCGGAGCGGGGGGGGTCTGAGTACCGGCGGGATCGGCCATGTCCCTGCCGGGCTCGACCACATTGGCGACGTCTCCGAGGCGGGGGCGGGCGATTGGGCCGTCCGAAGGGGCGACGACGCCAAGCGACCGGCTGGTGAAGGCGATCACGGAGCCGAAGGCCCCGGCGAGCAGCACGAAGAGGGTGAGCAAGGCCGACTTCGCCGCTCCGGCGGGGAGCACGGCGTTGACGGCGGGGATGGCCAGGACCGCCACGACCACCCCTCCCACGCCGATCGCCGAGAGGAGGACCACGTGGAACCAGTCCCTCGCCGTGATCCGCTGACCCTCGGCATGCCGGCCGGGAGGGAACCCGGCGTGCCCGAGCGTCTTCTGGAACAGGGCGAAGTTCAGCAGCCCGAGCACCATGCCCACGCCGGCCAGCCCGAACCCATAGTGCCAGCCGTACTTGGGGCTCTCGCCCAGGTAGCCGCACGCCAGCGGGGCGACGAAGGCGCCGAGGTTGATCCCCATGTAGAAGATGGTGTAGGCGCCGTCTCTCCTCGGATCCCCCTGCGGGTAGAGCTGGCCGACCATCGTCGAGATGTTCGGCTTGAAGAACCCGTTGCCGAGGATCAGCAGCCCGAGGGCGACGTTCAGCAGCGGCTCGAAGGCCATCGCGAAGTGGCCCAGGGCCATGAGGATGCCGCCGATGAGGACCGCCTTGCGCTGGCCGAGGTAGCGGTCGGCCATCAGGCCGCCGAGGAACGGCGTCAGGTAGACCAGGCCGGTGTAGGTGGCGTAGACGTCCAGCGCCGAGGTGCGGTCGACCCCCAGATGGTTGGTCAGATAGAGGACCAGCAGCGCCCTCATCCCGTAGTAGCTGAAGCGTTCCCACATCTCGGCCCCGAAGAGGACATAGAGGCCGGGCGGGTGTCCCCTCCTCGTCGGGGGGGGCGCGACGGCGACGGCTCCTTCGGAGGAGGACATGGGGCAACTCCTGCGGGCGCGGCGGTCGAGGTCGGTGGCGGGTGTGATGAGCCGGGAGCCCGGGTGGGGAGAGGGGTGGGCCCGGGCCCTTCCGATCGAGGCCGCCCCAGCTTACTCGAAGGGGGACCGCCTCCCAAGCCCTCCTCGATCGCCCTCGGCCGGCCCGCCGAGAGCGATCAGTCCGATGCGCCCGGGGGAGTCGCCGGGAGCGTCTGGCCGAGCCATCGGAGGACGATGGGAGCGCAGGCGACCGGGCCGGGCTCCGGGAAGAAGAGGGGCCCCCGAATCAGCTCGACGTGATTGGCGTGGATGACGACGTGTTCGTCGGCACCGTCGAGTTGGGTCGAGGAGACGGCCACGGCGCCGTCTCCGGTCCCGTCGGCCAGGACCTCGAGGACGGCGGGCAGGTCGCCGATGGCGGCGTCGGCCAGCCCGCCCAGCAGGCCGGCCCGGCGCCGCAGGAGGCGGTACTGCGCCTCGATCCGGGCCCTTGTCTCCCTGGAGAGAAAACCGACGTCGCCGGCAAGGATGAAGTAGGGGACACCCGCCGGGGGGCGGGATCGGGAGAGCCGATCGAGGAAGGCGCTGCCGGGGCTGAGGTCCTCGGCGGCCTCGCCGATGCCGTCGCCAAGCTCGGCCAGGGCTCGGCCCCGGGGGTCTTGCGCGGTGTTGAGCCCCTCGATCCACTGGATCACGCCCTGGGCCCGGGCGATCGCCGAGCCCCGGTTCGGCGGGCCGATGAGGATCATCGCGGCGACGTCCCCCCGGTACCGGGGGCCCTCGACGTAGGTCCTCGCGAGCAACGCCCCCATCGAGTGGCAGAGGACCGCCCAGGGTCGGGCGTCTCCGGTTCGCTGTCGGAAGGCGAGCCAGTGGTCAACGAAGGCGGGCGCCGTTTCGTCCAGGTCGCGGTTGAAGGGGTAGTCATACACGACCACACCGTAGCCCGCCTGCTCCAGCTCGGGAATCAGATGGACGAACGAGCCGGAACTGGAATTGATCCCATGCACCAGGCAGACTGTCGGCCGGCCCGGGTCGTTGGGAGCATAGGACGGGCGGACGAAGAAGCCGTGGCGCTGCCGACGGTCGAGCGCCGACCGGGCGCGTGAGGCGAACGCCCGGATCCGATCAGGGAGCTTGTCGGGAGGGCCGGAGAGGGCCAGCTCCAGCGTTTTCTCCCGGACCTCGAGACGAAGGCCCGGCCCGAGGGTCTCCTCGAGGACCGTTCTCGTCAGCGCCCCGGGCAGGCCGGTGACGGGCAGGGTGATTGTCCGGGAGGGGATCAGGTTTTCGCCGTCGGGGCTGGTCAGGCCGCTCTCCCGAGCGAGGACGGCCACCAGCTCGGCCACGTCGACCTCGCCCTCCTGGTTCAACGGAACGACGACTCGGATCGGCTCGGGCCCCTCGACGACCGGGGTGGGCGGGGCCGAGAGGCCGGCGAGGAGCAGGATCAGGCCCATGAGACGACATCCGCACCGGATCACCGACGGGCCGACCGCGGCCGTCAGCCTCGGAAGATGAAATAGACGGCGCCGAGCAAACAGCACCCGGCCCAAAGGTAATTGAGCCGGATCGGCTCGCCGAGGTAGAGCAGCGCGAAGGGGACGAACACGCTCAGCGTGATCACCTCCTGGATGATCTTCAACTGGCCGACGTTGAGCACCTCGCTGCCGACCCGGTTGCTCGGGACCTGGATGAGGTACTCGAAGAACGCGATGAGCCAGCTGACCACGGCGGCGATCAGCCAGGGTCTCCCCTTGAAGTGCTTGAGGTGTCCGTACCAGGCGACCGTCATGAAGACGTTGCTCGCCGTCAGGCCAATCACCAGCAGCAGAACCCGATTCATCCCCGATTCCCTGGGGCCGTCGCGCCCCCGGAGCCGGCCACGGTGGCGGGCTCTGGAGGACCTTCGCGTCTCGGCGTTCCCATCATACGAGCGAGGAAAGACGCCGGGGAGGCGAAGTGAACCTCCCGCCTGGGGAAGAAGCCTTCCCCGGGTCGAGGCCTCCCTCGGCGGTCGTTCCCGATTTCCGAGGATCGGGAACGGAGGGAGCCGACGGTTCGTCCGGACCCGAGCCGGCCGGGCCGATCATTGAATGATCGAGGACCTGGCGGCGGCCGCCTGTTCCATGAACTCCTGGACGCGGGGGACCATCTCCTCGGGGTCGGCCAGGGAGCCCTCCAGGGCCAGGGCGTTGGACCAGAGCTGGAGGCCGCAGGTGGAGATGAAGGAATCGTTGGCGGGGTTGGCCGAAAGCTCGGCGAGGCGACGGATGAGGGGAGCGTCGGGGTTGACCTCCAGGATTCGGCCCACGGCGGGGAAGTCGCGGTTGGCCTGGCGGAGAATGCGCTGCATCTGGGTGCTGAAGCCTCCGGCGGCGTTGACGAGGCAGCAGGGAGCGTCGGTCAGCCGCTTCGATTCTCGGACCTCGGTCACTCGGTCGCCGAGGGCGGAGCGGAAGAGTTCCAGCACTCGGGAGAACCCGGCGAGGCCGGACTCGGCCGGAGGAGTCTCGATCTTCGGGGAGGGAAGGTCGACGTCGGCGGCGTCGATCGACTTCAGGTCCTTGCCGTCGAACCGGCCGAGGGAGGCCATGACGAACTCGTCGATCGGGTCGGTCAGAAACAGCACCTCGACCCCCCGCCGGCGGAAGATCTCGAGGTTGGGGCTCTTGCGAATCGCGGAGAGGTCGGGGCCGCCGAGGTAGTAGATCGCCTTCTGGTCGGCCTGCATCCGGGAGAGGTAGTCCTTCAAGGAGGTCGTCTCCTTGCCCGACTCGTCTCGGGAGGAGGCGAAGCGGAGCAGCGAGGCGATGCGCTCGCGGTGCTCGACGTCGGCGATGACCCCTTCCTTCAGGATCGGGCCGAACTGCTCGCCGAAGGTGCGGAAGGCGTCGGGGTCGTCCGTCGCGAGCTTCTCCAGGCGGTCGAAGACGGCTTTGACCAGGGCATTGCGGATGCGACGGATGACGGTGTTGTCCTGGAGCGTCTCCCGGGAGACGTTCAGGGGGAGGTCCTCGCTGTCGACCAGGCCGTAGAGGAAGCGGAGGAAGTCGGGGAGCAGCTCCCGGCAATCGCTCTGTACCAGGACACGGCGGGCCAGCAGGTTGAGGCCGTGCTCGGTGCGGCCGAAGCCAAGACGTTCCAGGTTGGTGCGCGGGCAGTACAGAACGGAGCGGAACTGGATCGGGGAATCGACCGCCAGGTGCAGGTGCCAGAGGGGTTTCTCGTCGGCCCGGTGGGCCAGGTGCTGGTAGAACTGGGCGTGCTGCTCGTTAGTGACCTGGGCCTTGGGCTCGACCCAGATCGGCCTGACGTCGTTGACAACCTCCTCCCCGATCGTGATCGGGTGGGGGATGAAGCGGGAGTAGGTGCGGACCACCCCCTTGAGGCGGTAGTCCTTGGTCAAATCCTTGACGTCCTCCTTGAGGTGGAGGATGACCTCGGTCCCTCGGTCTTGCTTGTCGATGGGCCGGATTTCGAAGCGTCCGGTGCCGTCGGAGCGCCACTCCCACCCGTGATCGTCCCGGTAGCTGCGGGTCCGGACGGTGACGTGGTCGGCCAGCATGAAGCTCGAATAGAAGCCGACGCCGAACTGGCCGATGAGCGACAGGTCGGCCTTGTCCCGGGCCTCTCCTAGGCTCTTGAGGAACTCCAGCGAGCCGCTGCGGGCGATCGTGCCGAGGTTCTCGACCAACTCGTCATGCGTCATGCCAATGCCGTTGTCTCGGACCACCAGGTCCCGGGAGTCGTCCCGGCCTTCGAGGGTGATCTTCAGGCCCTCGGCGGCGTCGCGATACGCTTCGTTGGTGAGCGCGACGAAGCGCATCTTGTCGAGGGCATCGGAGGCGTTGGAAATCAGCTCCCGGAGCGCGATCTCCCGGCTCTGGTAGAGGGAGTGCGCGAGCAGGTGGAGCAGCTGGGTGATCTCGGCCCGAAACGTGAACTGTTCGGGCTCCTGCACCGAGGTCGACATGGCCCAATGACCCCCGGACTAGCGCCGTCGAACGGATGCCGGCCGATCGCTCGGCCCGAGACGTCGCGGCTCCCCTAGCATGAGGCGTGCCGATCGGGTGCACACGGCGAAAGTTCCAATGGACAAAGACCTTGAGTTGTGGACTCCTCGGCTGGGGGGGGGAATCCATGCTGCCAGAATGACAGCCGGGTGGAACCGGGTCCCTGTCACTCCGGGGGATCGGGCGGTAGGATGTCGGGAAGACGAGACGGCGCGGCAGCTCTGGTCCCGAGGCGGGCGATCTCCAGGAGGCGGTTCATGGGTGAGCATCGAGGCAACGGTGATCGGCTCTCCGGCCTGGATTCTGGTCGACAGCCGGGGGAGGTCGGGCCTCGTCGGCCCGCGATTGGTTTGAGCCAACTCCCGAACTCGAAGGACTTCGAGCTGGTTCACCCCCGCTGCGTGCTCCAGCGCCGAGGGGACTATGAGGAAGGGATGGAACTCTGGAAGGCGGGCGACCCCGAGGGGGCCATTGAGGCGCTGAGGTTCGCGCTCGAGGGCTGCGGCGACAACCTCTGGATTCACGTCGCGCTCGGGAAAATCGCGCTGGAGGAATCCCAGGACTACAACCTGGCCCGGGGGCATTTCGGCTACGCCTTCGAGCTGGTCGAGCGCGCCTTGCCGAAGTCGGTCGCCGTCCGGCTGCCGAGAACCCTACCGGGGAACAAGCCGTTCTTCGAGGCCGCCGAAGGATTGGCCACCTGCTACGAGCGGATGAACCGCCGGGACGAGGCCTCCCGGGTTCGTCGCCAGGCGGAACGACTCGGCGGTCCGGAACGCTGACGGTTCGCCCGTTTCGCAACCACCTCCCATCGCCCGGTTCTCCTGGGGTGATCGGTTCGTTGAGGAGAACGGCCGGGTTCGGGCCGGACGAGAGGAGGCGGCTCGGCTCCCGCACGCTGGTCGCCGAGCTCAGGCGCGATCGGTGGCAATCGCTCCCCTGCCGCTCGGCCAGGCGGGCCGATCGAGGCGGAACTCGGCCGGTCGTTTCGGAGTGGACCGGCGGATTGTCAGATTTTCCGTCGCCGGCCCGATCCCGATTCCGAGATTGTATTTTTTCTATATTGCGGGGTTCCGGGGATCGGTATAGAACGGCCGCCGAACGGGACGGGACGACCGGGGGCGGCAACCGCCCCGGCCCCGACGTCTCGAATCGGCCGTCCCACGGGCGGCCGATGACGGCGGAGACGATCCCCGCGACGAGACTTCCCGACGCTCGGAGGGGCGTCGACACCCGGGGTACGGCCCAATGGTCATCCGTCCCATCGCCGGAGGCGTGCAGGTCCTCGCGCCGGCGAAGCTGAATCTCTTCCTGGAAGTCCTGGGCAAGCGTCCGGACGGCTACCACGAGCTCGAGACGTTGATGGTCGCCATCGATCTTCACGACACGCTGTCCTTCGAGGCCGACGACTCGGGCCGGATCGCGCTGAAATGCGACGATCCGGCCCTGCCGACCGGCCCGGAGAACCTCGTGGTGAAGGCGGCCGAGTTGCTGCGTCGCGAGGCGGGGCCGGAGGGCGTGAGCCGCCTGGGGGCCCGGATCGCGCTGAGCAAGGCGATTCCGGCGCAGGCGGGCCTGGGCGGCGGTTCGAGCGACGCGGCGGCTACGCTGGCGGCGCTGGATCGCCTCTGGGAGCTGAACACCCCGGCCGACCGGCTCCGCGAGCTGGCCGGCCAGATCGGCAGCGATGTGAGCTTCTTCCTGGACACCCCGGCGGCTGTCTGCCGCGGCCGGGGCGAGCGCGTGGAGCCGTTGAGTCTGGACCCGGAATCATCCCCGATCGATTTCCACGCCGTCTTGGTCTGCCCGCCAGTGGGAGTCCGCACGCCGGACGTCTACGCCGGGCTGACCCCGCCGGAGCGGCCCGAGCCGATCGGGCCGGCGATCGACGCCTTCTTGAGCGGCGACCCGGCCCGGTTGGGGAGGCGCCTGTTCAACCGGCTGCAACCGGTGGCCGAGCGGATCGAGCCGGCATTGGGCCGGGTCCGATCGGCCCTGATCGACCTGGGTCCTTCACTGGACGGTCACCTCTTGAGCGGCAGCGGCTCGGCCTACTTCGGCCTCGCCCGCGACCGCGAGGCGGCGCTCGACGCCGCCCAACGGCTCGGCGACCTCGAGATCGGGACGATCCGGGTCGTCCGATGCGGCCCCTGAGCCAGATACCCACCCCGCGTAAAGGAGTACGGCCGTGGAAATCACCGAAGTGCGCATCAAGCTCATGGAGGACAACTCCGGCAGCAACGAGCGGCTTCAGGCCTTCTGCAGCATCACGTTTGACGACATGTTCGTCATTCGGGACCTGAAGATCATCGAGGGAGCCAAGGGCTTCTTCGTGGCCATGCCGAGCCGAAAGCTGACCGACCGCTGCCACCACTGCGGTACGAAGAACCACCTGCGGTCGCGCTTCTGCAACCAGTGCGGGGCCCGCCTGGACGAGAACCGCGCCCTCCGCGACGCCGACGGCCGCGCCAAGCTGCACGCCGACATCGCGCACCCGATCAACTCGGCTTGCCGAGAGAAGATCCAGGCCGCCGTGCTCGCTTCCTACGCCGAGGAGCTGGAGCGCTCCAAGCTGCCGGGTTACGTCTGCCGCTACGACGACTTCGACGACGATTACGACGTCGTCCCCGCCGCCAACCCCTACGAGACCTCCGCTCCCGCCGCTTCGGCCCCTCAGGGCCCGCCGCTCCGCCGCGGACCGCTCCGCAGCCACACCCAGCACGCCCGAGGCGGCCAGCCCGTCTTCCGGGGCCCGCATGTCGCTCCGAGGCCCGAGGGCCGTCCCGCCACCCCGGCCGACCGAGACGCCGAGTTCGGCAACGGGCTCTGAGCGCCGCCGGCCGACTCCGACTCCCTCGCGGGCGGATCGCAACGGCCCCCGGCTCCCCCGACAGGGAGGCGCCGGGGGCCTTCGTCGTTGTGGGCCGGGGCGATCGCTCCCGAAAGCCCGCATCCGGGTGCCCTCTCCGGTCCCTTCCGGAGTCCAGAGCGCCCGGACCGGGGCTCCGGTCGTGCCGGAGCGGAGGTCAGCCCGAGGCTCGCACGCTGGCCAGGGCAAGGATGCCGTAGGCGGTGACGAGGTTTGGATCCCCCTCCATGAAGCGGTCGGCAGGGTTGACCCACTCGCCTCGAGGCCCCTGGCGCTTGACGAGGGCGGCGGTCAGGTCGGCTCGCCAGTCGTGGGAAACCCCCTGGGAATCGACGATGGTCGGCTCTCCGAAAGCGGCCAGCGCCTTGGCCATCGCCTGGTAGTAGTAGTACAGCCCGACCTGGCCGAGTCCGGGGTTCTCCTCGACCGTGTAGTGGGCCCGGATGTACTCCAGCGCGGCCTTCACTCGGGGGTCATCCCGGGTCAGTCCGGCGTAGACGAGGCTCTTGAAGCCGGCGTAGGTCATGCCGCCGTACGAACGGAGGCCGCCGCCGGGCGCCTCACCGGCCAGGCTGGAGCCTCCGTTGGCCGGAGTGTAGATGAAGCCGCCGTCGTTGACCTTCTCGGCCCAGGGCTGATCGTTGAACTCGCTGTCCAGGTTCTGGCTCCGGGAGACAAAAATAAGGGCCTTCTGCAAGGCGGGGTCGTCGGCGGGAAGGCCGGTCTCCCGAAGGGCCTCGACCATGAAGGCGGTGTTCGAGAGGTCGGGCCGATCGCTCCGGCCGCCGTAGCCGGCTCCGCCGTAGAAGACGTCGTCGGGATGCCTCCCTTCCCCCTCGTCCCACTGCTTGGTCTTGAGGAAGTCCTGGCCCCCCTTGACGATCGCGTCGTAGCGGCCGTCTCGGTTGGCCTCGTGGAAGGCCATGATGGCGATCGCCGTGGTGTAGTTGGCGTGAGAGGTGCCGGGAAAGCCGCCGGCGGGGTCGACGAACTGCT
The DNA here is from genome assembly GCF_003977685.1 of Tautonia sociabilis. Classification (GTDB taxonomy): domain Bacteria; phylum Planctomycetota; class Planctomycetia; order Isosphaerales; family Isosphaeraceae; genus Tautonia; species Tautonia sociabilis. The sequence continues at coordinate 95,569 of NZ_RYZH01000022.1, read as the reverse complement.
CGAGGTAGGCCAGGCCCTTCGAGACGACCGGGTCCAGCGGCGTCATTCGGCCCGACTTCAGCAGCGCCGCGACGACCAGGCCGGTGATGCCGGGTTCGTTCCGCTCTCCCGACCAACTGCCGTCGTCTGCCTGCCGGGTTCGGAGGAACTCGACCGCCCTGGCGATACTAGCGTCGGCGGACTGCGCCGAGGCCCTCCCGAGCCGGGGAAGACCGAGCACGAGGCCGGCAGCCCCAAGCCCCTGGGCCAGAAACGATCGACGCGATTGCATGTTCATCGGTTCCTGCCTCATGCGAGGATTCGTCTAGGATGCGGCGGGAGGAGCCGGGTGATCCGCCTGCCGAGGACGGTGATGACCACCGGCAAGGCGATCCGCGAGAACCCAAGACGCGGGCCACCCGGCCGGCACTCCCGATCGGATGGACCTCCGGGGACCGATCCTGCTTCGGGCAAAGAGCGTGCCCACGAGGCGCTTTGCCGTAAGACACTCGAAGACAATCGATTACGCTGAGGGACGAATCGCCCGACGCGGCGCCTCGGCGGTTTTCTCGCCACGCTCGATGAGAAACTGTCCTGGATTTGGGGTGGAGCGGATCTCCGAGGAGCTAGGGGAGCTCGTGGAGCGGGAGGCCCGGTGACGGGGAGGGCGACCGGGGAGAGCTCGTCTGGTCGAGTTCCGGAGGGTCGGCCGACCCGTCGACTCCGGGCCGGTGGCGAGGCCGACGGGTGGCGTCTCGGTCCATCCCGTTGAGGTGGGCGGTGGAGTAGCGGCCGTAGGAGTCCTCGCCGAGGTGAGCGTCCTCGGGGGAGACGTCGAGCAAGTGCTTGGCCCGGGCTCGGACCTTCTTGTGGCCGGCTCGCTTCAGCTCGCGCTTGGTTTCCCGGAGTTGCCGCTTCTCGTCGTTTCGGCTCATTGCCCGGCCTCCGATCGAGGGGCCTCGAGGGGGGATCGCCCCCCGACCTCGGGTCGAGCGGGTCGAGGGGGCAGACCACGGGAGGCAATCGTCCCCCGACCGTCGCTTCAGCGATAGGAGCGGGGGTCCTCTCGATCATACCGGATTCCAGGAGCTCGGCCGGGTTCGGCCGGTGCGGTCGCCCTCCGGAGGCGGTCCCTGATCGCGACCCAGGGCGGGAGGTCGGGAGGCATTCGGATGAGGATCCGATCGGCTTCCGAAGAGTCGCAGCGGTGCAGGGCGTCGTAGAGGGATTTCGAGGCGGCAACCGGGTCGGGGAGATCGATCCGGAGGCAGGGTTCGAGCTCCGAGAGGTCCCTCGGCTCTCCGCCGACGACGATCACCGCGAGGAGGGCCCCCGTCGGGGAAGGGGGGGGCGACTCTCCTGGCTCGATGCGGATGGCCGGGGTCCTTGGGGCGTAGTGGACGGCCATCAGGCCGGGACTGGCCGCGGCCGGGCCGGGGGAGGCGATCGCGACGGTCGGGGAGGAGGGCAGGACCGGGAAGCCCAGTGCCTCCGCGATCTCGTCTGCCGTGATCGGCCCCGGGCGGAGGATCCGGGGGGGATCGCTCGTGAGATCGAGCACGGTCGATTCGAGGCCGACGGCGGTGGGGCCCGCGTCCAGGATCAGGTCGATCCGGCCGTTGAGGTCCTGGGAGACGTGCTCGGCCCGGGTGGGGGAGATTCCGTTCGATCGGTTGGCGCTGGGAGCGGCCAGGGGACGGCCGACTCGGGCGATCAGGGCCCGGGCCTCGGCGACGGCGGGGACCCGGACGCCGACCGTCGCTCGGCCCCCGGTGACGACGTCGGGGATGATCCGGGAGCGGGGGAGCACGAGCGTCAGCGGGCCAGGCCAGAAGCGTCGGGCGAGGAGGTCGGCGGACTTGGGCCACTCGGCGACGCAGCGTCGGGCGAGGTCGATGCCGTCGGCGTGGACAATCAGCGGGTTGGTCGGCGGCCGGCCCTTGGCGGCGAAGATGCGGGAGACGGCGGCCGGATTGGTCGCGTCGGCGCCAAGGCCGTAGACCGTTTCGGTCGGAAAGGCGACGAGGCCGCCAGAGCGGAGCAGAACGGCTGCCTCGGCCAGAGCCGGAGCGTCGAGGTCATCGAGCGCGATCGACCGTATCGGGGTAGCTGGGATCACGAGAGGGTTGCTCGTTCGGCCCCTTGGTCTTCTGCTTTTCCCGACTGGCGAGGCCGGTGGGAAGGCCTCGGGAGACGCGATCGTGGTAGGCGTTCTTCAGCTGATCAAACATCGCCTCGCGGCGATCGTAGAGCCGCTTCAAGGGCCGGGGCTCGCGTCGGGCGAGGGCGTAGGCGGTCAGCAACGGCAGTGCAATGGTGCTATCCGTATAGCAAACCACCGCGTCGGGCAGCCGATCGGGGTCGACTTTGCCCCAGGTCATCGCCTCGTGCGGGGTGGCACCGGAGAGGCCGCCCGTGTCGGCTCGGGCGTCGGTGATCTGGAGGAAGTAGTCGTGCCCCGACTCTTCCAGGCCCAGGACCTCCTGGATTTGCGGCTCGGTCTGGAGGATGAAGTTCTTCGGGCTGCCGCCGCCGAGGATCAGGACCCCGGACGAGCCGCCGGAGCGCTTGGCGTCGTAGACGATGGCGGCGGTTTCGTTCACGTCCTTGAGCGTATCGAGCTGCAAGGAGCCGCCGGCCAGGGAGCGTTCGGCGGCGTTCATCCCGATGGAGCTGTCGCCGGGGCTGGAGGTGTAGATCGGCACGCCGGCCTGGAAGGCCGCGGCGAGCAGGCTGTTGCCCGGGGTCCCGCCCAAGGCGGAGGAGCGGGCGTGCAGGTACTTGCCGACCTCGTAATGGAACTCGGCGGTGCTCATGCTCCGAGAGAAGGCGTCGGAGGCGAGCAGCTCTCGGTAAAATGCGTCGGTGTCAAGCAGCGTTTTGTAATCGAAAACGATATCGTAAATGCGAATAATATCATGTTCCCGAAGCTTGAAATCATCCAGTCCGGGAAGGCTCTGGTGCAGGGGCAGATCCAGGGCGTAGTGGGTATCGTGGTACAGATTGGCCCCGGTGGAGACGATCCAGTCGACGAAGCCGGCCTTGAGCAGCGGGATCAGGCAGCTCATGCCCAGGCCGGCGGGGGTCAGCGCCCCGGAGATCGTCAGGCCGACGGTGCACTCGGGTTCCAGCATCTTCCTCGTGAAGACCTGGCAGAGCTCACGAAGCCGGCCGCCGTTGTAGCTGATCATCGCTCCATCAATCAGATCGGCGGCGGAAACGTCGCCGGTGACGGCGGGCGGGGCGATGCGGTGGCGGCTGATCTTGCGGAGGAAGTCGTCGGCCATCGGTGATCCCGGGGCGTGCGCCAAGCGAGGCGCGGGTGAGGGGAAAAGCGGCTGAAGGGGCCGGGCTCAGGGCAGGAGGATGGCCGCCGCCACCACGGTGGTCCAGTGGCCCCGGGCGTTGCCGACGGCGGTGGCGGTGATCTCCTTGGTCTGGTAGATCACGTCGGCGATTCTCCAGATCTCTCGCTTCTCGTCCCAGGAGCTGTCGGGGTCGAACTCGACGCCGAGCACGGTGGCCAGCATCTCGGCGGCGAGGTCCTCGGCATAATCCGAGGCGATCCGCTCGCTCTGGCCGTAGGCGTGGTGCTCGGAGAGGTATCCGAAGCGGTTGCGATCTCGAGGGATGGCCACGCCGACGCTGGCGGCGCACAGGCGGTTGGGCTCGGCGGTGGCGCACTCGCTCATCACGCAGTGCACGATCTGGCCGGGCTGGAGCTGCTCCAGGCCCTCGTCGATGGAGATCTCCTCGCAGTTGGGCGGGAAGATGCTCGACACCCGGACGAGGTTGTAATAGGCGATCCGGGCATCCCGCAGAGCCAGCTCGAAGCTTGAGAGCTTCTCGCGATGGACGCCGACACCCTTGGTGAAGAACAGCTTCTTGGGGACGTACATTTCGGGGTTCGCTCTCCTCGCTCGGTGTACGGATCCGGAACCGCCGGTGCCCCGAAGATCGCGAAAAAGACCCTGCAAGGCGGGTGCCGAATCGAATAGGACACTGTAGCGATCCGGGGCCTTCCCGGCAAGGGCGGCCGAGGTCACGAGGTCATCGAACAACCGGTTTCGCCGGGACGCGGGGCGATCGTGGCGATCTCGGCTCGGTTAGAATCATCATCGGAAGCGGCCGACCGGATCGAGGGAGGGGTCGAGGAGCCGGGGATGTCGCGCACGTTGGGGAGAAGGGCGGGAACCTGGGTCGCCGGGGCGAGCCTCGCCCTGGGAGTCGGGATCGTCTCGAGCCGGTTGGGGGCGGGGGTGTGGGCTTGGCTTGGGGCCGGAGCGGCGGGGGGGGGGCTGTGGGCCCTGTTCGCGACGTTCCGGAGGACCTCCGAGGTCGATTCGGAGGGGAATGCTGTCGGATCGGCGGAGGGGAGCGTCCTGGTCCCTTCCAGCGCCCCGAGAGACAACCGGCCAGCCGACGGCGAGGTCGGGATCGTGCCGGTGCTCGGGGTGATCGCCGGCGAAGGCCCCCTGGCCCCGGAGTTCCGACCGTTCGAGGCGCTGGGACCGCTGGCGGAGGAGCCGCCGGCCCGGGGATTCCGGGTCTGGGGGAGAAGGTTCCCCCCCCTGCTGGGACGAGTGGCGATCGTCTCGGTCTTCGTGGGCAGGGATGGCCAGCCGTGGTCCGATGACGAGCTGGTCGGAGCCCACCGCGCGCTGAAGCGGGCCGGAGCGTGGATCGAGCGGGAGGCGATCCGATGGCAGGTCCCGGTGAATGTCGACCTGGCGGATACGTACTTCTCGAGCGTGGAGGAGGACGCCGATCGCGAGGTCGCCATTTTCCGGCCGGATGACTGGGGAGGGATGGGCCTGCCGGACCCAGACGCCGAGGCCCGGATCCTCGGGATCCTTGGGAGGACAGCGGCGGCGCTGGGCTTCGCCGACCCGGTCGACCTGATCGGGAGGATCGGCCGCCGGATCGAGGCCGATCAGATCGTCTGGCTGCTCCACGTCCGGAGGGCGGGGAAGTCGATCGCCTTGCCTAGCGATGCGACCGGAATCCCGGGCGTGGCCGTCGCCGTCTGCTACGCGCAAGAGGAGGACTTCGAGGCGCCGATGTCCGGGCCGCCGTTCGCGGACCCGATCACCTTCGTGCACGAGCTGATGCATCTGTTCGGAGCGAACGACAAGTACGACCAACCTCGGTCGCACGTTCCGCACGGGACGGTGAGCGAGCGGGACATCATGGTGCTAGGCGTGGAGGCGTTGTCTCGCCTGGCGGTCGAGCCGCTGACGGCGGTCGAGATCGGCTGGGCGTCGTCGCCGACGGAGCGGCCGACGGGACCGGTCCGGCCGCTGCGGAGCGCGGCCGACGGGGGGATCCGCGGGACGTCGCCCGCCGGGAAGAAAAAACGCCCGCGTCGGCCGAGATGATCGGCCGGCGCGGGCGGTGGGAGTGATCAGAATGGATTGGGACGGATTCAGGGTTGACCGCAACGATCGGCCGGGAGAACGAACCCCCCGGTCCGGTCAGTTGACCTCGGCCGAATGGCCGGACTGAACGAGCCGATGGATGATTTCGAGGGCGTCCTCGGCCCTCCGAAAGTCGGCGTACTTGGCCATTGGCGCCGACACGGAGCCGTCGCCGTAGACCCCGACGATGGTATGCAGCCCGTTCGACTCGCCGAGGTCGGCCCGGACAAACAATCCCGAGCGGATGAGCGACGCGAGGTTGCGCTGCCAGAGTTGGACATCGGATAATTGCTTCTTCGTCGAGAGCATCGGCGAGTCCTCCCCTGAGGAGATGAGGACCATCCCTGGCCAGTTGTGGCGCCCGAGGACGCCCCGCTGATAATGTAGACGATAGAACGCCCCGAAGGGTTTGCCCGGCTCGATTCCGATCCTCGATCCTCGGGTCGGGCTCACTCCCGGCGGTCGTCCGAAGCGGGAAGCCCGCTCGGGGGGGCCGGGAGATTCGCGATGAGAATCTTCTCCGAGAGCCGAACGGGCGATTGCGTGTCGTCGTGTCAGGCTCCTCCCTGCTTGAGTCGCAAACCGGGGGCCGGGAGCGAAAAATCCGAGGAATGCATCCAATCACGGCTCCGTACGAATTCTACCGCATTCCTCCTTCTGGGTGACACCCAATTCGGGACCATTGTTCGGGACGAGGACGCGAAACGACGCAAGGGACGCAAGCCATTGATCGGAAACCACTTGGACGGCGGTTCCCCCGTCGAGGAGTCGGGCCGGGCCGCCCCTCGATTCGCCGAGGAACCGGACCCCGTTCCAGGGAAGGTGCCCGGCCGTCTGACCAGGCCCTCGGCCGGACGCCGGTTGATTCGGGGACAGGCCAGTTGGAAGCGTGGGCACCGTGCCCGAACTTCGGGCAGCGGAGCGAGCCCACACGAGTGCGACTGCCTCATCCGGTGGCTCCTCCGAGAGCCCGCCGCTTGTGCCAGTCCGGGGAAAAGATGTTGAAGTGCCCGGGCCGGAACGGGAGGGAGCGGATGATCTCCTCGTCCAGTTCGACTCCCCAGCCGGGCCCTCGGGGGAGGGCGAACGCGCCGTCGACGACGCCGGGGCAGCCCGAGGCGGCCGCGAGCACTGGGTTGCCGGGGGGACGGCCGGGGAGGGGGGAATCGGCCTCGAAGTCGTTGAAGGTTTCCATGATCCGGAGGTTCGGCAGGGTCGCGGCCAGGTGGAGATTGGCGGCCATGGCCACCGGGCCGGCGACGTTGTGCGGGGCCACGAGCATTCCGAACGCCTCGGCCATGCTGGCGATCGCCTTCGCCTCGGCGAGGCCGCAGCAGTGGGTCAGGTCGGGCTGGAGGATGGCGCAGGCTCGTTGTTCGAGGAAGGGGAGGAACTCGGATCGGTGGTAGAGCCGCTCTCCGGTGGCGACGGGAACGCCGACGGCGTCGGCCACGCGGCGGTGCCCGTTGGCGTCGAGCGGGTCGACCGGTTCTTCGACCCACCCGGGGTCGATGCGCTCCAGGGCCCGAATCACCCGGATGGCGTCGGCGACGCCGAACCGGCTGTGCATATCGATGAACACGTCGACTTCGGGCCCGACCGCGGCCCGGACCGCCTCGCAGAGGCGAACGACCTCGGCCAGCTCGGGCGAGGAGAGGGAGCCGAGCATCGTGCCGAAGGGGTCGAGCTTCAGTCCCCGGTAGCCGAGGGAGGCGACCTTCCGGGCCGCCTCGGCAAAGGCGTCGGGAGTGCGGTCGACGCGGTACCAGCCGTTGGCGTAGGCGGGGATCGAGTCCCGCACGGCCCCGCCCAGGAGCTGGTAGACGGGGACGCCGAGCGCCTTCCCCTTCAGGTCCCAGCAGGCCATCTCGACCAGGGCGATCGCCGTGGTGACGACCTCTCCCGGGCGGCCCTGATCGCCGACGATCATGGTCCGGACCAGTCGCTCGGTGTCGAACGGGTCGACGCCGAGGATGTAGCGGTCCCGGACGGCGTCGAGGTAGGCCAGCAGCGCCTCGGTCCGGTTGGTCAGGCGGGCCTCGCCGAGGCCGACCAGGCCGTTGTCGGTCGTCAGCTTCAGGAAGGTGAGGTTGCGCCAGGAGGTGCCGAGCACCAGCACTTCGAGGTCGACGATCCGCATGGGGCGGTCCCTCCGGGTCGGAATCCGTTCCTGCCCCCGATCACGACGAGGCCGATCGGGCGGCCGTCCAGGCGTCCTTCGCCAGGGCGAGGCCCCCGAGCAGGACGACGGCCTCCCCCAGGGCGGCCGGCACGACGTCGAACGAGCCGAGGAAGGGAGGGAAGGCGAGGCGGTTCAGCCGGCGTCGGATCGGGTCGAACCAGAGGTCCTCGCCGATCATCGAAACGCCTCCTCCGAGGATGATCCGGCTGGGGCCGAGGAGCGTGACGGCGTGCGCCAGCCCGGCGGCGAGCGACCGGGTCGCGTGGTCGAGGATCGCCTTCGAGGCGGTGTCCCCCAGGCCGGCGGCCATGGCGACGACTTCGGCCGAGACTTGCTCGGGGTCGCCGTCGACGAGGTCGGAGAGCGTCTCGGCGTCGGGGAGACTCTCCGCCACCGCCTGCCGGGCGGACCGGCCGATGGACCAACCGGAAGCCGCTTGCTCCACGGTCTGCCCTCCGAGCCCGTTGTCGTCTGGCGGAGTGACCCAGAGGTGTCCGATCTCGGCGGCGCCGAGGCCGGTGCCGCGGTGGATGCGGCCGCCGAGGATCAGGCCTCCGCCGACTCCGCTGCCAATGGTGACGTAGAGCAAGGGATCCTTCCCCTTGCCGGCGCCGAACCGAGCCTCGCCGAGGCCGGCGGTATCGGCGTCATTCTCGATCGAGACGGCTTCGACGCCGAGTTCGCGGCGGAGCCAGTCGGCCAGGGGAAAGCCATCCCAGCCGGGGACGTGGTGCGAGGTGGTGATGACACCCCGGGAGGAGTCGATCGGCCCTCCGAAGCCGACGCCGACGGCCTCAATCGCCGTTCGGGTCAGGTTGAGCGACCAGCAGCAGTGGTCGACGAGTTCGAGGAGCTGGGCCCGGATCCCCTCGGCGCCGGCGGCGAGGTCGACGGTGGCTCGCCGTTGCTGGAGGATGGTTTCGTCGCCGTGCCCCAGCGCGGCCTGGAGCTTGGTCCCGCCAATCTCGACGCCGAGCAGCAGGGGCTTCGCCATGGGAGGTCTCCATCCCCTCCTCGATCCGGCGGATCAGGCCGAGGCGGCCGGGCCGGAGATGCGCCGGTAGAGATCGCCAATCAGCCAGTGGAAGGCGACCATGTGCAGCGACTCGGCGGTCCCCATGTCGTCGACCGGGCAGTGCAGGTTGTGGTGGGCGATCTCCTTGAGCTTGCCGCCGCCGAAGCCGGTGATGCCGACCGTGATCAGGCCGTGGGCGTTGGCCCACTCGACGGCCTTGAGGATGTTCGGGCTGTTTCCCGAACCGGAGATGGCGAGGACGAGGTCGCCGGGAGAGGCGTAGGTCTTCAGCTGTTCGAGGAACACGCGGTCGTATCCCTCGTCGTTGGCCCAGGCCATGATGCCGGCGGTGTTATCCGTGAGGCTGAGCACCTTGAGGCGCTTCTGGGACTCGAAGTCGCGGAGGGTGCACTTGTTGAGGTCCTCGCACAGGTGCGAGGCGTTGGCCGCCGAGCCGCCGTTGCCGATGACGAAGACGAAGCGGTCGGCGTGATAGGAGCGCTCGATCAGGTCGGCGACCGTCTCCAGCTGCGAGGCGTCGATCCGCTGGATCTCCCGGCAGACGCGGTCGAGATACGCCCGGGCGTCGAGGTTGGCGGCGAGCATGCGCGGGGTTCCGTTCCGTATCGGGTCGGTGCGGCGGGGGGCCTCCGTTCGGGATCGAGCATATCCGAGGGGGGCGGAGGCGCCAATCGAAGCCGGGGCGGCGTGGTTCCGGATCCCCCTCGAAGCCGAGGCTCCTCGGCGGGGAGGAGGGGCGCGGACGGACGGGTCGAGCGACTCGAGGCCGGTTCGCTCCTCGAGCCGATCCCGATCCGAGCCCGAGGGGGAACCGAGTCCCCGACGGGCATCCCGGGGCTCGAAGTCGCCGAGATCGGAGACTTCCGGGACTACTTGCCGGCGGTCAGTCCCCTGGTCTTGGTGGGGATCCGGCACAGGTGCATGTCCGCGGTGACGAAGAGGGTGGAGCCGTCCTCGCCGCCGAAGGTGCAGTTGGCGGTTGCCTCGCCGGTCTTGAGGGTGCCGAGGTGGGTGCCGTCGGGGGAGAAGACGAGCACTCCCCCGGGGCCGGTGGCGAAGATCGTCCCGTCCTGGGAGACCGCCATACCGTCGGGGAGGCCGGGCTCCTTGCCGACCAGCTCGGTGACGTCGGCCAGGACCTTCCCCTCACCGATCGTGCCGTCCTCCTTCACGGGAAAGGCCATCCAGATGGCGCGATCGGGGTCGGAGTTGGCGACGTAGAGCGTCTTCTCGTCGGGGGAGAAGCCGATGCCGTTGGGTCGGCTCATCTCCTTCGTGAGCAGGGTCAGCTCGCCGTCGGGGGAGAGGCGGTAGACCCCCTGATAGTCGAGTTCCTTGGCCGGATCATCGACGTTTCCCGGCAGCCCATAGGGGGGGTCGGTGAAGTAGAGCGATCCGTCGGACTTGAACACGGCGTCATTGGGGCTATTCAGCCGCTTGCCCTGATACTCGGCGGCGAGGGTCTCGAAGGTGCCGTCCTCTTGGAGTCGGGCCACCCGGCGGTCGCCATGTTGGCAGAGGATCAGGTCGCCATCGGGGCTGAACACGAGACCGTTGGACCCGGGCTCCTGGCCGGTGAAGGCGGCGGAGCCGGTGTAGCCGCTCGGCTTCAGGAAGGTCTGAATGCCGCCGTCCTCGGTCCACATGAAGACGGTGTTGCGGGGGATGTCGGAGAACAGCAGGGCCCCCTTCTCCCGCCACCAAACGGGACCTTCGGACCACTCGAAACCGGTGGCGAGGATCGCCAGCGACTGCCCCTCGGGGATCAGGGAGCGAAGCCGCTGGTCCTTGACCTCCACGGTGCCGAGGGACGGGTAGGGGGGGGAGTTGGCCTGCTGGGCCGACACCTCCCTCGTCCCGGGGCTGACCAGGGGAGAGAGCAGGGCGACCGTCGCCCAGGCCAGGGGACGCGCGATCCGATGGAATGTGTTCATCGTCGGTTCCGGTAGATCGAAGGCTTGTCGGAATCCTGGCGACGTGACGAGCGGGGCGTCCGGCCCCGCTCGCACCGGGACGGCCTCGACGCTCGACCATAGTCGAGCCGGACGCGGGCGGCAACGGCCCGATCCCCGGTTCCTTCCCCATCCTGAGGTCCGGCCCGAGGGATTCCTCCCCCGGCGACTGGAACGGCCATCGAGGAAGCGATAGGCTACCAGTCCTGATCGCACCCTCAGGCATCCCATTCCTCGCGTCCCCTCCTTCCCCCGGGTTTCGATCATGTCTAGCCCGCCGACGATCACCGTGACCTGCTCGTGCGGTCGGACGTTCCTGGCGCCCGACTCGGCCGCCGGCAAGCGGGCCCGATGCCCGTCTTGCGACAAGGGGGTCCTCGTCCCGGTCCCCTCGCTGGAAACGAGCGAGGTCGACCACCTGTCGACGACGCAGCTTCGGATGATCGCCCGGCTTCCCTTCCCCCCTTCGGAGGCCCGACCCGAGACGGCGAACGCTCCCGCCGTCGACACGACCCCGGCCTCCTCCCCGCCTCCGGAGTGGGGGCTCCGGGAGTACAAGGTCCTGGGTCGATCCGACGAAGGGCACGATGCGGGGAGCTTCCAGCCCCAGGACCTGGAGGCGGAGCTGAACACCCACGCCGCGCAGGGGTGGCGGCTGCACTCGATCGTCGCGATCCGGGTCCCAGGCACGGCGGCCGACCAGGTGATCGCCATCCTGGAGCGTCCCGCCTGATCGCCGAGGGGAGAGCCGACCTCCGCTGGCGACGACCGACTATCCAGGACCGCCGGCCGGGGCGGCGATCACCGGCAATCGGTCGGGACGAGGCCCCAGGTCCCGGTAGTGGGTGACGCAATTCCGGCCGCGCTGCTTCGAGCTGTAGAGCGCCCGGTCGGCCTGGTCCAGCAAGGCCGAGGGGGTCGGGCTCGCCGGGGTGAGCGTGGCGACGCCGAAGCTGGCCGTGATCGGATCGACCGGCCACGATCGGCCGGCGATGCACTGGCGGAGCCGCTCGGCGAGCGCGACCCCATCGGCCGCCCCGGCTCGGGGCAACAGGACCACGAACTCCTCGCCGCCGTACCGGGCAATCAGGTCCCGGTCCCGGACGTTTCGTCGGAGCTCCTCGGCCACCGCGACCAGGACCTCGTCGCCGGCCGGATGGCCGAAGGTGTCGTTGTAGCGCTTGAACCCGTCCACGTCGAGCAGGATCACCGTCAACGGCAAGCCGGACTCGGCGGCCATCAGGAAGTTGGACTCGAAGAGCCGGTGGAAGTGGCGGCGGTTTCGGAGGCCGGTCAGGGCATCGGTGACCGCCATGTCGGCCAGCCGGGCGTTGCGTTCCTCCAACTCGTGCTTCAACGCTTCCAGCTCCAGGGAGCGGCGGACCAGCCCCTCCTGCATCTCGAGGATGCGACGGGCGATCTCGACCCGGGCCAGTAACTCGTCCAGATGGAGCGGCTTCGTCAGGAAGTCGTCGACGCCGGCGCGATACCCCTCCAGCCGGGCGTCGAGACCGGTGCGGGCGGTAATGAGGATGAAGTACGTGTAGAACGGCCCGGCCCATTCCCGAAGCCGTCGGCAGAGCTCCAGCCCGTCGAGGCCAGGCATCACCCAGTCGGAGATCACCAGCCGGATCGACCGGTCCTCCAGGAGCCGGTGCTCGGCCTCGAGTCCATCGTCGACCACGACGACCTCATAGCGGAGGCGGCGGACGGCGTCGACGATCAGCGCCGAGCTGTACGGATCGTCCTCTGCGAGCAGGAGTTTCATCAGAGCTTCGGCCGGACGACGGTGACTCGGACAGCCTTCGGCGGCGCCCGACGCGCGCGCCCGGTCGCCCCCCGACATCCCCGTCCCGAGGGAACCCTAGGGCGCGAATCGCCGCCGGTGAGGCTCCTGTTGCGCAAGATCACACCCACAATCCCAATGATGAAATCACGCATCATGTCGTCGCTCGGCCGCACCCGCCGAGGCAAGGGAACGGTCCTGGACAGACGTACGGGAGCCCGCTAGAGTAATGCGGCCGGCCCCCCGAGGGGCTGGCACCAGGGAGACGCATCAGGGAGGGGGCGCGCAGGGATGGCCATGGGTGACATCGTGGTCCGGGGAGCCCGGGAGCATAACCTCCGCGACGTGTCGCTGGAGCTGCCAAGAGGGGCGTTGATCTGCTTCACGGGCGTCTCGGGTTCGGGGAAGAGTTCCCTGGCCTTCGACACGTTGTATGCTGAGGGGCAGCGGCGCTACGTCGAGAGCCTCTCCAGCTACGCCCGCCAGTTCCTCGGACAGTTACCCAAGCCGGACGTCGACCGGATCGACGGCCTGAGCCCGTCGATCTCCATCCAGCAGAAGACCGGAGGCCGCAACCCGAGGAGCACCGTCGGGACGATCACCGAGATCCACGACCACCTCCGGGTGCTCTTCGCCCGGGTCGGCCGGCAGCACTGCCCGTCGTGCGGGAGGCCGGTGGCGGCCCAGTCGCGGGAGCAGATCGTCGCCCGGATCCTCGAGCAGCCCTCGGGAACGGCGATCACGGTCCTCGCACCCGTGATCCGAGGCCAGAAGGGGGAGCATCGCGACCGCTTCGCCGAACTCTCCCGGGCCGGCTACGTCCGCGTCCGAGTCGACGGCCGGATCGTCACCCTGTCCGACCCGCCGAGTCTGGACCGGCAGGTCAAGCACGACATCGAGGTGGTGATCGATCGGATCAAGCTCGGGCCGTCGGCCCGTCCCCGGCTGGCGGAGGCGGTCGAGGCGGCCTTGAGGCTGGGGGACGAAACGGTGATCGTGGCGGTCGAGGACCGGCCGGATCTGGTCCTCTCGTCGCGGTACGCCTGCGCCTCCTGCGGCATCGGATTCGACGCTCCCAGCCCTCAGCTCTTCAGCTTCAACAGCCCGCAGGGGATGTGCTCCTCGTGCGACGGTCTCGGTGTGCGGCACGATTTCGACCCCGAGCTGCTGGTGCCGGATCCCTCGCGGTCGGTCTGGGACGGGGCGATCGCGCCGATCGGCCCCGTGAAGACGCTGGGCAAGTGGAAGCGGCATCTGTACGAAGGGTTCGCCGCCAACCTCGAGGCCGAGGGGGAGGGGCTGAAGAAGGGGGCGCTGCTCAGGACCCCCTGGGAGGAGCTCTCGCCGGAGCACCGATCGGCCTGGCTCTTCGGCACCGGCGACCGCACGATCGTCTACCGGTGGCGGAACCGGGGAAGGCACTGGTCGCACGCGGGATCGTGGAAGGGAATCGCCGTCGAGCTGCTGGAGAAATACCGAGGCTCCCAGGGCGGGCCCCACCGAGCCGCTCTCGAGCCGTACATGAGAAGCATGACCTGCCCCGACTGCGGCGGTGCCCGGCTCAACGATCGGGCGCGCTCGGTCCTGGTCGGAGGGCGGTCGCTGCCAGAGCTGGAGGCGATGGACCTCGGCACCCTCTCCCGATGGTTCGACGCGCTCTCGGGAGGCGAGGGCGGCGGCTCGGACAGTCTGCCGGAGCCGCTCGACCCCCTCTCGATGAGGATTGCCGAGGAGCTGCTGAAGGAGATCCGGGGGAGGTTGACGTTCCTCACGGACGTCGGCCTGGAGTACCTGACGCTGGACCGCTCGGCGCCGACGCTCTCCGGAGGAGAGGCGCAGCGGATCCGGCTGGCGAGTCAGGTGGGCGCCGGGCTCGTCGGGGTGCTCTACATCCTGGACGAGCCGTCGATCGGCCTGCATCCGAGGGACAACGACCGGCTCATCGCGACGCTCCAGCGGCTGCGGGACATCGGCAACACCGTCGTCGTGGTCGAGCACGACGAGGACACGATGCGGGCCGCCGACCTGATCGTCGACTTCGGCCCCGGGCCCGGCATCAAGGGCGGCCAGGTGGTGGCTCGGGGAGACCTCTGCTCGGTGGCGAGGAACCCGAGGAGCGTGACCGGCCAGTACCTCTCGGGCCGGAAGATGATCGCGGTGCCCGAGGAGCGGAGGGGGGCGTCGGATCGTTGGCTTCGGATCGTCGGGGCCCGGCAGAACAACCTGAGGGGAGTGGACGTTTCCCTGCCGATCGGCCGGTTCGTCTGCGTGACGGGGGTCTCCGGGTCGGGGAAGAGCTCACTGGTGAGGGACATCCTCCGCGACGCGCTCGCCCGGGACCTCAACGGCGCGAAGGTCGAGCCCGGACGGCACGATCGGATCGAGGGGGTCGACCAGCTCGACAAGATCATCGACATCGACCAGTCCCCCATCGGCCGGACGCCGAGGTCGAACGCGGCGACGTACATCAAACTCTTCGACGAGATCCGGGATCTGTATACGAAGCTGCCTGAATCCAAGACCCGGGGCTACAAGCCCGGCCGGTTCAGCTTCAACGTCCCCGGAGGCCGCTGCGAGGCGTGCGAGGGGAACGGCTCGAACCGGCTGGAGATGGACTTCCTGGCCGACGTCTGGGTGACCTGCCCGGTCTGCGAGGGGCACCGGTTCAACCGGGAGACGCTCCACTGCCGCTTCAAGGGCAAGAGCATCAGCGACGTCCTGGAGATGGACGTCCAGGAGGCGCTGGAACACTTCGCCAATATCCCGAAGATCGAGGCGATGCTCCGGACCCTGCACGACGTGGGGCTCGACTACCTGAAGCTCGGCCAGCCCTCGCCGACGCTCTCCGGAGGAGAGGCGCAGCGAATCAAGCTGGCGAGGGAGCTGGTCAAGAAGGGGACGGGCAAGACGCTCTACGTCCTGGACGAGCCGACCACCGGCCTGCACTTCGAGGACATCCGCCGCCTGCTCGACGTGCTGCACGGCTTCGTCGAGCAGGGGAACACGGTGGTGGTCATCGAGCACAACCTAGACGTGATCAAGACCGCCGACTGGATCATCGACCTCGGCCCCGAGGGGGGCGCTGGTGGCGGCCGGATCGTCGCCGAGGGGACCCCGGAGCACGTGGCGGCCGTTCCGGAGAGTCACACCGGCCGGGCGCTGGCGAGAGTGCTCTCAGGGCCGGTGGGAGTGCCGGAGCATTCGAGGAACGGCACGCCGAGGAAGGCCGGAGCGGCGGAGCTGAAGGAGATCTCGATCGAGGGGGCGAGCCAGCACAACCTCAAGGGGATCGACGTCCGCATCCCTCGCAATCGGATGACGGTTTGCAGCGGGCCGAGCGGGTCGGGCAAGAGCTCGCTGGCGATGGACACCCTGTACGCCGAGGGGCAGCGGCGCTACGTCGAGAGCCTCTCCAGCTACGCCCGCCAGTTCCTCTCGCCGTTGCAGAAGCCGAAGGTGGAGCGCGTCACCGGGCTGTCTCCGGCGATCAGCATCGAGCAGAAGACCACGAGCAAGAGCCCGAGGTCGACGGTCGGCACCGTGACCGAGATCCACGATTACTTGCGGATCCTCTACGCCCGGCTCGGGCACATGCACTGCCCCTCGTGCGGCACCCCGGTCGGCACGCAGACCTCCGACGAGATCGTGGAGAAGATCCTCCACCACCCGGAGGGGACCCGCATCTCCATCATGGCGCCGGTCGATCGCAAGGAGGGGGACGACTACGCCCCGCTCTGGGACGAGCTGCGCGGCTCCGGCTTCGCCCGGGTGCGGGTTGACGGCGTCTCGCACAGCCTGGACGAGCCTCCGACGCTCAACCGGAGGCAGCGGCATCGGATCGAGGTGGTCGTCGACCGGGCGGTCGTCCGCCGCTCGACGCGGTCGAGGCTGGCCGACGCGGTCGAGGCGGCGCTGGACCTGGGCCGGGGCGTGGTTCTGGTGGCGAAGGTGGGGGACAAGGCCGACGAAGCCCGCTGGCCCGTCCGACGGTTCAGCCAGCATCGCTCGTGCGAGGGATGCGGCCGAAGCTTCGAGGAGCTGTCGCCGCACCACTTCTCGTTCAACAGCCCGATCGGATGGTGCCCCTCGTGCGAAGGGCTGGGCGTCCAGCTCGGGGCGGATCCCGCCGCTCTGATCCCCGACGGCCGCAAGAGCCTCCGGGGAGGGGCCGTCGTGGTCTGGCCGGCGATCGATCAGAACCCGACCTTCGCCCGGATGATCGAGGCGATGGCCCGGTCCCTGGGGATCGACCCGGACTCCCCCTTCGACGAGCTGGAGGCCCGGCATCGCCGGATGATCCTCCACGGATCCGGGGAGCACTGGTTCGAGGTGCCGGCCTCCGCCGAATCGCCCGGGTTCCGGTTCCAGTACAAGGGGCTCTTCCCAGCGCTGGAGGAGGCAGGACGGCTCTCGTACCTCTACCGGGCCAAGCTGCGGGGTCTGGTCGCCGAGGCTTCCTGCTCGACCTGCATGGGGGGCCGGCTGAGGGACGACGCGGCGGCCGTCCGCTTCAAGGGGTTCACGATCGATCAAGTGAGCAACTGTCCCCTCGGGCGGGCATACACCTTCTTCAAGGGCTTGAAGCTCTCGGGAGACGAGCGGCACATCGCGGGCGACCTGATCCGGGAGATCCGGGACCGCTTGAGGTTCCTGGTCGACGTGGGTTTGGATTATCTCTCGCTCTCCCGGTCGGCCCCGACGCTCTCCGGCGGCGAGAGCCAACGGATCCGCCTGGCCAGCCAGATCGGCAGCGGCCTGACCGGGGTTCTCTACGTGCTGGACGAGCCGACAATCGGTCTGCACCCGAGGGACAACGCCCGCCTGCTGGGGGCACTGAGGCGCCTGCGCGACCTGGGAAACACGCTGGTGCTGGTCGAGCACGACCGAGAGGTGATCGAGGCGGCCGACCACCTCATCGACCTCGGGCCCGGCTCGGGAGACGGGGGAGGCCGGGTGACGGCAGCCGGTGCTCCGGCCCGGGTGAAGAAGGCGGCTCGGTCGCTCACCGGCCGATACCTGGCGGGGAAGGCGAGCATCCCGATCCCCTCGAACCGGAGGCCGTGCGACGGGCCAGCGCTGGTGGTCCGGGGGGCGAGGCACCACAACCTCAAGGGGATCGACGTGGCCTTCCCGATCGGAGCGGTCACGGTCGTCTCGGGGGTGAGCGGCTCGGGGAAGAGTTCGCTGGTCGAAGACGTGTTGATGAAGGCGTGCTCACAGGCGTTGCACCGCTCCCAGGTGACGCCAGGACGGCACGAGGCGATCGAGGGGCTCGATCGGATCGACAAGGTCATCAGCGTGGACCAGTCGCCAATCGGCGGCACGCCGAACTCGACCCCGGCGACCTACACCGGTGCCTTCGACCTGATGCGCGAGCTCTTCGCCCGGCTTCCCGAGGCCAAGATCCGGGGATACGGGCCCGGCCGGTTCAGCTTCAACATCCCTGGAGGCCGCTGTGAAGCGTGCGAGGGGGCCGGGCAGAAGCGGATCGAGATGCACTTCCTCCCCGACGTCTGGGTGTCCTGCGAGTCGTGCGGCGGCTCCCGGTACACAAGAGAGACGCTGACGGTCACCTACCGGGGCAAGTCGATCGCCGAGGTGCTGGAGCTGAAGGTCGACGCGGCGCTGGAGCTGTTCGCGGCGGTGCCGAAGCTGCGAAGGGTGTTGCAGACGTTGCACGACGTCGGGCTCGGCTACCTGCCGCTCGGCCAGCCGGCGCCAACCCTCTCGGGAGGGGAAGCGCAGCGGATCAAGCTCGCCGCCGAACTGGCTCGGCCCCAGACCGGCAAAACGCTGTACATCTTGGACGAGCCGACCACGGGCCTCCATGCCGACGACGTCCGCAAGCTGCTCGACGTGATCCATCGGCTCGCCGACCTGGGAAACACGGTCGTCATCATCGAGCACAACCTCGATGTGATCAAGACCGCCGACTGGGTGGTCGACATCGGGCCCGAGGCCGGCGAGCGAGGGGGCTCGGTCGTCGCGGCCGGGCCTCCGGAGGAGATCGTGCGGGCGAAGCGGAGCCTGACGGGGGCGGTCCTGAAGCCGGTGCTGGAGGCGGGGCCCGTCGCCGATCGGCCGCGGTACGACCCGGTCGCCGCCGCCCGCCGCGAGCTGGCCGAGGCGAGGAAGGCGGCCGAGGCGCTCGGCGAGGACCAGGCGGTCGCCCCGCCCTGGGAAACCGACGGCCGGCGCTGGCACACCCGGGACCGCGTCACCCGGACCGGCAAGCCGGCCCGATGGGACGGCGAGGCGCTAGGGCTTGTGGTTGACAGGATCGCAGCGATTGAGGGCTTCTCCGAGCCGGACTGGTCGAAGCGGACGCTCGTTCGGATCTCCGGGAAGGCTCCGGGCCCTGGAGTCCCGCCCTTCTTCGAGGCGAGCACCGGCTTCGAATGGTACCTGCTGCTCCGATTCCGGTTTCCCAACGGTTCGGGCTTCTCGCCCACCTCGATCCAGAAGGAACTCGGCCTGCAGCCGTTCGACCGCCTGGCGACGCCGGTCCTCTGCGATCTTCCCCGGGTGTCGATCGGCCCGGTCACAACGACCTCCAGCGAGCTGGTGATCGCCGCTCATTCGGCGGAGGAGCTGTCCACCCCGGCCTTCGACGCCCTGCTGAGAAGGCTGGCCGACGCCTACCTCGGCCGAGGGGCGGTCGACCCCTGGGGGGATGCCAAGGAACGGACTCGGGCGCTGCTCAGCGCGACGGGCCGGCGATGAGGAGGAGGGGAGGGGTCATTTCCTGGGGACCTCCACGGTTCGAAGGAGGTCGACGAGCAGGTCGTCGATCTTCCTTCCCTCGATCTCGGCCTCGGGGGTGAGGATCACTCGATGGCGGAGGGCGGGGACGGCGACCTCGATCACGTCGTCCGGCACGACGAACTCCCTCCCCTCCAGCGCCGCCGCCGCCCGGGCTCCTCGGAGCACGGCGACCCCGGCCCGGGGGGAGGCGCCGATGGCGAAGGCGGGCCACTCTCGGGTCCGGCGGACGATCGCGGCGATGTAGTCGAGCAGGCGGTCGTCGACGAGCACTCGAGCGCAGTGACGCTGCATTTCCAGCACCTCGCTGGGGCCGGTCACGGTCGCGACTCGGTCGGAGAGGATCGACTCGGGGCTCTTCCCCTCGGTATGCAGGCGAAGGATCTCGGTTTCCTCTTGGGGGGAGGGGTAATCGGCGACGAGCTTGAAGAGGAAGCGGTCGAGCTGGGCCTCGGGGAGGTGATATGTCCCCTCGGACTCGATCGGGTTCTGCGTCGCTAGGACCAGGAACGGCGGGTCGAGGATGTGCTCCTGACCGTCGACGGTGACTCGGGCCTCCTGCATGATCTCCAGCAGGGCCGCATGCGTCTTGGCGGGGGAGCGGTTGATCTCGTCGGCCAGCAGAAGCTGGGTGAAGACGGGGCCGGGACGGAAGCGGAACTGGCCGGTGTGCTCCTCGAAGATCGAGGTGCCGGTGATGTCCGACGGCATCAGGTCGGGCGTGAACTGGATGCGGTTGAAGCCGCAGCCGAGGATGCGCCCGAGCACGCGGACCAGCAGCGTCTTGCCCAGTCCCGGCACGCTCTCGATCAGCACATGCCCCTCGGCGAGCAGGGCGATCAGCAGGCCGCGGACCAGCTCGCGCTGGCCGACGTACACCTTGTCGATCTCGGTCTTGACCCGATTGGCCCAGTCGGAGACGGGGCGGATCGGTCGGTCGATCGCAACGCCGTCGGGGTCCTCGGCGCCGGAAGCCGGTGAGGCGTGGAGCTCGGGCCTGGAGGACCCGAGGTTGGAACTGGGAGCGGCCTGGCCGATCTCGCGGTCATCGGCACGCGCGAGCGAGTCGGACAGGGGATCCGAGGACGGCGAGGCGCTGGGGATGACGATCGGATGTTCGCATTGCTTGCAGCGGACGCGTTTCCCCGCGAGGCTGTCATCGACCTGATAGGGTCGGCGGCACTGGTCGCACTCGAAGGAGATCGGCATGGCGGCCCCGGGGCGGTTCTCGGGTCAAACAACGAGGGCCGGGGTGTCGAGCGGGCCCCGGGCGGATCTATCAGAGCGGGCCCGCCGAGTTGCGGTCAAGGCGCCATCGGTGGGGGCCCGATCTCGGGAACGACGAACGCCGGCCACCCTCGAACGGGCGGCCGGCGTCTGGGGAATCGTTGGGAGCGAAGGGATCAACCCTGGTTGGGGCGGAGCCTCGAGAGGGCGTCCCGGACCCGGGTGTTCCCCGCGTTCTGGCCCAACTGGCCGAGGACCGCGTCGACGACCGTCGGGTCCTGGGCCGAGGTGGACGAGGTCTCCGACCCGGAGGACGAGGAGGCCGGGCGGACGAGCCCGGGTTCCTGGAGCGTCCGCTGGGCGACGTTCAGGTAGCGGTCGTAGTACGAGGGGATGCCGACGTTCTGCGACCCACTGCCCGACTGATTGTTCGAGGTCCCGGTGCCGGGGGCCTCGGCCGTCGGGGACTCCTGAGTGGCCTGCGAGTTCGCCTGGGTCGCCAGGGCCCGTTCGGCGGCGGTGCGAGTCGCCCGAGAGGGCTTCGCCGGCGCGCTCTGCTCGAAGAGAGCGTAGAAGGGACCGGCGTTCGGATCGTTGACGCCGAGGCCGCGATTGATCCCGAAGCGGGTCGGGGTGTAGTTCCGGAACCGCCGGACAATTTGCTGCGGCACGAAAGCGTAGGTCGGCAGCAGGCGCTGGAAGTCGGCCCAGTTGCGGACCGGGGTGGCGTCGACGAGGTAGCCGCCGGCCGACCCGCGCTGGCGGTCGGTGATGACGAAGCTGTCCGGCGACGGCAGCAGGGTGTGGGCGAGCAGCTCGAACTGCTGGATCGAGACGACGCCGTCGAGCTTGCCGTCGGCGGCATAGTCGAAGAAGTTGAACCGGCGCTGGTAGACGTTGGGGTCGCCGGGCTGCTCGAGCTGGCTGGTCAGGCCGAGCGGGGAGATCGGGCCGTTGACGACGTCGGTGACGAAGTTCGTCGGCCCGTCGATGGCATTCTCGCCGGTCACTCGGGCGGTCCCGCCGAGCAACCGGGCCATCGCCCCGGCCTCCTGCATGCCGGTCGTGCTCGAGGAATTGACGAAGTTCTCGATCTCCTGGGCGGTGATGAGGCCGTTGTTGTTCGAGTCGATCAGGTTGATCGCCCCCGTGGAGAACAGGTAGGGCAGCGCGACCGAGCCTTCGATCGCCGCGATGGCGTTCCCCACGTCGACTCGGGAGAACTCGCGGTAGAAGGACGGGTAGCCGAGCGAGAACGGCTGGATCTGGTCGACGACCTCGTCGCCGGGGATGTCGGAATCCTGGGCCGGGACGGCGGTCCACTGAAGGATCGAGTTGATCCCGTGAGGGTTGGCGTAGGCGTCGAGGATCCGGAGCGAGCCCGACCCGAAGTTCAGTGCTCTCGCGTCGACCGGGTTCGTCAGGTAGGGGTTGACCGTCGAACCGGTCACGGCCAGATCGTTGTAGAACTCCAGGGCCGAGGCCAGCATGGCGAAGGAGCCGGTGACCATGGCCGAGGAGAGCGAGGTGCCCGCGTCGGTGAACGTCATGTGGTCGTTGTTGTCACCGATGAAGGTGCGGCGATAGGTCGGCACGTTCAAGGCCGGTGCGGCGAAGTCGGTCTTGTGCGTCCGGTTGGCGGCCGAGAGGAGACGATCGGAGTAGATCGTCAGGTCGTTGGCCGCGATGGCCGGAAGCGTGGCGCCGTCCGGAGCGAGCGACGCGGGCGGCAGCAGTCGGCCGAGCGGACCGGGGGACGGGTCGGTCGGCGGGGTCGTCGGGCCGAGCCGGAACGGGAACGAGTAGGAGCCGGTGACGGACACGACCTCGCTGAGGATCGCCGGCAGCGGCTCGCCGTTGACGTTCCCGATCGTCGGGTCCTGCGGGTCGCCGAACTGGCCAGAGGCGGCCACGGGAGTGATTCCCCGGTGCAGCAACCGCTGCATCTGGTTCTTCAGCGCGATGACCAGTTGCTTGTTTTGCCGGAAGGCGGTGCCCTCGGTGTCGAAGGTTTCGATCGTGCCCAAGCCGAAATTGGCCGCGACGACACGGTTAATCTGACCCCGGCGCACCGGGTCGTTGACGAACGGCGTGTCGGCGACGTATCGGATGGCGTCGTAGAAGGCCTGGTTGGTCGTGCCGGAGGCCAAGGGGCTGAAGGCGTTGACCGGCAGCAGGGTCGCCTCGGGGACGAACTGGGCGATGACGCCAGCGACCTGGGTGCCGTGGCCGTTGCCGGCGGCCAGGTCGTCGTTGCCAGGGCCGCCGGTGAAGACGTTCGTGCCCGGCGCGACCCGGCCTCGGAGCTGAGGAGTCTGGGCGTCGATGCCCGAGTCGACCACGGCGACGGCCGTATCCTCCCCCTGGAACGGCACGCCCAGGGTCCGGAGATCGCCCAGGCCGACGAGCTCGCCGGAGTTGGAGTAGGCCAGGCTCAGGGTTGACTTGAACTGCCAGATGCCGTCGCCGTCGGAGACGTACAGCGTCGTGCCGTCGGCCGAGAAGGTGATGCTCAGGCTCGACTCGACGAAGGCGCCCGAATCCTGCCGGCCGGAGGTATTGAAGCCCTCGGCGAAGGGAGTCACGGTGCCGTCGGGGAGCACCCGGACCACCCGGCCGCCGACGTTCCCCCCCGTCGTGTTGCCGTTAATCGGGACGGCGACGACCTGCCCGCTGACCGGGTCCGTCTGCAGGGTGATCGTGCCGGGGCCCTGGATCGGGACGTTGACCGGGTCGGTCGGCAGAGGGTCGACCGGGGTGATCGTCGTCGCCAGGCCGGTCGCCAGGTCGGTGACGAAGAGACTGCCAGCGAAGACCGGAGTCCCGATGACGGGTAGCGCGCCGCCGGTGCCCGGGGTGACGGTCGTCCCGTAGGAGAAGAACCCAAACTCGTCGAAGGCGGCGTCCTGGAACCGGCGGAAGGGTGTGGAGATCGCCCCCTCGGCGTCGGGAGTCGCGCTGTCGTTGACCCCGTTGCCGTTGCCGATCAGGAGATTGCCGTTGAGCCCCTGGAGGCCGCTGTAGCCGGGGAGGGCGGGGCTGAAGCCGGAGATCGCCGGCTGGCCGAAGTCGGTGAAGGCGGAGTAGACGTCCGAGGCGTAGTCCGAATTGGCCGAGGCCAACGCGACCTGGGGCCCGTAGGTCAGGGGGGTCGTCGAGACTCCCATCGGGAACGGGGCGCCGTCGACGATCGTGGTGCCGGAAACCTCGTTGGCGTCGAAGAACAGGGCGGAGAAGAGCGTGTTGTTCCCGGCGGGGGGGATCGGCTCGGGGCTGCCGAGATTGGTCCCGGAGCCGACGAACAGGCCGCGGAGGAAGTCCTGCTGCTGGGCCGGCGGCACGAGCACGGCGCTGGGACGGCGCTGGAGGTTGCCGGCGTCAACCCCTTGGGTGTACACCACGAACAGGCCAAGGAAGGTGCCGTCGGGGGCGATCCGGTAGACGGAATTCTTGAGGGGATCGGTGCGGTCGACCGAGGAGACGAACATCGACGGCAGGCCGTCGAAGACGCCCTCCACGTCGAAGGTGATGTCGTACCAGTTAACCAGGCCCGTCTCGGCGCCGGCGGAGTTGGCGGCGGTCGCTCCGGGCTCGATCTGGTCGATCACGGTGTTCAGGTCGAAGAAGACGGAGGTGTCGCCGGTCGCCGGGTCGACCCGGTAGATGACGCCGGGACGGCCGCCGGAGGTGATTGGCGGGGAGCCGGAATTGATGCCCCGGGTGATGGCGTAGACCGACTTGCCGAAGTCCCCTCCCGGCCCGGCCTCGATCCGGACCAGGTTGTTGCCGAAGCTCGACAGCGGGGTCAGCTGCGAGACGGCCACGTACGGGGCGGCGCTGTTGGTGAGGGCGGCGCCGGGGTTCAGGTCCACGTTGAAGACGTTCTGGGTCGTATCCGGCTGCGTGACGACGACGTCCGTGGCGACGGTCGACAGGTACGGCGCCAGCAGTTGCCGGTCCTCCAGCGGACGGAGGGCCTCGAACCGGTACTTTGGACGCCGGCGCGACTCCGTGGCCTTCGCCCGCGAGCGGTTTGGCTGGGACATTCCGTTCTCTCCTTTGGGCTGACTCGACCGTCCTGGACCGAGGCCGAAACGCCCGGCGCTCCTCGGTATCGGCGCGGAACGCGCCCGCTTCGCAGTGAAATCGCGGACCGCGGCGGGGAGCTCCTGGCCCCCCCGCGCGATCGGCGGGCGCAAGCCGCTCGACCACTCTCCTCGTTGAAATCGGACGGAAGCGGCCCGCGTCATGAGTCAACCCGAATCCCCCGGGTCATCGGGCCCGACGCGGCCTCGGCCCGGTGCGAGCCGCCCCCCCCGGCGCGTCCTATAGTCCCGAGAGGCCCCCAGGCTGCGCTTGACCGGCCCGAGCGGTTTCAATAAAATTTGTTCACCATTGAAGTTAGGGCGGACACACCCCTTTCCCATCGGGAGGCGTTCGGCACTCATGGAGGCGACGGAGCTACTCAGCGACATTTGGGACAAGACCACCAACGCGTTGAACGCCTTCAGCGAGGGGGTCTCCAACGGCCTGGTCCGGATCTTCGGCAACTCGAACGAGCGGCAGATTCGGCGGATGCAACCGATTGTCGCTCGGATCAACGAGTTGGAGAGGACGGTCGAGGGCCTCTCCGACGACGAGTTGAAGGCCAAGTCGGCCGAGTTCCGCCGCCGGTTGGCCGAGGGGGAGACGCTCGACGAGATCCTTCCCGAGGCGTTCGCCGTCTGCCGAGAAGGTGGCAAGCGGTTCCTCAAGATGCGGCACTACGACGTCCAGCTCCTCGGCGGAATCGTGCTGCATGAGGGCAAGATCGCGGAGATGGTCACCGGCGAGGGGAAGACCCTCGTCGCCACCCTGGCGGCCTACCTCAACGCGTTGGAGGGCAAGGGGGTCCACGTCGTCACCGTCAATGACTACCTCGCCCGCCGGGACGCCGAGTGGATGAGCCCGCTGTACAATGGACTAGGGCTCTCGGTCGGCGCGATCCAGTCGCAGATGGACCCCCGCCAGCGCCAGCGGATCTATGGCTGCGACATCACCTACGGCACGAACAACGAATTCGGCTTCGACTACCTGCGCGACAACATGAAGCCGACGCGGGAGGCGCAGGCCCAGGGGCCCTTGCACTACGCGATCATCGACGAGGTCGACTCGATCCTCATTGATGAGGCCCGCACGCCGCTGATCATCTCCGGCCCGGCCTTCGACGACGTGAGAAAGTACGCCGAGGCCGACCGCATCGCCCGGCAGCTCCGCGAGGGGCAGCACTTCGAGGTCAAGGAGAAGGAACGCACCGCCCATCTCACCGAGGAAGGGATCCGAGAGGCCGAGCGCCTGGCCGGGGTCGAGAGCTTCTTCACGCCCGGCAACATGGAGTGGCCCCACCTGATCGACAACGCCTTGAAGGCCCATCACCTGTACAAGCGCGATCGGGAGTACGTCGTCAGCGACAAGGGCGAGATTATCATCGTCGACGAGTTCACCGGCCGCTTGATGGTCGGCCGTCAGTGGTCCGACGGCCTGCACCAGGCGGTCGAGGCCAAGGAGCGGGTCAAGATCAAGGAGGAGAACCAGACGCTCGCGACCATCACGCTCCAGAATTTCTTCAAGCTGTACACCAAGCTCTCAGGCATGACCGGCACGGCCATGACCGAGGCCAACGAGTTCTGGAAGGTGTACAAGCTGGATGTGGTGGCCATCCCCACCAACCGCCCGCTCCAGCGGATCAACGAGCCGGACGTGATCTTCCGGACCGAGAAGGAGAAGTTCCACGCGATCATCGACGAGATCCGGGAGGTCCACCGAACCGGGCGGCCAATCCTCGTCGGCACGACCTCGATCGAGAAGTCGGAGCTGCTCTCCGAGATGCTGAAGCGCTACGGCATCCCCCACCAGGTCCTCAACGCCAAGTATCACGAGCAGGAGGCCGAGATCGTCGCCCAGGCCGGCCGCAAGGGGAAGGTGACGATCGCCACGAACATGGCCGGCCGAGGCACCGACATCATCCTCGGCGGCAACCCCGAGTTCATGGCCTGGGCCGACCTCTCCCGCCTGAAGAACGAGGACGGCCGGCCCCTCTACCCGACCCGGCTGGAGGTCCCGCCGCAGGTCTGGAAGGAGGCCGTCGCGAAGTACGAGCCGGAGATGAAGGCCGAGGGCCGAGAGGTTGCCGAACTCGGCGGGCTGCACATCATCGGCACCGAGCGGCACGAGTCGCGCCGGATCGACAACCAGCTCCGAGGCCGCTCCGGCCGCCAGGGCGACCCGGGCAGCTCCCGGTTCTTCCTGAGCCTGCAAGACGACCTGATGCGGAAGTTCGCCGGGGAGTGGGTCTCCAACGTCCTCCAGCGGCTCGGCATGCAGGACGGCGAGGCGATCGAGAGCAAGCTCGTGACCCGTCGCATCGAGGGGGCGCAGAAGAAGGTCGAAGAGCGCAACTTCGATGCCCGGAAGAACCTCCTCGAATACGACGAGGTGATGGACACCCAGCGCAAGGGCGTCTACTCGTTCCGCCAGCGGCTGCTCGACGGGGCGCCGACGAAGGACGAGATCCTCGCCATGATCGATCGCCAGATCGACCTGGCGGTCGAGCAGTTCCTTGACCAGGACTACGGCCCGAGCAGCTTCGCCGCCTGGGTCGGCCAGCGCCTCGGGGTTGAGTTCGAGGGTCGAGACTTCCGGGGCGACCCGTTCGAGGAGGCGGCGGAGCGCGCCAAGGACCGGGCCGAGGCCCAGGCGGCCGACGCCATCGACGAGGCGATCGAGGAAAATCTCCCCTCCGAGGCCGAGCCCTCGGAGTGGAACTGGATCGCCCTGACCGGCTGGGCCAACGCCCGCTACGGCCTGAACCTGAAGGACCGCGACCTCCGGAAGTTCCAGAAGGGCACCCGGGACGAGGTCGAGTTGGACCGCGTCGAGTTGGCGGACTTCATCCGAGAACAGGCGGTCGCGAAGATCCGGGAGACGGATCTCGAACCCGCCCGCGAGTTCCTCACCCCCGACTGGGGGACCCGATCCCTCGCCGGCTGGGTCCACCGCAAATTCGGGCTGACGACCGATCCGGCCGACTGGGCCGGCAAGTCTCCCGAGGACGTCTCCTCGGATCTCAAGCACCGCGCTCGGGAGCTCTATGCCCGCAAGGAGGCCGAGTTCCCGGTGCGGGTCGGCATGAGCCGCTTTCTCGTCGAGCCGAAGCCCGGCCAGCCGGCCCGGTACGACCGCGAGGGGCTGGCCGCCTGGGCCTCGGAACGCTTCGGCACCCCGGTCGACGTCGAGACGCTCAAGCCGCTGCTCCGACCGGAAATGGAGGCCTTGCTCGTGGGCATCGCCCACGAAACCTACCCCGGGGCCCGGCTTTACGACGAACTCCAGGCGAAGCTCGACGCCGCCTTCGACGACGACGGCGACGCCGATCGCGAGCGCCTGGCCGAGCTGTCCCACTGGGCCCGTCAGCAGCTCGGCATCGAGACGACCGTCGAGGAGCTGGCCGAGCTGGGGGAGGAAGGAACTCGCTCCAAGCTCGTCGGCGCCCTCGACGCGAAGCATCGCCCCGAAATGCGGGAGATGGAGAAGGTGCTCCTGCTCCAGATCCTCGACCAGAGCTGGATGGAGCACCTCCGCACCATGGACCACCTCCGCAGCTCGATCGGGCTGCGAGGCTACGCCCAGGTTGACCCGAAGGTCGAATACAAGCGCGAGGGAAAGCGCATCTACGACGAGATGTGGCAAAGCATCTCCGACAAGATCACCGATCTGGTGTTCCGCATGGAGCAGGTCGACCCGGATTTCCTCTCCTACCTCGGCGCCCGCTGGCAACTCGACCGGGCCCGGACGATCAAGGAAGAGGCCTCGTCCTCGACGACCTCCTCCGGCGGCTCCTCCGCCGGGGCCCTCACCGCCGAAGGCCAGGCCCTGCGCTCCCAGCAGGAGGCGGCCATCGCCGCCAGTCAGCGCCAGGGGCAGCCGGCCAAGGTCGAGCCCGTCCGGAAGACCGGCAAGAAGGTGGGCCGGAACGACCCTTGCCCTTGCGGATCGGGTAAGAAGTTCAAGGCCTGTTGCATGAAAAAGGGAGGAGAGGGCGCTCCCTTCTGAGCGACTTTCCCCAGGGATGACCTCATCCCGTTCCCCGGACCTCATCCCCAGCTCGTTGCCGGGTCGGACCTTCCGCCTTCGGCCCGGCAACGAGTTCCCCGGCCGTCGGGCTCCCTGGGCCGGGATTGGCACTCGGCTTGCATGGAGAGAGCCCTGGCGAGCAGCGCGGCGAGCTCAGGACGGGGCCGCGCCCGGCCCCGCGCTCGCGAAATGGGGCCCAAGCCGCCGGTTCGATCGCCCGCTTCGGGCGAGTCGGGGTGAGGAAAGGAAGCCTGGATGCCCAACCTACTCGATGCGGCCTATCTAGGGCTGTTGCTTGCCTGTTCCCCCGTGCTGGCCTCCCGATCGCTGCGCCGGGGCAAGTACCGGGAAGGCTGGGCGGAGAAGCTCCGAGGCCGGGTCCCTCGCCGGCTGGGAGAGGCGCCGTGCCTCTGGTTCCATGCCGTGAGTGTCGGCGAGGTGCTTCTGCTGCGCCCCCTCGTCGCCGACCTTCAGCGGAGGAGGCCGGCCTGGGAGGTTGTCATCTCGACGACGACGCCGACCGGTCTCGAGGTGGCCCGCCGCACGTTCCCCGACCTCGTGACCTTCTATGCCCCGCTCGACTTTTCCTGGGCCGTCCGACGCGCCCTGGATCGGATCCGACCGACGGTGCTGGCCCTGGTCGAGACCGAACTTTGGCCGAACCTGATCCGGGCCGCCTCGGAACGGGGGGCGCGCGTCGCCGTCATCAACGGCCGGCTGAGCCGTCGGAGCCACCCGCGCTATCGCCGGTTCCGGGCGCTGCTCGGGCCGACTCTGCGTCGACTCGACGCCGTGGCGGCGCAGTCGGAGGAGTCGGCCGAGCGGTTCCGGGACATCGGCGTACCGGCCGATCGGCTCACGGTGACTGGCTCGATCAAGTACGACGGGCTGGACGGGGACCGGCAGTCCTCCCGGGTCCGATCCGCCCGTCGGTCGCTCGGCCTGGAGGATGTCTCCGGCCCGATCTTCGTCGCTGGCAGCACCCAGGAGGGGGAGGAACTCGCCGCCCTGGAGGCCTATCAGGCCGCCCGGGAGGAGCATCCAGGGCTCCGCCTGATCCTCGTTCCTCGTCATCCCGAGCGGGGGGCCGAGCTGGCCGGCTGGCTGGCCTCTCGGGGGGAGCCGGTCTGGAGAAGAAGCGTCGACGAGGTGCCTCCTCGAACGCCGGACCCCGGAGAGCGGCCCCCGGTCCTGCTGATCGACACGGTGGGAGAGCTGTCGAGCATCTGGGGACTGGCCGACGTGGCGTTCGTCGGCGGCAGCCTACACCCGGGCCGGGGCGGGCAAAACATGATGGAGCCGTCGGCCTTCGGGGCCTCGGTCCTGTTCGGCCCGCACACCAGCAACTTCCGGGAGGCGGTCGAGGGGCTCCTCGACCGAGGCGCCGCCCGGGTCGTCCGGGACGCGGCCGAACTGGCCTCGGCCCTCCGAGAGGAGTTGGCGCAACCGACCACCGCCCGGCAGCGAGGGGCCTCGGCCCGGGGCTTTGTGCTCGCCCAGCGCGGGGCGACCGAGCGGACGCTCGCGCTGCTGGACGGACTGGTCGGGCCGATCGGGAAGGCGTCCCGGCCGGGAACCTCGGTGTCGAGGAACGCGTCTCGACCGGCCTCCTCGGCGGCCTGATCGCGGGCGGGAAGTACCCTTGATCGGGGTCGACGCTTGCGTCAGACTGTCGAGACGTCGGGGCAACCGCTCCCGGCCGATCGCGGTGCGTCCCCGCCCCGCCGATTCACGTCCGGGGCCGATTGTGACCGCCGGAACCCGGGGTCGACCAGAGCGGAGGGGCCTGACGCCCCGCTCGAGGCCCCATTCTCTCGTCGGAACAAATTGGATTTCCAGACAGGAGTATGCCATGAGCAGCGGCGAAGGAGCGGGCCCGGAAAAAGAGGGCCAGGCCGCACCGCAGGGGCAGCCGCAGCAGGCGACCACCGAGGTCGTCGTCGATGACTCGAACACGCTGCCGTCCTACTCGAACTTCTGCCGGGTCACGGCCACTCCCGAGGAGGTCATCCTCGACTTCGGCCTCAACCCGCAGCCATTCGCCACGGGCCGGCAGGAGGTGAAGGCCAACCAACGGCTGGTGATGAACTTCTTCACGGCCAAGCGGCTCCTGACGGCGCTGGGGATGACCATCCAACGGCACGAGGCGACCTTCGGCGCCGTCGAGCTGGACGTCCGCCGCCGCGCCGGCGCTTTCCAGGCCCAGACCCAGCGGCCCCAGGGCACCGGCCCGCAGGGCGTCGTCGGCTCCCCCGGCCCGGCCTCCGAGTGACGCCAGCCAGCGCGCGACGAACCTTCGCGCCGCCGGGGCCTCGGCCTGGTCGGGGCCCCGGCGATTCTCGGTCCCGCGCCCCGGGTCCGGGGAGGCCTCCCCGGACTCGCGGGATCGAGTCGTCGCCGCTAGAATGACGGTGGTTGAACCGTCCCGGATCGAGCCGATTGGAGAGGAGTATCGCGCTCGTGGAGGAGTCCGGATCGCAGGCGGCCGCCCCCCCCTCCCGCCGCCTGATTGTGCTCGGTAGCGGCACCTCGACCGGCGTTCCCGTGCTCGGCTGCGACTGCCCGGTCTGTCGGTCGGACGACCCGAGGAATGCCCGGACCCGGCCCAGCGTGCTCCTCCGCCTGCCGGCAGGCGACCTGTTGATCGACACGACGCCGGAGCTTCGCCTGCAGTTGCTGCGGCAACGGGTCGCCGGGGCGCACGCGATCCTCTACACCCACGCCCACGCCGACCACCTCTTCGGGCTCGACGACGCCCGGCTCTTCCCCAAGGTCACGGGGGGCCCGGTCCCCATCTACTGCGAGCAAGAGGTCGAGGAGGCCATTCGCCGAGCCTTCTCCTACGCCTTCGACGAGCGCGTTCGCCGGCTCCCCAGTGGCGGCGTCCCCCAGGTGGAATTCCGTCGGATCGCCCCCGGCGAGCCGTTCGAGGTGCTCGGTGAGCGGATCACGCCGATGCGACTGGAGCACGGCCGCTTTCGCGTGCTCGGATTCCGGCTCGGCGGCCTGGCGTACTGCACCGACGTCTCGAAGATCCCCGAGGAGAGCTGGCCGATGCTCGAGGGGCTCGAGACCCTGCTCATCGACGCGCTGCGGCCCGAGCCGCATCCGACGCACTTCAGCCTGGACGAGGCCCTGGAGGTGATCGCTCGCCTCCGCCCTCGACGCGCCTACCTCACCCACCTTTCGCACTTCTACGATCACGGCCCGGTCGAGGCGCGCTTGCCCCCCGGCGTGTTCCTGGCCTACGATGGCCTCACCATCGCCTTCTGACCGCCGGACGAGACCGACGGACCCACGGCCGGGCAGCGATCGCCCAGGGCCGGGTCCGAGGTCGGCCGCCCTCACCGCCGCCTCCTCGCAGGAGCCGCCCGCCGATGCCCGCCGACCCCGAGCTCGTCGACCTCCTGGCCCGGTTCGGCCAGAGCCACGTGCTCCGATTCTGGGACGAACTCGATGCCCAGGGCCGAGAACGGCTGACCTCGCAGCTCACTCGGCTGGACCTCGGACGGCTCGCTGAGCTGATCGACCGTCTGGTGCTCTCACGAGCCATCGAGACGGACGAGCACGCCATCGACCCGTCCCGGGTCGGTCCGGTCGAGGTTTGTCGGCTGCCTCAAACCGATGCCGAGCGCGTCGCCCGCCGCCGGGCGGCCGATCGAGGGGAGGCGGCCCTGGCCTCTGGTGAGGTGGCCGCCGTGCTCGTCGCGGGAGGTCAGGGGACCCGGCTCGGCTTCGACGGTCCCAAGGGGACCTACCCGATCGGACCGGTTTCCGGCGCCAGCCTCTTTCAGATCCACGCCGAGAAGCTGCTCGCCCTCTCCCGCCGACATGGCCGGGCGATCCCGCTCTACATCATGACCAGCCCGGAGAACCACGAGGCCACGGCCTCCTTCTTCGAGCGTCACGGCAACTTCGGCCTGGAGCACGTCCGGCTGTTCGTCCAGGGCCAGATGCCCGCGGTCGACTCCAAGACCGGCAAGCTGCTGCTGGCCGGCAAGGACCGGCTGGCGATGAGCCCCGACGGCCACGGCGGGACAATCGCTGCGCTGGCCTCTCCTGGAGAGGAAGGCAAGCCGAGTTGCCTGGAGGAGATGAGGGAGCGAGGCATCCGGACCATCTACTATTTCCAGGTCGACAACCCGCTCGCCCAGATTTGCGATCCGGCCTACCTTGGCCTCCACCTGATCGCCGACGCCGAGATCTCCTTCAAGGTGGTCGAGAAGCAGCGTCCCGACGAGAAGGTCGGCGTGGTCGTTGAGGTCGATGGCCGTGCCCGGGTTATCGAGTATTCCGACCTGCCGGCCGAACTGGCCGAGCGCCGGGAGCCCGACGGACGCTTGCAGCTGTGGGCCGGCAGCATCGCCATCCATTGCTTCGACCGGGAGTTCCTCGAACGACTCGCTTCCGGGGGGGGAAAGCTGCCCTTCCACCGGGCGTTGAAGAAGGTGCCCTACGTGGGGGAGGACGGCCATCTCGTCTCCCCCTCGGAGCCGAACGCGGTGAAGTTCGAGACGTTCATCTTCGACGCGCTGCCGCTGGCGCGGCGGTGGTCGATTGTGGAAACCGACCGGGCCACCGAGTTCGAGCCCCTGAAGAACGCCACCGGGGCCGACTCTCCCGCGAGTGTGCGACAGCGTCTGAGCGACCTGTATGGCGACTGGCTGGAGCAGGCCGGCGCCAAGGTGCTGCGCCGGGGAGACGGCTCGGTCCCCTTCGGCATCGAGATCTCCCCCCTGCTGGCCCTGGAAGCGGCCGACCTCAAGGGGAAGATCGAGCCAGGGTTGGTCGTCGACCGGCCACTCTACCTCGGCCCGACCGGCTCGTCCTGAGGAACGACTACCGTGCACGCGATCGCACTCGCTTGAGTCGCTTTCTTAATCGAACAGTGTTTAACGTTGCGTTCCGAAGCGGATGCGCGGTAGGATAAGGAAACGTCGGCCCCAGCCGAACGACCAAGGGTTGCCGATTCGACCCGTCCCGTCCCGGGGAGGGCTTGGTCAAGCGGCCGGGGAGGCTGTTTCCGGGAGTCCTGAACTTCCGTCCTTCGCCCGCCTCCCGACTCGTCCCGGTTCGCGTCCGCCGGGGACCGACGGGCCGAGGAGGGGATCGACCCAGCGCGATCGGGGGCGTCGATGTCGACCGCTTCTGGCATCCCGGGCACGCCGCAGGTGCCTGGCTACGAGCTGTTGAGACCGCTGGGCCGAGGGGCGATGGGAGAGGTCTTCCTCGCTCGACAGTTGCGACTGGGGCGTCTGGTCGCCATCAAGTTCTTGACCGCCGACGGAACGAGCGACCCCGAGAAGCGGGCCGCCCGGTTCCGGCGCGAGGCGGAACTCATGGCGCGAATCTCCCACCCGAACATCCTGGGGATCCATGACTTCGGAGAGGTGGACGGACACCCCTTCCTTGTGATGGAGTATGTCGAGCGGGGCGACCTCCGCCGGATGATGCGCCCAGGTCGGCCGATGCCCGCGGCCCAGGCGATGGCGATCCTGGACGCCGTGGCCGAGGCGCTCGATCACTTGCATCGTCTCGGCATCCTGCATCGGGATCTGAAGCCCGAGAACATCCTGATGCACGACGAGGCCAACCCGAAGGTTGCCGACTTCGGCCTCGCGGTCCTCCGAACCGGGGCGGGGTCGCTGACCCAGACGCAGGAGGGGCTCGGCACGCTTGGCTACGTTGCCCCGGAGCAGCGCTACCGGCTCCGGATCGACGAGCGTGCCGACCAGTATTCGCTGGCCGCCCTATCTTACGAGTTGCTGACCGGCTCTTGCCCCCTCGGGATCATTCGCCCTCCGTCTCAGCTCAACCCTCGGCTACGCCGGGTCGTGGACTCCGTTCTGCTGCGGGCGCTGAAGGAG
This sequence comes from Tautonia sociabilis, assembly GCF_003977685.1. Classification (GTDB taxonomy): domain Bacteria; phylum Planctomycetota; class Planctomycetia; order Isosphaerales; family Isosphaeraceae; genus Tautonia; species Tautonia sociabilis. The sequence goes on along the minus strand of NZ_RYZH01000022.1, from coordinate 61,249 downwards.
GATCCGGACGACCGCTACCCCTCAATCCGGCGGTTCGTCGACGACCTTCAGGCGTCGCTTTCGGTGTCCATCCCGACCAGATCATCGACCCGACTCGGCCGATCGACCTGGACCTGGCCCCTGGTTGGGATGATGGCCGCAAGCGTGGCCGTGGCGGCGGTCGTCTTGCCCCGGATCAAACGGCCGACGGAGACCGAGGCCAGCGGAACGGTTGCCGGGTGGGTTTCGGTTCCGACTCCGGTCGAGAAGGGCTCGGGGGCGTCCTCCCGGATGGGTGGTCCAATTCGACCGGCCTCCGCTCCCTCCTCGGGCCCGACCCGGACCAACCCGATGGGGATGACGATGGTCCGCCTGCCGGCTGGTGAGTTCTGGATGGGATCACCTCCGGACGATCCGATGGCCAAGGAGGACGAGCATCCCCGGCGGCTGGTCCGGATCTCCCAGCCCTTCTGGATGGCGGCGCACGAGGTCACTCACGGCCAGTTCCGGAGCTTCGTGGAAGACACCGGCTACATCACGATCGCCGAGTCGGAGGGCGGCCGCGTTTGGGACCGCGAGCTGGGCCAGGTCCGGGCGGACACGGCATTCCACTGGCGAGACCCAGGCTACGGGCGGCCTCCCCTCGACGACGAGCCGGTCGTTCAAATCGCCCGGCCCGACGCCGAGGAGTTCTGCCGCTGGCTCTCCGAGCGAGACGGCCGGGCGTATCGCCTCCCGACCGAGGCCGAATGGGAGTACGCTTGTCGGGCCGGCTCGACGACCCGGTGGTCGATGGGGGACGACCCCGACCGCCTGGCAGCGTTTGCCTGGTGGCGGGCCAATTCCTCCTGGAGGCTCCGCCCGGTCGGCTCGAAGCAGCCGAATCGCTGGGGCCTGTTCGACCTGCACGGCAACGCCTGGGAACTGTGTTCCGATTGGTACGCCCCGTATCCTCCCCCCGACCCGACGGGAGCCCCGATCGTCGACCCGAAGGGCCCGACGTCGGGGTATCGCTGGGTGATCCGGGGCGGCTCGTGGGACGGCCAGGACAGCGAGTCACAGACCCGATCAGCCGCGCGTAGCCACAAGGTTTCTCCGTATTTCACCGTCGGGTTCCGCGTCTGTCACGACGACTCGGGCGCCGGCCGGACGGCTGGCGACGAGTCCGAGTCCGCCCCCCGGCCCGCCGAGCCGGGCCCCTGACCGGGCCCAGTCGGTCCCGCCCCTCGGCGGGTGAGCCTGCCCAGGGAGGGGGCCGAGCCGAATCGGCTTCGAAAGGGCGCCATGTCCGAACGCCATGAGGAGATCGCCCGCTGCCTGTTCCGTGAGTCGAACGATGCCCTGTTCATCTTCGACCCGCGCGACCATCGGGTTATTGACGCCAACCCGGCCGCGCTGCGGCTCACCGGGTTCGAGCGCAAACCGTTGCTCCGGATGCGGGTCTGGGACCTGTTCCGGGGGGCCGAGCCGGGGATCGTCGACCAGTTGATCGAGGCGTACCAGATCAGCTGGTTCTACCACTCCCGGGAGGGGATCTCACTGAGCCGGAAGGCCGGCGAGCCAATCCCGGTCAACGTCACCGTCAGCCGCATCCATACCCGTCCCGACCCGATGGGACTGGTGGTGGCCCGGGACATCTCCGATCGCAAGCAGGCCCAGGAAGCGCTGGATCGCTTCTTCCGGCTGGCGCCGGATCTCTTCGCCATCGCCCGCCCCGGGCCGGACGGGCCAACCTTCGTCCGGCTCAACCCCGCGTGGGAGTCCAGTCTCGGCTACCGGCCCGATGAGTTGAAGGGGACCTCCCCGCTCGATCTGTTCCACCCCGAGGAGCGCGAGGCCGCCCGGTCCTGCCTCGACTCGATGCGGGGAGGCCGGGAGCTGGTCGGCCTGGAATATCGCCTCCGCCACCGGGACGACAGCTACAAGTGGCTCTCGCTGAACGCCGTGCTCGCCGACGGACAGTATTATATCGTGGGCAGGGACGTCACCGAGTCGAAGCGGTTGACCGCACTGCGGCGAGCGATGGAGCGCTCCGAGCTGGCCAGCCGGGCGAAGAGCGAACTGCTGCGCGACCTGGGGCACGAGCTGCGCACCCCTCTGGCGGCGATCGTTGAGTACGCCGAGATGCTCATCCGGGCCGAAAAGGAGGGCAACCCTCCGGCCACCGGCCGGCTCAACCCGCTGCGGACGATCCGGAGGAACGCTCGATACCTGATCCGGCTCCTAAGCGACCTGCTGGACCTGGCCCGGCTGGAGTCGGGGACGATGCGGGTCGACCTGGTCGAGTGCCGGGTGGGGGACCTGCTCGCGTCCGTCGTCGAGCTGATGGCGGCGCAGGCCAGGTCCCGGGGGCTGGCGCTCACCCTGTCGTACCGGACGCCGATTCCCAACGCAATCCGAACCGACCCGCTCCGACTCCGCCAGATCCTGATCAACCTGGTGAGCAACGCGATCAAGTTCACCGAGGCTGGAGCGGTGCGGGTCGAAACCGAGCTGGACGAGTCGCGCCCGGGTCGGGCGACGCTGATTGTGGAGGTCATCGACAGCGGCGTCGGCATGCCCCCGGAGGTCGTGGCCCGGCTCTTCGAGCCGTTCTACCGGGCCTCGGGCTCCGGCCCGGAGGGAGCCGGCCTCGGCCTGGCGCTGAGCCAGCGCATGGCTGGGCTGCTCGGCGGGAGGATCGCCGTCCGGAGCGAGCCGGGCCGGGGCAGCCGGTTCACCCTCTCGATCCCGGTTGGCCCGCTCGGGGCGGGGGATCGGCATCACGTTCCCCCCAACATCGAGCTTGATTCCTCGGAGTGGTCCACTCCCGAACCGGTTCCTCCGCGGCGGCCCCCGACGATCTCCCTGGCCCCGGTCCCGGAGCCGGTGGCCAGGAAGGAGGGGCCCCGCGTCCGCCTATTGCTGGCCGACGACAACCACGACCTCCGGAGGGCGCTGGCGATCCGGCTCAGGAGGTCGGGAATCGACGTGGTGGAGGTCGAGGACGGCCGGAGAGCCGTCGAGGAGTACGGCCGTTGCCGGGAGGAGGGCCAGCCGGTCGACCTGATCTTGATGGACCTCAGGATGACCGTGATGGACGGGCTGGAGGCGGCGAGGCAGCTCCGAGACCAGGGCTGCCAGGCGCCAATGGTGGCCCTGACCGCCTCGGAGGCGGTGGACCCGGCCGAGGAGGGGTTGTTCGTGGATCGCCTGGTCAAGCCGATCGACTGGGAGGTGCTGCGGCAGACCATCGACCGGCACGTGCGAGGCTCCCTTGACAACGACGCCACCGGCCGGGTCCAGTAGTGCCCCCGGCGGGAGGGTCGGAGGAGCCCCCCCGTTGCCGTCCCCAGCAGCCAGGCGTCCGGGACGATCGCAGGGCCGATCGCTCCCCGTCGCCGTCCAGGAGGCCCATCGTGCTCCACGCCGTGATCATGGCCGGCGGCAGCGGAACCCGGTTCTGGCCCAAGAGCCGCCGCAACCGCCCGAAGCAGTTGCTTCGCCTCGTCGGCGACTCGACGATGATCCAGCAGACTCTCTCCCGGGTCGCGCCGATCATCCCTCCGGAGCGCTGCTGGGTCATCACCGGGGAGGACCAGGCCGAGGCCACCCGGGAGCAGTTGCCGGGCCTGCCGGCCGATCAGATTGTGGGAGAGCCCTGCCCGAGAGACACCGCCGCCTGCGTGGGGCTGGCCGCGGCCCTGGTGGAGCGGAGGGATCCGGGCGCCACCACGATCGTCTTGCCGGCCGATCACGTGATCCAGCCGACGGAGGCCTTCCTCGCCTCGGCTCGGGCGGCGGCGGCGATCGTCGAGGCCGACCCCACGGCCTTTGTCACCTTCGGGATCGCCCCGAACCGGCCCGAGACCGGCTACGGCTACATCGAGCGGGGCGAGCTGCTGAGCCATCCCGAGGGGATCCCGCAGTACCGCGTCGAGCGGTTCCGAGAGAAGCCCGACCGCGCCACCGCCGAGCAGTTCCTTGCCACCGGCCGCTTCTTCTGGAATGGCGGCATCTTCGTCTGGAAGGCCCGGGCCATCCTCGAGGCGCTCCAGCGGCACCGGCCCGCCCTGGCCGGGGCGATTGACCGGGTCTCGAAGACCCTCGGCACTCCGGAGTTTCCGGGGGCGATCGAGCGGGAATACGCGACGATGGAGAAGGTCCCCATCGACAAGGCGGTCATGGAGCACGCCGAGAATGTCCGGGTGCTCGAGGTGCCGTTCTCCTGGAACGACGTTGGGGACTGGAGGGCCCTGACGGCCCTGGTTCCCCCCGACGATCGGGGCAACGCGGTGCAGGGACCGGTCCTCACGGTCGAGTCCTCGAACTGCATCATCGTGGCCGACGAGGGGAAACTGGTCGCCGCTCTGGGAGTCGACGACCTGGTGATCGTGCAGTCCGGCAACGCGACCCTGGTCGCCCGCAAGGACCAGCTCGACCGGCTGAAGGCCATGGTCGAGGGGCTGGAATCCGCTGGCTTCGGGGACCTGCTCTGATCCTCCTCCTCGGCGACCCCGCCCCCCTCGGCTCCCAATTCCTTCGGAACGGGGCACGCAGGCCCTTCCGGAGGCCCGATCGCCGCAGTAGATTGGGAATCGAGTCGGGCTCGGCGAGGACGGGACGGAGATCCGGGCCCGGATCGAGCGAGGGAGGCCGATCGTGATCCTGACGACCGGAAGGCCGGGGCGGACGCTGTTGGCGATGGTCGTGGGGATCGCCGTGTTCTCGATCCCGGCCGCCTCCCGGGCTCAGGGACTGGGGCTGGAGGAGGACGAGACGCAAGTCGAGAGCGAGGCCGCGCGCCGATTCCGAGAACTGACCGACCCCGACGCTCAGGCCGATCGGGAGAAGGATACGCTCAAGCCCCCCTTCGAGTTCTATCGGACCCAGGTCGCTCCCTTCGACGTCCTCACTTACGTCAAGCCGAACCACTGGGTCGCGCTGACCCAGGAGCTCCAAGCGAACAACTTCGACTACAGGGGCCAGCTCCGAACCGCCCCCGTCCCCCTGCGGGACATGCCCCGGGCGGTCGACTTCCGGCGCGACGTCCGGCTCCCGGAGGGGGAACCGATGCGGCTGAGCTGGACCGCCTTCCTCCCCGAGTCCTACAAGTCGCTGGAGATCTCCCTGGTCCGGCCCGGCGCCCTTCGGCCGGATGACGCGACCGAGGCCCCGCTGCTTCCCCTGCAGACCCATCAGATGCTTGTGGTCATCCTGGGAAAGGACCCGATGGCCTTCGACCCCTGGAAGCGCTACCAGGCGGTCATCCCCGCGACGACGGACCCCGAGGACCAGCAACTCATCGAGCGGCGCAGCTACTACCGGCTGGTGATCCCCCAGGACCCGGACGAGGTCAACCTGTCGGCCCATCCGCTGACCTGGACCACCATCAGCCACCTGATCTGGGACAACTACGATCCGAACAGCCTGAATGTCGGCCAGCAGCGGGCGATCGTCGACTGGCTGCACTGGGGGGGGCAGCTGATCATCACCGGAGGGCCTAACTCCTCGATCCCGGCGCTGGCCGACGTGGAGAGCTTCCTCGCCCCCTACCTGCCGGGAGAGCTCTCGGGAGAGACGATCACGCTCACCGAGGAGGATCTGCTCGACCTCTCGGCCGACTACCCTCCCCCGGTCTGGCAAGACGTGCTGGAGTCGAACCGGGTGATCGACTACTCCGGATTCCTGCCGACTCAAGAGCCCACCCGATACGGGGACCCGGTGCCGATCGACCTGCCGCCCGACCGCCCACTCGTGCTGACCGGGCTCTCGCCGATCGCCGGGGACGTCTCGTGGATCACGGACGCCCGGGGCCGGCGATTCGGCCTGGAACGCCGGGTCGGGCGGGGCCGGATCTTGATGCTGACCTTCGACCCCAAGGAGGCGGCCTTTCAGCGCTGGCGGGGCAACGACACGTTCGTCCGTCGCGTCGTCCTCCGACGCCCCGAGGACCGTTGGGATCCGACGAATGCGACGGATACGTCGATGCTCGGCGGCCCGGAGCTGAGCTGGTACCGGTTGCTGGCCCGGGACCTCGACCCGGCCCAGCCCCCCTCGGAAGGGAATCGAGTGGTGATGGCTCCCTACGGAATGACTTCCTCGGTCGACCCGCTCGATGAGCTGCCTGGGGCGCCGGTCGCCTCGTGGCTCGACTCGGCCCGGCTGCCGGCCCTGGCGAGGGACACGCTGTTGAAGGCCTCGGGCATCGAGGTGCCCGGGGCGCCGTTCGTGTTGCGGGTGATGGTGGCCTACATCGTGGCCCTGGTGCCGCTGAATTGGTTTGTCTGCCGGTTTGTCCTCCGCCGTCGGGAGCTGGCCTGGGTGGTGGTGCCGCTGCTGGCCCTGGGATTCGCCGGCGCGGTCGAGCGGGCGGCGGCGATCGACACCGGCTACGATCGGGCCTGCGACGAGATTGACCTCCTGGAACTTCAGGCCGAGTACCCGAGGGCGCATCTTAGCCGATTCTCGGTCCTCTACTCGACCGGCCGGGAGGACTTCTCGATCGGCTTCCCGGGCGACCCGACGGCCCTTGCCCTGCCCATGAACGCCAGGCTGACGATCCGGGGGGAGCAGACGACCCAGTCCTCCTGGCAGGCGACCCCCGGGCCCCAATTGCTCGACTTCCGCGTCGAGCCGAGGAGCCTGGCGATGTTCCGGTCCGAGCAACTGGTCGACTTGCCCGGAGGGATCACCCTCCAGGGTACGGCCGAGGGTCCGAGGGAGATCGTCAACGGCTCAGGCCTGGAGTTGCGGGATGCCGTGCTGGTCGACGTCGGGGTCGAGCCGGGCGGGCGGAATCGCTTCTCGACGATCGGGGCGATCCCCGCCGGCGGCGTCGTGACGCTGCCCGGGCCCGAGGCCTCATTTTCGGAGTACACCGGGCCCGATCCGGCCGAGGAGGCCGGGGAAGGGCCTCACTGGGCTGATCTGTCGGGGTTCCTCGGGCCGCTGGCCTCCTACAACTGGGGACGGCCGGAAGACGCCGGAGAGCTCCGGCTGGTTGCCTGGTCCGATGGCCCGATGCCCGGCCAGGAACTACGGCCCGGGGTCGACCGCCACCGAGGCGTCACGCTCGTGGTCGCCCACCTCCGCTACGGGCCGCCACCGTCCCCGCACTCCCGCTCCTACACGTCCTACGAGCCCAAGCCCGTCGATCAGCTGAGACAGGCGAGGTAACCCCTCCGGAGGCCGAGCGGCCATGATCGAGGTGCGGAACTTCACGAAGCGCTACGGCGACTTCGTGGCGGTCGACGACCTGAGCTTCTCCATCGGAGAGGGGGAGATCTTCGGTTTCATCGGCCCCAATGGCGCCGGCAAGAGCACGACGATCCGATTCCTTGCCACGCTGCTCCGCCCCAGCTCCGGCGAGGGATACATCGCCGGGCATTCCGTCGTCGAGGATCCGATGGCCGTTCGCAAGGTCATCGGCTTCATGCCCGACGACTTCGGCGTGTATGACGGCATGAAGGTCTGGGAATTCCTCGACTTCTTCGCCGTCGCCTACAAGATTCCCCGCTCATCCCGCAAGAAGATCATCGCCGAGGTGCTCGAGCTGCTGGACCTGACCCACAAGCGCGACGACTACGTCAACGGCCTCTCGAAGGGGATGAAGCAGCGCCTCTGCCTGGCCAAGACCCTCGTGCACGATCCCCCGGTCCTGATCCTCGACGAGCCCGCCTCGGGGCTCGACCCGAGGGCACGGGCCGAGATGAAGGCGCTGCTGACCGAACTGCGGTCGATGGGGAAGACGATTCTCGTTTCCAGCCACATCCTCCCCGAGCTGGCCGACTTCGTCACCTCGATCGGCATTATCGAGCGGGGGAAGCTGCTGGCCGCCGGCAGCGTGCAGGAGATCCAGCGTCAACTCCGTGCCCACCGCCGGCTTCAGATCCGCATCCTCGACTCCGACCTCGCTCACGCCGAGGCCATCCTCCGGGCTGACGACAAGGTCCGCGACATCACCGGCTACGACCACACCCTCACCGCCGAGGTGGACGGCGGCGACACCGAGATGGCCCGGCTGCTCCAGCACCTCATTGGCTCCGGCGTCTCCGTTCAGTCGTTCGCCGAGGTGGAGATGACGCTCGATGAGGTGTTCATGACAGTGACCAAGGGTATCGTGAACTGATCGAGGAACCCGAGCGGGACGACGGACGACCGAGCGGTGCGGGGAGGGACGGCGGAGGCATCAGGGCCGATCACGGTCGGGGAGTCATCGGTCGGCGATGCTCCGGAACGCTTCCGGTGACGGCTCGGCTCGCTCGGTCGGGCGTCCTCCTCCGCTCGGCGGAGAGACGATCGGCCGCCTTCCGAGCTCTTCTCGCCCCCGGCCCTCTCGGCAGCACCCTCGTCATCCGGCCATCCGCCTCCCGATCCGCTCGTCCTCGCCCCTTCGCAGCCCCGGACTCGGGGACCGGACCCATGATCCTTCGAGAGAACCCCGTCCTGATCCGAGAGCTGCTGGTCAACCTCCGCTCGTCGCGGTCGTTTCTGCTCCAGCTGGCCTACGTCGTGTTTCTCGGCGTGGTCGTCTACTTCGCCTGGCCAGCGGGCGAGGAGGCCACCAATCAGGTCAGCCCGGGGGTGTCGCAGCGGCTCTTCAACCTGTTCTTCCTAGGCCAGTTTTTCCTCGTCGCACTGGTTGCCCCCACCTTCGCCGCCGGCAGCATCACCGGCGAGAAGGAGCGGAAGACGTATGAGCTGCTGCTGGCCAGTCCGCTGGAGCCGTCGACCATCCTGGTGGGCAAGCTGCTCAGCTCGTCGACCTACCTGGTGCTGCTGATCATCTCCAGCCTTCCGCTGATGATCCTCTGTTTCCTGCTGGGGGGGATCCTACTCTCCGAGATCGCCCGGGCGTACCTGGTGCTGATCCTGGCGGCCGGGACGTTCGGCCTGATCAGCGTGGCGTGCTCCAGCTTCTTCGGCCGGACCAGCTCGGCGTTGGTGGTCAGCTACCTGGTGATCCTGCCGCTGGCGCTGATCACGGTCACGGTGACGCAGACCGACGACGTGGTCCTTCGCGATTTCGTGTCGATCGCCGTGCTGCCTCCCTGGTGCATCGCGATCTGGGTGATCGTCGGTCTGCTCATCAATCGCCGCTTGCTCTTCCCTCCGGACGTGGGCAGCGAGGGGAAAGAGGTGATCGACGAAGAGGAGGAGATGAAGTACGCCGTTGGGGTGGTCATCGACCGTGAGCTGTTCCCTGACATGCTCTTCGCGCCGGCCAAGCGCACCGACCTGATGCCCGACGGCACCAACCCCGTGCTCGACAAGGAGCTGCGCTCGGAGATCTTCAGCCAGGGGACCCTGATGCTCCGCCTGGTGATCCAGGTGAGCATGTTCCTCTCGATCCCGCTGATGGCCTACCTGCTGTTCCTCCGGCCGGAGCTCACGGGGTACTATGTCGGTTATGTGCTCATGTTCAACCTGCTCGTTGGCCCGGTCTTCTCCAGCGGCAGCATTACCCAGGAGCGCGAGCGGAAGACGCTCGGCCTGCTGCTGACGACCCTGCTCAAGCCGGGGACGATCGTCATCGCCAAGCTCCTGGCCTCGGCCCGGGTATCGACGGTGCTGACCTTCCTGCTCACGGAGCAACTCCTGCTGGCCTACATCCTGATCCCCGAGCTGCGCGACCGCTGGTGGACGCTGCTGATCTTCCTCTCCCTGATCGCGGCGACCTGTGTGACGACAACCACCGTGGGCCTGCTCTGCTCGGCCCTCAGCCGAAGGACGGCGGTGGCGATGGTGGTGACCTACCTGGCCCTGCTCGCCCTGTTCATCGGCCCGGTGGGGCTGGTCTGGTACCTCCAGGGCTACACCGCGCTGTCTGAGGAGCGGCTCGCGTCGCTGACGATCACCAGCCCCTTCGCGGCGGCCATGAGCATCCCCATCCCCTCGTCGGACGACGGCCAGCCATACACGCCGAGCTTCCTCGGCTCGACCGCCCTGGACCTTTCGATCGGGTCGAAGACCCTCTCGGTGCCGATCTGGGTGGCGTATCTCGCGATGACCCCTGTGATCGTTGTCGTCCTGAACGTGCTCACCTACCTCGCCTTCCGTTGGCGGTGGTGGCGGGCGGGCATGTCGATCTGACGGGGAAGGAGCCGGTCCCCCGCTCAGGGAGGAGGAAGGCGGCCGTCGTCGAGGTACCACATCCGATCGGGGCCCCGGGAGAGTGTGGTCTCGGTCTGGCTCGAGTAGATCGGGCCGTCGGACTCCCGACCCCTCAGGAAGATGAGCAGCCGGTACGACACCTCGATCGCCTCCAGGCCGGCGCTTTTCTCCGATTTGACGACCTCGATGCGGACGCTCACGGGCGTCGCCCTTCCCGCCTTCTCCCGCTTGAGCCGGGAGAGGGTGCGCGTCCAGTAGGAGCGGAACTCGCCATAGGACTGGAAGTCCCGAGACACCTTCCCCGAGGAGCTGAGCAGGAGCCACATCCTCCGGTGATGCGGGAGATGGTGGGCGAGCGCCCCGAAGTAGTCTCGCAGGGCATGCTCCGGGGTCATGCGCACCGGACGCTCCAGTGTGATCGCGATCGGGTAGCTGAGGATAACCGCGATCGCCAGGCCGATCGCCGAGACCGCGACCGCCCCCATCCCGCCTCCGGGGGCAAGCCCGAGGTACAGCAACGCCGCCGTCGTGAGCAAGACCATGCCGATCCGGGAGAGCGTCGGGCCCCATTCCGAGAGGCGGTTCCAGGGCTGATCCACGGGGCTCGGCGCGATCGACCGGCGCTCGGCCGGCCTGGATTCCGGCCTCTCGATCGAGGAGGGCAGGGGGGGGACCGGCCGGGAGGGGACGGCGATCGGCTCGCTCCCGGATTCGGAGTCGGCGAGCTCGTAGCCGCCCTCGGGTTCCCCCGAGTCGGACGGCTTCGAGGCCGATCGACCGGGTGGCCTGGAGCGGTCAGGCTTCGCTGGAACGTTCTCGTCATCGAACAGGAACGACGCATCGGCGATCTCGCGATCGTCGTCGGGTGGGAGGGGCATGAGGGGCGGAACCTCCGTGTCGATCGGTCCCGATGGGAGTGGCGAGCGGGCCTTGGATTACCAGAGGAGGGACGACCTCGGGAACAGTTCGACCATGCCCGAGCCGGAGCCGATCAGCAGATCGAGCGAACCTCGGCCGGTCCAGTCGACGCCCGAAGGACTGACCGAGTCGTCTCTCACGATCAGCGGCCCGCCGTCGGCGAGTCGGATCGGGCGGGGGATGACGACGTTCTCCCCCTGGTTCTCCAGCAAGATCACGTTGGGGACGTCGTCCAGGTCGACAAGCGGCTCCCCCGTCATCGCCGGCACGACGAATCGGGAAGTGATCGGTAGCCCGAGCAGCAGATCGGGCCTCCCCGAGCCGGTCCAGGGGCCCGCCCAGAGGCAGCAATTCCCCACAAGCCCGAAGGGGCCATCGACCCGGATCGGCCGGCCGAGGCGGTCGATCAGCGGCTCGGGAGGGGCGACCTCGAGCGTGTCGACCCTCCTCCAAAGGCAGAGAATCCCGAAGGAATCCGGGGCGATGAGGTCGATCGCCCCCGAGCCTTCCCAGTCGGCTGCCGCCGGCCGGACGCGGGGAGGCAGGTGCACCGGCTTCCGCTCGCACCGCAGAGGCTCGGCGAAGTCGAAGCGGGGCTGGGTCGCATGGCCGTTGTTGCGCAGGAACAGGGTCGCTCCGCCGTTCCCGGTGACGATCAGATCCGGCCTTCCGTTGTTTTTCCAGTCGACGAGCAAGGGAGCGGCGACACTGAGCGGCGGCTCGACCGGACCGAGCCAGAGGCCGTCAGCCCTCGGCCCGATCCGGAAGGGATCGCCCCCGGATTCGATCGCCTCCGGGGGGCCGTAGCGATGGTCCCCGGGACCCCCCAGGTCGAACAGCCAGTGGAGGCGCCCTGAGAGGTCGCCGACGACGAGATCGAGGCCGCCGTCACCGTCCAGGTCGCCGGCCGTCACCACCGCCCCGCCTCCCAGCCGGAGCATCGTCCCTTCCTGGAGCACCGGGCCGACGACCCGCCCTGTATCCTTCCCCTTGCCGGCAACGACCGCGAAGACCCTGCCGTCGGACGTGCCGAAGATCAGCTCGTCGCGGTGGTCTCGGTCGATGTCGGCCGCCGAGACGATGGTGCGGTCCTCCGGCAGGACGATCGGCCGGCCGTCTCCCAGATCGCGGAGCGGCCTGGGTTCCATGAGGACGGGGGGAAGCTGGCCGCCGAAGTTGCGGTAGAACCGCACGGCCCCGGTCGCATCGCTCGCGACCACCTCGGGCGCCCGAGAGGATCCCCAGGGGAGACGCACAACGGCCGGTCGCGCGGCGAAGGCGAGCGAACCATCGGAGTCGATGGGCTCGGGCCCCTCAAACCGCGGGGAGCCGGGCTCGCCGACGTTTCGGAGCCAGAAGAGCCGGCCGATCGGCTCTCGCCCTCGCCAGCGGCCTCGGCGGTCGAGACTGGGGTGGCCACCGTCCACGTCCCAGCCGACCTGCTGTGCCGGCGGCACCTTGGGATCCGGCCAGTAGCCTTCCAGGTCGTCGAGGCCGATCACCAGGTCGACCCGGCCGTCGCCGTCCCAGTCGATGGGAAGCATCTGGGCAATCCGGATGGGCCCGAGGCCGAGATCGGCAGGGAGATCGAGCGAGACGCGAGGGCCGAAGCTCGGGTCGTGCGCTCCCCCGAGATTGGACAGGAACACCAGGCCGGAAGTCGCCAGGGAGATCAGGTCGAAGCGGCTGGGACGGCCGTTGGGGAGCGGGCAAGGCAGCCGGAGTCCATCGAGCGCCGGCAGGTCGATGCCCGGGTCGAAGACCGCCGGCCAGACTCCCGGGGAGGACCTCGGTCGATAGAGCCGGGACCTCCGCCCGGCTCGGCCGACTCGAGTGGTGACGAGCAACTCGGGCTCCCCCCGGCCGGACCAGTCGAGCACGATCGGCTCGGCATCGGGTCCGAATCCCAGGGGCTGGGGACCGACCGATTCGTCCCAGACCAGGACCGATCGCGTCGCCGAGGTTTCGTCTGCTCCGGGCTGGCCCTCGTCGTCCGAACCGAGCTCGAACATCGTCTTTCCCCTCGAACTGGCCGCCTTGCCGGTCGACTTGCATCGGGTTCCATTGTACGAGATCCGCCCCTTCCCCGCGCAGGGTGAGCGGTTCCCGGGAGTCTCCCCCCGCTTTAAAATCGAGGGATGAAGCGCATCCTCGGCCTCGATTTCGGGATTCGTCGCGTCGGCGTCGCGGTGAGCGACCCGGATCGGCGGCTCGCCTCGCCGGTGGAGGTCTACGAACGGCGATCCGATCGGCTCGACGCCGCGTACTTCCGATCGCTGGTCGAGGAATACCGGGTCGATCTCATCGTCATCGGCTTACCGCTGCTCGGCCACGGCGCCGAGGGGAGGTCGGCCGAGTCGGCGAGGACGTGGGGGCGCTGGCTCTCCGATCAACTCGGCATGCCCGTCCGCTTCGTTGACGAACGCTACTCCACCGTCGAGGCCGAGGAGCTGCTCCGGGAGGGCGGGCTGAAGGCCAGCCGCCGCAAGGCGATCCGGGACATGATCGCGGCGCGAATCTTGCTCCAGGCGTATCTGGACGCCGGGTGTCCCGACGAGGAGGCCCCCCCGATGCCGCTCGACGACCCAAGCCCGTCCTTCGAGGACGAGGAGGAGCCGTGAGCACGCTGATCGTCGGGTGCGGGTACCTCGGCATCCGGGTCGCCCGTCTCTTGCGCGCCGAAGGGCAGCGGGTCTTCGCCACCACTCGATCCCGGCAACGGGCCGAGGCCCTGGCCGCCGAGGGGATCGAGCCGATCATCGCCGACGTGCTCGACCGGGAATCGCTCTCGGCCCTGCCTTCGGTCGACCGGGCCTTGTACTGCGTTGGCTTCGACCGCAAGGCCGGGGTGCCGATGGGGATTGTCGCGGTCGACGGACTGCGGCACGCGCTGGGGAAACTGGCGACCCGGGCCCGTCGGCTGGTCTACTCGGGTTCGATCGGCGTTTACGGAAACCAAGGCGGGGATTGGATCGACGAGGAGACGCCGGCCTCTCCCGAGACCGAGTCGGGCCTCGCCAGCCTCGCGGCGGAGGAAGCGATCCGGGAGTTCTCCAGGGAGTACGCCTTCCCGGTCACCATCCTCCGCTACTCGGGCCTCTACGGCCCTGGCCGTCTGATGCGTCGCGACGCGATCTCGGCCGGCGAGCCGATCCCTGCCGACCCCGGCTCGTACCTCAACGTGATTCACATCGACGACGCCGCCTCGGCCGCCTTGCTGGCGCTTCGGGCCCAGAAACCGGGACCGCTTTACCTCGTCAGCGACGATCGGCCGGTGACCCGGGGAGAGTTCTATGCCCGGCTTGCCGAGGCCCTTGGCGCCCCGGCCCCCACGTTCACCGAGCCGACCGACACTGGGCCGGTCCGGGGAAGGGCGAGCAAGCGCGTCTCGAACCGGAAGGCGAAGCGGGAACTCGGACTCTCGCTCGCCTTCCCCGACGTCTCGACGGGCATACCCGCTGCGCTGGCGGCCGAACGAGGGGACACCCAGGAGGGTTCCTGAGCTTCGCCGTCGGAAGGAGTCGGAGGACCGATCATGTCAAACCGGCATTACGTCAGGCGTCCGGGGATCCTCAACGCGATCACGTTCTTCAGCCTGATCCTGTCGCTCCTCAATGTGGTCTGGGTCGTCGTCATCGGTGCGATCGCCACGGTGGCGGGGGTCGCCGGCTGGCTGCTGGGCCCGGTGGCGGGAGCGGTCGGCTCGATTGCGGCGGTGCTGGTGATCTTGGTCTTGCTCATCCAATCGGCCATGGGTATCCTGCTTTTCATGGCCGGGTGGATCACCTGGAGCGGCGATCCCCGGGGCCGATCCCTGCACCTGGCCTGGGCGTGGATCACCGTGGTGATCGACCTGCTCGACCTTGCCTTCACCGCGGGCATCGACGGGGGAGCCTGGGTTCGTTTGATCTATGCGGGGGTCGTCATCCTGGTGATGAACCGGGAGGATGTCAAGGCGTACTTCCTGGGAGGGACGCCGATTGCGTCGAAGACCAGAGGGTGGGACGACTGGTCCTGAGGGCCAGCCACCCACGGACGAGACGGATGCCTTTCGGTTCGTCACCTCCTTGCCACAATTGTAGGCATTGGCACTCCGTGGCACGCCCGGGGGAACGAGTCGAGGGAGATTCTTGAAATCTCCTCCGAATGAACCGGAAAAAGTTCTCCGCCATAACCTAAACTCTGATCAAGAGAACGGGCGTTAGGGCGGGGAATTGCGGGAAAAGGCGAACCCGGCGAGCAGATTTGGCATCGGGTTTTCGACTGGTTAGGAGACGTCGTCGAGTGATCGCGAGGGTCGCGATCAAGACAACCGCGCGGACTTGGAAATCGTGAGGACGATCGTAAGGTCGCATGGCGATGGGCAGCCCTGGTGAGACGTTTGATCGGATTGAGGCACTTCGGGCCCTCCTGGAGCGCCTCAGCGCCCCGGACCTGACTCTCGCCGAGGCCAAGGCCCTGCGGCCCCACCTGACCGATCTGCTGAATCCTCGGATCCAGGACGCCGTTCCGGGGCGGCTCGCCGATTCTGGAGAGGTTGCCTCCCGCCTGGAGTAGCCGTCGTGGCCTGCCGCCCCCCGGCCGGGGGTTGATGAGGCCGTTCCGGTTCGGGTACACCGGAACGGTCCCGCGACTCGCCGCGGGGTCCCAACGTCCCCGGCCGATCGTGCGAGGCCCGCGATCCCGACCCGGCTCGATCGTCGGGCGATCGCTCCACGCCTCCACCCCGGCGAGGAGGCATGGTTTGTCATGTCCCGACCCGCTCGGATCCTGCTCGCCCTTTCGCTGCTTCCCCTGGGATCGATCGCGAGCGCACAGCGCTTCCCCGAGCCATACGATTCGCAGGATCCGGGCAACGGCCTGACACCAACCTCGGAGGCGATCGACGGGCTCCAGCTCCCCGACGGCTTCCGGGCCACCCTGTTCGCCTCGGAGCCTGACGTCCGCCAGCCGATCGCCCTGGCGACCGACCCAAGGGGAAGACTCTGGGTCGCCGAGAACTACACCTATGCCGAGCAGGCCGTCAATTTCGACACGGACCTGCGAGACCGGATCCTCATCCTCGACGATGAGGATGGCGACGGCCGGTTTGATCGCCGCACGGTCTTCTGGGACGAGGGGATCCGCCTGACCAGTGTCGAGGTTGGGTTCGGGGGCGTCTGGGCCCTGTGCGCTCCCTACTTGCTGTTCATCCCCGACCGGGACGGCGACGACCGGCCCGACGGCCCTCCCGTTGTCCTGCTCGACGGCTGGAACGCGGATTCGATTCGGCACAACCTCGTCAACGGCCTCCGCTGGGGACCCGACGGCTGGCTCTACGGCCGACACGGCATTCAGGCGAACTCCCGTGTGGGAGCCCCCGGCACCCCTGACGAGGACCGGGTCCTCCTGAACTGCGGCGTCTGGCGGTATCACCCGACCCGGAAGACCTTCGAGGTCGTGGCCCGGGGGACCACCAATCCCTGGGGCATGGACTGGGACGAGCATGGCCAGCTCTTCCTGATCAACACGGTCATCCCCCACCTCTGGCACGTGATCCCCGGCGCCTCGTTCGAGCGGATGTACGGCGAGCACTTCGACCCTCACCTCTACGTCCTGCTGGGCCAGACCGCTGACCACGTCCACTGGGACACTCGGGAGTCCTGGACCGCCGCCAGCCGATCCGGCGTCTCCGACGGCACTGACCGCGCCGGCGGCGGCCACGCCCACTCTGGATTGCTGATCTACCAGGGAGACGACTGGCCCGAGGAGTATCGCGGCGACATCTTCGCCCTGAACTTCCACGGCCGTCGGGTCAACCGAGACCGGCCCGAACGCGCCGGGGCGACCTACACCGCCCGGCACCTGCCGGACCCGATCCTCTGGTCCGACCCCTGGTTCCGGGGCATCGAGCTGGTGTCCGGCCCCGACGGCGGCGTCTTCGTGGCCGACTGGTCCGATGTGGGCGAATGCCACGAGAACGATGGCGTCCACCGCTCCTCCGGGCGGATCTACAAGATCACGCACGGCGATCCGAGCGAACCCGCCGCCTCCGATCTCTCCTCGCTGGACGACGCTGCCCTGGTTGCACTGCTCCGCCATCCCAACGTCTGGTACGCCCGACAGGCCCGTCATCTGCTCCAGCAGCGGGCTTCGGCAGGGGCCGACCTCTCTCCGATCCTCGATCTCCTGCGCGAGCTGAGTTCGGGGGAAGGCGACGAGGTGCTCAGGCTCCGAGCCTTGTGGACGCTCCATGGCATCGGTGGGACGACCGAGGACGGCCTGATCGCGCTGCTGGACGATCCGGACGAGCAGATCCGGACCTGGGCCATCCGCCTACTGGTCGACCGGGGCCAGCCGTCCGAGAAGGCGATCTCGGCCTTCGGGCGACTGGCCGAGCGGGAGCAATCCGGCCTCGTCCTGACCTTCCTCGCTTCGGCCTTGCAGCGGATGCCGACCGATCGGCGCTGGCCGATCGCCAGGGCGATCGCCTCGCATTCGGAGTTCGCCGATGACCCGGTCCTGCCGATCATGCTCTGGTACGGGATCAAGGACAGCGTTCCGACGGCTCCCGATCGTGCCGCCGAACTGGCCTCCTCAGGGCGATTCGGGGCACTTCCTCGGTTCATCGCCCGTCGGCTCACGGCGGAAGGTTCCGATCCGGGGATGAGGCTCCTCTCCCGGTTCCTCATCCGCCGCGAGGATCTGGCGTTCCGGCGCGACGTGCTCTCCGGGATGGCCGACGCCCTCCGAGGGCTGCGACGGGCCGACCCGCCTCCGGCCTGGGACGAGGTGACGGACTCCCTCTCCTCGATCGACGACGAGGAAATACGAGGCCTCGTCCGGGAGCTTTCCATCGTCTTCGGCCACGGCCGGGGCCTGGATGAGCTGCGTCGGATCGCAACCAATCCGGAGGAAACCCTGTCGGCCCGCCGAGACGCGATCGCGACCCTCGTCCGCAGCCGGGCCGACGGCCTGGCCGAGCTGCTCTCGGGCCTCCTTTCCGAGCGAGACCTGGCCAGCGATGCGGTCCGGGGGCTGGCGACGGTTGACGACCCGGCGACCTCGGCCCTATTGCTCGAGCTTCTCGGCCGC
This sequence comes from Tautonia sociabilis, assembly GCF_003977685.1. GTDB lineage: Bacteria > Planctomycetota > Planctomycetia > Isosphaerales > Isosphaeraceae > Tautonia > Tautonia sociabilis. The sequence goes on along the minus strand of NZ_RYZH01000022.1, from coordinate 43,183 downwards.
CTCCCGGCCGAGGCGAACCGAGAGGCGCTGGTTGCCCTGGCCTCCCGGGCGACCTCCGCCCGGGCGTTGCTGGATGCCGTGGAGGCTGGCAGGATTGATCGTTCAACGATCTCGGCGTTCCTGGTCCGCCAGCTCCGGACGCTCGGTGACGAGGAGATCGAGCAGCGGGTCGCGACGATCTGGCCGGAGTACCGGCCGATCTCCGAGTCGGCGAGCGCCCGGATCGCGGCCTTGCGCGCCGAATTGACCCCCGATCGCCTCGGCTCGGCCGACCCGACCCGGGGCCGACTCCTGTTCTCCCAGACCTGTGCCCAGTGCCACGTCCTCTTCGGCGAGGGGAGCAAGGTCGGCCCCGAGCTGACCGGGGCCCAGCGCGGAGACCTGGGCTACCTGCTGGAGAACCTCGTCGATCCGAATGCCACGCTCGCGGCTGACTATCGGATGCGCGTCTTCGCCCTCGCCGACGGCCGGATCGTCAACGGCCTGGCCGTCGAGCAAACGGATCGGACGGTGACGATCCAGACCCCATCCGACCGGATGATCATTCCCCGGGACGAGATCGAGGACCAGCGCGTATCCGACGTCTCGCTGATGCCCGAGGGGATGCTCGACAGACTCTCAATCGACGAGGTCGCCGACCTCATCCGCTACTTGCAATCCCCCGGCCAGGTCCCGCTGCCCGACGGAGCGGGGGAATCGGCCCCCTGATCCTCGCCGACGGCCCGTATCGGATCATGGCGTCCGGCGAGGCGAAGCCGTATCGTCGGGGGATCGCGGCGAGACAGCCGTGCGGAGTCGAGGGGAGTCCCATGCGAATCGCCATCCTGACCAACGAGTACCCGCCACACATCTACGGAGGGGCCGGGGTCCATGTCGAATACCTCACCCGGGCCCTGACCGAGGTGGAACCCGGCCTCCATACCGTCCAAGTGCTCTGCTTCGGCGACCAGGATCTTCAGAAGGGGAACCTCACCGTCCGAGGGATCGAGCCGGACTTCCCGCTCCCCTACCAGGATCCTCGCCATAAGAAGTTCAAGGAGACGCTGCTCCGGAACCTGATCATGGCGGGAATGCTCGAGGACGTCGACATCGTCCACTGCCACACGTGGTACACCCACCTGGCCGGGTGTCTGGTCAAGCAACTGGCTGGGGCGAAGCTCGTGCTGACGACCCATTCGTTGGAGCCCCACCGCCCCTGGAAGCGCGAGCAGCTTGGCACCGCTTACGACGCCAGCACCTGGATCGAACGCACCGCCTATCAGAACGCTGACGGCGTCGTCGCCGTCTCCGAGTCAATGAAGGCGGACGTCCACGAACTGTATAAGGTTCCCTTCGAGAAGATCCGGGTCATCCACAACGGGATCGATCTGGACCAGTATCGGCCGACGATTGAGCCGGCGGTGCTCGACCGTTACGGGATCGACCGCTCCCGCCCTTTCGTCCTCTTCGTCGGCCGGATCACCCGGCAGAAGGGGATCATCCACCTCGTCGACGCGATCAAGCACCTCCGCACCGACTGCCAGGTGGTCCTCTGCGCCGGAGCGCCGGACACTGAGGAGATCGGTCGAGAGATGGCCGAGCACGTCGAGAAAGCCCGATCCGAGGCGAAGACGCCGATCCTCTGGATCCCCAAGGTCCTGCCGAAGCCGGAGATCATCGCTCTGTACTCGCAGGCGGCGGTCTTCGTCTGCCCGTCGGTCTACGAGCCATTCGGGATCATCAACCTGGAGGCAATGGCCTGCGGAACGCCAGTGGTCGCTTCGAGCGTGGGAGGGATCAAGGAGGTTGTGATCCCCGAGCGAACCGGCTTGCTCGTTCCCTTCGAGCCCCGGGGAGAGGGTGATCCCCACCCCCACGAGCCGAAGGACCCTGATCGGTTCGCCGCGGACCTGGCCCAGGCCATCGACCGCCTGATTGGGGATCCCGGGCTCCTTCGGGAGATGGGGGCTCGAAGCCGGGAGCGCGTGGAGCACTTCTTCAGCTGGAAGAGCGTCGCCCGGTGGACGATGGACTTCTACTGGGACCTCGTTCAGGCCTGACCCCGGCCGCGATCACCCCGATCGAAGGACCGCGGCCCCGAACGTGAATCCGCCGCCGAACGCCGTCAGGCCGACCCGTCTCGGCATCGGTCCCTTCCCGGCCAGAGCGGCAAGGGCGAGCGGAATGCTCGACGAGGACGTGTTGCCCACCTCTCCGAGGTGGAGGAAGGCGCGATCGGGAGGAAGCTTCAAACGCATCCGGACGTCGTTGATGATCCGGGCGTTCGCTTGGTGAGGAACGATCAGATCAAGGTCCGAAGGAGCGAAACCCTCCGCTCCGCAAGCCGTCTCCAGCAGCGCGATCATGCGGCGCACCGCCTCGGCATACACGCGCCGGCCGTCCATGGCGAGAGAGCCGCTCCCCTCCGCCGGCACCCGGAGCACCTCCCCTGGCTCTCCTCGGGCGGAGAGGACCGGTCTCCGCAGCCGGCCGAGACAAGAGGCGCTGCCGAGGTCGGCGAGCGGGCCTGCGATCAGCGTGGCCGTCGCGGCGTCACCGAAGAGAATGGCGGTGTCGAAGTCGTCCGGATCCGCGAGCGGCGAGAGAGCCTCGGCGGTGATGAGCAGGAGGCGGGCATCTGGCTTCGATTGAGCGAAGTCATACGACGCCGCCAGGCCGTAGAGGTAGCCCGAGCAGGCCGCCGACAGGTCGAAGGCCGGCACCTCTGGGCTCGAACCCTCCCGATCCCCGAGTAGGTGCAGAATTCGGCAGGCGAGGGACGGGGTCACCAGGCCGGGCGTCCCCGTGCAGCAAATCAGCAGGTCGAGATCCGAGGCGGACAGCCCGGCCTCGTCGAGCGCCGACCGCGCCGCCGACACCGCAAGCGTCAGGGCCGACTCCCCGGGCCCGACCCGACGCCGGGAGGCGATCCCCGTCCGCTTGAGGATGTCGTCCTCCGTCCTCCCGGGGAAGCGAGGGGTGAGGTCGGCATTGGTCACGACCGCCGAACCAACGGCGACTCCGGGGACGGCCAGCGTGATCGGGGCCGACCTCCCCGACGTCCCGGCGGCCAGCACGCCGGGAACGCGGCGGCGGAGGAGCGGTCGGCCGTGCTCCTCTCGAGTCGGGGGACGCCTCGGGCCGAGCTGATCCTCCGGCCGATCCAGCTCGAACAACGGGGAACGGACCCGGACCTCCTGCCCCTCCTCGGCGCAGAGCCTCGAGACGCGACCGTCGACCGGCGAGGCGAACTCGAAGACCGCCTTGTCGGCGACCAGTTCAGCCACCGGCTCCCCGGCCCGGACCAGGTCGCCGGGGCGGATTTTCCAGGAGAGCACTCTCACGGCCTCGTCGGCCGGGCTCGTCCCCCGAGCCTCAACGATCGTACCCGGTCCGCCTCCCGACGCCGATTCGGGCTCCCAGGAGAGGTCGAGCCCGAGCAGCTCGGCCGCGACGGCGAGGGTCCGGCGGAACGAGGGAAGGATTTCCAGTTGCGCCGAGAAATTGCAGGGGATGTACGTGTCGGGCCGGGCCACCCGACGGCAGCGCACGTCCGAACCGACCGCCTCGGCGACGTCGGCGACGACCTCGGCGCCAAGGCCACAGGTCAGATTATCCTCGTGGACCACGAGCAATCGCCCGGTGCGCCGGCAGGACTCCCGGACGGCATCCCGGTCCCAGGGGGAGAGGGATCGGAGGTCGATCACGTCGCTGCGCAGGCCGGTTTGCTCCGAGATCGCGTCGGCAGCCTTCTCCGAGATCGCGACGGTCGCCCCCCAGGAAACAAGGGTCAGATCGTCTCCCCTGCGGGCGAACCGAGCCCGGCCGACAGGCAGAAGACGGGCGGTCACATCGGCCGAGGTGGCCCGGTCGCGGTCGTTCAGCGCGATCTTCGGGTAAAAGAAGATCGTCGGCCGTCCCGACTCGAACGCCGCGTTCAGCAACCCGGCGGCATCACCGGCGGTGGACGGCATGAACACGTCCACCCCCGGGACATGGGCCGCGATCGACTCCATCGTCTGCGCGTGGAACGGACCCAGCCCCGGCCGGTATCCGCCGCAGGCGACCAGCAGAATCACCGGGCAGGAGAATGTCCCGGCGCTCCGCCACCAGAGGCTGCCCAGCTCGGAGTGAATCTGATTGAAGGCCACCGGCAAGAAGTCGGCGAACTGGAGGAACGCCACGGGACGCTCGCCGAGCATCGCCCGGCCGATCGCCCCACCAACGATCGTCGCCTCGGCCAGCGGCGCGTTCCGCACCCGGCCGGGGAAGGCGCTGCTCAGCCCCCGGGTCACGCCGAAAACGTCCCCCTTGGGGTCTTCGATGTCCTGCCCGCAGAGAGTCACGCGCGGATCCGTCTCCAGGCGATGGCGGAGGACCTCTCGGATCGCCTCCAGCATCGTCCACCGGCGACCGTTCTCCGGTTCGTCGGGCTCGGCCGGAGCCTGGACCAGGAGGGGGGGCAGGGGAGCCTTCGCCTCGAAAACCGGGGAGGGATCGGGGGCCCGCAGGGCGGCATCGACGGCGAGCCGCACCTCGTCGTCGACCTCGTGCTCGATCCGGTCCAACTCCTCGGGAGACAAGCCCGAGGAGATCAGATGCTGTCTCAGGTTGTGAAGCGGATCGCCGAGACGACGGGCCCGATCGACCTCCTCGGCGGGGCGATAGACACGGTCGTCGTCGGCGTTGGTATGGCTCGTCAGCCGGTCCATCGAAACGACGACGAGCGCGGGGAGGCGATCCTCCCGCATCATCTCCACGATCGGCGCCAATCCGGCATGCAAGGCGACCGGATCCCGGCCATCGAGGCGATGGATCGGCAGCCCGAAGACGAGATCCGGCGTCGGATACACCTCCGGCAACGAGTAGAACGTTCGGCCGGTCGTGCGGGTTGAGATCGAGAGCCCGTTGTCTTCGATCACGAAGAGGACCGGCAGCGATTGTCGGACGGCCTCGGCGACCGCTTCGAGCGCCTCCCCCTCCTGCGAGGCGCCGTCCCCCATCGAGCAGAGGACAATCGGCCGGCCAGGCCGGCGGACGACCGCCTCAGCCACCCCGACGGCCTGCGGGGCGTGATTCCCCACCGGCACATTCTGACAGAGCAGCTTCAGGGCGGGATCGCCCAGGAAGGGGGTCATTTGTCGTCCGGCCGACGGAGACTCGGCACTGGCGACGATGTTGTGCAGGAGCGAGGCCACAGGAAGGCCCCGAGCAAGCACCAGGGCCTTGTCGCGGTAGTGGAGGTGGAGCCAGTCGTCCGGCGTCAGCAATCGAGCCAGGACGGCCATCGCCTCGTGGCCCGAGCAGGGGCAAGAGAAGAACGCCAGCCCTCGGGCGATCAGGTCGGCCTCGGCGAGGTCGACGCGCCTCGCGGCGGCCATGGCCCGATAGACGTCCAGCCATTCGGCCGGATCGACGGGGACGAGGCGATCGGTGTACCGACGATGGGCGACCCGGGGCGACCCCCGGCGATGGTCCTTCTGACTCATGTCCCGTCCCTGGGCCGGTTCCTTCGGGGAGGCTGGGCCTCAGCCGTCCGGGGGATGGCCTCCCTCCTCGATCCAAGCGGACCCCACAACCAGCCAATCACGCCGCGGGTCGCGAGCGGAGCCGGCGGCGGAGCTCGTCCATCAGGTCCGAGACGACACGGAACTCGGGCACGACGTCCAGGTCGAGCTCGATGCCGTGCTCGTCCTGGAGCCGCATCAGCACTGCCACCAGGTCGAGTGAATCGAGGCCGAGATCCTCCACCAGTCGAGACTGAATCTCGATGGGTGTGGCATCGTCGATGGATTCGTTGCAGGCCCGGACGGCGTCGGCCACGGTGCGTAACAGTTCCGGATCGCTCACGGGTCCCCCCCGGCGCTTCGGCAGTCGATCGGGGCCGGTGTGCAAGCGCCTCAAGACGGCCCTCGCCCGGCACCGCTTCCCGAGCCTTCCGAGGGTGATCGACGACCCGCACCGGTAGGCCCTCTCATTGCTATCGACCCGTGTCGATCCCCCTCTTGAACGATGCTCCTCGTCAAGCCCGGGCGGAAACCGCTCCGGTCGTAATGGTCGGGAATGGGAGGACTGGGACGATCCGGCCGATCCGAGCGACCGCTCGCCTCCACAGTCGAGCGTGCCGGTGTTCCCTCGCGTCCCGGAGGCCCCGGGAGCCAACAGAAGCGAATTGACGAGGATCGAGGATGATAGAAGAGAAGATCAATGCGAAGGGAACCGGGCGGTCGAAACCGAGCGCATGGGCCCGGTCCCGGAGAGCGAGTAGGTCGATGCGGTCGCGGACCAGCGCGGAGGTCCCGCGGATGACGGCAAGCATCAGCAGACCGGAGCCGATCCCCTCCATCATCCCGGACCGGGTTAGCCCGACGAGGGCCGAGCGGCGCTCCACGCGAAGGGTCCAGAGGATCGGGAAGCCGAACATCCAGAGCCGGCTGAGTGCGCCCGGCGCCTTGCTCATCGGGCCGGGGGAAGGCGAAGCGCATCGCACCCACCCCGAGCCCCTGAGCGGGCACGATCAGGGCCAATGCCACCAGCGCCCGACGCCGGGAAGAGGAAGCGATCTCCTCCGGATCATGCGAGGCGTCCGCATCGCGCTCTTCAGAAACTCGACTTATGCCGACGGATCGCTCCGGGGCCGGGAGCGCCTCTTGAGCCGACCAGCGACCTGGTGGACCCAGTCGATCGGGGGGGGACCGTAGGGCCGGAACTTCTCCATCAACCCGGCTTCCTCACTCACCAACAGAGCGCGCCGCATGCCGAGTCGGTTGGCCAGCGGAGAGTCGATCAGGGTGGAGGAGTCACCGGAGGACATCTGGAAGAGGACACGGTGCTCCAGCTCTCGGAGCGAGGAGCGGTCGAATGTCCGATTCAGGTTGTTCAGCGTGTCTCCCCAGACGATCAGATGGACTCCGTGGATTGGTCCGTCCCTCAAGATCGTGCCGAGCAGCTCGGAAGGCTTCGCGGGCTCGTCGGGAGCGGGGGTCGAGAAGGAGAAGTCGTCCTCGGCCTTCCGAAGCTGCCGGAAGCGCTGGAGGTCGTGGATCATCAGGTAGAGAGGGGGAGCGTCGGTGATCCCCTCGTCTCGTCGGCGATCCACCTCGGCGGCGACCTCGGCCACGATGGACTCGACTTGTCCCCAGGTGATCGCCTTCGCGTCGTGGGGAAGGGCGTTGAGGATCTCGGCCAGGTAGCCCGAGCTTGGGTCGTCGGCCGGGGTGCCGTCGAGGAGGAGGATGCGGGCGTCGGGCCGATGGGCGGCGAGGCTGAGGATCGAGGTCGCCATCAGGCCTCGGGCCGCCTCTTCGTTCTGACCGACGATGAGCAGGTGCGAGCCGGCCTGCCTCCGGAAGAGCATCGCCGTCGGCGCCTTGATCGCCACCGGCTCGCCGAGCCAGGCGGACGACGCCTTCGGCAGCGGGTCGGGATAGGAGTCGGCCGAGAGAAGGTCGGCGAGGGGTTCGTTCTGAGCGACATCGGGGGCGACATTCCCCTCGAAGATGATGGGAGGCCGGGACTTGATGCCGCGCTCGATTGCCAGGTCGGCAATGCGACGGAGATACTCCTCGCGGCGGTCGTCGGGGAGCCAGACGACCTGGAAGATGCTGTTCCCCTCGAGGCGGCCGTTGGCGTCGTTGTAGATCGCCTCGCCGGGGCGGGAGAGGAGGCGGGCGGCGGTGTTGTCGTCGGAGAGGATCAGGCTGGCGTCGGCCTCGCTGCACTGCAAGGCAATCCGGACGGCCATCTGGCCAATCGTCGCCCGGGCCAGCGTGTAGGCGCCGGCGAGCGTCTGCGAGCCGAGGTGGACGTGGATGCCGAAGGCCCTTCCCTGGCGGACAAGGCGATCGAGCAGCAAAGCGGCCTCCTGCGCGAGCTTGTCATCCTCGACGAAGAACTCCTGGAACTCATCGACGATGAGCAGGATCCGAGGCATCGGCCGGTCGGGGCGGGAGGATCGGAAGGAGGCGAGATCCTGGGCGCCGACCTCCCGGAACAGGTCGCCCCGGACCTTCAGCTCCTCGTCGAGCCGCTGGAGCACCGAGAGGCCGAACTCGCGCTCGCTCTCGACGGCGATCACCCGGGCGTGCGGGAGGCGGTGGGTCGCATACGCCTTGAACTCGACCCCCTTCTTGAAGTCGATCAGGTAGAGCTCGAGCTGGTCGGGGGCATAGGAGAGGGCGGCGCTGGTAATCAACGCGTGCAGCAACGTCGACTTGCCCGACCCCGTCTTGCCGGCGATCAGCACATGCTGCGCCGTACCGGCACCGAGGCGAAGCTGCTGGACCTTGGTCGCGCCGGCCCGGCCGAGGGGGATGGCGACTCCGCTGGCACTGTCGGACCTCCAGTAGGCGTCCGGCTTCGGGGCGAGAAAATCGAAGGGAACCTCGACCCGGCTGGCCCCCTCGGCCTTTCTGCCGATCGCTCGGACGACCTGGGAGAACAGGTCAGGCGGGGGCGGCTCGTCGAGCTGCATCGGGAAGCCGCCCTGGTCGGGGTCGTCCCATCGGAATCGGCCCTCTCGCCATCGGAAGACGGCGCAGTGGCGCTCCAGGTCCTTCAGGTCGATCCCCTGCGGCAGTTCCTGGCGGGTGTCGACCGAGACGATCACGTGGACCCCGCACCGGGGCCCGCTCTGGGCGATGCTCAGCAGACGTCGGGCGGCGGCCTCGTTGAAGCGGACGGGGAAATCGGCGACGATGAGGAAGCGAAACGGCTCGGCGACCTCGCCGGCCTTGGCGTTATACTCGGTGATCGACCGGTACTCGTTGCGCAGGTATTTCTGGATCACATTCTCCATGTGCTCGGTCAGATCCTGGAGGCGCTGCTCGATGTGCTGCGTCTCGGTCCAGACCCGGCTGGAGACGAGTTGCTCGTCGACGTCGGCGAGATGCATGAAGGCGGCGAACGTCTGGCCGAGGCCGACGGGGTCGATCATCGTGAACCGCGCCTTCCCGGGCGGGAAGCCGGTGAGGATCCGGAGCATGACGGCCTGCATCGCCGACAGCGCGGCGGCTCTCCCTTCGGCGTCGGCCTTGAACAGCATCGAGCAGCCTTCGGGGCACCGGACGATCGCCGGGGCCTCGAAACGGTCGGGCAATCCCTCCATCAGAGCGGGATCAGCCGGCCGTCCCCGGGGGAACATGTCCAGATCAATCCGGAGCCGGCCGAACCGAAGGGCGGGGGGGACCTCGGACGGCATGGGGGTGCCGTCCCGGGCCGCGGCCTCGAACGAGGGGAAGCGATGCCCCATCTCGGTGGCGACCTGAGCGATCGCCTCCCCCACCGAGGTCAGGCCTGATCGCCATCGCTTGGCCAGCTCGGCGAAATCGGCCGCGGCACGAGAGTCGGCGTCGGTGATCACCCGGGTATGCTCGGCCGAGAGCCGATCGCGCTCCGCCTCAAACCGGGACCGGATCTCCGGAGTCCGCCGCTCGACCTCCTCGGCGATGCTTCTCAGGATCTCATCCCTCCGGCGTTCCGCCTCCGAGATCGCCGTGAGATGGGCTTCAACGGCGGCGGCGACGGCGGCATCGTGGCGACCGCGGGCGTCGGCGAGGGCGGCACGGGCACGATCGTCGACGGCGGCCTGCTCGCGGTCGCGCTTGCGGAGAAGTTCCTCCTCTCGGCGTCGCTGGAAGGACACCTCGTGCTGCCTCGCATGTCCGGCCTGCGAGGCGGCCGAGGCGATCGCCTCCTGAAGCGGGTCGAGCGCCCGCCTCACCTGCACCCGGGCCGTCGCGAGAAGCCAGATCGCGGCGATCAGGCCGAGAGTCGCTCCGACGACGCCACCGACCGGCGCCGCGACCGTCCACCCCCGGAGTATTCCCCCGGCGACCGCTCCCAGAGCGGCCGGCAGGACCACGATCGCCACCGGGCGAGCCCCTCGGAAGAGCCTCGGGAGCGAGAGCCGGCGCAGGTCGTCCAACCGTTCCTCCGCCTCGTCGAGCGCCCGAGAGGCCGACTCAGCCGAGGGCGGCTGGTCCGGGGAACCGGACCCACTTGAGAGGTCGCCTCGGACGTCGTCGGCCTTGCCGAGCCGATGGGTGCGGAGATACTCCTCGATTTCCTGCCGGATCGCCCGGAGCCGGGAATCGACCTGAGAGAGTGTCGCCTGGGCCTTTTCCAGACGGCTCCGGGAGTCGTTGAGCCCAGCCTCGCAGATGGTTCCGATCTCCCAGCGCTGATCGGCCTGAGCCTTCTTGATCTCCTCCACGTCGTCCCGGAGCCGACGCTCGGCGTCGGCCCGGGCGACTCGGAGGGCGGCCTCGGCTCGTTGCCGGGCGGCCTCGAAGGCGGTCCGAGCGGCCTCGGGCTCCTCCCGGGCCCGTCGTTCGAGGGAACTGCGATCGGCCTTGTAGGTTGCCTCGTTGGCCTTCGTCTCCTGCTGGTAGGCGCGGTCGGCGGCCTCGACGCGTTGGGAGCGATCGAGCTCGATCCGGGCCTCGGCCTCAGTACGCTCCGCCACCAGACGGGCCAGCATCTTCAGGGCCTCGACCTGGCGGTCGACCGGTCCCCGGGTGTGCTCCTGCTGCTCTGACATCGAGGCGTCCCCTCCGCTCCGCTCGGCTCGACTTGGACGCCGGGCGGGATCGTCCCGTTCCCCTCGTCCGATCTCCCCGAGATTCGACCCCGGGACGGAGACGAGCCGTCCCGATCTTTCCAGCCGAGAAGGCCAGTGACAAGGGGGACCGCCCCGTGATGGTCCCGATCAACGGCTCGGGGCACCACTCTCCGGTCGATCGGGGTCGCCTCGATCGCTGAGATCGAGGACGGTGGGACCCGATCGGTCCGATCGCCTGGGTTGCCCCGGACGGACCGCCGCAACCGCTGTCGGTCCGGAAGACCATCACGACTCCTCTCCCGTCCACCACCTGGTCGCACCAGTCATTCACGAACTCGGCATCGGGGCACGTGCCGGAGGCTCGGGAGGGGAGTGCCGGTCCAGAGGGCGGATCTGCTGGCCTTCAGCGGATTCTACCGGGGGAGGACGCGAAGGGGTCATCCCCGGGAGCCGTCTCCCGAGATGAGGGGCCGGACTTGCCTTGGCGTGCGAGCCCCGGGATCTCGTCGTAAACTGGAACGTCGCGTCGGCGATGTTCGACCGGCCTGGACCCGGGACCGACGCGAGCCGGCACCGCCATTCCTCGCGGAGCGATCCCGATGTCGAACCCAATTCCCGCACTTCGGCAGTTTGTCTCCCCGGGCGTCGTGCTCGGCGTGATCGCCTGCGGGACTGCCCTGATGGCCATGGTCCGATCGGAGCCGGACCTGACCGCCCGCCAGGCCGGTGCGGTGCGAGTGGTCTATGTCCCCGCGGAAACCGACCGGAAGCCGGATCGGGGCCCGGCCGTCACAGCCGACCTGCCCCAGATCCAGGGGACGGAATGGGTCGTCGTCGTCGACGGCCCGACGCTTGCGAAGCGGGTCGAGGCCGCGGCGACGGCGCTGTCCGGTGACGGATACGCGATCGTCTCCGTGACTCCGATCCTTCGGGGAGAGGCCCGGACTCAGGAGCGCCAGGGGCCGGCGACTCAGATCGGGGTCGGCGGCGTGGGATCGGTCATCGGCGGCTTTGGCACCGGATGGGGGTCAGGCTACTCGGTGACGGATGGCGTGCTCATCGTCGCGGAGCGCCGCTAACATGACGCTCAAACGGCAGGGACCCAATCCAACGCCACCGCGCACCGCCCCCTCGACCTGCCTGCCTCACCCCGCTTTCGGGAGGAAGGAGCGGCGAGCGGGAGCCCTGTCGCGATCGCGATCCGCCGAGGCCTCCCGGATCGGCGGTCAACTGTGACCGTCCTCCATCTGAAGATGGGTCTGGAGCGTTGGCCTTACCGCCGGGCCGCTCGTCCCAGCCGAAGGGTGGCGAACTCCATGAAAACGTCCCAGTCGCGCAGCGTCACGTCGTGCGCTCCCGGTCGGATGTGATATCCAATCGTCCCGCCGACGAGCGTGTTCACCGGCGGCATTTCGTCGACCCCGAGATCGTCGGCGCCGAGCAGGCGATAGACCGGCCCGGCGTGCTTCGCGGAAAGGAATTCGCCGCGGGGGTCGGCCCAGAGGTCCTCTTCGGCCGAGCAGACGAGCACCGGCCGGGGGGCGATCAGGGCGATGAGCATGTGCTGGTCGAACGGGAGCGAATCCTCGTTGGCGTTGAATTGGTTGAATGAATCGCTGAACCAATGAGGGAAAGTGGTATTGATTCGCTCGACCGTCTCTCCGAACCGTCGGCGGCTCAGGGCGGCGCCACCGCAGCCGGAGTCGTTCGAGATGACCAGCGCGAATCGTTCATCCTGGGCGCCGGCCCACAGGGACGTCTTCCCGAGTCTGGAGTGTCCGAGGACGATCACGCGGCTGCCGTCCACGTCCTCATCGGCTTCCAGGTAGTCCATCGCCCGGCTCAGGCCCCAGGCCCAGGCGCCGATCGCCCCCCATTCGTCAGGGAGGGGACGGTCCTGTCCCTCGGCGTAGAAAATCGGGTGGACGCCGTCGGACCACTGGTCCTTGACATCGGGATCGATGTCGAAGTACCAGGCGGTCGCGACGCCGAAGCCGTTCCGGAGGATGACGTCGATCGGCCAGCGGCCCCTTCGTTCGCCGCGATCCGCCTCGTCCGCCCCGTCGGGGAGGAGGATGGCCGGGTCGGGGAAAACGGTGTGATTCCCCCGGAAGTTCAGGCCGAGGAAAGTCGGCACCGGGCCCTCCGCGGCGGCGGGCGTGTACAGGAGCAGGTCCATGCGGGGGCCGTCGTCGCGACCGTCGAAAAATATGCGGATCTGCTTCCGCGTTGCCAGGCCGTCCAGCGCGTCGTCGCTGGAGTCGACCACCTCCCAGCGCATCCGCTCGGGGCGGCCGCCGGGGGTCTTGCCGTACATGAGCTCCGAGAAGAGGCGGAGGATCTCGGGACGCCGGACGTCCCGCCACTGCTCGGGGGACATCACGCGGGTGCCGTCCTCGGCGACGAGGGGGTCGGGCAGGGTGTAGTCGGGGACCTTCGACTCGTCGTAATTCGCCCCGGCCGGCTGGGCTTCCGCCCGGGGGGACGCGGAGAGCACGGCCGCCGCGAGCACGGCGAGCGACGCGAGTGAGGCGCGGTGGTTCATCCGAGGACTCCTCGGCGGCGGGAATCGGCCTGGGACAAACGAGACGGGCCCGCTCCCGGCCGGAGGAGGCTGGAAGCGGGCCCGTCCAGGATGACCGATGGCCGTCAGGCGAGCAAGGCGGCGACGGGATCGTTGTCCTCGACGCCGGTGAGCCGCACGTCGAGCCCCTGGAACTTGTAGGTCAAGCGGCGGTGATCGATCCCCAGGCAGTGAAGGATCGTGGCGTTCAGGTCGTGGATGTGCACCGGATCCTTGGTGACATTGTAGCTGAACTCGTCCGTCTCGCCGTGGACGATGCCCGGCTTGATCCCGCCGCCGGCCATCCAGATGGTGAAACAGCGGGGGTGGTGGTCCCGACCGTAATTCTCCCTGGTGAGCCCGCCCTGGCAGTAGATGGTTCGGCCGAACTCCCCTCCCCAGACGACCAGGGTGTCGTCGAGCAGCCCGCGTTGCTTGAGGTCCTGGACGAGGGCCCAGCACGGCTGGTCGATGTCCCTGCACTGGTTCGGGAGGTCTCCGGCGATGTTGCCGTGCTGGTCCCAGCCTCGGTGGAAGAGCTGGACGAAGCGGACGTCGCGCTCGGCCAGACGGCGGGCCATCAACGAGCAGTAAGCGAAGGTGCCGGGCTTGGTGACTTCAGGCCCGTACATGTCGAGGATGTGCTTCGGCTCGTCTGACAGATCCATCAGGTCGGGGACCGAAGTCTGCATCCGGAACGCCATCTCGTACTGGGCGATCCGGGACTGGGTCTCGGGGTCGGCGAACTCGTCGAAGTGCTTCTGGTTGAGGGCGCCGAGCGTGTCGAGCATCCGTCGACGGTTGGCCTGGCTGACGCCGGGAGGGTCCGAGAGGAAGAGGACCGGATCGCCATCGGTGCGCAGGCGGACCCCTTGGTGCTTGCTCGGCAGGAAGCCGGAACCCCAGAGGCGATTGTACAGCGCCTGGGCGTCCCTGCGGCCGGACCAGCTCGGGGTCATCACGACGAAGTCGGGCAGATTGGCGTTCATCGTCCCCAGGCCGTAGCTGAGCCAGGCACCGAGGCTGGCTCGGCCGGGGAGCTGGTGACCCGTGCAGATATAGGTGATCGCCGGGTCGTGGTTGATCGCCTCGGTATTCAGCGAGCGGACGATGGCGAGGTCGTCGACCATCTTCGCCGTATACGGCAGGAGTTCGCTGACCCAGGCCCCCGACTGCCCGTGCTGCGCGAACTTGAACTTCGACGGGGCGATGGGGAAGCGGGCCTGGCCGCTGGTCATCGTCGTCAGACGCTGCCCCATGCGGATCGACTCGGGCAGGTCCTTGTCGAACCACTCGCCCATGGCGGGCTTGTAGTCGAAGAGGTCGATCTGCGAGGGGGCGCCGGACATGAACAGGTAGATCGCCCGCTTCGCCCTGGGGGCGAAGTGCGGCAGGCCGGGCAGGCCGCCGGAGGGTGCGGGGCGGTTCTGATCGGCCGCGCCGTTCGCTCCCCTCGCGGCGCGGTCGGGCAGCATCGAGGCCAACGCAGCCGTCCCCAGGCCGAGGGCGCCGCGGCCGAAAAAGTGGCGGCGGGTGAGCGTCTGGATCCGCTCAAGGATCGGGTCCATGGTCGCGTTCCTCCGATTCTGAGGTCGGGATTCTTCCGATCTGAGGGGATCAGCCCTTCACGATGACCTCGTCCAGGTTCAGCAAGGTATTGGCGATCACTGTCCAGGCGGCCAGTTCGGCCGGATCGAGGTCCGGATTCGGGGTCGTCTCGCCGATGGTGATGAGCTGCCGGGCCGACTCGACGTCCGACCGATAGGAGGCGATCAGATCCTCGTACGTGGCGGTGAGCTGGGCCAGTTCATCGGCCTCGGGACGGCGGGCGGTGGCCAGGCGGAACATGCGAACGATTCGCTCCTCGGTGGTCGAGCCGGCCTCTCCCATCGTTCGCTCGGCCAGGGCGCGGGCGGCCTCGACGTACTGCGGATCGTTCAGCAGCAGCAGCGCCTGCAACGGGGTGTTGGTCCGCTCTCGCCGCATGATGCACGCCTCGCGTGAGGGGGCGTCGAAGGTCGTCATCTGGGGAGGCGGAGCGGTCCGCTTCCAGAAGGTGTAGAGGCTGCGGCGGTGGACCTTCTCCCGGCCGGTGTCGGCGACAAACTTGGCGGTGTTCGAGCTGGTGTAGCCGACCGCTTCCCAGAGACCGGCCGGCTGGGGCGGCTTGACGCTCGGGCCGCCGACCTCCTCGAACAGTAGGCCGGAGACGTAGAGCGCCTGGTCGCGAATCGTCTCCGCATCGAGGCGGAACCGAGGCCCCCGGGCGTAGAGCCGGTTCTTCGGATCCTTCGCCAGCAGTTCCGGAGTGATCCGGGAGGTCTGCCGGTAGGTGCTCGACGTGACGAGCCTCCGCATGAACTGCTTCACGTCCCAGCCGTCCTCCTGGAACTGGACGGCGAGCCAGTCGAGCAGCTTCGGGTGGCTGGGAGGTTCGCCCTGGGCGCCGAAGTCCTCGGAGGTCTTCACGAGGCCGACGCCGAAGACCTGCTGCCAGAAGCGGTTGGCCGCGACCCGGGCGGTCAGCGGGTGGGATGGGTCGACGAGCCATCGGGCCAGGCCGAGTCGGTCCTTCGGCGCGCCGTCGGGCATCGGGGGCAGGAAGGCGGGGACGGCCCGACCGACTTGCTCGCCGCGCTGATCGTACTCTCCCCGATTGAGGATGTAGGCCGGCTTCGGCTCAGCCATCTCCTTCCAGACGAGGGTGGTCGGGATCGAATCCTCCAGCTCCTTGCGAGCCTTCTCGACCGCGGCCCGTTCGGCGAGCAGGGGCTCCAGCACCGCCCGAGCCGGGGCGTAGGCGTGTTCGACGAAGTAGTCGCGGAGCCGGGCCTTCTGCTGCTCGGTCCGATTGCCGGGCTCGACCGCGACGAGCTTGCGGATCTCCTCGGGGGCGGGGGACGTGTCGCCAAGGATCTTCTGGTCTCGGATCCACGAGGCGAGCGTCGTGTAGGTCTTGCCTGGTTGCGGAGTCCAGGTGCGGATGCCGGCGGCATCCCAGCGAACGGTGCCCCCGTGCTGGGTGAAGGCCATGCCAGTGATCGACGTTCCCGGGGCGATGCCCAGTTCGGCCGCGGGGACCTCCAGACGGACCCACTCACCGGTCGTCGGCAGCGGCCCTCGGAAGAGACGCTCGCCGGTGCCGTCCTCGCCGAATTCGATCAGGTTCTCACCCCAGTACGCCCGGTGTTTCCAATCGCCGGTGTTCCACTGGAGCATCAGCTCCTTGGGGGGATTGAGCGGGTCGAGGAAGACGTGGGCGAACAGGGTGTCCCCCTCGCCGACCAGCAAGCCCTGCGACGCCTCGGTGAAGTCGTGCTGCGACAGGCCATCGGCCGATCGGACGTGGGCCAACTCCCCCCGGAAGACCGGGTGCTGCGGCCCGGAGACGAACGACCAGTCGCCTTCTCCCGAGGGCTTGGCGCCGGGCGGGAGGGCGTCGTCGACCCAGACGAAATCCTCTCGGCGGACGTATTCCCCCTGATCGTCGTCCCGGCTCGGGTCGTAGTCGACGGCGGCCACGGCGGCCGCGATCCGCTCCGTGACCGAGGCGAGCTCGGCCTTCAATCGTTCTCGTTCGGCCTCCTGCGCTTCGGAGGGGACCTGGACGACCGGCGGGTGGGCCTTGGCGTTGCCGTCCAGCGGGTTGCCGTCGATCGAGTTGAAGAACGCGAAGAGGGAGTAGTAATCCTGCTGGGTGATCGGGTCGAATTTGTGGTCGTGACAGCGGGCGCAACCGATCGTCAGGCCGAGGAAGACGGATCCGGTCGCGTCGACGCGCTCGACGACGTTGCGGACGTAGACCTCCTCTTCGATCGACCCGCCTTCGCTCGTGGTGACGTGGGCGCGGTTGAAGCCGGTGGCGATGATCTGGTCGAGCGACGGGTCGGGCAGCAGATCACCGGCCAGTTGCTCGATGATGAACTGGTCGTAGGGGAGGTTGCGGTTGAAGGCGTTGATGACCCAGTCGCGGTAGGGCCACATCTCGCGGTAATTGTCCAGGTGCAAGCCGTGCGTGTCGCCGTATCGGGCGGCGTCGAGCCAGAATCGAGCCATATGCTCGCCGAATCGAGGGTCCTCGAGCAGGCGATCGACGAGTTGCTCGAAGCGGTCGGGGCGATCGTCGGCGAGGTAGGCGTCAACGTCCTCGGGGGTCGGGGGCAGGCCGATCAGGTCAAGGAACACGCGCCGCACGAGCGCCTCGGGCTCGGCCTCGGGGGAGGGGCGAAGGCCTTCCCGATCAAGCCGGTGGAGGATGAATCGGTCGATGGGATTACGGACCCAGCTCTCATCCTCCACCGCGGGAGGATCGGGGCGGGTGGGGGTGACGAAGGCCCAGTGCTCCTCCCACGGTGCCCCCTGGGCGATCCAGGCTCGGAACAGCTCGACTTGCTCGGGGGTGAGCCGTTTGTTCGACTCGGGGGGAGGCATTTGGTCGAGTTCGTCGTCGCTGGCGATCCGGTGGAGGAGCTCACTCGCCTCGGGGTCGCCGGGGACGATCGCCGCGTAACCACCGCGATCGGCGAAGGCGCTTGCTTTTTGATCGAGCCGAAGGTCGGCCTTGAGCGATTTCTGATCGGGGCCGTGGCAGGCGAAGCACGCGTCGGAAAGCAGCGGGCGAATGTCCCGGCTGTAGTCGACCGCCGCGGCCGGATCGGCGTCGTCGGCGAGGGCCGGCGGGGAAGCGAACCCGGCGCAGCAGGCCAGCATCGCGAGCGATCGCGTCAGCGGGGCAAAGGTCGGCGGTCTCATCGATTCGGCTCCCGGTTCGGCTGGGGGCCGGCCTCGCCCGGTCTCGGCGCGGTGGCCGGCCCGATCAGGGAGGGTCGCAGTCGTCGGGGTCGAGAGCAGGGGGGGGGAGGGCTCCGATCCGGTCGGACGGACCGGGGCGGGAGGCCGGGGCGATCGAGCCGGTTCGACGCACGATCACCCCGATCCTTTTGTTGCTACGAGGGTTGCTGATTAGTAGTTCGGTGGGGACTGCACCACGAAGGTCCTCGTCATGAGCTTCCGGAGCAGGGAGATTTCCCCACTATGCCGGGCCTCGTCGTGCAGGCCGTGCATGATGCTAAAGCGAACGGTGTGATTGGGGTTCCCCGGGTCGGTCGCGTCGAGTTGCTCGGGGGAGAGCCCGGCAATCACATCCCGAAGCCGCTGGTGCTGGGCCTTCAGGGCCGCGATGACCTCCTCCAGGGGAGGCCAGGTCTCGGGGGCGATGTGCGCCGGGTTGCTCTCCCAACTGAACATCTTGAACCAACCTTCGGGCACTTGGGGGGAGGCCCCGAGGCCGCGCATGGTCAGATGCTCGGTAACCACGTAGGCGTGGCCGGCGTGCCAGAGGCAGGAATTCTGGAGATTCGGAGGCGCCCAGCGCGCATGGGTATCATCGAGGTTTTGCAGTTCCTTGAGCGTCTTGCTTCGGACATCGTCGAGCAAGTTCAGGAGGGTTTCGTCGGCCATCAGTGCATTCTCCGCCCGGGACGAGGCCGGGCGATCATCGGGGAGGGGAAATCACGGCGGGATTCGAACTCCTTGCAATTATCCCGCATCCGAGCCAACAGTCGCAACGGGGTTCCCGACCCCCTCGCCCCCGTCGGAGACGCCCGGAGCATGGGATCGAGGGCACGTCCGAGGAGTTCTTGTGAGCGATCCGAACGACCGGCGCAACCCGATCGGCCCGGTGCTCGGCATGGGGGCCGTTGCGATCGACGAGCTGCTGACCGTCGCGTCCTACCCCCTCGCCGACGGCAAGGCTCGCGTCCTCGGCCGGGCTCGACGGATCGGAGGGCTGGCCGGCACGGCCCTGCTGGCCGCGGCGAGGCTGGGGGTGCCATGCTCCTACGCTGGGGTGATCGGCGACGACGAGGCCGGGGATCTCGTCCTCCAAACCCTCCGCGAGGCCGGGATCGACACGTCCATGACGCGCCGACGGCCCGGAGCCGGGCCGATCCGGTCGACCATCATCGTCGGCAGAGACGACGAGTCTCGGACGATCTTCTCCAACCGATCGGGATTCGTCGGCCCCGATCCGGATTGGCCCCCAGGCGAGGCGATCCGATCCGCCTCGGCCCTGCTGGTCGACCATATCGGCGTCGTGGCCATGCTCCGGGCGGCCCGGATCGCCCGGGAGGCAGGCGTCCCGGTCGTCGGCGACTTCGAGCGTGACGAGGAGCCCGGATTCCGGGAACTGCTGGCAACCACTGACCACCTGATCCTCGCTCGATCGTTCGCCGCTTGGCTGACCGGCAGTGACGACCCGGGAGAGGCGGCCAAACGGCTCTGCGCTCCGGGCCAATCGGCCGTGGTGGTCACCTGCGGGGAGGCCGGGGTTCAGGCGGTTGACGCCCTAGCGCCGGACGAGACGATCCGGGTTCCCGCGCTGCCGGTTCGGGTCATCGACACCACGGGTTGCGGCGACGTCTTCCATGGCGTCTATGCCGTCGCTCTGGCCGAGGGCCGTCCTCTGATCGACCGGCTCCGGCTGGCCTCCGCCGCCGCCGGGATCGTGGCGGGTCGCCCGGCCGATCGCCGCCTCCTCCCCGATCGAACCGAACTGCTCTCCCGGATCGGGGACCTCGGCGGATGACTCGGTAGACGCGAGCGAATCAATCGCGACAATGCAATCGAGAACGACAATCGAGTGTGAGCCCCCCACCGCGGACCCACCCGGATCGAACGATGCGACGTCCCGACTCGACTCCCTCCGGCTCCGATCGGACCGGGGTCGGCCCCGCTGAGGTGCTGGTGATCATCCTCGTCATCGGCGTCCTGATCCTGCTCCTGATGATGGGACTGACTCGGAGCCGGGAGGCGGCCCGATCGGTGACCTGTACTCGAAACCTCCACCAGATCGGTCTGGCGCTGGGGCTCTACGAGCAGGCGACGAGACGGTTGCCGGCGGTGCCGCTGCTCGACGGGACCGAACCGCCCCGCTCCGGGCCGATCGCCGAGATGCTCCAGCAGCTCGGAGTGACCGACCTCACCGCGCTGGCCCCCGACTCGCCTCCGCCCCCCCCCTCGGGAGAGCCTCCCCTCGAAGGTTACCTCCCCGGGGTCGTCTGCCCGAGCGATCGGATGGCCACCGCCCGGGTGTTCCCGGCCCCGGTCAGCTATCGGGCGAACGCCGGGATTGGCCCTGATGGCCGCCTGGGGCCGTTCTCCCCCGGGGAGAGGGTCACAACCCAGGAGGTCGAGGCCGGGCACGGGGCCTCGTACACCGCCTCCTTCGCCGAGCGGCTCGTCGGCTCGGCCGGGACCGCGAAGGAACGCATCCGGGACTACCAGGTCGTCCCCGGGCCGATCCCCGAGGCCGGCTGCCCCGACCTCCCGAGTTCTCCGCTCCTCACCGACGCCGGCCGGTCCTGGCTCGAACTCGGCTGGAGGTCGACCCTGTACTCCCATGCGCTCCCGCCGGCCTCGGCCTCCTCGTGCATCGCCGAGGACGGGCGATCGGCGTTCATGGGAGCCTCCAGCGGGCACGTCGAGGGGATCCGGATCCTCTTGATGGACGGGAGCGTGCGGACTTACGCCCGGTCGGTCGCACCGGCCGTCTGGCGGGCGCTGGGCAGCTATCGGGACGAGGACTCTCCCGAGGCCCCGGTCCCGGACGAGTCGGCGCTCGAGCCCTCCGAAACCGTCCCCGAGCCGAACTGAAGCCTCCCGATCCCGAGCGTCCTGGCCCTCGCCAGGCTCGGTCGCCTCCCGATGGTCGTCCCCCCGGATCCGGGTCTCGGCTCTCCCCGGAACATCGGAGGGGCGTCGTCCGATGATCGTCGCTGCCACACCGTCGGTCAGGGCGATGTCGGCAACGGCGGCGATCGATCTGCTCGGGGTCGCTCCGGATCGAGCATCAGCACGGCCTCTCGGCGACGTCCGGCAGGGCCGGTCTGGATCACTCGATCGCACCAGGCAGACAACGCCCGACCCGTTCGGCCTCCATCGGGTCCGAGCGCGGCCGATGATGCTGCCGGTCCCCCCCGGTCGGCTTCTTCCGGGCAACCGGGTTGCCGCCGAGGGGTCGGTGCGGCGATGCGAGTCGGGAGGAGATTGCCGGGTTCAGCGACCGCGACGTGCCCTCGCCGGCTTCGGGCGGTTCGACTCGGGACTCCCGCTCCGGCCGCTCCTGGGGACCGACAGGCACTCGATGCCGAACAGTACGAGCATGGCGGCAAACGCGAGCACCGTCAGCGGCGCCCCGGGGCCGAGGGTTGCCGCTCCTCCGCCGGAGAAGAGGTAGACCATCACGCCGGCGTGGCCGATCCCATACAGGCAGAAGCAGATCGGCAGGGCGACCGGGATCCGGCCGATCCCCACCGCCCGAAGCCAGGAGCACCAGCAGACGATCCCAGCCGCGAGGACCACCAGTTGGTTCGGCAGCCAGAACGGGCCGATGATCAGCCGACCCGCCCATCCGGTCGTCTCGAACTCACCGATGCCGCCGCCGAGGGCCCTCGGCACGGCCAGCGCGTGCTCCCCCCAGGTCAGGCCAGCCGCCCCGACCACGCCGAGGGTCGCGAGGGTCGCGCCCATCGCGGTGATCAACCGGGACGAGAGTCCAGCCATGGCGGGTTCCCGATCGTTCCGGGGAAAGGTCCGGATCCGAGGACGTCTGAATTCAAGGACGTCTCCTGCCGGCTCCGGCTCCGGCTCGGTCGACCTCCCAGGACGAGGTCGGACGCCCACCTCCGCTCGATGATCCTCTCGGCCGTCTCGGCCTGAGCCATCGTATCATCGACCGGCGTTCCCGTCTCCCCGGCCAGGCTCAGAGGGAGGACACTCCTCTTCTCGACGATCGGCCCTCTCCAACGATCCGGTCGGAAACGCCCCGGTGAGCGGAGAGGCCAGCGGACGTCGGCGTTCGTTCCCGAATGACCCGAGATCGCCGAATCGCGGCGGGCGGTCGGCGTGGCCGTCGGGGGAGGCTCGCGATAGAGTGGGGCCGAGAATCGCAGGGAACGCCGTCCCGAGGACGAGGGAGGGAGGCCGGGCATGGCAGCGAAACGATCGAAGAACGCGGTGGGCTGGATCCGCCGCAAGTTCGGGGCGCACATGAGCATCGCCGGCGGCCACGACAAGGCGGCCCGAGCCGCGGCCGCCCTGGGAATGAACGCGCTGCAGGTCTTCACCAAGAGCAACAACCAGTGGAAGGCCAAGCCCCTGACCGACGATCAGATTGCCGCGTTCCGCCAGGCGACCGCCGAAATGGGGCTGACCGACCCGGTGGCCCACGACTCGTACCTGATCAACCTGGCCAGCCCCGACGACGTGCTCTGGCACAAGTCGATCGACGCCATGACCGTCGAGCTAGAACGTGCCGAGGCGCTGGGGATCGTCGCCCTGGTTAGCCACCCCGGGGCCCACGTTGGCAGCGGTGAGGAGGCCGGGATCGCCCGAGTGGCGGCGGCGCTCGACGAGGTCCACCGGAGGACCGCCGGAGTGCGATGTCAGATCACCCTGGAGACGACCGCCGGGCAGGGAAGCTGCCTCGGCCACCGGTTCGAGCACCTGAGAGCCATCCTCGACCGAGTGACCGATCCCGACCGCCTGGGAATCTGCCTGGACTCCTGCCACATCTTCGCGGCGGGCTATCGGCTGAGGACGGATTCGGAGTACAATGAGACGATCGGGGAGCTAGATCGGATCGTCGGCCTCGGCCGCGTCCGGGCCTGGCACCTCAACGACAGCGCCAAGGGGTGCGGCAGCCGGGTCGATCGGCACGCCGGGATCGGCCGGGGGGAGCTCGGCCTGGGCCCGTTCGCCCGGATCGTGGCCGACCCCCGGTTCGCCGCGCTGCCGATGATTCTCGAAACGCCCAAGGGCACCGAAGGCGGCGAGAACCTCGACGCGATCAACCTCCGCCTCCTCCGCCAGCTGGAGGCCTCGGCCGAGGCCGCCGCGGCCGGCGGCGCGTCCCGGGCCGCCCGGGCATCCTGACGGGTGAGGAAGGCACGCGCCCGATGTCCGAGCCGATCCAAACCGAGGCGATCCCCATTCCCTATGCCAGCCCCGAGGGGGTCCCGGAGGGCTCGGCGCTCGACCCCTCGCTGTTCCTCAACCGCGAGTTGAGCTGGCTCGACTTCAACGAGCGGGTGTTGGAGGAGGCCCGGGACCCGACCGTCCCGCTGCTGGAGCGCCTGCGATTCCTGGCGATCACCGCCTCGAATCTCGACGAGTTCTTCGAGGTCCGCGTCGCCGGCCTCCAGGCTCAGATTTTCGAGCAGCTCGAGCCCCAGGATCCTCCCCCCGACGGGATGAGCCCGATGGCTCAGCTCGTCGAGATCGCCAAGCGAGTTCGCGACTTTGTCTCCCGGCAATACGAAACCTGGCTGCAGGATCTCCGCCCGAAGCTGGCCGAGGTGGGGATCGAGGTCGTCGACCCCGAGGAAGTGACCGCCGAGGAAACCGCGTTCCTCGACTCGTATTTCGAGTCCGAAGTCTACCCCGTCCTCACCCCGCTGGCGATCGACCCAGCCCACCCATTCCCCCACCTGCATAACAAAAGCCTCAACCTCATCCTCCGACTGGAAGGCCAGGACCGCGACCGCGGCGGGGCCCAGACCCCTCGGCTGCTCTACGCGGTCCTCCAGGTTCCCGGAGTGCTCAGCCGCCTGGTCCGCCTGCCGGTCGAGGAGCCGGGGCGACATCGGTTCGTGCTGCTGGAAGACGTCATCGGCCCCCGGCTCGACTCCCTCTTCGGCGGCTTCCGGGTCGTCGGCTACGCTCCGTTCCGCGTCACGCGCAACAGCGACCTCAGCATCCAGGAGAGCGAGGTCAAGTCGAGCCTCCTCTCGATCATCCAGGAAAACCTGCGCAAGCGGATGTGGGGCGACGCCGTTCGGATGGAGATCTCCGACCGGGCCGACGACGCCTTCGCCTCCCTCCTGCAGACCGCCCCGGCGCTGGACCTGGACGATCGCGACGTCTATCGAGTCTCTGGACCAGTGGCGCTCTCGGCGTTGGCGGCCCTCTGCAAGATCGAGGGCTACCGAGAACTGAAGGAGCCGCCCTGGGAGCCCCGACTGCCAACGCCCATCTCCGCTCGACCGACGATCTTCGACGCGATCCGGGAGCAGGACATCCTCGTTCACCACCCGTTTGAGTCGTTTGACGCCGTGGTCCAGCTCATCGAGCAGGCGGCCGTCGATCCTCAGGTGCTGGCGATCAAGCAGACGCTCTATCGCACCGCCGAAGACAACCCGATCATCGACGCCCTCGCCCGGGCCGCCGGCAACGGCAAGCAGGTGACGGTGCTCGTCGAGATCCAGGCCCGGCTCGACGAGGAGAACAATATCTCCAAGGCCCGCATGCTCCAGAAAGCCGGCGTGCACGTCGTCTATGGCATGGTCGGGCTGAAGACGCACTGCAAGGCCGCCCTGGTCGTCCGTCGAGAGCCAGACGGAATCCGTCGCTACATTCATCTCGGCACCGGCAACTACAACCCGACGACGGCCCGGCTCTACACCGACCTCGGCCTCTTCACCTGCAGCCCCGAGTTCGGCGATGACGCCTCCGCCCTGTTCAACCTGTTGACCGGATACTCCCACGGCCACGACTGGCGGAAACTCCACGTCGCGCCGTTCCACCTGGTCGACAAAGTGCTGGAGATGATCGATCGAGAGCGTCAGCACGCCGAGGCCGGCCGACCCGCCCGGATCATCGCGAAGATGAACGCGCTGGTCGACCCC
Organism: Tautonia sociabilis; assembly: GCF_003977685.1. Classification (GTDB taxonomy): domain Bacteria; phylum Planctomycetota; class Planctomycetia; order Isosphaerales; family Isosphaeraceae; genus Tautonia; species Tautonia sociabilis. Next base: position 18,396 of record NZ_RYZH01000022.1, on the reverse strand, counting down.
AGGGCGATCGCGGCCCTCTACGCCGCCTCCCGATCCGGCGTGAAGGTCGACCTGATCGTCCGGGGCATCTGCTGCCTCCGTCCCGGGGTGCCGGGGGTCTCGGAGAACATCCGGGTTATCAGCATCATCGACAAGTTCCTCGAACACTCGCGGATCGTGTACTTCCAGAACGGAGACGCCCCGGAGTTGTACCTCTCCTCGGCCGACTGGATGCCGCGCAACTTCAACCGACGCGTCGAACTGCTCTTCCCCGTCGAGGAGCCGAGGCTGCATGACCGCATCGTCCGCGAGATCCTCGGCGTCTACCTCGCCGACAACGTCAAGGCCCGCGAGCTTCAGCCCGATGGCACGTACCGCCGCCTCTCGCCCCCTCCCGATGGTCCCGCCATCCGAGCCCAGACCGCGCTCCAGGAGCAGGCGACGCGCCGAGAGCTGCCGGCGGCCGTCGCCTCGGCGGTCGACGGGCTGGGACTGCCCGTCAGGTTCCGCTGACGCGATTGGGAGGGCAAGCATGCCGTTGGATTTGCTCCGCCAATCGGAGCATCCTCCGGCCCCATCTCGGAAGCGGCCTTGATGCAACCCGTTCTCGGGAAGTGATTCCGGATCAGCGGCGGATTCGCCTCAGAAGCCGGGGGGGGGCCAGCCAGTCGAGCCGGTACACCCCCGGTCCCTCCACAGCGAAGCAAGCCAGGCCCCCCTTCTTCAGCGCGCAGATCGGGGGAGCGTCGTCTCCCATCGGCAGCACGGTGACCAGCTCCGAGAAGGCGGGGTTGTGGCCGACGATCATCACCTCCTCGCCCTCCTGGCCGCTCAGCCAGGACCGGATCGCGGCAGCCGACTGATGGGCGAGCAGGGCCTCATCTCGTTCGACTCGATCCGCCAGACCCAGCGCCTTCGCGACGATCTCCGCCGTCTGTTCGGCCCGGGGCAGGGGGCTGGTGACGATTCGGTCGGGCTGGATCCGCATCGCCTTCAATCCCTGGGCCACCTGCTCCATCCGACGCCTCCCCTTCGGGGTCAGCGGGCGTTCCCCCTCCTCAACGGAGGGCGTCCCGCTCGGGAGAGCGATACCGTGACGGAGGACGTAGAGCGTTCGCATCCTTCGATCCTTCCGGGCCGCGATCCGGGGGGCTCAGCCGGTGGCGGCACTGGCGGCCGTCCGCCACGAGGCGGCGTCCTCGCCGTCAAGCCGGAAGGTCAGGCACTTGGCGCTTCCCCCGGCCTTGATGAACTCGGTCAGGTCCAGGGGAACCGCCGCGAAGCCGAGCCGCTCCAGCTCCCTGGCCAGCTTCGGCGCCCCCCGGTTGAGCAGAACCGACCGGCCGACGACCACCGCGTTGCAACTGAAGGAGAACGCCTCCTCAGCCGACACCTCGATCAGGGTCCAGATCCGGTCCTGGAGCACCGATCGGCCATACTCGTCGAAGGCGCCGGGAAAGTAGATCGCCGCGTTGGGGGCGATCGGGCAGAAGCAAGTGTCGAGATGATAATATCTCGGGTCGACCAGCTCCAGAGGCAAGACCTCGACCCCGAGCCGGTCGCCGACCCATGACATCGTCCTCGCGTCCGATCGGAACCGGTAGCCGGCGAACAGGGTCTCGCCACAGAAGAGGGCGTCGCCGGCCCCCTCGAAGTGCATCCCGTCGGGGGTGTGCTCGACGCGGAAGCCGTGCTCCGCGAACCAGCGGTCGAAGACAGGTGTCTCCCCCTGCCGCTCGCCGTAGCGAAAGCGGGAACTCAGGAAAAGATCGCGATAGACGAGGCCCGCGTTGGCGGTGAAGACAAGATCCGGGAGCCCTTCGACCGGCTCGAGCAGTTCGACTGCCGCGCCGAGGCCGATGAGCGCGTCGTGCAGCGCCTGCCATTGGCGAGCGGCCTTGTCCGGGTCGCTCTTGACCCGGCGGTTCATCCACGGGTTGATCTCGTACTCGATCCCGTAGAACCGAGGAGGGCACATCAGGATCCAAGGCGTTTTGACCATGGCGGGTCCTCCCGCTCATCCGTCGCGATCAGGCGCTTGGCTCAGGGGCCGGCGAGCTCCGCGGCGAGCGATCGGAGAAACGGCTCCACGTCGGTGACCATGCCGATCGTCTGGAACGTGCCCCGATCGGCCAGCTTGGTGACGGTCGCGGGGTTGATGTCGACGCAGACGACCTGAACCGAGGCCGGCAGCAGGTTCCCCGTGGCGATCCCGTGCAGGGCCGAGGCGATCAGCAGCGCGAAGCCCACGTCCTTGATCGCCGCTCTCATGGCCCGCTGGGCGGCCAGCGTGTCCGTGATCACGTCCGGCAAGGGGCCGTCGTCCCGGATCGACCCGGCGAGCACGTAGTCGACCCCCGATCGGATGCACTCATACATGATCCCCGAGGTCAGCCGTCCCGACTCGACCGCCTGGCGGATGCCGCCGAGCCTCCGGATCGTGTTGATCGCCCGCAGGTGGTGCTCGTGGCCGTGTTCGAGGGCCTCTCCCTTCTCGAGGTCGACCCCGAGGCTCGTGTTGTAGAACGCCTGCTCGATGTCGTGTGTCGCCAGGGCGTTTCCGGCGAAGAGGAGCTGGATCCATCCCTCCCGGATCAGCCTCGCGACATGCCCGGCCGACCCGGTGTGCACGATCGCCGGGCCGCCGACCAGCAGCACCTTCTTGCCGGCCTGGCGGGTAGCCCGGATCGACCCGGCGACGCTCCGCAGGCTCACCGCCTTGGGCTTCTCACTGGAGACGCGAGAACTCATAAAGGCGAACGGGCTGGCATCCCTCGGCCGCTCGAGCGGCACGACCCGAACGCCGACGTGGCCGACGACGATCGGCATGCCGAGAGGCACGTCTGCCATCGCCACGCAACGGGCCGTCGGCGGATCTCCGGAGACCGTCAGCCCGCAGTCCATCTCCTGATCGAGCACGTCGATCCAACGGCCGCCCACGCGAACCTGGGTCGGTTGGTTGGTCGTGCTGTAGAATCCCTCGGGAAAGGCGCCCGCGACGTCGGCGGGAACAACCCGGGCGTCCTCGGCATGCAGTGGCCAGGCCCCGTGCTCGATCAGGTCGCCGACAATCTCGTCGAGTTTCTCTGGGGTTTCGGCCCGCACGGCGATCACCGCTCGGCTCGGGTCGACGCGGCGCGTGCCGATGACGCACTCCCGGATCTCGAAGCTGCCGCCCATCTGGAGGATGCGGTCGAGCACCTTGGGCAGCAGCAGCGAGTCGACGATGTGGCCCCGGACCTCGACCTCCTCGACGGCCCCCGTCCCCGCGTCCGGCGACTCCCGATCCGTCCCCGTCGGCTCGGCCTGACCCATGACGTCGGCCTCCGTCCCGGTTGGTGATGACGCATCCCCGGCGGCATCATCCCATTCTATCCGTCCGGGCCAGGGGCGTCAGGTCCGGCCTGAGGGTGACGGATATTCCTCCCCATCGCTACAACCGGCCCGGGACGGGGATCGGGTGGGATACGATTCATGCGTATTGTCAATACATAGGGTATCGTCAAGGTGGACCGAGTGGAATCGTCCCGACCTCCGGCCAGAGCGCCGGGGACGATGGTCAGCGAACCCACGAGGGGGACTCGCCGATGAAGTTGACCGAGTTCTACCAGGAAGTCGCCCGCAAGGCTGACACGCCGAAGGTGCAGATCAACGCCGCCGATGTGAGCCGGGTGCTCTCGGTGATGTTCGACATCCTCGAGGACCTTAAGCCCGCCGAGGCCTTCGACCTCATCTCCAAGGGCCTCTCGTCCGCTGCCAAACGGAAGCGTTGAGCCGGCCTCAGACCAGCCGGGGCCTCCAACAAGGCGGCCCCGGCCGGGGCGTCCTTCGATCACTCGAAGAAACTCCGCCTCAGGGACTCGGCCGCCCGGTCGAACTCTGGCCGCCACCGAATCTCGGGGGCTCCGTTCTTCAGGCAGTCGCGCAACTTCTCCAGCGTGTTCCGGGCCATGTGCGGGCAGTTGTTGCAGGCGCACGTGATTCCCGGCACGGGGAGATAAGTATGCCGGGGGACGGCGTGCTGGAGCTGCCAGAGCATGTTGGCCTCGGTGGCCACGAGGAACTCGGTCGGAGACGCGAAGCGGTCGACGAACCGGATCATCGCCTCGGTGCCGCCGATGAAGTCGGCGTGCTCTCGGATGTTCGCCGGGCATTCCGGGTGGGCGACCGTCTTCGCGTCGGGCTTGCGGCGCTTCATGCGGAGCAGGTCATTGACGCTGAAGACCTCGTGGACCATGCACGAGCCCTCCCAGAGGATCATCGTGCGGCCAGTGACCTCTTCAAGGTAGGAGCCGAGGTGGCGGTCGGGCACGAAGAGGATCTCGAACTCCTCGGGCACCCGACGGATGATCTCCTCGGCATTGCCCGAGGTGACGATCCAGTCGGAGAGGGCCTTCACACTCGCGGTGCTGTTGATGTAGGCCACAGTCTGGAACCGCCGGCCCTCGGCGCGGAGGGCCTCCTGCCGGCGTTTGAGGAGCGGAGCGGGGCAGCTGTCGGCCAGGCTGCAACCGGCCAGGGGGTCAGGCAGGAGAACGCGCTTCTCGGGGTTCAGGATCTTGGCCGTTTCGGCCATGAAGTGGACGCCGCAGAAGACGATGGTGCCGGTGCTGACGGTCGTGGCGGCCCGGGCGAGCTTGAGGCTATCGCCGGTGAAGTCGGCCAGCTCCTGAATCTCGCCGTTCTGGTAGTAGTGGGCCAGGATGGTGGCATCCTGCTCGCGCTTGAGCGCCTCGATCTCGTCGAAAATGTCGAGGGAGGGCGTTGTGGACGTGGTCGTCACAGGGGGGATTCCTTGTTTTTTACGTGGCGGAGGAGAAACCCACGGGTCCCCCGGTCGGTCGATCGCCGGGGGGGTCTTCGTGATCCTACGCCGCCCGGGAGCGGATCGTTCATTATGAAGGATCGATTGGCGGGAGGCGAGGGGGAGGGGGCGTCGTCGGGGCGTCGGCGTCCTCGCTTCGGGGTTGAGCGATTCTCTCGGGGGCGGACGGCGGCCCCGGGGGTTTGTTCGGGATGTGCTGGGAGTGGCGTGCCCGCCGCCAAACTGGGCCGACTGGGCGCGAACGCGGAAGGGACCGGGGGACGATCAATGGGACGAAGAACGTGCCTGGCCGCGCCGGCGGGCCGGCGAACCGAGGACCCGCAGAGAGGACCACCAACGTGCTCTTGCCCTGGATGACGCGGCGTTGGATCTTCTGGCTGATGGTTGTGGCGGCCGGGGCCTCGACGGGCCCCTCGGCGCCGACCGCGGCCGCCGCCGGGGGCCTGGCGTCGAGGAGGACGCCGCTGGTCGAGGCGATCGAACGGGCGATGCCCGCGGTCGTCAACATCACCAGCGAGAAGCGGGCCCAATCCAATAGCCGATGGCCCTTCTCCGCCGAGGAGAACCGCCGCCCGCTGGTCAGCGGCATGGGAACCGGCGTGATCCTCGACGAACGCGGCTTCGTGCTCACCAACCAGCACGTGGTCGACAAGGTCGCCGATATCCGAGTCTACCTCGCCGACGGCTCCTCCTACCCCGCCCGGGTCCTCCAGGAGGATCGCGCGATGGACCTCGCCCTGCTGAAGGTCGATGCCGGCCGACCCTTGCCGGCCATCGCCATCGGCACCTCGTCCGACCTGATGATCGGAGAGACGGTCATCACCATCGGAAACGCCTTCGGCTACGAGAACACCACCTCCACCGGCATCATCAGCGCCCTGGGCCGCAACGTGACCCTGGCCGACGATCAGGTCTACCGCAACCTGATTCAGACCGACGCCGGCATCAACCCCGGCAATTCCGGCGGTCCGCTGATCAACATCGATGGCGAGCTGATCGGCATCAACGTCGCCACCCGGGCCGGCGCCCAGGGAATCGGCTTCGCCCTCCCGATCGACGACGTCAAGCCCGTGGCCGCCGAGATGATCAGCACCCGACGGCTCGTCGGCGCCTGGCATGGCCTGGTCGCGGTCGAGCGCGTCCTCGACGGCGCCCGCCGCGTCGTCGTCTCGGCGATCGAGGCCGGTAGTCCCGCCGAGGAGGCCGGCCTGAAGCCCGGGGACCAGATCGTCCAGGCGAACAACCTGGAGGTCACCAATCCGATCGACCTGGAGCGTGCTCTGCTCGACGCCGGCCAGGGCAAGCCGGCCGCCGTGGTCGTCGACCGAGGGGGAGAGCGTCGGGAGCTCTCCCTGACGCTTCGCCCCCTCGGCCAGGCGGCGGCCGCCGCCTCCGAGTCCCCGGCGATCGAGCCAGACGACCAGCTCTGGCGACTGCTCGGGATCAAGACCCAGCACGTCTCCCAGGACTATGTCGCCGTCGCCTCGCCGAAGCTCCGGGGAGGCCTCTACGTCCGCGAGATCCTCCCCGGTAGCCTGGCCGACCGCGCCGCCATCCGCCCCGGGGACATCCTCGTCGGCATGCACGTCGGCGATCGCCACCTCGAGACGATCCGCCCCGAAAACATCCTGTACATCCTCCGCCAGGCCGAGTCCGTCGGTGCCCAGGCCGTGCCGTATTACATCGTCCGCTCCAACATTCTCCATCAGGGGACCCTGAGCCTGACCGACGTCTACCAGGCCCAGGCCGTCGGCAATCCGGTGCGATAATCGATCATCCTGGCGACTCGTCGCCCCCGATTCCCTCTGAATCCGGCACCGAGACGATCGACGAAGGCACCTCGAAGGGGGGCGATCTCCCCTGGGATCGTCCCCCGCCTCCCCCTTCGGCATCCCCACTCTTCCCCCGGGTTCCAGCTCCCCGCTCCGGAACCCGGTTCTCACTCGCCCTCCTTCCCGCCGGTTGGCGGCCGGCTCCGCCTTGGCCGCTCCCCCCGAGATCGGCTATCGTTGAGCCGAGCCGGACCCGGGAGCCCCCGATGCGCATCCTCATCGCCCCCGACAAATTCAAGGGAAGCCTCTCGGCCGTCTCCGCCGCCCGGGCCATCGCCCGGGGAGCCCGCCGGGCCGATCCCGAGGCCGAAATCGACGAGGTCCCGATGGCCGACGGCGGCGAGGGGACCGTCGACGCCCTCGTGACCGCCACAACCGGCACCTTCCGCACGATCCGGGCCACCGGCCCGCTCGGCGACCCGGTCGACGCCCGATTCGGGATCTCCGGGGATGGGCGCACGGCCTTCGTCGAGATGGCCTCGGCCTCGGGTCTCGTTCTCGTCCCTCCCGACCGCCTCGATCCGACCGTCGCCACCACGTTCGGGACAGGGGAATTAATCCGAGCCGCGCTCGACTCCGGGGCCGATCGCATCATCGTCGGCATCGGCGGCAGCGCCACCAACGACGGTGGGACCGGCATGGCCGCTGCCCTCGGCTATCGCCTGCTCGACGAGGAGGGGAACGATCTCCCCCCCGGCGGAGGCCCCCTGGAACGGCTCGATCGAATCGACCCTCGCGGGCGAGACAGCCGGCTCGATCGTGTCGAGATTGCCGTGGCCTGCGACGTCACCAACCCCCTCTGCGGCCCCGAGGGCGCCTCGGCGGTCTACGGGCCGCAGAAGGGCGCCGACGCGAACGCCATCCGACTCCTCGACCGCAACCTGGCAAGGCTGGCCAGAGTGATCGCCCGCGACCTCGGCCAAGACGTGGCCGACCTGCCGGGCGCCGGCGCCGCGGGAGGCCTGGGGGCGGGTCTGGTCGCCTTCGCGGGAGGGCGGCTGGAGCGGGGGGTCGAGCTGATCGCCCGGACGGTCGGCCTGACCGATCGGCTCAGGCAGGTTGACCTCTGCGTCTCGGCCGAGGGACTGCTCGACGAGCAGACCGCCCACGGAAAGACCGTCGCCGGGGTCGCCCAGCTCGCCCGGGAGGCGGGCTGCCCGGTCATCGTCCTGGCCGGCGGAATCAAGCCGGGGGCCAGAGCCCTGCTCAAGGCCGGCGTCTCCGCCTATTTCAGCATCTGCGACCGGCCCATGTCGCTCGACGAGGCGATCGCCGACGCGGACGCCCTGCTGGATCGGGCCGCCGAGCAGGCCGTCCGAGCCGTCCTCGCCGGCCGAGGGGGCCAAGAATGACCACGCCGGTCGGGCCGTTGGGCGAATTCGAGCTGATCCGCCTCCTCCGAGCGCGGGCGGTCCCGCATCCCGGAGTGGCGCTGGGGATCGGCGACGACGCGGCGGTCCTCTCCCCAGGTCGGCCCGGCTCGTCCCTCGTGGTGACGACGGACCTCCTCCTCGATGGCCGCCACTTCCTCTTCTCCGAGTGCGGCGCCGAGGCGGCCGGATATAAGAGCCTGGCGGTGAACCTGTCGGACCTCGCCGCGATGGCCGCCCGGCCGGTCGCGGCCTTCGTCGCCGTGGCGCTGCCGAGGAGTTCGGCCGCCGAGGTCGCCCTCGGCCTGATGGACGGCATGGCCCCTCTGGCCGACCGCTTCGGCCTCACCCTGGCCGGCGGCGACACGAACGCCTGGGAAGGGCCGCTGGTCGTCTGCGTCACCGCGATTGGGGAGGCAGACGCTCCCGGCCCCATCACCCGGTCGGGCGCCAGGCCGGGGGATGCCGTCCTCGTCACCGGGCCGCTCGGCGGCAGCATCCTCGGTCGACACCTGAGGCCGGAGCCGAGAGTCGTCGAGGCCCTGGCCCTGCTTGAATCAGCGGAATTGCATGCCCTGATCGACCTCTCGGACGGTCTCGCCTCCGACCTCGGCCACGTCCTTGAAGCCAGCGGCGGCCTTGGGGCGTGCCTCGACGCCGAGGCGATTCCGATCCACTCGGACGCCTTCCGGCTTGCCGACCAGACGGGGCGTCCTCCTCTGGAGCACGCTCTCGGCGACGGCGAGGATTTCGAACTCTGCGTCATCGTCCCGCCCGGGGCGGCCTCTGCCCTGCTGGCTTCGCCACCAGGAGGCGTCCGGCTGACTCGGGTTGGCACGATCGACGACGGCCCGGGGCTAAGGCTCCGCTCCCCCAAAGGGAAGATCGAACCGGTGCGAACCCGAGGGTTCGATCACCTGGCGAGCCGGGGGGATGGCGATGCGGGTTGATCGGCAGACCGGCGAGCTGGTGGTTTCGGTGACCTCGGAGGAGGAGACGGTTCGCCTGGGCAAGGCGATCGCCTCGGCCGTCGGTCCGGGGGACGTCCTCGCCCTGGTAGGGCCGCTCGGGGCCGGCAAGACGAGGCTCTCCCGAGCGATCGCCGAGGCGCTCGGCGTCGACCCGGGAGCGATCGCGAGCCCAACCTTTGTGCTGATCCACGAATACGAAGGGCGCCTGCCGGTTTACCACTTCGACGCCTACCGCCTCGATCACCCCGACGCCTTCGACGCCCTCGGCCCCGGCGACTACTTCGGACGATCGGGGATCTGTCTTGTCGAATGGGCCGACACCGTCGCCGACCGCCTGCCGGACGACTCCTGGTGGCTTCGGATCGATCCCACCGGTCTGGAGTCGAGGCGCATCCTGCTGCGGGCCCCGGCGCCGGCGATAGGCCGAATCGCCGAGTCGCTCGAGGTCGGAGGCCCCGACTCGGACCCGGATTGACCGGCCGCCGACCGCGACCTAGGGTCCCGATAGCGGGCCAGTCGGCGCCGGGTCGACGCTCCGCCCCGGACACTGGGAACCCCCGTCCTTCCCCGACGGGTCTCGACGATCGCCGAAGGGCGGGCCGGGGCAAGAGATTGCGCAAACCCTTGAAGTCAATGTCCAAGCTGCGCCACCGATCCGACTTCGTTATCGCTAATCAGCGCGCGGCTCGGCCGGCTGATCGCCGGGCCTGGCCGCGCTTCGCGTCGGTCGGCGTCCGGTGCTGGATGGGCTGGTGGCCCGAGGGGAAGCCCCGCGTCGAGCAGGCGGTGGTCCTTGACGTCGGGCAGGGCGGGGCGGCCGTCGTGTCTCGGGTTGCCCCTCGACGGGGGAACCTGATCTGGATCCGGCCGGTGAGCGCCATGAACATCGGCTGGATCGAGGGGACCGTCGCCCGGATCTCCGGCCCCGGCTGGCTCGGCGTCTTGCTGGGCCAACCCGCTGAGATTGGCATCCGATTCCACGAGGTCTGCGCCTGGGAGGCGCTCCGGGCGGCCCTGTTCGGCGAGGAAGGGCCAACCACCCCCGAACTCCAGCCCCCGACACTCCCCGGCCCCGGGAGAACCGGACCGTGAGCATCGCGACGAGCCCCCTTCCCCCGACCGAGGCCAAGGAGGCTGCGCCGTTCCGACCGAAGGCGGTCACCGACTTCGCCTCCGCCGGCTTGAACCCCGCGCTGATCGAGTCGCTGGTCCTGAAATACTTGCTCGGCGTCGGCGTCGCCAGCGGCCGGAAGGTCGCCCACGAGCTCGGCCTGCCCTTCGGCCCCTTCCCGGAATTCCTCCGGGGCCTCAAGGCCCAGCAGATCGTCACCTACACCGACGCCGCCGCGGCCAACGACTACCACTTCTCACTCACCGACGCCGGCCGAGCCCGGGCCCGCGGATACCTGGAGGAATGCGCCTACGTCGGCACCGCCCCGGTTCCGTTCGCCGACTACGTCGCCTCGGTGGAGGCGCAATCAATCGCCACGGAGAATCCCAAGGAGGCCGACCTCCGCCGTGCGTTCTCCGATCTGCTGATCTCCGAAGACATGTTCCGGATGCTTGGTCCGGCCATCAACTCGGGCAAGGGCCTGTTCCTCTATGGTTACCCCGGGAACGGCAAGACGAGCATCGCCGAACGCATCACCCGATGCTTCGGCACCACGGTCTGGATCCCGCGCACCATTCTCGTCGAAGGCCAAATCCTCAAGCTCTTCGACCCAGCCAACCACGAGCCGATCGAGAACGTCCGCAGCAGCCTCCTCCGCGAGGACGACCAGGATGACCGCTGGGTCGAAATCAAAAGGCCCACCATCGTCGCGGGCGGCGAGCTGACCATGGAAGCGCTGGAAATCTACTACGATCGGGACAATAAAATCTGCGAGGCCCCCCTCCAGATGAAGTCCAACTGCGGCACCTTCCTCATCGATGATTTCGGCCGCCAGAGGATGGCCCCGATCGAGCTGCTCAACCGCTGGATCGTTCCGCTGGAGAAACGATACGACTTTCTTCGCCTGCCCAACGGCAAGCAGATCCGAGTCCCCTTCGACCAGTTGATCCTCTTCTCCACCAACCTGGAGCCCAAGGACCTGGTCGATGAGGCGTTCCTGCGCCGCATCCCCTACAAGATCAACGCCTCCGATCCGACCGAGGCGATGTTCCGCCGTATGATTGAGATCTTCGCGCCGAAGCTCGGCTTCCGAGAGATTGATCAGGCCTCGGTCGACCACCTGATCGAACACCACTACCGCCGCATCAACCGCCCCTTCCGTTGCTGCCAGCCGCGCGACCTGCTGCTTCAGGTGAAAAATTACTGCATCTACAACGATCTGCCGCTGGAAATGAAGCCGGAGTACTTTGACTTCGCGGCCGAGAACTACTTCACCGTCCTCTGAGCCGGACCCGACGCTGGGGAGAGCCGCCGGTCAGGGCGCTCCGGTCCCTCCCATCCGATCCAGGCGCCCCCGGAACTCGGCTCGCCAGTCGTCGGGCAGCGCCTCGACGTCGGCGGCCCTCCGGATCAGATCGCCGTCCTCCTTGTCGATCGCCATCGCCCGCGCGGCCTCGGAGATGGTCAGATCCCAATCGGAGCGACCGATGCGAGCGACGGCATCCCCGGCACCAATCTTCCCCTCGCTCCTCACGCGGAAGTAGAAACCGAAACGCCCGGATGAGAGCATTCGCTTGACCATGTCCGGGCGATCGAAGCGCAGGTTCAGCTTGAAGCAAGGGAGCCGGGGCTGAGAGACTTCGAACTCGGCGTCGCCGATCCGGAAGCGATCGCCGATGCGGATCCCGTCCTCCCGCCAGCCTCCGGAGATCGACAGATTCTCCCCGAACGCCCCCCAAGGCAGCTCGACTCCCGGTAGCTCGGCACGCCAGGCGTCGTAATGCTCGCTCGGGTAGACGTAGACCGCCTTGTCTGGCCCGCCGTGCACGGAGCGGTCCGACTGCTGGTCCCCTTCCAGGCCCTCCCGCCGGGCCATGATTCGACCCTCGACCGGCGTCTTGAAGATCGCCGTCGAGGTTGGCCGCCCCCTCCACAGCTTCAGAAGGGGGCGGCCAACATTCACCGAGAGGACGACGCCCATCGGCTTAATCCTGCTCACCGACACCGGTATCCTCGCTCGGATCCGGGCGGAACTCATGGATCGGTGTGGTCAGGTGGTAGTCGATTCCGTCGATTTCGAAGGTGAGGTCGAACAGGGCCGCCACGGAGCCTGACTCCGGCCGGTCGAGGGAAAGGGTCCAGGTCGCCGAGCCTCCGCCCAGCTCCGGTGCAACCGCCTGGCTCTCGTACCGGTCGTCGCGGAGATCGCGGTCGGAGGAGCGAGCCACCCAGACCTTGACTTCCTTCGGCATGGGGCCGGACGGGACGGTCAGGATGTAGTGCGCGACCCCACCCTCGTCGACCGTTCGCCAGGAGAACCGAGGCCGCTCGGCTCCCGTCGCCAACTGGCGGACCAGGGCGCCCAGGCCGTTGATGGCGTAGTCCCGGTGCTCCTCCAGGCCGTGTCCGGCGTTGGGCAGGTAGATGACGGACTTCGGCCCTCGGATGTCATCCCAGTAAAACCGCATCGAGTCGTGGGTCCAGTAGCGGTCGTTCGTGCCGTTGATTTGCAGCACGGGGATGTCGATTCGGTCGAGGTAGAAGTAGGGGTCGACGATCCGCCAGAGTTTCCTACCTTCCTCGGTGTCAAACGTCTCGGTTAGCCCCCGGCGGGTGTAGTCCTCGATCTGCTCGCTGTACTTGCCCCAAAGGGCCATCTGATTCTCGGTGTTGGCCTTCATGTTTAGTGTGGGGATGACCATCGGCGCGATCGCGGCGACGCGGTCGTCCACGGCGCCGGTCAGCCAGGTCGTCCAGCCCCGCTTCGAGGCGCCGGTGACGACGAACCGCGAGACGGGCCGTCCCCGACGTTCGCCGAACTCCTGGGCGGCGTCCATCGCCCGGACGGCGCTCTTGACCATCGGTTGCAGCAGCGGCCAATCCTCCTCGCCAGTCTCCAGAAAGTTCACGAACGTCTCGCTGATCAGGTCGTCCTCGACGCGGTCCCCCAGCAGCGGCTGGTTGGGCACCTGAGGCAGGACCGCGACCCGACAGCCAGCGGCCGAGGCGATCGCGAAGGCCTGCAGATCGTCCGACGGCTTGTGCTGCGATCGGCTGCTCCCCCCAGTGATGAAGAGGACCATGATGTCCTCGTGGTCGACCTGGGCCGGCTCGTAGATCCGGAACTGATGCGTCCAGGGGATGTCCCGCCAGGTCTGGGAGGTCAGGTCGAGGTGATGGACCGTCCCGATCGGCGTCGTATCGTTCTTGGTCTGCTCCCAGCGATAGCTCGGGTCGGGTGTGGTGACGTAGGAATGCAGGTCGGCGTTCGCCAAGGGGGTCAGCGGCATCCCCAGGGCCAGTGCCAGGGCCATCAGCGGGCGGTGCATCTCGGGTTGGCTCCGTATCGATGGATCCGTTTCACGCAATCGGGGCCGAAGGGACGACGAGGGACGGGGCGTCATCGCCCCTCAAACAAATCCCGGCCTCGGACGAGGGCCCGAAGCTTGGCGTCGGCCACGGCCCGGGGAAGCATCCAGAGGCCGCAATCCGGGTGAACGAAGCGGAGCCGATCGGCACCCAGGACCGAAGCCGCCCGCTCGATCCGCCTGGCGACGACCTCGGGGGTCTCGACAACGTTGTCCTTGATGTCGATCACTCCGATCCCCAGGCCGATCCTCGGGTCGACGCCGAGGAGCGCCTGCAGGTCGGCCTCCGGACGGCGGGCCAGTTCCAGGACGAGGTGGTCGACCTCCAGCGCGTTCAGGAAGGCGAGGAGCGTCTTATACGCCCCGCGCTGGATTACCTGTCCGCCGTAGTTGCCGAAGCAGAGGTGAACGGCCTTCTCTCCCCTGGCCGATCGGAGGAGGCGGTTGATCCCCTCCGCCGCGATCGGGGCGTCGTCAGGGTTGCCGGTGACGTTCGCCTCGTCCACCTGGAGAACGCTCGCCGAGAGCCCCTGGACTTGCCGGGCGAGCACGTCGGCGATGGCGAGGACCACCGCCTTCCGATCTCCATAGTACTCGTCCCCGAGCACTCGGGCGAGCATGTAGGGACTGGTCAGGGTGAACTTGCGGGGGAGGTCGGTCAGGGCGGCGACCTCGGCGTCCTCCGAGGGAAGGTCGAGTCTCCCCTCGACGATCGGGCCGACGACGATGCCCGCGGGCCGGGAGCGATAGGACATCGCCGGGTCGGCCCGCCAGCGGCGGACCTGCTCGGTGGTCGGCTCCACCGAGACGCCACCCATCGGACGAACGAAGGCATCGATCATCCCGTTGGTTTCGGGATGATTCGGGTCGAATCGGCCAAGCTCGCCGTCGCCAATCACGTCCAGGCCGGCGAGTTCCTGGATCTTCAGGACCGATCGCAGGGCATCGAGCCGGGCCTCCCGGGACGGGAAGGCACGCAACCAGCTCGGGGCGGGATAGCTGCCGACGACGGTCGTCCGGATCACAGCGATGCCTCCGCTCGGCCGATCGGGCAGGCCGGAGTTGAGCATCGCAAGGCGGGAGGGCCCGGGTCAAGCCCCTCCCTGATCCTCGGCCGCCATCGATCGGATCTGCACGATGAGCGGGCGGAACCAGTCATCCTTCCAGAGTCGGAGCACGGCCGAGGACCAGGCCTCGGCCTCGGTCGCTCCCTCTCCCAGCCGGTGGGAGCGGTGCTGCGGATCGGAGACGATCTCCCAGCCCCCGTCCCGCCGCCGGGCCTCCGCGTCAGGGAAGAAGACACGCACCAGGTCGAGATCGGTCATCGTTCGCTCCGGAGTCGAGGACACCTCGGACGGGTGGAGATCACGGGCCTCCGGTCGGCGGAGCAGCATCTCGCCATCCCCGAGCATCCGGGCGCCGAAGGCAGCCCGAACCTGGGAGACGATCCGGTCCAGTCCCAGCATCCTGATCAGCTCCTCATGAATGGCCTCAGCTCGCTCCAGCGGAAGCCGGAGCCGATCGGCGAGCTCGGCAATGCCCCCTCCCCGCGTGATCAACCGGAGGGCCCGACGGTTGCGCGACGAGAGCAAGCGCCGACGAGAGGGACGTCCCGTGACACCGACGACCCTGATCGCCACGCCCTCGACCAGGAACAGCGGGTCGAGGAGGCCGAGTTGGATCAGAGGGTGCTCGTCCCGAACCATGACGACGACCGTCTCCATGACTTTCCTCCCCTTCCCGGGGTATGCCAGGCGCGGACCACCCCCGGGCTCGCCCCTGGATCGGTGGGAGCTCCGCAGGCGGATCGATCTCGATCGGGCCGACGATTCGTCTCAGGCCCGGCGGCCCCCTCCGCGAGCATGGAGCCGACGATCGCTCACCTTCCCATACGGCGGCCGCTCGGCACTGTTAGGACTTTCCTTTCATTTTTTTCGTACCGACAGGCATTCCCGACGATCGGGCCGATTCGAGGCCGAGACCCGGATGGAGTCCATATCGCCCGGCCTCGGGTGATCGATACAATAGACACTCGCGCGAGGTGATAACCCGATCCAAACACGCCGATCTCCGACCTTAATCTGAGGCGAGGTACCCGGCGATGCGAAACGAATCTGCTTACCTGAGCCGCATCTCGACCGAATGGGACCTGGTCTTTCAGGCCCACAATGGCCCCCCCGCCGAGGTCTCGGCCGCCCAGACCCGGCTCATGGCCCGGTACGCCGGCGCCGTGCACCGCTACCTCCTCGGCGCGCTCCGAGACCCCGACCTCGCCGCCGAACTTGACCAGGAGTTCGCCCTCCGTTTCCTCCGCGGCGACCTCCATCGCGCCGATCCCACTCGGGGCCGCTTCCGGGACTTTCTGAAGCGAGCCCTGCGGAATCTGATGCTTGATCACCTCCGGAAGCGTCGTCGACAATCGGCCGTCTCAATCGACTCCGACGATGTCCCCGAGCCGATCGCTCCCGAGCAGGAGCTGCCCGACTTCGACCGGCAGTTCACCGAGAGCTGGCGACGGGAGTTGATGGCTCAGGCCTGGGCCGCCCTCTCCCGACACCAGGAGCAGACCGGCCAGCCCCTGCACACCGTTCTTCAAATCCGCTCCCGTAATCCCGGGAAGCGGTCCCCGGAACTCGCCGTTCTCCTGTCCGCAGAACTGGGGAAACCGATCTCCTCCGCCTGGGTCCGAGAGGCCCTGTTCCGTGCCCGAGAGCTGTTTGTCGGCGCCCTGCTCGATGGCGTCCGCGCCTCACTCGTGATCCCCTCCCGGGAGCTGATCGTCGAGGAGCTCACCGAACTCGGGCTGCTCGACTACTGCCGCCCCAGCCTCAAGCGTCGCGGGCTGGTCGACTGATCACTCAGCCGGTCGGCCCGGGGAGGTCGTCGAGACCGAGTGATTCGAATCGCCAGTCCTCCTCGCTGGTGTACGACTCGAAGCTCGGCTCCACCGCGAAACCAAAACCGGCGCAGCGAAGCGAGCCAATCTCGAAGCGGCCGTCGCGGACGGCCGGGCCGATGATCGTGCCCTGCTCGGCGTAAAAATCGGGGTGCGCCGCCAGCGCCGCCCGACGGTCGGCCTCGGGGAGGTACGACAGCCCGGGGTGATAGTAGTGACCGTTCCGCTCGACGTGCCCCAGGCCAAGCGTCGCGACCAGGCAGAGATCCGATTGCACCGGGACGACCCCAACCGAGCACAGGTCCTCTCCCGTCATGATCAGATCCGTCCGAGCGCCTCGATCGTTCCGCACCCACGTCACGCCGGCATTCAACAACGATTTGACCGGCCCCTTGCAACTCTTGCTGCTCACCCCCCGGTAGCCGACTTCCAGCGCCTTTGGGTAGGCGTCCGAGGACCCGTCCGACTCGTCGATGATCACCGGCCTCCAGGCCGAGAGGGCCCGGATGGCCTCCGAGTGACTCGAGTCGAGAGCGATCGAGCGCTCCAACGGCTGCTCGATGGCGACGACCCGGTCCAGCAGCCGATTGAGGCTCGGCTCCGATCGCAGCGACTCGAACAGCGAACACACCGCCCAGGCGTCCTTGAACTGCTCGTTGCCGTCGAGCGTGACGATCGCCGGGCGTTCTCCCAGGCGATCGAGGATCGCCGCGATCCGAGCGAGGCGGTCCCGGTCGCAGTCCGTCTCTCCCGAGAGCTTGATCTTGAACCCCCGCAACCCGCATCGATCGATGGACTCCTCCAGCGCCTGGGGCAGCCCGTCATCGACTCGCGCTTCCTCGGCGATCTCCGAGGCGGTCAGCGGGTCGAGCAGCCCGACGGTATGGCGGACGAGGACCGATTCCCTCGGCCGATCGGGCAACCAATCGGCCGGTCGCAGACCGGTCAACTCCGGATGGACCTTCCCCGGCTCGATCCGGAACAGGTCGCGCCGGATCGCCGCCGAGAAGCCAAGCCCGGCGGCCCGGGCCAGCGCATCCATGATCGCCCGCTCGACCAGGCTCACCCCGAAGCCGGCCAGCAACGGGTTGAATCTCCGACGCTCCCCCTCGGTCCGGGAGTATCGATCCGCCTCCAGCCAGGAGTCGAAGAACCCGATTGGTTTGCGGGCAATCTCGGCGAACGCCGACCGGGCGATGGCGACCGAGCCGATCAGGTCGGCGACCTGCTCGCGGTACGACCGGCCCGGCGTCTTGTCGAACCAGCCCGGAGGCAGGCAATCGCCCGACCAGCCCCGATGGGGCCGGCCCTCGACCTCGATCGTCACCTCCAGCAACGCCTGGGGGCATCGGCTGAGCGTCGCCGCTCCGTAACGGAAGGGCAATCGGGTCGTCGAATTCCTCAGACCCAGGCGGGAGTCCTTCAGGGCATACCGCATCGCGATCGTCCGGGTCGATGGGCGGGGCAGGGGAGGGGGTCCGACCCGAGGAGTGTGCTTCCACAACGGCCGATCGTCAACGGCCCCAGCCGCCCGCTCGCCACCTGGATCAGGCCCCCGGCACCCCTCCCCGCGCCGGTTTCAGAACCGGGGGAAGGTCGGACGTGCAATACGCACACCGGCTCGCCTGATCAGGGATCTTCGACAGGCAGAACGGGCACTCCTTGGTCGTCGGCTCGGACGGGTCGGGCGGGTCGATGGCCTTGCGGATTGAGCCGATCACCTTTCTGATGACCAGGAACAGGGCGATCGCGATCAGCGCGAAGTTCACGATCGCGGCGAGAAACGCTCCGATCCGGATTCGGCCAATCGTCCAGTCGGCCAGCGTCTCCACCTCCGGGGTGACATAGCTGAGCATCGGCATGAGCACGAACTCGACCAGCCCGTTGACCACCTGCTGGAACGCTCCGCCGAGCACAGGCTCTGTCGCAAAGAGAGCCGAAATGGGGGTGGGCCCGGTTGACAGTTTCGATGGAAGGGGAGGCACCTTCGTGGTGGACTGGGTCACAGCGACAATCGCCAGCACCCCGAAGGGCCCCCCCGATG